>CAZMRF010000035.1:7863-48736 GCA_964568735.1 uncultured Acidobacteriota bacterium
AGACGAAGAAGGTCAGCGTCATGTCGGTGGTCGCCGCGTGCGCGAGCGCCAGGAAGAGAGGCGTGGTGGCCAGGAGGGCGCAGGCCAGCAGGGCGGTGCGCTCGCCGGCGCGCGTGCGCGCGAATGCGTAGAGCCAGAGGAGGGTCCCGGCCCCGGCGAGTGCGGAGGGAAGGCGGGCGGCGCTCTCCGTGAAGCCGAAGGCCCCGAAGCTGGCGATCTCGAGCCAGTAGAAGAGGACGGGCTTCTGTAGGCGCGGCTCGCCGTCGAAGTGGGGGACGATGAAGTCGTCCCTCGCGATCATCTCCTGGGCGGTGCGGGCGTAGCGGCCCTCGTCGGGATCGAGAAGGGGCAGCCGGGCGAGGCCGGTGAAGAGCAGAGCCGCGCAACCCGCGGCGACGAGCCAGCGGTTCCGGCGCATGTCGCCGGCGGGCAACGGCGTCACCACCTCACCGCATGCAGGGTCCGGCCCTCATGCGGCGGCAGGGCGGCCCGGGCCACGACGGGAGATGTTCCTAGCGGACGTGAAGCGAGGCGGAGCCGGGCGGGAGGCCCGGGCGTGCCGCGCGGGAGAACGAAGCAGGATCGCGGACTCTCGTTCAGGCCTCCAGGAGGTACTCACGTCGCGAGACCACCCAGCTCCCCAGGGCGACGAGGGCGGTCGGAACGATCAGCAGCGTGATGATGGCCAGGGGCACGGGGGCGATCTGCGAGGCCGTGAGGGCTTCGAAGATCCTGAGGACGCCGCGCTGAGCCGAGGGGTGCGGCAGCAGGCTCAGCAGGTAGTGGAGGATCGTGAAGTTGTGGATGTAGCCGGGGAGGTAGGTGACGAAGATCTCCCAGGGGACCGCGAAGATGATGCCCCACAGCAACGGGCGCTTCAGGACTGTTCCGAAGGCCCCGAAGAGAGCACAGTAGGCCAGCGTCCCCAGGACCAGTATCCCGAGATCCAGGAGGATGACGCCGGTGTGGCGGAAGGCTTCCGAAGGCGGATCGAGCGTGCTCAGCACCACGAAGGTCAGGGCGGCTGAAGGCACGATCAGGACCACGCAGGCCAGCGTGCCGGCGATGTACTTGCCGAGGTAGATGGTCATCCTCGGGATGGGCCTGACGAAGAGGTAGGTAATCGTCTTGTCGTCGACCTCTTCGCGGATGAAGGAAGTCGCGTAGAAGAGCGGCAGGAAGATCAGGTAACCGTGGATGTAGGCCGATTCGAAGAGCTCGGAGGCCAGCCCGAATCCCGTGAAGCCCGAGGCGTTCTCGCTCACCCTCGCAACGGCCACGCCGAGCAGGGAGAACGCCGGAGGCGCCAGGGCGAGGATGGCCATGACGAGCGTCTTGCGGTTCCGCAGCATCAGCCGGAATGAAAGTCCGACGACGGCCTTGAGTGGCTCCATCAGCGCACCAGGTAATCGAAGACGGCCTGGAGATTGTCGTCGGCCGTGATCATGGAGTCGATCTTCAGCCCGCGGTCGATGACGAGTGCGGGCAGCTTGGAGTAGAAGGCGTCGGGCCGGATGGTCTCCACGATGATCCCTCCGCCGTCCACCCGGATCCCCTGCACGTCCTCCCAGCCCACGAGGGCCCCGGCCAGCTCCCGCACCTGGGGGGTCTCCAGGAAGATCCGGTGGGGATGCTCGTCGATCAGGTCGCGGATCTCGTGGACGTCTCCCTCGGCCACGATCCTGCCGTTGGCCACGAGGAGGATCGATCGGGTCATGGATTCCACCTCGTGGAGGATGTGGCTCGAGACGATCACCGTCCCACCCGCGGCCCCCAGCTCGCGGATGAGCCGGATCGTCGTGATCCTCGCCAGCGGGTCCATCCCCGAGAGCGGCTCGTCGAGGATCAGCACACGTGGCTCGTGCACGATGGCCTGCGCCAGCTTGACCTTCTGCCGCATCCCTTTGGAGTAGCCCCCGATCTTGCGGTCCTTGTGCTCGAGGAGGTTGACCTGCTCGAGAGCCGCGAGAGCGCGCCGTCGCGCCTCGGCGGGGGCGTAGCCGTTCATGCGGGCCAGGGAGGTCACGAAGGCGAGGCCCGTGAGGAACTCGTAGAAGGCATCCTGCTCGGGGCAGAACCCGAGCTGGCGCAGGACGTCGGGGTTGTCCCAGACCTGCTGGCCAAGGAGCGTGAGAGAGCCGCGGCTTGGCTTGAGCTGGCCCGTGATCAGCTTCAGCAGAGTGGACTTGCCGGCGCCATTAGGGCCGAGCAGGCCCGTGACGCCCGGGCCGATGTCCAGGTTCACGTCGTTGATCCCGATCACCTGGCCGTACCAGCGCGACAGGCCGCGGCAGGTCAGGACCGCGCCCGGGACGGGAGGCGCCACGGGGCCAGGGCCGTTGCCGTTCACGTGACGACCTCCACCGCCCGCACCTTGAAGCGGAGGATCAGTGCCGAGACGGCGACGAAGCCGGTCAGCATCACGACGGCCAGGAGCCCGTGCTCGCCTGAATCGCTCGTGCCGCCGAAGAAGACGTAGGTGAGCATCTTGAGCTCCTCGACGACGGACACCGTGATGACGCCGGTCTGCCGCGTGATGGTGGCGTAGAAGGCGCCGAAGACCGTGCTGAGGACGATCATCGCGAAGAGCATGACGCCGACGAAGCGGCTGCTCTTGCTGAGCGAGGAGAGCGCGAGGACGATCATCGCCCATGAGACCGACGCGATCAGCGAGTAGCCGATGACCGCGAAGGGAATCCACCAGTAGGCCGCGAGGAATGCGAAGTCCGAGGAAAGCCCGAGCTCGAGCGCGAAGAGCAGCAGGCAGGGGACGAGCGTGACGCCCAGGAGGAAAGTGACGAGAATCGCCAGCTTCCCCACGACGTAGTCGATCTTGGTGAGAGGCTTGGAGAGGTAGAGCTGGATGGCGTTCCATCTAAGGTCATTGGCGATGAGGCCCGTGCCGGGGTAGATGCCCAGGATCAGGAACCAGAAGAGCTGGATCTCCATCAGGTTCCTGAACAGCGTGTTGTCGATCTTCACGAACTGCTGATCGGGAAACTGGTGCGAGAACCAGATCTGGAAGCCGAAGACCACGGGCGGGAAGAAGGTGAGCGTGAGCATGACCAGGAAGATGCGCTTCGCGAGGAGCTGCTGGATGCCCGACCGCGTGATGGTCCACCAGCGCAGGGCGTGGGAGGAGAGGAGGCCCCGGTAGGGCCGGTAGGACTGATCGTAGATGGGCATCGAAGCTATCCCTCACCCTGATCGAGCCCCACGGCCCGCGCGAAGATCTCCTCGAGGCTGGGGACGCGCCGCTTCAGGTGCCGGACCTGGACGCCCGCCTCGCCTGCGGCCCTGAAGACGGCCTCGGAGCCCATTCCATTGTGCAGCGCTACCTCCAGGAGCCCGTCGTTCATGGGCTTCCAGGTCGCGCCCTGCCCGGTGACCGCGGCCGCGAAGCGATCCCTCTCTTCGGCGTCTCCCTTGAGGCGCACCTCGAAGAGGTTTGCGATGGCCTTCTCTAGCTCGGCGATGGGGCCCTGGCGGACGACCTTCCCCTTCGAGAGCATCACGACCGACGTGCAGGTCTCCTCGACGTCCCGGAGGATGTGGCTCGAGAGGACGACGTTGACACCCTTCCTGCGCGAGAGGTCGCGGATGAGCTGGAGCATCTCGATGCGCCCCTTCGGATCCAGCCCATTCGTGGGCTCGTCGAGGAAGACCAGCCTCGGCCCATGGACCAGAGCCTGCGCCAGCTTCACCCGCTGCTTCATCCCGGTGGAGTAGGTCTCGACGGGCCGGTAGCGTGCCTCTCCGAGGCTTGCGTAGTAGAGCGCCTCGTGGGCCCTCTGGATGGCCTCGGTCCTCGGCATCCCGCAGAGCTCGCCGGCGTAGGTGCAGAGCTGAACGGCGTTCATGCCGGGGATATGACAGTCGACCTCGGGCATGTACCCGATGGCCTGGCGCACGTCGAGCGGCCTCGTGGCCACGTCCATGTCGAGGACGCGGGCGGTGCCGGAGGTGGGCTTGAGGAATCCGAGCAGGACTTTGAGCAGCGACGTCTTGCCGGCGCCGTTCGGGCCCAGCAGCCCCATCGCCCCGTCGGAGAAGGCGGCCGTGGCTCCGTCGAGGGCGCGATTGCGACCGTAGAGAAGGGTGATGTTGTCGACCTGGATGATCATGAGGGCGCCCGATCCTGCCTCCCTATACGGCCTCTCGCGAGGCAGGGTTCCTGTGGGAAGGCCGTGCGGATATTACCGCAGGCGCGCCGAAGCCTGCTTGGAAGCCTGCCCGCGCTGTGGCTTGCCGGGGTCGCCGGAGGTCAGAAGGCCGATCCGATGCTCAGGAAGATCTCGTAGAGGCTCTCCTCGCGGCTCTTGTCCACGCTGAAGCCCTGCCCCAGGTCGAACTCCTCCCGCCCGAAGCGGCGGTCCATCTTGCGGCCCACCTCGAGCCGGATCGGGCCCACCGGGGTGTCGAGGCGGAGCCCGGCTCCGAGCGTGTGCCGCAGCCCGTCCTGGATCGCCACGGGGCAGGTGCGTTCGTTCATGGGGACGCTCGGGTTGGTGGTCGGGTCGAGGTTGTAGGCGCAGTCACCGATCCGCGAGACCTCGCTCGTGATGATCTCCGTGCCCCCCGCCCTGAAATCGTGCACTGAAAAAAAAGTATTGCCGAGGTCGTAGAAGAGGACGCCCTTGAGGGCTCTGAAGATGGGGAACCTCACTTCGCCATTAAGGAGGATCTGGAACTCACCGCCGACGGGCTCCTCCGACGTGAAGTCCAGCGGGCCGGCCTCGTCCACCTTGAAGCCGCGCAGCGTGTTGTCGCCACCTGAGAAAAAGCGTGCCGTGAGCGGAACCGCCAGCGTGCCGCCAAAAGGCTCCTCGTGGCCGAGCCGTGCGGCGAGGCCGAACACGATCCCGCCTCGGGTGGCGAAGTAACGCGAGCCGCGGAGGTAGAGCTTGGCGAAGGTGTCCTGCGAGCCGAAGATCTCCGAGTACATCCCGAGATCCGCGGTGGCGAAGCTGCCCCGGGTCGGCGCCACGATGTCGTCCCTCGTGTCCCTCGCGAGTGAGCCTCCCGCCTGGCCCAGGCGCACGGCCTCGTCGAGGATCTCCTGGTCCTCGTCGTCGAGCGTTGTCGCCGGATCGATCTCGACGGAGAGCAGGTCGACGTCGGACAGCTCGTAGCGGCCCAGGGCTGTCAGCCGGGAGGTCAGCTTTTTCCTGAACTGGATGCCGGCGCTCGTGCGCCTCACGTCGAAGGACTCCCGCTCCTCCTCCTCCCACGCGGCCGTCAAGGTCCCCTCGAAGGGGACGCCGAAGAGCCGGCGATCGGTGAGGCTGGCCTGGGCGCGGCGGTTGACGCTGCTGGCGCGCGCGAGCAGGGAGACGGCCCTTCCGGTTCCGAAGACGTTGCTGTGGCCCACGTGCACCAGTTCCTGGAGCTGCTCCTCGGTGTCGTAGCCCACGCCGAAGCCCGTCACGATGGGATCCCCTTCCACGACGCGCACGACGACCGTCGCGCGATCCGGGCTCTCGGGAAGCGTCTCGGCCCTGACGTCCACGGAGCGGAAGAGCCCCAACGCGTAGAGCTTCCTCTGGATCTCGATGAGGGCGTTGCGGCTCAAGGGGTCGCCGGGCAGCAGATCGATCTCCCGCTCGATGACCCGGTCCGCCGTTCGCTCGTTCCCGCGGATGTGGACTCGCTCCACGGTCTGCCGCGGCCCCTCCTCGATCGCGAGAACGACCCGGGCCCTCTCCGGCTCTCCGTCGACGCGGCTCTGCACGCGGACGGTGTGGTAGCCGTTGGCATCCAGGAGATCTCGCACGCGCTCCTCGGCGGCCTGGATGACCGATGGGCGCAGGAGCGTTCCCGGCGTGATGAGCGTGGCCTCGGCCAGGCCTGCGGCCGGAAAGCTCATGGCTCCTTCGATGACGACCTCGCCGGCGCGCCAGGGCTCGCCCTCCGTGACGGGGATCTCGATCGAAGCCGTTCGCCGGTCGTCGGAGAAGGTCACGGCGGGATGGCCCACGACGACGTCGAGGTAGCCGTGGCTCAAGTAGACCGCCCGTATGGCATCCACGTCCCCCGCCAGGAGCGGAGAGAGCAGGATGCCGGAGCTGTTCCACCGATCCTCCTGCGTGCCCATCGCCCTCAGGAGCTCCTCGGCGGGAACCGAGCCGGCTCCGGAGAAGCGGATCGACTGCACGGAGACTTTTGGACCCTGATCCACCTCGTAGCGGATGCGCACCTTGCCCTGGTCCTCGATCACCTGGTTGGAGACGGTGGCGGCCGCGTAACCACGGCTCCCGAGCCGCTGCTCGATGGCCAGCTCTCCCATTGCGGCGAGGTCCTCCACGTGGGTTCCACGGAGCCACTCCTCCTGCACGTCTCTCTCGTAGGCGCTCTTTTTGCGCAGACCGTCGATCTCAAGCTGGATCTTCTCTCCAGGATCGACGATGTACTTCAGATCCACGACCTTCGACCCGTCTTCTCTCTCCCGCTCACTCTCCTCCACCCGGATGGAGGCAAGAGGGTAACCTTCCTCGGCGAGCCACTGCCGCAGCTCCTCGCGCCCCTCGAGGACGTCGGCCCGCGAGTAGAGCTTGCCGGGATGGATCCCGGCCCTCTTCCTGAGCGTGCTCTCGTCGCCCAGAGGACTTCCTTCGAAAAAGACGCGGGAGATCTCGCGCTGCGGGGAGGCCGCGCCTCCCGGGATGGGGTGGGCCGAAGCGCTGCGGGGTGGCCCGCCCCAGTAGTGGCGGAAGCGGAGATCTCCGGAGATTGAGCCGTCGCTGTCGCGCAGGCCTATGAGCTGCCAGGCGCGGCTCAGCTCGTACTCCATCTGGTAGATCTCGTCCTGGCTGGTGCCCAGGTTGTCCGAGTAGGTGAAGAAGAGGCGCGGCGAGACACGCTTTGTCAGCGTCAGGCGCGCCGTGGGATCGGCGCTCCCGTTGACGAACTGCGGAGCGAGCTGGACGGTCGTCAGTCTCAG
The DNA here is from genome assembly GCA_964568735.1 of uncultured Acidobacteriota bacterium. GTDB lineage: Bacteria > Acidobacteriota > Polarisedimenticolia > JACPZX01 > JACPZX01 > CAZMRF01. The sequence continues at coordinate 14,804 of CAZMRF010000035.1, forward strand.
GGCGCGGCCGACCGTGCTGGTGAGCGTATCGGACAGAGGCGCGGTCAAATACAGGGCGACGTTCTCTTCCGCCACGAGCCCCGCTCCGGCTTCGGTCCCGGAGGTCGTCTCCTGGATCTCTCCCGTCACGAGGAGGGAGACGATGTCCCGCTGGGAGAGGGAAGGCTCGGAGGAGAGCTCGAACCTCGGGTTGGAGTACCTGCCGAGGACGCTCAGCGTGATGGTGTACTCCTTGACGTCGGCGACCGCCGAGAAGTTCAGGAGCGGATCGATCCTGTCGGGGTCGTCGAAGAGCATCCCGCCGCCGGCGCTCCTGTACGTGACGTCGCGGAACCTGAAAGTCCCCCCCTCGAAGAGGCCGATCCTCCCCGTGAGCTCCGGACGGCCGAGGGTGCCCGTCACCTTGAGGTTGGCCGATCCCTCGAGCTGCGCCGACTCGTTCCTCACCAGCACGCCCGAGGGAGCGACGATGTCGACGTCCAGGCTGAAGTCGGACCCTCCCCGCCGTGCCTGCTCGTCGGGCACGACGCGCCTCCCGCCGAGCGCGCTCGTCCCCTGAAGCCCGAACTCCTTCCGGTAGACCGCTCGCACGATGTCCATGCGCCCGGCGAGGTTGACTCGGGTGCCCGCCACCGTGATCACCGTCTGGGCGTCGTAGAGGACGGCGAGAGCGGGGAAGGGCTCGGTGGACATGCCGGTGCCCGTCAGCCGGATCTCCGCCTCGGCGATCCGGAGCCCTTCGAGGCGCCCCGTTCCGCTTCCCGTCACCTTCCCTCCCGCGAAGTCGAAGGAAATCTCGTTCGCCTCGATCTTCCCCGTCGGATCCACCGTCGCCGTGATCGTGAGGCTCTCCACGGGAGAGGGCGAGCCGGGGTAGTTGAGCCTCACGCCCGAGGCGGTGAGGCGGCCGCGGTATTCGATGCGGTCCCCTTCGGCCGCGATATCGAGGTCCACCCCCGCGGTCCCGCGCGCGTCAAGCCCCGAAATCACGAGAGCAAGAAGCCCAGCGTCGAAGGTGCCCGACACTCTCCCCGTGCCGGCGCGCCCGGAGCGCAGGTCGTAGATCCCTGACATCGACAGATCCGTGCCTTGTCCGAGAAGGCGGGTTTCGTCCAGCTCGAGCTCGCCGCCTCGCATTCTCAGCGAGGGCTCGCCCGTCATCGAGAAGGTGAGGCCGGCGACCTCCAGCGACAGCCTGTGAAGGCGCGCGTCCAGCTCCGCGGACCAGGGATCTTTCAATGGGATGGTGCCTGCGAGCATGAGGTCCGCCCGTCCGCCCAGCCCGGGAAGGATCGCCTCACTGAGAAGGGGCCGGAGCTTCGCGAGGTCCAGGTCGCGCGTGGCCAGCGCGAGCGTCATCGGTGCGTCTTCTCCGGGGCCGAGCCGCACGAGGCCGGCGACGCCCAGGGAAGGGACCTCGACGTCCATCTCGAGGCCGGTGGCGCCCTCACCAGAAGAGTATTCGATCCGCGGAGCTCGCAGAGTCCCGAGGGGAAAGCCCGCCGTCGTGAGCCCCATGGCGATGCCATCTCCTGAGAATTCGATCGCACCGGGCCTCACTCTCACCTTGCCCTCGATCGTCAGGAGCCCCTCGTCCCCTTCCCGCCCGGGGGCCCAGCGGGCGAGCAGATCCCGAAGCTGCAGATCGTGAGCGGAGACGTCGATCTCCCCGACGCCCGTCTCCGGCGCCCACGATCCCGTCGCCGAGGTCTGCCCGGCCTCGGAGGTGATCTCGAGCCGATCGATGAGAAGGGTCCCGAGGCGCTCGGTGGCCTGGAGGTGGGTCTCGGTGAGATCGATCCCCACGAGGCGCCCGCCGGTCATGCGCAGGTCGAAGCGGCCCTCGCCCCCGGCGCTGTCCGCATCGTCGAGATCGAAGAGGGCGCTGCCCGTGACGGTGCCGCCTTGCATGTCATCGAGCGCCGCCGCCTCCCAGAGCGGGGAGGCAGGCATCTCCTGGAAATGCAGGTTGGCCCTGCGAAGGGGCCAGCCGGGCTGCGTGTCCAGATCGAGGCTCCCGGCCACGGTCCATCCTGCGCCGGAGAGGCTGAGCGCGTCGAAGGAGACCTTGCCGCCCGAGGCCACGAAGGGGAGGTCGGCCCGGAGGATCTCCACGGGGGTGGAGGAGTGGCGAAGGGAGAGATCCGTGCCCGTGAGCGAGCCACGAATGACGGCGGCGGAGGATCGGAGGCTCACCTGGAGCTGCCCTGCGGCGGTGCCGCTCAGCTCCTGCGCGAGCACGAGATTGGCGGCGGGCAGCAGCACGAGTGAGCGCAGCGTCGGATCGAGATCCAGCCGGGCGATGGGGATCTCCAGTTGGGCCTCCTCGCGATCCGTGAGGATCCTCCCCGACAGGCCCGCCTCCAGGCCGGGCGCGATGATGTGCCCATCGGTGAGGTGGATCTGGCCGGCTCCGATTCCGACCCGTGCCGTCGCGTGCACCTGCACGACGGGGCGGCCTCCAGGTTCCGCGCTCTCCGATGCGGCCCCCGCGGTACCGCCCGCCTCCACCCCGGAGGCTGCCTGCTGCCCGGCCTCGATCGTGCCGCGCGCCCCGGCCGAGCCGCTCCGGCGTGATCCCGGACTGGCAGGCTCTGCGGCCACCTCGAGCGAGCCTTCCAGGCTGCCGCGCTCGTCGCCCCTCCAGCGCAGCTCCCCGGTTGCTCGCGCCAGGAGATCGGCGCGAGGGAGGCGCGGATCGATGAGGGCGAGGACGTCCTTGTAGAGAAAGGGCCCGGCCGTCAGCTCCATGGAACCGGTGCCGTGCGGGTCGACCCGCAGGGATGCCAGCAGGGGGCCGCCGCCGGCGGGGTGGATCCACTTCGTGTCAGGGAGGACCCCCTCGGCGTCCACCTCCGCCGTGAAGATCCCCCCCTCGTATTTGAAGGTCATGCCGGCGGCCCGTGCACGGATGTCCTCGAGACATGTGGCATTGCGGACCTGCGCCCGTCCTGCCAGGACGGCGACGCCATCGCGAAGGGTGAGCGTGAGCCCTGCCTCCAGGGCGTCCGCCTTCACGGGCAGCGAACCTGCCATGGGATCGAGGGCGCCTCCCACGGCGGCGACGCGGGCCGTCATCTGGACATCTGACGGCGGGCCTTCCTCCCATCCCGCGCGCCCCGATATCTCCAGTCCGGCCCCGGTGACCTTGAACCTGGGCACCTTCAACTGCCCGTCCTCGTACTCGAACTGGAGTGTGGCGGCCTCGCCATGCAGGCGGTGATCGTCGAAGGTCAGGTCGAGACGGCCCGCGCGGGCGGTCCCCCCGGCGCAGAGGCTCGTGGCGCATGGGAAGGACGCCGCGGTGGCCTCGATGGCCTCCGCGTCCAGCCGGAAGGCTCCGTTGCGTCCCGCCCACCGCACTTCGCCGTTGCGCACGTTGAGGCGGCGCAGGAAGATGCTGCGGCCTCCCGGCTCCGTCGTCCCTTCGCGTTCCGCAGCCGGCGCCGCCTCGCCGCTCCAGTCCAGGGTGATGCCGTCGATCTCCACGGCCTCCACGAGGATCTCTCTCCTCATGAGAGCGCCGAGCGAGAGCATCGCGGAGGCGTCGCGCACGGCCAGGAGCGCTGGATCGAAAGTGCGATCCGCCCCTGAGAGCTCGAGTCCCTGGATCCGGATCGAGACGGGATAGATCTCCAGGTGGGCGGAGCCGATCCGGACGATGTGCCCTGTCATGGAGGAGAGGGCCTCCTCGACGCGTGCGGCGACGAAGCGCGAGACGGGGCCGCTGCGTGCCACGAAGGGGAGGAGCGAAGCCATGAAGACGACGAAGAGACCGGCCCGGAGCGCCCAGACAGCGACGCGGGCGAGGGGTAGCCGGCGGAGGATCCCTTTCATGGGAGAGGAGCCTGCATTAGGATCGCTCGTCGATCCGGAGCGCCCTGCCTGCCGGCCTCAGGAGATCCACGTGGAGAGGGATCGCAGTTTCCGGCCTCACCTCAGATCGGCCGCGGCCCGGGCGGCCGTGGTGGGCCTCATCCTCGCCTCGGCCTTCAGCTCTCCTCCCGCTGCCGGGAGAGACGGTGAAGAGCCGCCGGAGAAACCGCGCACCGGCGCCGACCTCGTGGCCGGCCGGTGGCTGGTGGCTCTCGATGGTCTCCCCGACGAGCACGCGCCCATCCTCGTGTCGCTCGCCGTGGAGGGTGATCTGCTCATCGGCACCCTCACGGTGGGGCGAACGACGGTGCCGATCCACTCCGGCAGGATCGTGGGCAGCCAGTTCCGGTTCTCCTTCCGGCACGTCACCGGAGAGACCTTCCTCATGAAGGGTGCTCCGGGACCTCGGGGCCTCGAAGGCTCCTGGTACGGGGAACGCAGTGAGGGCCGGTGGACGGCCCGCTCGCTGAAGGGTTGATCGATCCGCCTCTTCCGGACACCCCCCTCCGGGCGCCTGATTATCGGGGATTCGATGATCCGCGACAAGGGCGCCGGCGCGGCCCGGCCGGGACCCGCACGGGCTCGAAGCGCCGTTGACAGTGACTCCGGCAACGGGCAAAGTCAGGCCGTCATGAAGGGTGTCATCCTGGCCGGAGGACTCGGCACGCGCCTCGATCCCCTCACACGGATCACGAACAAGCATCTCCTGCCAGTGTACGACCAGCCGATGATCTACTACCCGATCCGGGCGCTCCTCAACGTCGGCATCACCGACATCCTCCTGGTGACGGGCGGGAACAGCGCGGGCGACTTCCTGAGGCTCATCGGGAACGGCTCCGAGTTCGGCCTCAAGCACATCAACTACACCTATCAGGTGGGCGAGGGGGGCATCGCCGCGGCCCTCGACCTGGCCGAGTACTTCACCGCGGGCGGCCCCGTCTGCGTGGTGCTGGGGGACAACATCATCGAGCGGAACTTCCGGCGCTCCGCGGAGGCCTTCCGCAGGCAGGGGAAGGGGGCGCGCATCCACCTCAGCCCGGTGGAGAAGCCGCAGCGTTTCGGAGTGCCCACGATCGAGGGGGACAGAATCGTGCGCATCGTGGAGAAGCCCGAGCGGCCGGCATCGCGCTACGCGGTCACGGGCATCTACATGTACGATTCCCGGGTCTTCGAGATTATCCGGACCCTCGTGCCCTCGGCGCGGGGCGAGCTGGAGATCACCGACGTGAACAACGCCTACATCGAGCGCGGCGAGATGACCTTCGAGATCCTGGACGGGTGGTGGACCGACGCCGGAACCTTCGAATCGCTCCTCTCGGCCACGAACCTCGTGGCGAAAACGGGCGCCAACAAGGCTGACTGAGATGCCGACGAACGAGGTGATGCCGCACGGTGGGAAGCCCCTCATCCACGAGGCCGCCTGCCGGCGGTTGAAGGTGCTCCCCGACGAGCGGGGCAGGCTCATGGAGATGCTCCGCAGCGACGATCCGATCTTCAAGAAATTCGGCCAGGCCTACCTCACGGTGGCCTATCCCGGGGTCGTGAAGGGCTGGCACTACCACAAGGTCCAGTGGGACCACTTCATCGTCGTCAAAGGAATGATGAAGATCGTCCTTTACGACCCTCGAGAGAAGTCGCCGACGAAAGGCGCCGTCAACGAGTTCTTCATGGGCGATCACAACCCCTGCCTTCTCCAGATCCCCCCCTTCGTCTACCACGGCTTCAAGTGCGTCAGCGAGACGGAGTCGCTCGTGGTGAATCTCCCCACGGAGGTCTACCACTACAAGGATCCCGACGAATTCCGGGTCCATCCCCACGACAACGACATCCCCTACGACTGGGCCCGCACCGACGGCTGAGCCCCAGCCGCCGCCTCCCGCTCCGCTCCCGGGCAGACACATCCCGGGAATGACAAAACCTCTCCCCTCGAACGTCTGGAAGGATCGAACGACGACGGGCCGTCTCGCGGTCCTCTCCTGTCCCCGGGGCTGACGCACCGCATGGATGGATCGAGAGTCGAGGATGCGCTCGATCGGCGGCGGCTCCGGCGGCTGGCCGGGGGCGATCCCTGGGCGCTCGCCGAGATCTACGACGCGCACGCGGAGAGGCTCTTCGGGCTGGCGCTCTGGCTGACGGGGCGCCGCTCCGACGCGGAGGACATCGTGCAGGAAACGATGGTGAAGCTGGCGGGAATGGGAGGCGAGCTGCTCTCCGTGAGGCGCCCGCGGGCCTACCTCTTGAGGATGGTTCGCAACGCGGCCTTCGACAGGTCGGGGAGCGGCGGAGAGCTTCCGAGTGGGATCGGCCAGGGTAGCTTGCGCGATCCCTTTTCCGGAGGAGCCGCGAAGGAGCTGCTCGCCGGAGCCCCGGCGCCTGAGGCGGACGCATCGATCGATCTCCGTGCCGCTCTCTCTCGCCTGCCGGCGGAGCAGCGCGGGGCTGTCTTCCTCCATGCCATCGAGGGACTCACCTTCCGTGAGGTGGGCCGCGTGACCGGCGTGCCGACCTTCACCGCCGCGAGCCGGTACCGGCTCGCCTTGAAGCGGCTCAGGGCGATCCTCGCCGCTCCCGTGGCTGGCAGCACGCTTCCAGAGGAACCATGAACGGCGACTCCTTCCTCGCACGGCAGCCCCATGCGCCGCGGCCTGCCATCCGCCTCCGAAGAAGCCATGGATAACGGCAGCTCTCTCGAGCAACGCATTCAGGCGCTCCGGCGGGAAGGGCCGTCACCCGATCTGCGTGCCCGGGTCCTGGCCCTCGCGGAGTCCATCGAGCGGCCTCGTGTGACTCTCACCGAGAGAGTCTGGGCGTCGCGGCCGCTCAGGCTGGCCTGGGTTGCCACTCTCGCGATCCTGGTCCTGCTCGATCCGGCCGCCGGACAGGGGACTTACGCCGGGCATGCGGGTCGCGAGCTGCCGGGTTCGGCGCGGGCACCCCTCAGGAAGCTGGCTCGGGACGCCGGCCTGCGGGACGCTCACCTAGGCGGACTCCTGCATCCACGCGAGATCCAGCTCGACATCAACGACGCACGGCGCGAGGAGATCGGAGACATTGGCGGCGAGCTCGAGATCTGATCGTGGAGAGTGCCGACAGGACGGGCACGGCGCAGGTTGCCGGGCTGAGGAGCGACGAGGAGCCGGCGCCGTGAGCACGGTGCCGGCGCTCCGGCTTCGAGGCGAAAGGGAGGCCAGGGGATGAGCGAGAGCAAGACACGAAGAGGATTGTGGTGGAAGCGCAGCCTGCTATCCGTGGCGGGGCTGGTGCTCCTGCTCCTCGCCGTCCGCCTGATCTGGGCACGCGTCGAGGCCTCGGCGCTGGACCGCGCCGTCACCGGCTTCGAGGAGCGCTGGGGACCGCTCGACCTCTCGGCCCTCGGTCCCCAGGAGGTGTTCCCCTCCGAGAACCGGGCTCGCTACTTCCGGGCCGCAGCCGATCTCCTGGACTACAGGGATCAAGATGACGCGATCGTCCGGGGGCGAGGGGATCGCATGACTGTCGTCCGCCGGGTCGCCGCCGACCCCGAGGGTGTCCGGGCGGTGGTCGATCGGAACCGCATTCCTCTCGCTCTCGCAGCGGAGGCGGCTCTCCGGCCCGGATCCGATTGGGAGATTCGCTACGAAGAAGGGATCGACGCCAGTCTCCCCAGGCTCCTGAATCTCTTGAATCTGGGCCGCCTCATGGCGGCCGACGCGGCGCTCGACGTCCAGACGGGTGAGCCGGACAAGGCCATCGAGGCGATGAACAGGGGGCTCGCCCTGAGCGCTTCGCTCCGTCAGGAGCAGGCGCTCATCGTAAGCCTCGTCGGATCTTCGATCGAGGCGCAGATGGTCGGCGTCTTGCGCGGGCTGCTCGCGCGGGGTGATCTCACGACCCCCCAGCTCGATCGATTGGATCAGAGCCTCCGTGACCTCCCGGGACCGGAAACGATCGCGGCAGGGCTGAAGGGGGAGGCCGCCTGCATTCATGCGCTGCTGCTCGACGTCGAAGGCGGCGGGGGCTCCGGGGCGATGGGCTCCCGGTCGCGGCTCCACTCGAGCGCGGCGGCCTGGCTCCTGCGTCCCGTGTACCTGAAGGCCCACACCTACTACCTCGAGGAGGTCAGCCGGTACCTGGAGCGCATCGGCCTGCCCCCCCACCTGCGGGATGAAGTCGATCCCGCGCTCACGATCCCATGGTACGCCCGCATCCTCTCGGTCATCCCGAACGACACGGGGCTCTACATGAGGGCGGATCTCACATCGACCCGCGCCGGGCTCGCGGCGACCGCTGTCGCGCTCCGCCGGTACAGGATGGAACGCGGTGCGTGGCCCGTGGCCCTCGACGATCTCGCGCCCGGGTACCTCCACGCGGTGCCAACGGATCCCTTCACGGGGAAAGCCTTCGAGTATTCGACGGACGGGAGGGGCGTGCTCCTCCGATCCGCCGGCGAGGAGGAGGCCCTGAAGTCGTTCTGGGGCTTCGATTCTCTCATGATCTGGGATCTGCCTTCGTGACCTCCCCTTGATTGTCCTCTCGTGGCGCAGGTAGGCTCCGCCCATGAGGCTTCTCGTCACGGGCGGGTGCGGCTTCATCGGGTCGAACTTCATCCGGCGCCTGTTCTCCACGAGGCCCGACGTCGAGATCGTCAACGTCGATCTACTCACCTACGCGGGCAACCGGGAGAACCTCGCCGATCTGGAGGGGGAGGCGCGGCTCCGGAACGTCGTCGCCGACATCGCCGACGAGGCCCGGATGGCAGAGATCCTCCGCGGTGGCGCAGGAGGCAAGGGGAGCGCCTTCGACGCGGTGGTCAATTTCGCGGCCGAGAGCCACGTGGACCGCAGCATCGAGAGGGCGGGCGACTTCGTCCGGACGAACATCACCGGGACGCAGGTCCTCCTCGAGGCGGCGAGGAGGCACGGCGCCGGGAAGTTCCTCCAGGTATCCACGGACGAGGTCTACGGCGCCCTGTCGATCGAGGACCCCTCGCGCTTCGAGGAGAGCACTCCCCTGCGGCCGACCTCTCCCTACGCCGCGAGCAAGGCCGCGGCCGATCTCCTCTGCCAGGCGGCTTTCAGGACCTACGGTCAGGACGTCACGATCACCCGCTGCTCGAACAATTACGGTCCCTGGCAGTTCCCCGAGAAGTTCCTCCCGCAGATGATCCTCAACGCCCTGGAGGAGAAACCGCTCCCCATCTACGGCGACGGGCTCTATGTGCGCGACTGGATCCACGTGGAGGATCACTGCGCGGCGCTCGAGCACGTCCTCATGCGCGGGAGAGCCGGGGAGATCTACAACATCGGGGCGGGCGGCGAGCGCCCCAACATCGAGATGGCGAAGGCCGTGTTGAGGCTGACCGGCCGGAACGAGTCTCTCCTGAGGCGCGTCACGGACCGGCCGGGACACGATCGGCGCTATGCCGTGAACGCGGGCAAGGTTCGCAGCGAGCTGGGCTGGAACCCGGCCATCGCGCTCGACGAGGGTCTGGCCTCGACGGTTCGCTGGTACCGCGAGAACCGCTCCTGGTGGCAGCGGATCCTCTCGGGCGACTACCTCGTGGACCGCAAGACCGCCCGCGCTCGGGAGGGCGGGGCCTGAACGAGGCCCCCTTCGGGCGTCGAGACAACGCGCCGAGCCGCCGGCACGATTCGCCCGGAGTCAGACTCTCTCGTCGCTCACGGCGTCCGAGGTGCACGTCGTGGTAGAGTCCTTGCGCCCGTCGGGGCGTAGCGCAGCCTGGTAGCGCACCTGCTTTGGGAGCAGGGGGTCGTCAGTTCGAATCTGACCGCCCCGACCAACCGTAGCCGGCGGGTTGCGGCAGCACCAGGAGAGCCAGCGACGCAGCCCTCCCGGACAGGTGTCGCCCCTCACGGCGCACGCTCCACCACCTCGATTGATAGGAGGCTCATCCGATGAAGCGAGCAGCACTCGTTGCTACTCTCTGCGTCCTGGCGGGCGCGAGCCCGGGCCACGCCGGGCTGCTGAAAGACATGGCGGCCTTCCAGGTCAACACGTACACCATGGGGGATCAGGAGAGCCCCGATATCGCATCGGATGGGCAGTCGAGGTTCGTCATGGTCTGGGAAAGCGACGATCAGGACGGATACGGCGCGGGGATCTTCGCCCGGCGCTTCACGAGCGGCGGATTCCCCGTGGGGAACGAGTTCCAGGTCAACTCCTACACGACGGCCGACCAGGGCGATCCCGCCGTGGCCATGAGCCCCTCGGGAGCCTTCGTCGTCGTGTGGATGAGCTACTCCCAGGACGGCGACTACGACGGCGTCTTCGCCCGCCTCTTCACGAGCACCGGCTCGCCCGTGGGCGCCGAGTTCCAGGTGAACAGCTACACGACGAACGGTCAGTACGATCCGCACGTCGCCATCGACAGGGCGGGCAACTTCATCACCGTCTGGACTTCCTACGGCCAGGTGGGGCAGGGCAACAGCATCTTCGGCCGGATCTTCGGCAGCTCGGGAGCGCCCGCCGGCCCCGAGTTCCAGGTGGACACTTACACCTCGGCCTACCAGTACTTCCCCGCGGTGGCAGGCGACGAGATGGGGAACTTCGCCGTCGTGTGGGAGAGCTACCCCACGGACGGCGACGGCTTCGGGATCGCCGCCCGGCTCTTCGACCGCACGGGCGCACCGGCCGGCCCCGAGTTCCAGGTCAACACCTACACCCCGGGCGACCAGGGCGAGCCCGGCATCGCCATGAACGCCGTGGGCGACTTCCTCGTGGCCTGGGACGGTGATGACCAGGACGGTTCACAGGACGGGGTCTTCGCGCAGGTCTTCGACGTCGACGGAGTGCCGGTGGGCACGGAGCTGCAGGTCAACACGTACACCATGTTCAACCAGGAGGATCCGAAGGTCGCCGCCGATCCCTCCGGCGAGTTCATCGTCGTGTGGCCCAGCCAGAACCAGGACGGCTCGCAGGACGGCGTCTTCGGCCAGATCGTGGATTCTCTGGGGATGCCTCTCGGCATCGAGTTCCAGGTCAGCAGCTACGCCACCAACAACCAGAACCGGCCCACCATCGCGACGGGTCCTCCGGGCAGCTTCATCGTCGCCTGGGAGGATGCCAGCAGGGATGGGAGCTCGTACGGCGTTTTCGGCCAGAGCTTCATCGCACACTCGCCCGAGCTGCTCGGACCGGCCGGCCCGCTCGACTGCAGCGATCCGTCGAACCCCGGAACCCTGCCGACCTTCACGTGGGATACCGACACCTACGACGCCTTCAAGCTCTACATGGGCTCCAGCGCCGGCTTCGAGCAGGGGACCCGGGTCACGAGCGGAGATGCCGCGATCAGGACCGGCTCCTGGACGCCCAGCAAGAAGAAGTGGAAGAGCGCCTGCAAGAAAGCGCTGACCCAGGCGGCGGACCCCAACAACCCCGTGATGTTCGTCGTGGTGGGCGGGCTCGACCAGGATCTGGACAAGAAGAATCCCAGCCGCAAGCGGCTCAGCCCGGTCGTGCAGTTCGATGTGAACCCGTAGCGCTCTTCGGTGCGGGCGTTGACGACCCGGATCAGCCCCCGGTATCATCGAGGCACTCGCACGCGCCTGTAGCTCAGATGGATAGAGCGATAGATTCCGGATCTATAGGTCGGGGGTTCGAATCCCTCCAGGCGTACCAGTTCCCACCCGCCGCGGGCGCCGCCCGGTGATACCCGGGCAGGCCCCCGCGGCGTTGTCCTGATCGCGGCCCCTTCGGGGGCTCCCTCGAAGCCTTCTTCAACCGCCGAGGCCCGTCACGAGCGGGTCGTGCAGACTCGATGATGCAGCAACAGCCAATCACGGTTCCCGCAGCGGCCCCGTCCCTGAGGGCCTCGCCTTACGTGCGGAAGCTCGGGCGGATCGCCTACCGCTACCGGCAGATGATGCAGCTGGTCTTGTTGACGGTCTCGGTGCTCATCGGCCAGTCCCTTGGCTCCGTGAGATCCGATCGCGCGCTCCTCGCCGCGGCCTGCGCCATGGTCCTGGCCGGCGGGGCGATGAGATCGTGGGCGATGGGGTACCACACATGGCGGAGGGTCTACGGCCCGGGCAACGAGCGATCCCTCGTGACGGCCGGCCCCTATGCCGTGACGCGCAACCCGCTCTACCTGGGGACCTTCCTGATCGGCGCGGGGATCGCCGCGATGAGCGGCAGGCTCTGGCTCCTCGTCGCCTTCGCGGCCCTCTTCGTGCCTGCCCACTACCTGATCATCCGCTGGGAAGAGGGGAAGCTCATCGAGGAGTTCCCGGTTGTCTTCCCCGCGTACGCCTCCGAGGTGCCGAGGCTCTTCCCGCTCTTCCGCTACTCCTCGAACCGCTCCGGCCGCTTCGACCTGCGCACCATGATCCGGTGCATGGAGCCGGTGAAGACGCTCGGATTCCTGGCCGTCGTCCTCCTGATGCACTGGCTCAAGTCGAGCGGATGGACGCCGGCTCTGTAGCGTCGTTATCATCGGCCGGTCGCGCGCCTGTAGCTCAGCGGATAGAGCAGCGGCCTTCTAAGCCGAAGGTCGGGGGTTCGACTCCCTCCAGGCGCGCCACCCGATTCGCTCGTACCGCCGCGCCTGATCGTGCGGGACTGTCGCAGCGTGCATGGCGCAGGTCGGGAGGCTGGGTGGGATTAGGAGTGTGCCCGCCCCGAAGTCAGGTGCTATTCTCGCGCTTCGCGCGCCCATAGCTCAGCTGGATAGAGCGCCGGACTTCGAATCCGTAGGTCGGGGGTTCAAATCCCTCTGGGCGCGCCAGCCTCGCCGCCAGCGCAACAGGACCGCGCACCCGCGGCGGCGGGAGCCACGAACTGCCCCGGAGGAGTGCCTCGCCGGTCGTCCGTGCGAGGACCGCCTCCGGGCCGGTGATGCCCGCAGGCGGCCCCACGCGGAGTGGTAGGGGCTTACCTCGTCGGCCAGGCGAAGCCCGCGAGGACTCCCACCTGGAAGTAGTCCGAGTCGATGTTCGTTCCGGCGAAGTCGTGGCTGGCTCCGCGATTGAACCTCGCGTGCATGCCGAGGTTCATGGCCGAGCCCAGGCGCCAGTAGACGCCGCCTTCGGCGTACATGGCGGCAGCGGTGGAGCTGTCATCGGCACTCGCCGCCCCGGCATCGATCTCGGCGTCGACCTGCACGACCGAGAGGCCGCCGCCCGCGAAGGGGTGCATGTTCCCGGCGAACTGCCAGGTCTTCATCGCGCCGAAGCTCAGCTCGGTGATCGTGGCCGTGACGTCCGCGGCGCCGATGCTGTCCGACTTGGTGGAGCGGTAGATGCCCGCGGCAAGGTCGATGGGCCAGTCCGACACGGTGAAATCGGCGAAGGCGCCGATGAAGGTCTGCTCGTCGACGGGCTCGAAATCGTTCGAGTTCAGCGAGCGTTCGCCCAGGCTGAAGTTGACGTTCCCATCCGCGAGCGCGGGCGTGGCCGTGAGAAGAAGAGCGGCGCAGGCCGCCAGGACGTTCAGCTTTCTCGACATCGTTGCATCCTCCGTGAGACGGCAGGGATGGCGCTGGGTGTCGCGCCGGTGGGTCCGGTGGACGATCCCTTTTGGAGAGCCAAGGAGGCCGGGCAGGATGGCCTCGCCGCTTCAATGAAGGAAGGAATCTGTGAGGCTTCCGAGTGGAGTCAAGCAGGCGGATGCCCAGGTTCCGCTCGAGCGCCTGAATCCTGACGGCCCGGATCGATCGTCCCTGGGACAAGAGAATTAAGGAGGGCAGATGTCCCGTCCGGTGACGGCCTCGCTGTCGGTGGCATGACGGTGGAGGGCGCATCCGCCGGCCTCCGAAGGGAGTCGCAGCGAGCCAGAGCCGGATTGACACTCTCTCCGGCCCACCCCTAACATGACCGCGCGGCCGGCTCCGTCGACTCTCCCTGCATCGGGTGGCGCCCCGCACGCAACGCGACGGGAGCCGACGCTCAAACAGGCTCCGAGATCCAGGAGGCGCCCATGGGCGACGGCAGGTATGCCCGCGACGTGCAGGAGCACCTCGAAGCCGTGCGGGCCTTCTTCGGCCAGCACGATGCCGCCGTCGAAGCGGCCGCGCGGGCCATTGCGGAGTCGCTTCGGAAGGGAGGCAAGATCCTCTTCTTCGGCAACGGGGGGAGCGCCGCGGATGCCCAGCACCTGGCCGCCGAGCTGGTGAATCGGATGGGCGCCGAGAGGCCGGCCATCGCCGCCATCGCCCTCACGACCGACACCTCGATCCTCACGAGCATCGCGAACGATTACAGCTTCGATCGAATCTTCGCCCGTCAGATCGAGGCCCTCGGCCGCCCGGGCGACGTGGCCTACGCGCTGTCCACCTCCGGCGATTCGCCCAGCGTCCTGAACGGGCTGCAGGCGGCCCGGGAGAGGAAGCTCATCACCATCGCCCTCCTCGGGCGGGACGGGGGGGCGGCGAAGGCGCACGCCGATCACGCGCTCGTGATCCCGAGCCGCACGACCGCGCGGATCCAGGAGGTCCATGCGCTCGTCGGCCACCTCATCTGCGAGACCGTCGAGAGCCTTCTCTACCCGGCCTGAGCGCGCAGGTTCCCATGGCGCCACGACCGGGACGCCGGTATCCTCCGGCGATGAGCTTCCCTGCGCGTGCCCGATCCGGACGCACCTCCATGCGCGCGCTCTCCTGCATGGTGCTGGCCCTCTCCGCGGCGGGCCTTGCCGCCGAGGAGCAGCCCGTGGAGCCGGCATCCGGCCCGATGACGGAAGCGCCGCCCGGCTGCACCTGCGCGGCCGCCGTGCGGGCGAACGGCTGGTGCGCCCTCCACAAGGTCGGGTACCTCGCGTCGATCCCCGTGCGCTCCGAGCTTCTCTTCGAGACGCTGGATGCCCACGGCCACGATCTCGATCTGAGCACCTTCGAGTGCGAGTCGTGCAGGAAGGCGATCGCCACGGAGGGGTTCTGCGAGGAGCATCGCGTCGGATTCGTCCGCGGCCTGGCCTACTTCTCGCGTCTCACCTACGAGCTGGCGCGGGGAGTCCCGATGGACCTGGAATCGCTCACCTGTCCGGTCTGCATCAGGAATGCGGCGACGTACGGGTGGTGCGATGAGCACGGGCTGGGGATGCTGGGTTCGACGGGCGTCCGCGATCGTGCCGGCTACGAGCGCGCCGTGAAGGCCATCGAGATCTTGAAGCTGGCCGTCCAGGAGGCCGAGCGGTGCGAGCGCTGCGCCGTGGCGATGGTCAGCGACAGCGACTGCCCCTATCACCGGGTCCTCTACAAGGATGGCAAGCCCGTGCCACGCTGACCCGGTGCCTGCGCAGCGGGATCAGGGGCCGATCGTCGCGCGTGGGGAGGGGACGGCCGGAAGCTGCGCTTCCGGATCGAACCGCGGGCTGCGGATTCAGAACCCTGCCGGCCGAGGGCGCGCTTCTAGTTGCCGCAGGAGTTCGTGACGTTCTTCACGGTGACGCCGCACACTCCCGAGGATCCGCCCGGTCCTGGGCCGACACGCTCCGCGCCGGCGCCGTCGAGTCCCCAGGAGCCCTCGATCCCCGAGGCGTTGACCGCGACCAAGACCCACCAGAGCAGCCCCGTGCCATCGGCGGCGTCGGGGACTGAGTTCCATATGAAGGGAGAGCTGCTGCCGATCGAGCACTTGCTTCCGCGCACGCCGAAGGTCCCGCCAGGAGATCCGGGAAGCATGGAGCCTTCGCCATAGATGATGTGGTGATTGGTGGCGCCCGTGCAGGTTGAGGTGTCCCACCTGATGGAGAGGGACGAGCCCGTGGAATCAAGGGCGACGACCGTCATGGGCACCGTCAAGGCGGATCCGTCGGGGACCGCGGGTGGAGGAGGAGGGCTGGCATCGACCGAGCCTACCTGCCCCGCGTAGTTCGTCGGCGTGTTGACCGGATTCGTCCCTCCGGGGCGCAAGCTGTGGATCCCGTCCGTTGGAAGAGCGCCCGCGCCGAAGGTGAGAGTGTCGTAGGGTGGGCCGTAGATGATTGTGTCTCCGCTCGTATTGATGAAGTGGTCCGGGATGATCTCGTCGGGAGTCGGAGCGCCCGGAAGGTCCGCAAAGGCCTGCGTCGCGAAGAGGAGGAACTTGAAGGAGGTCGGGGCCACGACGTTGTTCTGGATGTCATAGGTGACCGCGTTGCTGCGGAGGAGCTGGTTGCCGACCCCGGTCTCGAATTCGCCGCCTCCTTTTTCCTTAAGCTCGACGAACTGGATGGTGCCGTCGGTATTGCTGAACAGCTCGTTGACGTCCCAGGTGTGGGACCCTGCGAAGGCAACCTGTCCAGCCGCTGCGACGAGGGCCAGATGGACCAGGACGGAAGAGATCCTCTGCGCTTTCACGGTCCCCCCTCGACCGTTCCTCGATGCCCGCGCCGGGGAGCCGGGGTCCCGGGCGGGGATCAGGAACGTGCCCGCGCTCCTTATACCAACAGGAGCAGGTTGCGGCAAGCTCTGATTCGGCCCCGCCGGCGCGGGGATCTTGCAACGACAATCTCTCTTCATCGGGATTCGAGGATTTGAAGGCCCGCGAGCGGGGTCGAGCCCTGGATCACAATCCGGGTGACAAAGTCACACACCGGTCCTTGGTGAGGGCCGGGACTCCCGGTGCCTCCTGAGGCCCGCGGCCCCGGCGGGCTCGCTCACCGGCCGGTCGCGCGGACCTGGTGTGACTCGAGCGCCTTGAACCGGGGGTGATCGAGGAGCGGCTTCATGAGAGGATCGAGGCGGAGCCATGTAATCGAGTAGAGCGACGGGATCGAGAGGAGGCGCTCGATCTGATCGAGGGCGAGATCCTTCTCGCCCGCCATCACGCAGATCCTCGCCATGTCCGCCACCCGCTCGGGAGCCGCATAGGCATCCAGCTCTATCGGGTACAGCTCCATCCCGCGCCGTCCGGATCTGATCGCCTCCTCTCCGCGTCCGAGCCCCGCGAGCGCGATCCCGAGAGCGCTGTGGAGCCTGTGATCCTCCGGACTGCGCACGATCGCCTCGCCGATCATCATGTGCGCCGCGCCGTAGGCCTCCCGCGCCCGCGGCAGATCGTTCATGGCCTGGAGCGCCATCGCCTCGAGGAGGGGGCGGGGATAGAAGACGCCCTGATCCTGAAGCACGTCGCCGGGAAGAGCGGCCGCCCACTGCCGCGCCTCCTCGTACCTGCCATCGAGGAGCAGCAGGAAGTACCAGGTGATCGACGTGCTCGGATCGCCGGGGTCGAAGGTGCCTTCGAAGACGGCCCTGGCCGCCGCGGGATCGCCCTTCCAGAGCAGAGCGATGAGAGCCTTGAATCGGTAGCCCCGGCGCTGGTCGGGCTCCAGCTCGATCGAGCGGTCGAGGAACTGCTCCGCCCGGGCGTACTCGCGCATGAAGACGAGGCTCGATCCCAGCTCGCCGATCAGGTTCGCGTGGAGGGGATCCAGCTCCTGCGCCTGCAGCAGGTCGCGGACCGATTCCTCCCACTTGCCCTGGCGGCGGTGGACGTAACCGATGGCCGAGATCGCATCGACGTCGTTGGGACGCTCCCTTCTCGCGGCGGCGAACTCGGCAAGGGCGAGGTCGTATTCCTTGTGCGCCCAGTAGTGGAAGTATCCGCGCGCCACCCGGATCTCCGGAGCCCTCGGGGCGAGCGCCGCGGCTCGCTCCACGGCCTCACGCGCCATTTCGCGCCGCGCTTCGGAGCGATCGAAGCCGAGGTGGTAACGGAGGCTGTGCACCCGGGCCAGCTCGGCCCAGGCGAAGGCGAAGGAGGGATCCAGCTCCGTCGCCTTCGTGAGCATCCGGACCGCCTCGGCCGAGCCCTCCTCGGTCACCAGGTCGGGCCCCCTCGAGGCGGCGATGCCTCGCAGGTAGGCCTGGTAGGAGTCGACGTTCCCGGTGGGGCGGAAGCCCATCGCGGAGCGCTCGGGATCGTGAAGGACGATGCCGAGCTGCCTGATGACGCTCTCGGCGATCTCGGTCTGGACCTGGAAGATGTCGTCGATCTCGCGATCGTAGGCGTCGGACCACATCTGGGTGTCGTCGGCGACGCCGGCGAGCTGCGGGGTGATCCGCACGCGACTGGCGCCCCCGGCGGTCCGTGCCCAGCGGACGGATCCCTCCAGCACGTAGTCCACGCCGAGGTCCGCGCCGATGTCGCGGATGCTCTTGCCCGTGCGGTCGTACTGGAAGGCGCTGGTCCGCGAGATGACGCCCAGGCCGCTCGCCACGGCGAGGCGGCTGGTGATCTCCTCCGTCATTCCCTGGGCGAAGTAGGCATCCTCCGCAGCGCCGAGGTTTTCGAAGGGGAGGACCACGATCTTCTTCCGAGTGCCGGCTGCGCCCGGCTGCGCCGGTGATCCCTCAGCGCCTCGCGCGGTCTCCCTCGATCCCTGGGCGCGCCACGCGACGTAGCCGGCCGCGAGCGCGATCAGGATCAGGGCCCCGGCGGCCGCGATTCCCCACCGGGGCTTCCCGCGCGCGGCCGCGCCGCCCGAGTAGGAGCCGCTCACGGTCGTGGCTCCTCCGGCCTCGCGAAGGTCTCTCACGAGAGGCTCGGTGCTCTGGTAACGATCCGCGGGATTCTTCTTGAGGCACTTCTCCAGTATGCCCTGCATCAGCGGAGAGACTTCCGGATTCAGCTCCGGGGCAGGGCGGGGCTCGTCCTTCAGGATCGCACTCAGCGTCTCCACTCCCGTCGATCCCTTGAAGGGAGCCTCGCCGGTGAGCATCTCGTAGAGCGTGATCCCGAAGGAGAAGATGTCGGAGCGCGCGTCGACCGGGTCGCTCCGCGCTTGCTCGGGGGACATGTAGCCGACCGTGCCCAGGATCCGGCCCTCGCGGGTGAGAGGATCGGACTTGCTGCCGAGCGGGGAGTCGCCGGCGAAAGCCTCTTCGTGGAGGACCTTGGCCACGCCGAAGTCGAGGATCTTCGGATGGTTGTCCGGCCTGACGACGATGTTCTCCGGCTTGAGATCGCGATGCACGATGCCCGTGGCGTGCGCATGGCCGAGCCCCTCGGCGATCTCACAGCCGAGGCGGGCGGCCGCGGCCGGCGCCACGGGCCCTTCCTTGATGAGGGATCGGAGCGTCCGCCCCTCGACGAACTCCATGACGATGAAGGTGAGGCCGTCGGCTTCGTCCACCTCGTGGACCGTCGCGATGTAGGGGTGGGTCAGGGCGCCCGCGGCATGCGCTTCGCGCACGAAGCGCTCGCGGCGCCCCGGCTCGGCCGTCAGGTGAGGGTGGAGGACCTTGATGGCGACCTGGCGGTTCAGCCGGCCGTCCATCGCGCGGAAAATGACTCCCATCCCGCCCTCCCCGATCTGCTCGAGGAGCTTGTAGCGGGAGAGCATCTGGCCCAGCCGAAGGGTCACGTGTGCGGTTCCAGCTCCCGTCTCCCGGCCGCCTTCACGGCGATCGCGGATCGAGGCAGCTCGGCAGGGGCCGGCGAGAGGGCGGGGAGGATATCACTCGGAGGCAGGAGGCCCATCTCCGTCCTGGCTTGTGGGGGGCTGCGAGCGACGGCGAACCTGCCCCGGCCGGCCAGGGGGCACGGTGGGGTGCGATCGCCCCGGTACCGGCAGGCCTGCACGCCTTGGGTCCGCAGACTATCTTCTCGGCCCGGATCCCCGCGTGATCCTCACGGGAGGTGTGCGAGCCGATGAGAGCCGGCGCGAAAAGGCGCAGATCGAAGGTGGGGATCCTCCTGCGCCTCGCCGCGGTGGCTTCAGGACTGGCGGCCTTCCTCGCGTTTCGGGCCCTCGCCGCGGCTCCGGACCTCGCCGAAAGCTGGTACTCGGCCGGACTGGGGCCGCGAATCGCCTCGATCCTCTCCCGGGCGACGGGTTGGATACCCTTCACGCTCGTCGAGATCCTGGTCGTGCTCTTCCTGGCTCGGCAGGCCGTCTCGCTGATCCGGGGGATCACGAAGATGCGCCAGGGGAGGGTGCGACCCGGCACTGCGCTGGCCGGAGGGGCGCTGCGCCTCGCCGCCGATCTCGGAATCATCGTTGCGCTGCTCTACGCGACCTGGGGGTTCAACTACGCTCGCCCACCGCTCGAAGAGCGCAAGAGCTGGCACGTGGGTGGGGCGGACGCCGAAGAGCTGACGCTTCTCGCGCTGGACATGGTCGACGCGGCCAACGAGGAGTACCTCGCGCTGCACGGGGCCAAGGGCTCCGAGGCCCCGACGGGCGCCATGCTCGGCCGGCCGGAGCTGGCGGGATCCCTGGAGATGGGCTGGCAGCAGGCTGCACGGCTCCTCGGAGAGCCCTCGCTCGCGGAGCGGTACGGGCCTCCCAAGCCCCTCTTCGCAAGCCGGATCCTCGATTATTCGGGCATTGCCGGCTTCTACTTCCCCTTCACCGGGGAGGCCTGTTACAACAAAGGGGCACCGCCCGAGAGCCTGCCGATGATGGTGGCTCACGAGATGGCCCACCAGCGGGGCTATGCCCGTGAAGACGAAGCCAACTTCATGGGTTTCCTCGCGGCGGCTCTTTCCCCGCACCCATGGCCGCGGTACTCGGCGGCCGTCTTCGCACAGCGGCAGCTCATCGCGGCCGTGGCCCGCCAGGACCAGGACCGGGCGCGTGGCCTGGAGGATCGCAGGCATCCCGGTGTTCAGCGCGACATCGATGCCTCGGACGCCTACTGGAAGCGCTTCCAGGGGCCCGCGCAGCGGGCAGCCGAGAAAATGAACGACGCGTATCTCAAGACCCAGAGGGTGCCCGGAGGGATCCGGAGCTACGCGCGTAGCGTCGAGCTGCTCGTCGGCTATGCGAGGGCGAACGAAGGGGCCCTGCCGCGCGGCGGCGCGATCGCCCGGTAGCCGCTCCTGGCGGCAGGCAACTAGTGCGCGGAAGCAGCGAGCCGCCGCTTGGCGTCCGCGACGGCGGCCACGGGAAGATCGGCCTTGCCCCATGCGGCGAGGAACTGGCCCAGGTGGCCGCGGGCGGCCCCGGCCTGCCCCGCACGCTCCTCGAGGATCGCGAGATCGTAGAGGGCGACGGGAGTCGAAACACGATCGTTCCAGGGCTCTCGCATGATGGGGCGGAGCCCCTCGCGATAGGCGGCGATGGCTCCATCGAGGTCGCCGAAGGCAGCCTTGACGCGCGCGCTCGTGAAGGCGCCCACCTCCGGGTTCCGGCTCTCCGGAGGCAGCTCGGCCGCTTTCCCCAGGTCGGCGAGGGCAGCCCCCAGGTCTCCCTCCTCCCTGTGGATCTCGGCCTGCAGGGCGAGGACCCAGAAAAGATCGGGATCGGGCACGACCTCGTTCATCCTCTCCCGGAGGGTTCCCAGCGTCTTCCTGGCCTCCGCCATCTCGCCGCCCGCGAGCTGCAGCCTGCCCAGCCAGTAGTAGGCCGGAGCGTAGTGGGGATCCGTGACGAGGCTGTCGCGGGCGGAGCTGATGGCGGAGGCCCGATCGCCCGCCGCGTCGAGAATCTGCGCGCGCGAGACCGCACAGAAGGCGCCCAGCCGCATGAACGGAGTGCCTGACAGCGCCGAGTGAGCCTCGCGGAAGGCGGCAAGCGCTTCCGTGAGGCGGCCCACGTGGGCAAGAACCCACGCCTTGGTGAGCATCGCCGCCGGGGGCTCGCCCCCCGCGGCCCGGGCCGCCTGGGACGAGAGCTCGGCGGCTCGCGGGCCGTGGCCGGCTGCGAGATGAGCTGGGGCGAGGATGAGTCGCAGGCTGTCGTGGCCGCGCCCGAGCGCCGCTTCGCCGACACTGAGGGCCTCCTCCATCCGCCCCTCGGCGAAGAGGATGGCCACCTCCACCTCCTCCTCCGCGGCGTCGATCTCCATGCCGGCCGCTCGGCTTTCGATCAACCGCCGTGCCGAGGTGACGTCCTCCGCGGCGAGATCGTCGTAGACGAGGTGATGGAAAACGAGCTTGAAGCTCGGATCGAGGTCGAGAGCTCTCTGGAGATACTCACGGGACCTTGCGGGGCTCCAGTGACGGCTGCTGTGCTCGTGGATCTCCCCGAGCAGGTACCAGGCATCGGCCGTGTCGGGGTGGCGCTTCACGAGGTCGGAGAGCGCGTCGTAGGCCGTCCCGAAATCCTGACGTAGCCAGTGGAGCTGGGCGCTGTAGAGAGTTCTCCAGGGTTCGGGCATGCGATCGGCCTGGGGGAGCCCCGCCTGAAGCGCGGGCAGGCTCCCGTCGGGATCCCCTCCCCAGGAGCGGGCGATCGCGAGCTGGTAGTAGGCCAGTGCGAAGGTGGGATCGATCCCGATCGCGCCCTCCAGCCGGGAGATGGCCTCGTTCCAGCGCGCCCCGTGCAGTGCCAGCTCACCGGCTGCGTATTCCTGGTAGGCCTCGCTGGATCTGGCGAGTGCGCGAGCGACATCGGTAGAGCCCTCATGGCCCGGCCCGGCCTTCACGCCGGACTGAGCCTGGCCCGCCTCGGGGCTCTCGCCGGCCGGTGGAGGCGAAGCCCGGTTGCGCAGGTAGAGGGCGGACAATACGCCGACCAGGGCGAGGGCTGCGATCGTCCAGATGAGAATCCGGGGCAGTCGCCGCGTGCGCGGGGCGGGCCTTTGTGCGACGGCTGCAGGCTCCCTGATCGCCGGACCCTCGAAGGTAGTCCTCCTCATCGCGGCCTCCTGGAGCGCGAGCTGGGCGATCCGAAGGGAGGCCACGAGATCCTCCATCCGCTGGAAGCGCTTCGCCGGGTCTTTATGCAGGCACTCCTCGAGGAGCGCCTCCACATAGGGATGGACGGCAGGGTTGACCTGCGAGGCCGGCGGGGGCGGCTCCTTGAGGATGGACGTGAGGGTGTCGATGGGCGTGCGGCCGCGGAAGGGCGCCTGGCCGGTGACCATCTCGTAGAGGATCACGCCGAGAGAGAAGATGTCCGTCCGCGCGTCGACCGGATCCCCCCGCGCCTGCTCGGGGGACATGTAGCCGAGCGTCCCCATGATCTTCCCTTCGCCCGAGAGGCTCGTCGTCGAGGGGCGAGTGCGCCGCCGGAACATGCCGCCCTGGTCCTCGAGCAGCTTCGCGATGCCGAAGTCGAGGATCTTGGGGCGCCGATCGGGGCGGACGATGATGTTGTCCGGCTTCAGGTCGCGATGGACGACGCCGGCGCGGTGCGCTTCGGCCAGACCCTCGGCGATCTCGACGGCGATCCGGAGCGTCTCCATGAGGGGGACCGGACCGGCGCCGATCATCCTCTTGAGCGTGCGGCCCTCGACGAATTCCATGACGATGTACGTCAGGTCTCCGCTCTCGGAGACCTCGTGGATGGCGGCGATGGTCGGATGGGTCACGGCCGCGGCGGCTCTCGCCTCGCGCTCGAACCTCCGGCGCAGCTTTTCGTCCGAGGTGAGGCCCGGCTGGAGGATCTTGATCGCGACCTGGCGCTTGAGGCGGCTGTCGTACGCCCTGAAGACACGCCCCATGCCGCCTTCGCCGATGAGCTCGAGGAGCTCATAGTGGGCGACGGTCTGGCCGGGCTGCAGCGACATGGGTGCGGCTCCGTCAGGCCGTGAGGATCCCGCACGCCGGGCGGCGCGCGACGGTACCCGGGTGCGGCCCGGAGCGGGAGGATACCACCGCGCCTCCGCAGCTCAGAGACGCGCACGCCCCTGGCGCGGGACGGAGGGAATCGCCCGAAGCAACAGCGTGGTCCGAGTAGCTGCGAGCGCGTACAGGGTCCCAGCCTTGGGGGACGAGCGAAGCAGGGCTTGATCGCATGGGTGGCCGAGGAGTGACTACGCGTACAGGGTCCCGCCTTGCGGGAGACCAGGGAGCGCTCGCAGCCACTCGGCCACCTAGAGCCGCATGAGGGAGGGCTTCGGGCGATTCCCTCCGTCCCGCGCTGAGCAGCCGTCGTGCAGCGGAGCCCGGGGTCTAGCTCTGGCGGCGCGCCGTGCGGTCCTTGATGGCCTTGCTCAGGAGGTAGGCGCCGAAGCCCATCGGGATGAGGGGCCACCACTCCTCGATGAAGTCGAGCGGCATGCCGAAGCGGGTGTGCATCAGGAGCAGGAAGCCGGCGGCCATGAGAAGCGAGCCGCCGAGGATGGAGCCGCCCATGGAAGGCATCTTGAAGTCGCCGGGGACGGAAGGCACCTCGCCGCCCGCGAGGACCTGGTTGTAGAGGGTCGCGCGCCGGACGGCATCCACGATGTTGTAGAGCCAGAAGAAGGCGAGGAAGAGCCCGAAGAGGGGCGCCCACGAATCCGTGGTCATGTTGGCGAGGAAGGTGATCGTGAATGCCACGACGAGGATGTGGATGAACCCCCGCGGGTAGTAGCCGACGTAGATCTGTCCCAGGCCGGGCATCGCCGACAGGATTCCCGCCAGCGCGGGGTTCTTGCGCCTGGGGTCGTTGATCTCGAGGCGAGATGGGGCCCGCGAAGCCTCAGGGGCGAAGGACGGGGCCTCTTCGTGCGTGGCATTCATGGCTTGTCTCCATCATGACGGTCCCCCGGCTCGGGGAACCGATCGTTGTCGTCGTCGATCTCTGCTTCATCCTGACGGCCGGGAGCTCCATCGGGTTCCGTGCCGGGCGGGGCGGAGTCGCGGCTGCCGCTGGATCGCAGCGCGCCGAAGAGTCCCGAGAAACCTCCGCCGAGCCGCTTCATGGCCATCGAGGATCCTCCGGCGACGCTGCCGGCCACCTCTTTCGACGTGGCGCCGACGGTCGTCCGCGTGGCCGCCCAGGCCCACTGGACCTCGCCGGAGATTCGCTCTTCCATCCGGGAGACCGGCTCCCGGGCGACGGCGATCGGGTTTCCGGAGGCGACAGTGAGGGCCATCCGCGGGATCCCCGCAAGCGGGGAGAAAGGCGTGCCGAAGAGAAGCATGAGGACGAAGGCGCCGACGTAGGCGCTCTCGAAGGCGATGCGAGGCCGCTGAAGCAGATCGTCGGCAATCCGCGATATGCGTACGGAGAGCGGCAGCCTGTCACGGACCATGGCCGCCGTCGCGGCGACGACGCTCCGCGCGAAGTCCGCTCCGGGGTCGATCTCGGCCAGCATCGGGAGGTCGGCGCTCATGAGCTGCAACGCGCCGACGAGGGATGAGCACGGCTCACAGGAAGCGAGGTGGAGGCCGACCAGCTCACGCTCCACAGGGTCGAGCGAGCCGTCCACGAGATCGCAGAGCCTGGGCTCCGCGCTGGCGCACGCCGGCCCCGAGGTGGCCCTGAGGATCGCCTCGGTGAGGCCGGGAGGCGGCGGGGGGGTGCGGCCGTCATCCATTGTCATGCACGCTCATTCGCGGACCGCCAGGGTCCCACAGGAAGGGTCCAGTCCGCGCAGGGCGACAGCCAGCTCGAAGCGCGCGCGGTTCGATCTCGACTTGACCGTTCCGATGGGGATCTGGAGCAGATCCGAGATCTCCTCGAGCTTCAGCCCCTGGATCTCCTTGAGGAGGATCATCTCTCGCCCCATGTCGCTCATTCGCTCGAGGGCGCTGTAGAGAAGCCTCCGGCGAACGGAGGCTTCGGTGGCCTCCTCGGGCGAGGGGCCCTGATCCGGGAGCTGGATCCCCTCCTCCACGGGGACGTCGGAGAGGGGAGGGCGGGCCGCCTTCTCGCGCAACCGATCGAGGCAGGCGTTGCGGGCCAGCTTCATCATCCAGGGCAGGAAGGTCTCGCCTCCTTGGAAGGTATCGAGCTTTCGGTAGACCCTGATGAAGATCTCCTGCGCCATGTCGCGCGCCTCCTCGGAGTCGCGCATGTAGTGCCAGGCCACCGAGTAGACCCGGCCCTGGTAGAGACGGACCAGGGCCTCCCACGCGAGCCCGTCGCCCTGGCGGCACCTGTCGATGAGTGTCGCGTCCTGCAATCCGGCGTCTCCCGCCCTGGAGCCTGGGCGGCCGGGGCTTCACGGCCCGCCCGCGCCCGGGCACCCATGGATGATGACGGATACCGCGCGGAAAGGTTCGGCCGCCCCCGGGGGACCCGGCCGGGGCCCCCCTTTCAGTCCAGCCCGTGGCAGGCACGGCCCTTCCCGGGGGCCGTCACGGGATCAGGCCGCGTCCTCTTCGGTGCCCGCGAGCGTGGCCCGGATGTAGTCGCGGTTCATCCTGGCAATGAACTCGACGGAGATCCCCTTCGGGCATGCGGCCTCACACTCCTGGTGGTTCGTGCAGTTCCCGAAGCCCGCCGTATCCATCGCCACGACCATCTTCCGGACGCGCGTGAAGCGCTCCGGCTGGCCCTGGGGCAGAAGCCCGAGGTGCCCGATCTTGGCCGCGGTGAACAGCATCGCGGAGGCGTTGGGGCAGGCGGCGACGCAGGCGCCGCAGCCGATGCAGGCGGCGGCGTCGAAGGCCCGCTCGGCGTCGGGCTTCGGAACCGGAATCGCATTGCCGTCGGGCGCGCTTCCGGTCGGAACCGAGATGAAGCCTCCCGCCTGGATGATACGGTCGAAGGACGAACGATCCACCACCAGATCGCGGAGGACCGGAAACGCCTTCGCCCGCCAGGGCTCGATCGTGATCACGTCGCCGTCGCGGAAGGCGCGCATGTGAAGCTGGCAGGTCGTCGTGAGCGCCCGGGGGCCGTGGGCCTGGCCGTTGATCACCATGCCGCACGTGCCGCAGATCCCTTCACGGCAGTCGTGGTCGAAGGCGATGGGCTCCTCTCCCCTGGCAATCATTCCCTCGTTGACGACGTCGAGCATCTCCAGGAAGGACATGTCGGGGCTGATGTTCTTCGCCTGGTAGGTCACGAAGCGGCCCCGGGTCCCGGCGTCCTTCTGCCGCCACACGTTGAGGGTCAGGTTCATTACTTGTAGCTCCGCTGCTGGAGGGGGACGTTTTCGAAGGCGAGCGGCTCGATGTGGCGTCTGGGGCGCGAGCCGTCTCCCGCGAACTCCCAGGCGGCGACGTGACAGAACCTCCCGTCGTCGCGCAGGGCCTCGCCCTCCTCGGTCTGGTGTTCCTCCCGGAAGTGGCCTCCGCACGACTCCTCGCGCTCGAGGGCATCGAGGCACATCAGCTCGCCCAGCTCGAGGAAATCCGCGACACGACCGGCGTGCTCGAGGGACTGGTTCAGCTCGGCGCCCTGTCCGGGGACCGTGAGGTCACGCCAGAACTCCTCGCGGAGCGCCGGGATCTTCCTCAGCCCCTCCTCGAGGCCCTGCCGGGTGCGGCCCATCCCGCAATGCTCCCACATGATGCGGCCGAGC
Organism: uncultured Acidobacteriota bacterium; assembly: GCA_964568735.1. Taxonomy (GTDB): domain Bacteria; phylum Acidobacteriota; class Polarisedimenticolia; order JACPZX01; family JACPZX01; genus CAZMRF01. The sequence goes on from CAZMRF010000035.1 coordinate 41,724, forward strand.
TCGCGGTGGAACGAGGTGGAGGTGCGCTTGCCTCGGATCGAAAGGAGCCGCTCGATCCGTTCCCGGACGGCAGCCTCACCCGCGAGGACCGCGGGGTGATCCCCGCCGGCCCCGTCGGGCTTCACCCGGGCGAGGAAGTTGCCGATCGTGCAGGGCAGGATGAAATAGCCGTCGGCGAGGCCCTGCATGAGCGCGCTGGCGCCGAGCCGGTTCGCCCCGTGGTCCGAGAAGTTGGCCTCGCCGATCACGTAGAGCCCCGGGATGGTGCTCATCAGGTCGTAGTCCACCCAGAGGCCGCCCATCGTGTAGTGGCTCGCCGGGTAGATCCGCATCGGGACCCTGTAGGGGTTCTCGTCGGTGATGCGCTCGTACATGTCGAAGAGATTGCCGTACTTCTCGCGGATGGCGCTCTCCCCCAGCCTGCGGATCGCGTCGGCGAAATCGAGGTAGACGCCGAATCCGGAATCCCCGACGCCGCGCCCCTCGTCGCAGACCCGCTTGGCAGCGCGCGAGGCGATGTCACGTGGTGCCAGGTTGCCGAAGGTGGGGTACATGCGCTCGAGGTAGTAGTCCCTCTCCGCCTCCGGGATCTCGCCGGGTGCCCGGCCGTCGCCCTTCTTCTTCGGCACCCAGATCCGCCCGTCGTTGCGGAGGGACTCGCTCATGAGGGTCAGCTTGGACTGGTGCTCGCCGGTCACGGGGATGCAGGTGGGATGAATCTGGGTGAAACAGGGGTTCGCGAAGGCGGCGCCCTTCCTGTGAGCCCGCCAGATGGCCGTGACGTTGCAGCCCTTCGCGTAGGTCGCGAGGTAGAAGACGTTCCCGTAGCCGCCTGTGGCCAGCACGACGGCGTCGGCCAGGTGCGAGCGGATCTCGCCCGTCACCATGTCGCGGACGACGATGCCGCGTGCCCGCCCGTCGATCAGGATGACGTCGAGCATCTCGTGGCGCGTGTGCATCGCGACCTTCCCGAGGCCCACCTGGCGCTGGAGCGCCTGGTAGGCGCCCAGCAGGAGCTGCTGGCCCGTCTGGCCCCGCGCATAGAAGGTCCGGGACACCAGGGCGCCGCCGAAGGACCTGTTGGCCAGTGTGCCGCCGTACTCGCGCGCGAAGGGGACGCCCTGGGCCACGCACTGGTCGATGATGTTCACCGAGATCTCGGCGAGACGGTGGACGTTCGCCTCGCGGGATCGGAAGTCCCCGCCCTTGACGGTGTCGTAGAAGAGCCGGAAGACGCTGTCCCCGTCGTTCTGGTAGTTCTTGGCGGCATTGATCCCGCCCTGCGCGGCGATCGAGTGAGCCCGGCGCGCGCTGTCCTGGTAGCAGAAGCAGCTCACCCTGTAGCCCAGCTCCGCGAGGGAGGCGGCAGCCGATGCGCCTGCCAGTCCCGAGCCGACCACGATGACGCTGTACTTCCGCTTGTTGGCGGGGTTCACCAGCTTCATGTCGAAGCGGTGCCGCGTCCACTTCTCCTGGATCGGACCCTTCGGGACCTGCGCGTTGAGCTCCATGGGAGGGATCACCCGGGCCAATGGAAGAGAGCGGGCGAAGCCCCCGGCTGCGGGCGCTCGGGAGGTGGCGCGCCGCGGGGCGGGCTTCCGGAGGCGGTCATCAGCGGACGAGCCCGACCATGACTGCGACGGGGATGGAGATGTTGCCGGCGACGACGACGAGGGTGGATCCGACCGCGAAGGCGCGCCGGAGCCCGTTCCACCTGGGATGCGAGAGCCCGAGGGTCTGGAGCATGCTCCAGACTCCGTGGTACATGTGCAGGCCCAGCGCGAGCATCGCGACGATGTAGAAGGCCGAGACGGGCCACTGGCTGAAGCCGGCGACGACGTTGTGATAGACGTCGCCCTCCACGAAGGCCGGGTGCGCGGCGCCTGTGGTCAGGTGCAGGAGGTGGTAGACGACGAAGAGCGCCAGGATCGGTCCGCTCCAGATCATCGTCCGCGAGGCGTAGGTCGATTCGACGCTGCGCACGCTTCGGTATCTCTGGGGCCGTGCCGCCCGGTTCTCGAGCGCGAGGGAGATCGCGGCCCAGATGTGGAGCCCGACGGCCGCGAGGAGGCCGCCTCGGGCGATCCAGATGCCGGCGCCATGAAGCAGCGCGCGGAGGAATTTCCCGTACTCGTTGATCGGGCCGGGGCCGAGGAAGACCTGGAGGTTGCCGGCCATGTGCCCCACCACGAAGGCAAAGAGCACCACGCCGGTCGCCGCCATCACGAGCTTCCTGCCGATGGAGGAGGAGAGCGTGCCCGCGACCCCGGACATCCTGGCTCCGCGAGGGATGACGGCGGCCGCAGCCGCCGGGGAGGAATTCACGCGCTCAGTCTAGCCCTCGTCCTTCGAGCCTTTCAACGGCGGGGAAGTGCCGGGCCGCATGGGAGGGAGAGAGGCGGGTGACGTGCGAGGGTCGCTCGTGCCGGCGCTGCCGGCGAGGCGGACGAGCCTACCTGAGACTGAGGAGGCGCGCTCGGTAGGAGAGCGGAGGGTCCACGAGCTCCACGCCCGCGCCCGGCGGCCTTCCCGCTTCGCCCTCCGGGCGTGCCCACATGACCTGACCCTCCAGCCTCTCGATCCTGCCGGGGAGCTTCAGAGCGAGGTTGAGCAGGGCACCCTGCAGCAGCCCCCGCGCCGTGACGAGGAAGATCCCGGTCTCGCTGAGGTTCGCCGTGAAGGTGTTCTCGATGGCCCTCGACCCGCTGACCCGGCCGCCCGTCCTGAGGTGGAACTGCACGGGGTACATGGCGACGATCCGCCGGGCCGGAGCTCCGTCGACGCCGACGCAGGCCGCGTAGTTCAGTCCGACGATCCGCTCCCCGCGGAGCTCGCACTCCTTCAGGAGATATGCGAAGGCGGCGGCCTCCACCTCTTCCCTCGTCGAGGCGGAGAAGACGAGGAGGCGACGGCGCTCGGGATCGCGCCACACCCGATCCGGAAGGGTGACGATTCTGGCGAGCCACTTCTCGCACGCGTTCGCGACCTGAAGCTCGTGGACGCTGCCGCCGTTGGACGATTCGGTCGGGAAGGTTCTTCGAAAGAGCGCCTGCATGCGGCGAAGTTAGGCCGAGAGGGCCTTCCAGGCACGTCGAACAAACGCCCCTTTCCGGCGAATGCCGCGCCCCGCTTTCGTCGTTCTCTGCGTCGTCCGCCCGCGCCCGTCGGGGTATTCGGCGCTCACCCGGCCTTCGGGTCGCACTTCACCCCTGGATGCCTCTCAAGGAGGAGCCGCGCAGGGGCTCATCAGGTGCCTCGCCGGCTCTCCGCTGCCGGACTCCTGGCCCTGGGGGCTGACCGCGGTGACGATCCATGCGAGCACATCACCGGGGGCCGGCAGTGTCGAATCCCCGGCGGGCCATCCCGCGGCCGACGTAGCGTGGATGCACGCGAAGACGTCGCCCGGCACGCCGCGGTAGACGCGGTAGAAGGCGACCGGGTGGGAGGTCGAGAGCTCGAGATCCTCCCAGGTCCAGCCACCGGCGCCTTCGATCAGGAGCGGATCGCCGGCCCCCTGGCCGGAGACCTCCAGGTCCGGAAAGGGCGGCAGGACTTTCAGCACCACGCCGTCACGATTGACGATGTAGATCTCTCCCTGCCCGTCGGTGCCGAAGCCCGTGAGGCCGAAGGGCAGCGTGTTCGCTGGATCCAACTCGTCGCTCCAGTCATCCTCGTTGACCGCTGCGCCGCTGGAGACCTCGAAGCTCTTCACGAAGCCCGCGCAGAAGTCCCCGTAGAAGTAGGTGCCGTCGAATGCCGGCATCCGGCACCCCCGGTAGACGGGTCCGCCGATCACGGCGCAACCTCCGCCGGTACGGCCATACTCGAGAATGGGAAGCGTCAGACTCGGATGACCGCACGGGGGGGACGCTCCACAGGTGACGCCGTTGGGATCGCAGTCGGAGGGATCGGCCGGATCGAAGCAGTGCTCTCCCTCCATCTGGCGCCAGCCGAAGTTCTCCCCTCCGGGGCTCGAGGCGGGCGCGTAGTCGATCTCCTCCCAGCAGTTCTGCCCGACATCGCCGATGTACATGTCGTCCGTCGCAGGATCGAAGGCGATCCGCCAGGGATTCCTCAGTCCATAGGCCCAGATCTCGTCGCAGGCGCCCCCAGGCCCGTTGGCGAATGGATTCCCGGCAGGCACGGCGTAGTTGAGAGTCCCGCCGCAGTCCGGAGCACCGGGCGATGTGCCATGCCCGGATGGTACGGCACGAGCGCGGCCCGGGCCAGCATCCCTGCCATTCCCGGGTCGGCCACCCCGGGGGGCGAAGGCACTGGGACTGCCTTGACGCGTCCGGCGGGTCGGAGTAGGATGCGCGCCCCGGAATATTTCCCAAAAGAAGAGTCGTGGGCCGATAGCTCAAGTGGTAGAGCAGCAGACTCTTAATCTGCGGGTTGGAGGTTCGAGTCCTCCTCGGCTCACCACAGGCCTCTCCGGGGCCGTCTAGGATATACTCCACCGGCTGTCTCGCAGGCGCCGCGGCGATGCTTCGCTTCACGAAGAAGCCGTGAGCGCCCGTTGCCCTCCGCAACGCGAAAGTGGCGGAACTGGCAGACGCGCCGGACTTAGGATCCGGTGGGGAAACCCGTGGGGGTTCGAGTCCCCCCTTTCGCACCAAGAGCGCTCCCACCCTTCGCATGAAAGTCTCCGTCACGGATCTCAGCGCCTGCCGCCGGTCACTCTCAGTCGACGTCCCACCGTCGATGATCGACGCGGAGTACGAGAAAGCCTTCAAGACCTACGCGAACCGCATCCAGCTCTCGGGCTTCCGCCAGGGGAAGGTCCCCCGGCAAATCCTCGTGCAGAGATTCGGAAAGGAGATCGAGCAGGACGTGGTCGAGACGCTCATCCGGAACTGCTCGCTCTCCGCGATCCGGGATAAAGGCCTCGAGCCACTGCACTCGCCTGTCCTCAAGGACTACAAGTTCGAGCGGGACACGGGCCTCTCCTTCGTTGCCGAGTTCGAGGTCCGGCCGGAGCTGGAGGTGGCGGGGTACAAGGAGATCCAGGTCGAACGAGGCGCCGTGGAGGTATCCGATGGTGACGTCGCCAAGGCCATCGATGATCTCCGCGTGCGGGTTGCCCGTTACGATGGAGTGGAAGGCCGGGGCGTCGCGCAGGGGGATTTCGTCCTCGCCGAGATCCAGGGCACCTTCGAAGAGGGACAGGGGGAGCCGATTTCCCGGCCCGATGCCTTCTTCGAGGTAGGCTCCGCGGGTCCCCACCCGGAGCTGACCGATGAGCTGAGAGCCATGGAGCCCGGCCAGGAGCGATCGTTCGCCGTCAGGTACCCCGCCGACCATCCTTCCGCGCAGCTCGCCGGGCGCAAGGTCGCCTTCCAGGTGAAGCTGCGGGAGATCAAGACGCGGAATCTCCCCGATCTCAACGACGATTTCGCCCGGGAGGTCGGCGCGGGAACGACTCTCGACGAGCTGCGCGCCAAGGTTCGCGAGGAGCTGACGCGGGTGGCTCGATCGAAGGAGCGGTCAGAGGCCGTCCGCAAGGCCATCGATCAGCTCCTCTCGGCCAACCCGCGCGCCGAGGCGCCCGAATCGATGGTCGACGAGCAGGTCGAGGGCTACGTCGAGGATCTCCTGAGGGCGATGCAGGCTCAGGGAATAGACCCGGCCGCGGCGGGAGTTGACCTGGAGCGGGTGCGCTCCGAACAGCGCGAGATGGCGCGGCGCTCCGTCGTGGCGGGACTCCTGCTGGACGCGATCGCCCGCAAGGAATCGCTCGAGATCGCGGCGGGAGCGGTGGATGAGGCTCTCGAGCACGAGGCGCGCCAGCGACGACAGAATGTCGGAGCGCTGAGAGCGCGATGGGAGAAGGAAGGGCGGGTAGACGCCTTGAAACGCCATCTGTTACGTGAAAAGGTCCTTGACTTGGTCTTGGGCACGGCTAATACTTAGCGACTCAGGGGGAACCGTAAATGCCGCTGATTCCGATGGTTGTGGAGCAAACCAACCGCGGAGAGCGCGCCTACGACATCTACTCACGTCTCCTGAAGGACAACATCATCTTCATAGGGGACGCGATCGACGACCATCTCTCGAACCTCGTCATCGCTCAGCTCCTTTTCCTCGAGGCCGAAGACCCCGACAAGGATATCCATATCTATATCAATTCTCCCGGGGGCTCCGTGACGGCGGGTCTGGCGATCTACGACACCATGCAGTTCGTGAAGCCCGACATCTCGACGATCTGCATCGGTCAGGCGGCGAGCATGGCGGCGGTGCTCCTGGCGGCGGGGAAGCCCGCGAAGCGGTTCGCGCTCCCCAACTCGAGGATGATCATCCACCAGCCCATGGGAGGGTTCTCGGGACAGGCTTCGGATATCGACATCCACGCCCGGGAAATCCTGAGAATGCGGGAGCGACTCAACCAGATCCTGGTCGACCACACGAAACAATCCCTGGAGGTCATCCAGCACGATACGGACCGCGATTTCATCATGACGGCCGCCCAGGCCGCGGAATACGGGATCATCGACCAGGTGATCGACCGGCGAGAGTTGACCTGACCCGGCATCGGGAGACGCACTGAGATGGCGCGCAAGAAAGGCGAGGGAGACGTTCTTCGCTGCTCCTTCTGCAACAAGAACCAGCGCGACGTCAAGAAGCTGATCGCTGGACCGACGGTCTACATCTGCGACGAGTGCGTCGACATCTGCCTCGACATCATCTCCGAGGAGAAGGAGGCCCCGGAGACGAAGACGAAGGTCCGGCTGCCGAAGCCCGTCGAGATCAACCACTTCCTCGACGAGTACGTCGTGGGCCAGGAGCGGGCCAAGAAGAAGCTGGCCGTCGCGGTCTACAACCACTACAAGCGCAACGAGTTGACGCGCAGGAAGAACGAGGTCGAGATCCAGAAGTCGAACATCCTGCTCATCGGGCCGACCGGCTCGGGCAAGACGCTGCTCGCGCAGACGATGGCGCGGCTGCTGTCGGTGCCTTTCGCCATCGTGGACGCGACGACGCTGACCGAGGCGGGCTACGTGGGAGAGGACGTC
>CAZMRF010000036.1:0-28335 GCA_964568735.1 uncultured Acidobacteriota bacterium
ACCCGGGCGGGACTTCCACCCGCTAGGTCGGTGCAGCTTCTCAGGACGCACCATGCTCTGTTTATACACCTCTTGTGTCGACCCGTCGAGGAGGGCTATTCTCGGTCGTATCTCGGGAGCTCTTGATCGTCTTGGCCAGAGAATCCGCGCCGCTTCGCACCGGCGGCACCCACCCGCAATCCGAGGCCGCTCCGCACCCGGATTCTGGCCGGGGCTTCCTCTCCCCGCCTCCCGAGGTCGCGATCACGAACGCCTTCGTCCGACCCTTCGACAACGTCGTGGCGACGGCGCGCACCTGTTACTCGGCCAAGGGGATTGTCACCGAGGAGGACGTGGCCGGCCCGCCCGGCGCCGACGAGGCTCTCAGGGCCGACAAGGCCGCCCGGCGCGACGATCTCGCCCGAGACCTCTACAAGGCCGGCCACCACACGACGCTCCAGCATGCCCACTTCCAGTTCGCGCTGAGCAACGTCAGCCGCCACTTCATCTGGTCGTTCCTGCACAGCCATCCCTTCTACAACTCCGAGCAGGTCAGCCAGCGTTACGTGAAGGTGAAGCCGGGCACCTACGCCGTACCCCCCATGGACGGGAAGTCGCTCGCGATCTACCACGAGACGATCGCCGCGCAGAACGACGCCTACGAGGCACTCGCGCGCGCGCTCCTGCCCCGGGTGAGCCACGAGTACTTCAAGCGCTTCCCCGCCCGGGGGCGCAGCCCCGAGTCGTGGGCACGCGATATCGGCAAGAAGTCGCAGGAGACGGCCCGCTACGTCCTGCCGGTCGCGACCTTCGCCTGGCTCTATCACACGGTGAGCGGGCTCACCCTGCTCCGCTACTACCGCACCTGCGCCCTCTACGACACGCCGCTGGAACAGAAGCTCGTCGTCGAGGCGATGGTCCAGGAGCTTCTCCGCCTGGATCCGTCGTACCGGATCCTCCTCGAGCAGCCCGTCCCCGAGGAGGATTCGATCGAGTTCGAGGTGATGCAGCGCAACTTGACTCACAACAGGGGCAGCGGAGCCTTCCTGCGCGAGTTCGATTCGGGACTCGACGGGCTCACCTCCAAGCTCGTGGACCATCCCGCGCGCAACCAGGAGACGCTCGCGCAGTCGGTGAGGGAGATCTTCGGGCTGACCCGCGCGCTGCTCTCCGACGAGGAGGCCGTCGCCCTCGCGATGGACCCTTCGCAGAACCGCTGGCTGGGCGAGACGCTGAACACGACGACGCACACGAAGATCTCGAAGGCGCTCTTCCACGTCCACTACACCTTCCGCAAGAGGATCAGCCACACGGCCGACTCGCAGAACCAGAGGCACCGGATGACGCCGGGCTCGCGCCCGATCCTCGCCGCCCACTTCAGCGAGGAGCCCGACTACGTCACTCCGGCGATCATCACGGAGGAGCCGCAGGCCTCGAAGATCTACTCCGAGGCGATGGAGCGCTCGTGGGACGGGATCGGAGAGCTCCGCGCCGCCGGCGTGGAGGACGAGCTGGCCCTCTACCTGCTCCCGAACGCCGTGGCCGTCCGCTTCACCGAGTCGAGCGATCTCCTGAACCTCCGGCACAAGATGGCCATGCGCCTCTGCTACAACGCGCAGGAGGAGATCTGGAGGGCGAGCCTCGAGGAGGCGCGGCAGATCGCCGAGGTGAACCCGCTCATCGGGAGGTACCTGCTCCCGCCCTGTACGCTCAGAAAGATGGCGGGCAACACCCCGATCTGCCCCGAGGGCAAGCGCTACTGCGGCGAGCGCGTCTGGACCTACGATCTCGACCGCTTCGCCCGGATCATTTGAATCGTAGTGTCGGCAAGCGGCGAGGGGTCGCCCGGAGCGGAGGGCGGCCCCTCGGCGCGTCGAAACTCTGGAGCTGAGAGCATGGAAATCGTCAACCCGCAGATCGATGCCTACGTGAGGGCCCAGGCGATGGCCGCCGACGAGGCCCGCGCCGAGATGGAGCGGCTCGGTGAGGCGCAGCGCTTCCCCATCATCGGGCCCGCGGTGGGCCAGCTCTGCTACGTCCTCGCGCGCGGCCTCGGCGCACGTCGCGTCTTCGAGTGCGGCTCGGGCTTCGGCTACTCCACCTGGTGGTTCGCCCGCGCCGTCGGCGAGGGCGGCCGGGTCTTCCACACCGACGGCTCCATGGGCAACTCGACGCAGGCCCGCGACTTCCTCTCCCGGGCCGGCCTCGTCTCGCGCGTCGAGTTCCACGTCGGCGACGCCCGCGACGTCCTCGCCGCGACGCCGGGACCCTTCGACGTGATCTTCAACGACATCGACAAGGAGGGCTACCCGGACGTTCTTCCCCTCGTCCGCGAGAAGCTCCGCGTGGGCGGGCTCTTCATCTGCGACAACATGCTCTGGTCCGGGCGGGTCCTCGCCCCCGCCGAGGATCCCGACACGCGCGGCATCCAGGAGCTGACACGCCTCCTCGGCGATGCCCCGGACTTCACGACGGCGCTCATCCCGATCCGCGACGGGGTGACGGTCAGCCTCCGGATCGCCTGAGCGATCCTTCAGGGCATCTTTCCACCCTTCCCCGGCCGGCTCCCTTCCCGGACGCGGGCCATCCCGGGGGCGTCACCGAATGGCGCCGTCAGCAGCCGGGCCAGGTTCTGAGCATAGAGCCGGTTCTCCGGCGCGAGGCGGAGCGCCTCCTTCTGTGCGGGCACGGCGGCGAGGAGGTCGCCCGTCACCACCGCCACGTTCGCCATGTACTGATAGACGATGGGTACGCGGGCCGTGACGTTCGCGGCCGCGGCGCGAGCGAGCGTCGCCTTGGCGCCATTGAAGTCGCCGGCTTCGACCTGCCCGTAGGCTTCGTTGCACAACGCCTCGACATACGCGCCTGCCTCCGGATCCCCTGGAGGCTCCCCGAGCCCCTCCTGCCACGCGGCCGCCACCTCCTGCACGAAGGCCCCGATGGCCTGGCCATGCCGCTCACGCAGCGGCCACAGCCCGGCATCGCGTGGATCCGGCTCGAACCAGTGGACCGTGATCGGATGCTCGACGAAGGTCGTGTGGGGGATGGGAGTCTCGCGGAAGACGGCGCGAAGCCCCAGCTCCGGCGCCACGGAGGATCCCGACGGATGGAACCCGAAGGGATAGCCCGGGAAGCGCGCGAGAATCCGTGCGGCGCCGGCGCGATCCGATGAGGCGGCTCGGGGCCCTCCCTCCTCGCCAGGCGAGTCGCCATCGATCGACCTCCCCCCCTCTCGCTCCACGCCGGCATCCGTCTCGTGATCCAGGGCTGGGAGCCGGGCGATCTTCTGTCTGTAGAAGAAGCGGAAGTAGGGATCGGCCGCCAGCTCGCGATCACCGAGGTAGAAGGGCTCCGCGGAGCCGGCCGAGTTGTACCAGAGGATCGCGGCAGGGTGGCGCCCCATCACGTAGGCGCCCCACCCTCTTCGATGGCCTGCCCACCCGGCCGAGGCCACCCAGACGGGGCGGCTCGCGATGGCGGCGTCCGTCAGCCCCAGCATGTCGAGCGTGGGGAGCCTCGACTCCCACGGCAGCGCCCCGACGGTGTTGATGGCCATGAGCCCGCCGGCGGGAAGCTCCCGGGCGAACCACTTCCCGACCGCGGCGCCGACGAGGGCCGTGCGGTGCGCGACGAAGGCGCGGTAGGGCTGGATCGTGAAATGCGACGCGACAACGCTGACGAGGAGCGCAACCGGCGCGAGCGAGCGGACTATGAAGCCCGCACGACGCCTGGGTGCACTCCCTCCTCCCGCTCCGCCTCCGGGCTCGGGAGCAGCCAGGCCACGCGTGGCCCCGTGCGCGCCGGCCGGCCGGCCCTCCGCCGCCCCGAGCCTGAGAAGGGTCCAGGCACCCACGGCGACGACGACGGCCAGGAGCGGCATCGCGGGGACGAAGAAGCGGAAGAAGGGCATCGAGTCTCCGCCGAGCGCGACGCTGCTCACGACGACGAAGAGCGCGACCGCCCAGAGGAGGCCGACGGGATGCTCCCGCCCCAGCCGGGCGCGAACGCGTGAGGAGAGAAGCCCGAGGGGCGCGAGGATGGCGGCGGCGAGAAGGGGGGAGGCCAGGCTCCAGTCGCGGAGATAGGCCAGGCCCGTCAGGATCTGGCCCGCGCCCCCCGTGACCTTCGCGTTGAAGGTGTTGGGGACGAGGCGCCCGTAATAGGCCAGGCGCCACGCGAGCAGCGCAGCGATGGACGCAACCGTGATCGCTGCCGCCGGCGCGAGACTCCCGAGATGGCTCCAGCCGCCTCTCCGGCGGCTCTCCATCACCGCCGCCAGCGTGAAGGCGATGAGGGCCACGGCCGCACCGTCGGGACGGGTCAGGACGAGGAGGGCGAAAGGGATCGACAGGACGAGCCGGCCGCGGCCGCTCCGGCTCGTGCGGATGAGGAGAAACAGGCCGGCCGCCAGGAGCGCCGTGAAGAGCATCGTCTCCATGCTCACGACGGACCAGTAGGCGAAGGCCTCCGTCGTAAGGAGCAGCCCCACAGCGAGGAGGGCCCACGTTCGGATCGCCCGGCGATCCTCTCCCGATGTGGTCGCTGCACCGGATGGCCGCGTCAGCTCCACGCAGAGCCGCGCGGTGAAGACGAGCGCCGCCAGACCGGCTATCGCCGTGACGATCGTCGTGGCCAGGAGCGGGTCGATCCCCAGGCCGATGAAGGCCGCGGAGAGCAGGACGAAGAGGAGGTTCGTGTACCCCTCGACGCGCTCGCCGGGGTTGAAGACGAGGCCGTGCCCCTCGACGAGGCTCCGGGCGTAGCGGAAGGTGATGAAGCTGTCGTCGAGCTGGTAGCCCGAGTAGCGCCAGGCGTCGATGAGGAAGATCGCCCCCGCAGCAACAACGAATAGGAGGATCCACCTGCGGCGCGCGGCACCCATTGGCGCCACAGTCTAGACGACCTGCCGCTCTGGTATCATGCTCCAGCGATTGTTCTGGCGTCCGAGGGAGGTTGCCATGATCGAAGCGCAACGGCTCCAACGTGAGGCGACGCTCCAGTGGCTTGTGCGGTTCCTCCTCGTGCTCTCGTTCATGGGAAGCCCGCTCTGCGCACAGGCAGACGCTTCGGGGCGGGAACCCACGACTCCACCGGCCGCCGCCCAGACCCTTCCCGAGGCCCAGGGAGCGGGCGAGGCCGCGCAGCCTGGTCGGCGGAACAGTCCATCCAATGATGAAGCCACGACATCTGTTCGGGAAGATCTCGAGCACGAGGGACAGCAGTTCGAACTCCAGAATCGACGCTTGAGATGGGGCTTCTGGTCTCTCCTCTTCACCACTCTCCCGCTCAGCATCGGAACCATCTTGCTCATGCGCTACATCCACAGCAGCGGCGGAGGGGAGAAGTTCGAGTCGTACTTCGGCCGCGGGCAACTCGTGCAGCTTCTCGTCATCGTCGTCGTGGCCGGGAACGTCTGCAGCCTGGCGATCATGGGAATCCTCGAGAAGAGCGAGGTCTCTGCCATCTATGGCGGTATCGTTGGTTATGTGCTCGGCAGGCGGATGGATCGGAAGCAAGCTCCCGGAAACGAAACGTCCTCGCCGGGTGCCGAATAGGAAGCCGGCGCTCGTCGCCCTCATGCCAGGCCTCCGAACCTGCCGGAGCTCCCTTGATGCCCTCTGGCAGAGTCCTCGGAACCCACAGCACCTCGGCGCAAACTCTCGAAGGCTCGGCTCGAGCCGCCGCCTGAGGGCCCTGAAGTTGTGCCTTTGTCGGCCGGTGACCCCATCGTGAATCTGGCGGATCTGGGAGACTTCTGGGACGAATACTCGCGTCCGTACTGCAAGCTCCACCACTCGCCCATCTACATGCAATTCATCGAGGACACGCTGCGCCTCGGCGGCATCCGGGGGGGAGAGCGGTGTCTCGACCTCGGGTGTGGTCCAGGACACTTCGCGCTCGCGCTCTCGTCGCGCGGATGCCATGTCACCGCTGTGGACTATTCGGAGGGGATGCTCGCCTGCGCTCGACGGCACCTTCGAGATCATCCACGAGCCCATGAGGCGCCCGGGATCAATCTCCTCAAGCGGGACGCACTTGGCTTCTTGAAGGAGACTCCCGATGGGAGCTTCGACATCGTCCTTGCCAGCCTATTCCTGGCCTACGTGGCCTTTCCGGATCACATAGCCGTTGAGGCCCTGAGGTTATTGCGACCAGGCGGTCGGTTCGTGATGAGCAATCCCGTGCCGGAGCCGAACTTCACGAGAGTCTTCAGCGAGTCCGGACTGGCCGCCTGGAGGCATTTCCTCCCGGCGATCCTGCTCCTGACCTACTCGAACAGGCTCAAGAAGCTCGCCCGAAAGGGAGAAGCTCATTTCTTCACGGAAACGGAGACACGGGAGCTCCTGCTCCGTGCCGGGTACGATCCTCCGACAGTCCGCGTCACGGACTCCTTCGCGAGGACGGTTTATCTGGCGGTGGGCGGTAAGCGGACCACGTAGCTGGGATCTCGGGCTCCTCGCCATGCGGCGGGCATCAGGAGCACCGGCACGATAGCGGCCGCGGCCCGTGCACTTCCATCCGGCGTGTGGTGTGATGACGCCCTGATGGTCCTCTCCGGGGCTGAGACAACGTGGGCGGGATGCTGAAGGCGGCGGCCGCGATCCACGATCTCGCGCTCGCGATCATGGCCGGCGGGATCGCGGGAGTCGGCCTGTCGATCGCCATCACCTTTGCCCGCGCGCCGTCGCGCGAGATTGCCGGTCAGATCGGCAACGTCATCCTCGGGATCCTGGGGCCCGCGCTCCTGGGGGCGAGCCTCGTCGTCCTCGCGGCCCGGATGCTCCTGCACCGGGCCGAGACGCCTTCCGCCGCGCGCGCGGCCGCTCTCGTCCTCGCGATCGTGACGGCCCTGCTGGCCGCGCTCCTCGCCCTCTGGCTGACGCCGCGCATGGGCGCCATCTGGGCCACAGGAGACCACGCTGCCGACGGCTCGAGCCTCACCGGTGAGGATCGCACCCGATTCCTGAAGCTCCACGGCTTCAGCAACCTCCTCTACATGGCCGTCATGCTCCTCGCCGCCGCGCAGCTCGTCCTCGGCAGCCTCAGGAGGAGCTAGGTAGCGGAGCGGGGGGCGGCCTGCGGGATCAGCGGCCGCGGCTCGGCGTCGCCCGCGAGCTCGTGGCGTACCCGATACGCGAGGCTCGGCCGGAGCGGACATCCGGAGTCTCGCTGCTCGCAGATCGCCTGCCCGCGGAGCTCGCGGCTGGCTCACGGGCGGGAGGAGCAGCGACTTGTGCTGGAGGGGGCACGGGCTCGAAGGGCAGGGTCCGGATGTACTGCGCCAGTCGCTCAGCCTCGCTCGCCGTCAGGTCTCTGGGCAGATCCAGCGTGACCGAGGCGTCGGGCCGGAGCCGGTAGGTGTGGCGGAGGGCGGCCTGTGGCTCCTCCTCCGCGAGGTCCTCCGCCGTGAGATCCTCGACCTGCTCCGTCTCCCCCGCGGCGACTCGACCCGCGCTCACCATCTGAACGGCCCACTCGAAGCGGGAGGGCCAACCCTTCCGTCCGGCCTTGAACTGGCCGCAGCCGCACTCCTCGAGCGCCTTGAAGACGTCGATCACTTCGCCCCTGGAAAGATCCTCGTCCGACTCGCGCACGCTGGCGAGGATTCGCTCGACGCTCGTGGTCCGCCAGCTCCGCCCCCGGCTCGCGAGGTGATCGAGGATCTCGCGAGCCGCGGGGCTCGAGCCATAGAGCTTTCTGAGCCGCCGGGAATCTACCTTGTTGGCCTGGGATACCATCTTAGACTCCTTTGATGACGCTTAAAAGTCTAAGATATCCTCAAGATAGGTGCAACCCCGTCTGACCGGATGCGCGCCAGGCCGAGGCGGCCTCCCTGGAGGCCCGCCGTCACTCGGGAAAGGGCTCGCAGGTCGAGCGCCTGAGGGTCGGGACTAGGAATCAGGCTGCGACATGCCGCGAGCGAATCCGGCTCGGTAAGGCAGCCCCGATGGGCCGATCAGCCGTGCTGGGCTTCGAGCCAGCGCTCGGCGTCGATGGCCGCCATGCAGCCCGAGCCCGCGGCTGTGACGGCCTGCCGGTAGACCTTGTCCTGCACGTCTCCGGCCGCGAAGACCCCCTCGACGCTCGTCCAGGTCCCCCGGCTCGTCTTGATGTAGCCGGTCTCGTCCATGTCGAGCAGCCCCTCGAAGAGCTTCGTGTTGGGCTGGTGGCCGATCGCGATGAAGACGCCCCCGATGGGTTTGTCGACGACCTCGCCGGTCTTGAGGTTCTTCAAACGTGCGGCGCGCACCTTGCCCTTGTCGTCGGCAAGGATCTCTTCCACGCCCGTGTTCCAGATGAACTCGATCTTCGGGTTCTTCATCGCGCGGTCCTGCATGATCTTCGAGGCGCGAAGCTGGTCGCGCCGGTGCACGACGTAGATCTTCGTGGCGAACTTGGAGAGGAAGTTCGACTCCTCCATCGCCGTGTCCCCGCCACCCACGACGAGCAGCTCCTGCCCCTTGAAGAAGAAACCGTCGCAGGTGGCGCAGGCCGAGACCCCGTGGCCCATGAGCTTCGTCTCCGACGGCAGCCCCAGGAGCTTCGCCGAGGCCCCCGAGGCGATGATGACGGCGCTCGCTCTGTGAAGCCTGTCTCCCTGCCAGACCTTGAAGGGGCGCTCGCGGAAATCGACCCTGGTCACGTCGGCCGTGATGATCTCGGTGCCGAAGCGGGCGGCCTGCTCGCGGAAGGCGGCCATCAGGTCGGGGCCGAGGATCCCCTGCGGGAAGCCGGGGTAGTTCTCGACGTCCGTCGTGATCGTGAGCTGCCCGCCCGGCTGGCTCCCCTCGAAGAGGAGCGGGCTCAGGTTGGCTCGCGAAGCGTAGAGGGCCGCGGTCAGCCCCGCGGGACCGGACCCGATGATGATCAGGTTGTGCAGGTCACCAGCCGAAGACGACATGTTTCAGATCTCCTTCCTTCGCCTGATCCTCAGGCGATGCTCCTGGACACTCAGCCGGGGCGGAGCTCGGGGACCGGCTCGCCCGCACGGAAGATCACCGGCACGGGCTCGCCGAGGGCCGAGGCCAGCTCCGCGGTGATCGATTCGTACTCCTTGCGATGAAATCCGGCCAGGTACCTCCTCACCCTGCCATCCCCGCCCACGAGGAAATGCGAGGGCACCGTGTGCAGCCCGTAGGCGCGGGAGACGGCCAGCTCTCCCCCATCGATCAGGATCGGGAAGCGCGCCCCCGTCTCGCGCGCGAAGGCGGCAGCCTCCTCCGGGGCGTCCTGCGAGATGCCATGGATCCTAACGCCGGCGTATTCCAGGGCGGCGTGGATCCGCTCGAGGATGGGCATGGAGAAGCGGCAGGTGGGGCAGTCGACCTTGACGAAGGCCAGAAGGACATGCCCCTCGCCGGAAGCCTCCTCCAGGGGGCGGCGCATCCGGCCCGTCAGGTCCACCAGGGAGAAGGCCGGCGCCATCGTCCCCGGCATGAGAGGCTCCGGGCTCATGATCTCTCCTCGACCGGCCGATCGCTCACAGCCACCTGGTCCCCCTCCACGCGCACCTCGAATCGCGTCACTCTCGCCTCCGGCAGATCCGGCGCGTGGCCGCGGGTGACATCGAACTGCCAGAAGTGGAAGGGGCACGTCACGACGCACCCGTCGAGGATGCCGTCCCCGAGCGGGCCTCCCGCGTGCGGGCATCGATCGTCGATGGCGTAGAAGCGGCCTCCGACGTTGAACAGAGCCACCTTGTTCCCGTTGACTTCGACCGTCCGGCCGGTGCCGGGAGGCACATCGGCTACGCGCGCGACCCTGTGGAAGTTGCTCACTGGATTGTTCCCGGTGGGTTGGAGGATCGAGGGGCGGGCCGCCCCGGCGGGACGCGCCCCATCATACTCTCACGCCCGCTGCCGTTCCTCCGCCTGGGTCGTCAACGCTCGAGCGAAGCCGAATCCAGGATCCGCTCGACGAGGTCGTCGTAGTCGATGCCCGCGTGCCTCGCGACCTTCGGGAAGAGCGACGTCTCCGTGAGGCCCGGCAATGTGTTGACCTCCAGGACGAAGGGCTCGCCCTCCAAGGTGACGCGCAGGTCCACCCGGGAGTAGCCCAGGCAGCCCAGGGCCCTGTGGGAGCGTGCGGCGAGATCGTGGATCGTATCGAGAACGCCAAGGTCGAGCGGTGCGGGCACGAGGTACTCGGTGTCCCCGCTCAGGTACTTCGCGCGATAGTCGTAGAAGCCCGATTTCGGGCGAATCTCGACGGTCCCGAGCGTGGAGTCCCCCAGGATCGCCGCCGTGACCTCGTGCCCCGGGATGAAGCGCTCGAAGAGCGCCACGCCGTGGTGCTTCGATGCCTCCGCGACCGCCGCCGCGAGCCCCGAACGCTCGCGCACGATCGTGACTCCCACCGTGGACCCCTCGCAGGAGGGCTTCACGACCAGCGGGTAGCCGAATTTCCCGGCCGCGCGCTCCGCCGTCTCGAGGGCGTCGGCATCCCCGCCTTCCCGTTCCGCAGCGATCCAGGGCGGCGTGGGTATCCCCTCTCGCTCGAAGAGCCGTTTCGACCGGACCTTGTCCATCGCGATCTCGCTGGCTTCGGGCCCCGACCCCGTGTAGGGGATCCCGAGCCTCTCGAGCCTGCGCTGGATCCAGCCGTCCTCGCCGTAGGTCCCGTGCAGCGCATTCCAGATCTGTGCGACGCCCGCCGAGCGCACGAGCTCGTCGAGCTCCCCTTCGAACTTCCAGTCGAGGGCGACGGCCTCGTAGCCCCTGCGCTTGAGCGCGGCCAGCACTCCGCTGCCGGTCCTCAAAGAGATCTCCCGCTCAGCTGAAAGGCCGCCCATGAGAACCCCGATTCGCTTCGGCTTCATCGTCTCGCGCATGGCTTCCCGTTTCTCCGAAGGGGGGCTCGGCTGGTGGACTGGGCTCGACGATGGAAGATGGCTGGAACGCGGCTTCACGGCGGAGCCGCGGCGGGACGGACGGGGGAGACTCTATGCCGCTCCGGAGGCGAGGGCAACCCCGAAGGGAAAGTGGCAGAATGGGCCCACGGCGGGGCTGGAGTGGATCCTCGCCGAGTGGCCTATACTCCGGGCTTCCGGGGCACAGGGCTTGCTTTCCTCGAAGACATCCGTGTTCCGCCGTGCCGACATGCGAGTATCTTCAATGATAGCCGAGGAGAAGATGACGCCCGCAACCTGGGAGGAGCAGTTCCGATCGGTGGAGGCCGAGCTGCCTCGATGGGAGAAGACCCAGGAGATCGTCGATCAGTTCATCGACCTCATGCTGAACTACCGGCAGTCGGGCCACCCCGGAGGCTCGCGCTCGAAGGTCCACGCGCTGCTCAGCCTCCTCCTCTCCGGGGCGATGCGATACGACTTCCGCCGGCCGGACAAACCGTTCAACGACAGGTTCGTTCTCATCGCGGGCCATACCATCCCCCTGGTCTACGCGGTCCTCGCGACGCTCAACGAGTCCCTCAGGATCCGCCACGCCGAGACGCGCGACGATCGCTACGCCGTGGCCAACCCGGAGCGCTGGCAGCTCACGTGGGAAGATCTGCTCCTGCTGCGCCGGCGCGGAGGCCTGCCCGGCCACGCGGAGTTCGAGGGCAAGACGCTCTTCGTGAAGTTCAACACGGGCCCCTCGGGCCACGGCTTCCCGCCATCCGTCGGCATGGCCCTCGCCCTCAAGCGAGCGGGCGCCGGCCAGGTCCGCGTCTTCGCGATGGAGGGCGAGGGCGGCGCCACGGCAGGGGCCGCCCACGAGTCGATGAACTCCGCCTGGGGGCTCGGCGTGGACAACCTCACGGTCCTCCTCGACTGGAACGATCACGGGATCGACACGCGCCCCGCCTCCTCCGTCGTCTACGGGAATCCCGTCGACTGGTTCGGCAGCGCCGGCTGGCGCTGCTACGGGACGGAGCAGGGAATGGAGTTCGCTCCGGTCTGCCGCGAGATCCTCAAGGCCGTCAACGAGCCGGAGAAGGGCCATCGCCCGGCGCTCGTCTGGTTCAAGACGCGCAAGGGGCGGGGCTACGGCAAGTACGACGCCGCCTCGCACGGCACGCCCCACAAGATGAACTCGCCCGAGTTCTGGGAGACGAAGCGGCCTTTCCAGGAGAAGTACGGCGTGAAGTTCGAAGGCTACGGCGAGCCCGCTCCTTCCGACACGGCCGCTATCGCGGCCCAGGCGCGCAGCAACTTCGAGATCGTCGTTTCGGTGATGAAGGAGGACCGCGATCTGGTCCGCCTCCTCGCCGATCGCCTCGTCGAGATCGGCGAGTCGGTCGCGGCGGAGCCATCGGGATTCCGGCTCAAGACGAAGAGCAACCCATGGAAGGACCCGCGCATCTCGGACTTCGAGAGCTACCCGCCCGAGATGTGGCTCAAGCCCGGCACGAAGGCTCCGAACCGCCAGGCGCTCGCCACGTGGGGATCCTGGATCAATGCCTTCGCCAGGAAGGAGTACGGGCGTCCGCTCTTCATCGCCATGTCGGCCGACCTGGCCGAGTCCACGAACATCGCCGGATTCGCCAAGGACTTCGGGGAGATGAAGAACTACGGAAACTACGAGCGGGAGAAGAACCCTGAAGGCGTGCTCCTCCCCCAGGAGATCACCGAGTTCACGAACTCGGGGATCTGCGCCGGGATCGGCTCCGTTAACCTCTCCTCGAAGCCGCGCGAGGAGTTCGACGGCTTCGGGGCGGCCTGCTCGACATATGGTTCTTTTAGTTACCTCAAGTACGGCCTGATGCGGCTCTACAGCCAGCTCGCCCAGGACTGCGACTTCAAGGTGGGGCCCGTCATCTGGGTGGCCGGTCACTCGGGGCCCGAGACCGCCGAGGACTCCAGGACTCACTTCGGCATCTACTCCCCGTCGGTGACGCAGCTCTTCCCCGATGGGCACGTGGCGGATCTGCACCCGTGGGAGGCCAACGAGGTCGCCGTGCTCATCGCAGCCGCCCTCCGCGCCCGGATCCCGATCCTGGCGCTTCACCTGACGCGCCCCGCGATCGACATCCCCGACCGGGCCGCCCTCGGCATCCCCTCGCACTTCGAGGCGGCGCGGGGAGCCTACGTCATGAGGGACTACCGCCCCGGCCAGCCGCGCGGGGGCTGCGTGATCGTCCAGGGAACCACGAGCACGAACAACGTCGTCCGCGCGATGCCCGAGCTCGAACGACGGGGGCTCAACGTGAAGCTCGTCCATGCCCCCTCGCCTCAGCTCTTCGCCCTGCAGCCCCGGGACTATCGCGAGCAGGTGCTCTCAGGGGCCGATCGGCTCGACTCGATGGGCGTCACGAACCGCAGCCGCGATTCGATCCGGCGCTGGCTCGCAACCGAGGTTTCCTGGGAGTACACCCTCTGCGCCGACTGGGACGACAGGTGGCGGACGGGAGGGACGGTGGAGGAGGTCGTCGAGGAGGCCCATCTCGACGTCGGCCACATCATCGAAGGAATCGAGCGGTTCGTTCGCGAGCGCGACGAGCGGCTCGCCCGCGTCGAAAAGATGCTCTCCGCGGCCCGCGCCCGCTGAGAAGGTGTTCAGGAGGATACGTCATGCCGGAGATCAGCCGACGCACAGCGGACCTGGGCACTGAGAATGCCTTCGTCGTCCTCGCCGAGGTCGAAGCCCTCGTGCGGCAGGGGCGGGAGATCATCTCGTTCTGCATCGGACAGCCCGACTTCGTCACGCCGGACAACATCCGCGAGGCGGGCATCCGGGCCATCCGTGAGGGGAAGACCGGCTACACGCCCTCGGCCGGCATCGCACCCCTGAGGGAAGCGGTGGCCCACGACCTGGGCAGGCGCCGCGGGCTGGACATCAAGCCCGACGACGTCGTCGTCGCCGCCGGGTGCAAGCCCTTCATCGGTTATGCCATCCAGTGCGTCACCGAGTACGGCGCCGGCCACGAGGTGATCTACCCGACGCCGGGCTTCCCCATCTACGAGTCCCAGATCCGGGTGGCCGGGGCCGTCCCCGTGCCGCTCCCGCTGCGCGAGAGCCGATCCTTCGCCTTCGACATGAACGACCTCGCGTCGCGGATCAACGACAGGACCCGGATGGTCATCCTGTGCAGCCCCCAGAACCCCACCGGCGGCATTCTCACCCGCGAGGACCTCGAGGGCGTCGCTGAGATCGTCCGCCGCCACGATCAGGTGTGGGTCTACGCCGATGAGATCTACAGCCGCCTCGTCTACGAAGGCACCTTCCAGTCGATTGCCTCTCTGCCGGGGATGCTGCAGCGCACGATCATCGCGGACGGGGCCTCGAAGACCTGGGCGATGACGGGCTGGCGGATCGGCTACGCCGCCAACCGGATGCTCGCCCCGCACCTGACCCGGTGGGTGACGAACACCGAGTCCTGTGCTTCGCACATCAGCCAGTACGCGGCGCTCGAAGCCGTGGCGGGTCCCCAGGACGAGGCGGACAGGATGAAGGCCACCTTCCGGAAGCGTCGCGATCTCATCGTGCGCCTCCTGAACGGAGTGCCCGGAGTGACCTGCGTAATGCCCGGCGGGGCCTTCTATGCCTGGCCCAACGTGACCGAAGCCTGCCGGATGACGGGCGCCGCGAGCAGCGAAGATCTCAGGAAGAAGCTCCTGCACGAAGCGGGCGTCGCGGTCCTTTCGGACGTTCACTTCGGAGTGCCCGTCCCCGGCGAGGGGCAGCACCTGCGCTTCAGCTACGCCGCCTCCACGGAGGCCATCGAGAAGGGCGTGGCCCGGATGGCGGAGTACATCTCGAAGAAGAAGCGCTGAGCTCGCCTTCGACGGGATCCGGTCTCCCCTGAGGGCCCGCTCTCTTTCTCGCCGCAGGATGGGGCGGGCCTACCGGGCGAGAAGCCGCGGATCGAAGAAGTGATCCTGGGGCGGGCCGATCCTGATCTGCGCGAACGATGGATGGCTGGGGTTCACCAGGAAGTTGCTCTCACTCGGGACGAGCGCGCTGGGAACGCGGAGGATCGCCGACTGGCCGGCGGCGAGCCATCGGTTGCCGATGCCCTGCAGGTCGACGGGAGCAGGTGAGGCCCTCCAGTTCGCTGGAAGGCGCGCCGGGTCGAGGACCTCTACGAGGTTCTCGGGGATCGCGATCTCGAAGGACGAGTAGGCGGCAAGCGGAGCTTCGGACCCCAGGTAGACGAGGACTTCCAAGGTTGCCAAGGCGAGGCTCTCGGACGCGAAGGCCAAAGGCAGTCCCGGGCTCGACCAGCGGCTGCCGAACAGGCGGGCTCCTTCCCCCGTGAAGGCGCTTCCGACATTCCGCGTCTTGGTGACCCGCCAGGCACGGATCATCAGGCGGGGATGCCGTGCTCCAGCCTGCCGATGAGGTTCTCGACTTCCCGTGCCCCCACGTCCGACCCCGAGAACTCCAGGGGCGTGGCGCCTCCCAACCCCGGCTGCGGAGAGAGGAACCAGCCGCGAGCCAGATCCAGGTTGCCCTCGAACAACTCGAGCGCCCTCGCGAAGACCCTGCTCGCCCTCAGCAGCCGATCCGACTCGTCGGGCTGCAGCCGGCCCTCCTGCTTTCGACGATCGAGCGTTCTGGCGGAGATGTCCACGAGCCCCAGAAGAGCCTCCCTGTCGAGGCCCGTGTTCCGCTCGAAACGCTCCCAGGCGCGATAGGGGATCCCGTCGCGGAGACGCTCGCACAGCTCCGTCGGCTCGTACGCCTTCAGCCCCACGAGGGTCACGTAGGATCCCGAGCGGATCTCGCCGCGCTCGAGTTGCTCGCGGAACTGACGGACGTCGCGGGGCTCTTTGGGGCTCTTCGTTCGCGAGTCCGAGCTCATGTGTGCGGATCCTCAGTTATTGGCAGGTGGCGTGAGTATAGGAGCCATTTGCCGATCATGCAAGGCTTGGCGCCATGCCCGCGGGGAACTCGAAGGGGTTCGCCTGCTTTGAGGACATCAGGAGCCCGATCCCACGCCCTCGCAAGTTTGCGCCTCTGCACCCTAGTCGGCGCCCACCGCATTTGCGGGCCGTTGCACCTGCTCAGGTCACGAGACCCGCGAGATACACGAATACGCCCGAGGAGGGGCCCTTCACGAGGTGCATGTCCGAGGACGGATGCAGGCAATCCGCTCTGGGTGCGCGCGAAGGAGCGGCTGCCGGGATGGTAGGATCCGCGCCTCCTCTGCGGGGACAGCCAGGGGCCGGTCAGGCCACTCACCGTGGTAGACGCCTGCCCCCCTTCGCCGCGGCGGAGCGGAGGGCTGGTGCCGCGCTGTCCGTCGTGCTCCCGTGAGGTGCCCGAGGGGCTCTTCTGCCTCGCCTGCGGGAAGCCTCTGATCACCTCATCCGAGATCCCCACGCAACTTGACGTGCGCCCTCCGGCCGCCAAGACACCTCCCCGCACTCCGACTCCAACGCCGGCAGCGACCTCCGGCCACGGCCGCTTCCTGCCCGGAGCCCTCCTCGCCGGCCGCTACCGGATCGTGGCCCTCGTGGGGAAGGGTGGCATGGGCGAGGTCTACCGCGCCGACGACCTCAAGCTCGGCCAGCCCGTCGCGCTCAAGTTCCTCCCGGAGGGACTGGAGCGTGATGAAGCGCGCCTCTCCCGCTTCATGAACGAGGTGCGCATCGCGCGCCAGGTCGCCCATCCCAACGTCTGCCGCGTCTACGACGTGGGAGAGATCGACGGCCATCACTTCATCTCGATGGAGTACGTGGACGGCGAGGACCTCGGCTCGCTGCTCCGGCGCATCGGCCGCCTGCCGGCGGACAAGGGCGGCGAGATTGCCCGGCAGATCAGCGCGGGGCTCGCCGCGGCCCACGATGCGGGGGTGCTCCACCGCGACCTGAAGCCAGCCAACATCATGATCGACGGCCGCGGCCGCGCGCGCATCACGGATTTCGGCCTCGCTTCCCTGGGCGGCGTCGTCGCAGGCGATGAGGCCCGCGTGGGCACGCCCGCCTACATGTCGCCCGAGCAGCTCGCCGGGAACGAGGTTACCTTCCGCAGCGACGTCTACGCACTGGGGCTCCTCCTCTACGAGATGTTCACGGGGAAGCCGCCCTTCAAGGCGGCGAACACAGCCGAGCTGCGAGAGCTGCAGACCAGCGGCCCGCCGACGTCGCCGTCGAGCATGGTGGGAGGCCTCGATCCCGCCGTCGAGCGGGTGATCCTCCGCTGCCTCGATCCGGATCCGGCCCGGCGCCCCTCCTCGGCACTGGCCGTGATGGCCGCCCTTCCGGGCGGCGATCCGCTCGCCGCCGCCATCGCCGCGGGCGAGACGCCATCGCCCGAGCTCGTCGCCGCCGCGGGCGAAGCGGGTGGGCTGTCGCCCCGTATCGCCGGATGGGCCACCGCTGCGATCCTGGCCGGGCTCGTCCTGATCGTCTTCCTCGCAGGAGACACGCAGCTCGTGCGCGTGGTCCCGATGGAGAAGCCGCCCGAGGTTCTCGCTGCGAGAGCACGCGAGATCCTGGGCGACCTCGGATACACGGAACAGCCCGTTGACAGCATCTCCGCCTTCGAGGCCGACTCCGCTCGCTTTGCGCAACTCCAACGGGCGGCCGAAGAGCGCGGCCTCCGCGCCGCGCCGGGCATCGCCCAGCCGGCCTCGGCCATTCTGTTCCGTTACCGTCAGAGCCCGCGCTACCTCGAGCGCGGGGGTGTCGGCATCATCGGCAACTGGTTCACCGATCCCCCGGCGACGCTTCCGGGAATGGTGGAGCTGTCGCTCGACCTGGATGGGCGTCTGCGGTACCTCGTGGTTGTCCCTTCGGATCAGCTCCCCTCCCCTGGAGCCCGGCTCGAGCCCGAGTGGACTCCGCTCCTCGCCGCCGCCGGCCTCGACCCGAAGGCACTCACCCCGGTCGAGCCGCGCCACGTGCCTCCGGTCTTCGCGGATCGGCAGGCAGCGTGGTCGGGACGTGACCCTGGCGACTCCGACAGGCCGCTCCTGGCCGAAGCGGCCGCTCTGGGCGGCAGGCCCGTGGCCTTCCGCCTCTCCATCCCGTCGGACTCCGGTGAGGATCCGGCCGCGGAGACAGCTCCCGCCGCATTCAGCCTGGTCAACCTCGCACGGGGGGTCGCCTATCTCTCCGTGCTCACGGTCGCGCTTTTCCTCGCGCTGCACAACCTCCGCAGGGCGCGCGGCGACGTCAAAGGAGCCCTCCGCTTCGCCGCCTATCTCGGCTCGATCCGTCTCCTGTGGATCCTCGGAGCGCACCACACGCCGACAGACCAGGAGTTCAGCCTCGTGATTGGCCACCTCGCCTGGGCGATGTATCGCGTGGGTATCGTCGCTCTCATGTACCTCGCGATCGAGCCCTACGCGAGGCGGCTCTGGCCGCGCATGCTGATCTCCTGGACCCGCCTGCTCCACGGAGGGCTGCGGGATTCGATGGTCGGGTGCGATGCGCTGGCGGGGATCGCCCTCGGCGTCCTCGGGGCGCTCTCGACCCACCTCTTTGCCTGGCTTCCGTCCCGGCTGGGGCTGGAGAGCCCGCCTCCTCTTTACCGGTTCATGACCCTGGAGTCGCTCCGGGGGATGAGGCACGCCGTGTCCGCTCTCCTGGGTACCCACACGGATACCACACTCGAGATCTTCATTCCGTTGACCCTCTTCCTGTTCCTGAAGCTCTTCACGGGGAGGGCGTGGATCGCGGTCGGCGTGGTCTCCCTGCTGGGCATCGCCATCTACTACCCGGGCACGGGCAGTATCCCTCTCTACGTCACGACGATCGGCTGCTTCATGGTGCTCTTCTGGCTCTCGCTCTTCCGCTTCGGCTTCCTGAGCGTCATCGTCGCCGCATCCGTCGCCGAGATCCTCCGCGTGATGCCTCTGACCTTCGACCTCTCCGCCCCCTACTCCGGCGTCTCGATCCTCACGCTGGCCGCCGTGGCGGGGCTGACGCTCGTCGCCTTCCGCATCTCCCTCGCGGGGAGAACTCTCTTCCGCGATGCCCTCCTCGACTCCGAGCGCGCGGCGTAGCCTCGCAGGTCAGGCGCCCGCAATCCTTCGAGCCGCTGGCAGGCGGGACATCAGACTCGCCCGAAGACGGACAGCCGCCGGACCCCCAGGATCACGGCGAGCCAGGCCATCGCGAGGCCGGAGAGGAAGAGCGGCCATTGGAAGGGATCGGGCATCCGGCCTTCCAGGATCGAGGTGTAGTCGAGCGTGAAAGAGAGGATGCAGACCAGCCCGCCGGCCATCGCGAGCGCCCAGAGGGGCCACGGGAAGGAGAGCTTCATTCCCCGCGCCTCCAGGCGGAGGAGCCAGAGGGAAGCGGCGATCATGGAGGCCGAGATCAGAATCGGCGCCAGGACGGGTGAGAGCCAGGCCACGGGGATCAGGAATAGAATGTCGAGCGCCATGAGAGAGTCCGGCCACCCTATGAAGACGTAGAGCCAGAAGTAGTAGAGGATGTCCCAGACCCCGAAGGCGATGCAGAACCAGAGGAAGCGCTCCCAGCGCCCCGCGCCCATGAGGACGCCGGCGCCGATCAGGATCAGGATCGTGCAGGCCTCGCGGCCCACCTCGATGAGCGCGAGCTTGTCGGGGACGGCCTGGAAAGGAAAGGCGAATCCCTCGGGGAAGTAGATCGCCCTGAGGTAGACGACGACGGAGGATTCGACGTAGGCGAAGGCCGCCACGAAGATCAGCAGCCAGGTCAGGCGTAGTCTCATTTTCCCGATGATACAATCGCCGGCCATGGACCTGGGCAGCCTCGGGATCATCGGATTCGGCCGTTTCGGGCAGTTCGCGGCGAAGCACCTCCGCCTCCGGCTCGACGTGATGGTTTCGGATCTCCGCGACATGAGGAAGCAGGCGGCCTCGACGGGCGTCGCCTGGGGATCCATCGCGGAGACCGCCTCGCGCCCGCTCGTCCTTCTGGCCGTCCCCATCTCCGAGATGCAGGCCTGCCTCGACTCCGTCGCTCCGCACTTCGAGGAGGGGGCCCTCCTCATGGACTGCTGCTCGGTCAAGGTGCTGCCGGTGCGATGGATGCTCGAGCGGGCCCCGGCGAGCGTCCAGGTGATCGGCCTTCATCCCCTCTTCGGCCCCGTGAGCGGAGGTGGCGGAGTGGCGGGGATGCCCGTCGTGGTCTGCCCGGCGCGAAGTGGAGCCGCCGATCCCGTCCAGCGATTCTTCGAAGAGGCCGGCCTCGTCGTGCACGTGACCTCGCCCGAGGAGCACGACCGGGCGATGGCGGAGAGCCAGGTGCTCGCCCACTACGTCGGGAGGGGGCTCCTCCGCTCGGGCTTCCAGGAGCCGTCGCTGCGCACTCCCAGCTTCGATCACCTGCACCGGATGGTGGCGATGGTCCGTGACGACACGCCCCAGCTCTTCACGGACATGAACCGCTACAATCCCTTCGCGGCCGAGGCGCGCCGCCGCCTCTTGCAGGCTCTGCTGCAGATTCACCGGGAGCTGGAGTCGCTTCCGCCCGAGAGCTGAGGCCGCTCGGCTCCCGCGCGCGCGCCCGATCCATTATCGTGGTTTCCCACGCCATGACTCCTTCGAGCGACACCACTGCCATCCAGATCACGGGCCTGGTCAAGAACTATGGCCGGGTCCAGGCTCTGAGGGGCGTCGATCTGGCGGTGCCCGCTGGCGCCTTCTTCGGCCTCCTGGGTCCGAACGGCGCGGGCAAGAGCACGCTCATTCACATCCTCACGGGGCTCGCCTCGCCCAGCGGAGGATGGGCGAGCGTCTTTGGTCACGACGTGGTTCGCGATTACCGCCACGCCCGCCGCCTCATCGGCATCGCTCCCCAGGAGTTCAACTTCGATCGCTTCTTCACCATCTTCGATCTGCTGGTCTACCAGGCCGGCTACTTCGGCATCCCGCGCCGGGCCGCCCGCGGACGCGCGGAAGATCTGCTCAAGCGCTTCGGGCTGTGGGAGAAGCGCGCACAGAGGATCCGGAGCCTCTCCGGCGGCATGAAGCGCAGGCTCCTCATCGCCAAGGCGATGATTCACGACCCTCCCGTGCTCATCCTGGACGAGCCGACCGCGGGCGTGGACGTGGAGCTGCGGCGGGATCTGTGGGACTACTGGCGCTCCGTGAACGCAGCCGGGAAAACCATCGTCCTGACGACCCACTACCTCGAGGAGGCCGAGGCGCTCTGCCGCTCCCTCGCGGTGATCGATCTCGGGAGGATCATCGCCCAGGGCTCCACGCCGGAGGTGGTGGCGGGCGGCGGAGGCGATCTCGCGGCCTACTTCATCAAGGAGCGGCGGCCGGATCGCCTCTCCCTGCGACCCGAGGAGCAGCTCACGGAGCTGCGGGAGGAGTCTTCGTGAGCGCACGGCCAGCCGCGCCCCTGTCCTCCCGCCACGCCGATCTGGTCGGCTTCCTGACGCTGCTACGCCGAGAGGTGCTGCGCTTCGTCATCCTCCCGAACCAGACGCTCGTCCCACCCATCTTCAGCGCCGCGCTCTACATCCTGGTCTTCGGCTTCGTCCTGGGGGGCTCGATCCGCGAGGTGGCCGGCGTGCCGTACATCCTCTTCATCTTCCCAGGCCTGGTCATGATGGGAGTGGTGACCGGCGCCTACATGAACAACAGCTCGTCGCTCTTCATCTCCCGCAACGAGATGTTCATCCAGGACCTGCTCGTCTCCCCGCTCTCCTACTGGGAGATGGTGCTGGCCTACACGCTCAGCGGGGCCTTGCGCGGATTCATCGTGGGGCTTCTGACGCTCGTGACCGGCTGGAGCTTCCTGGGCTTCCACCTCCACGATCCGGCCGCCATGGTCTTCTTCATGATGACGAGCGCCCTGATGTGCGCGGCCTTCGGCACCATCGTGGGGCTGTGGGCGGAGCAGTGGGACCACGTCGCCATCTGGCTGAACTACGCCGTCACGCCGCTCGTCTTCCTCGGCGGCGTCTTCTACTCGCTCGACATGCTGCCGCCGGCGTGGCGCATCCTGAACCTCATGAATCCCATCTACTACATGGTCAGCGGCTTTCGCTACGCCATCCTGGGCGTGCGCGAGGTCGGCCCGATGATCTCGGCCGCGGTCACCCTCGGCCTCTGCGCGCTGCTCTTCGGCTGGGCCGTGGACCTGTTCAGGAGAGGCTGGAAGCTGAGAGCCTGATCCGGGACGAGCGCTCGCGATTTCGTGTCGCTTCGAAGGCCGGGCCCATCGAACGCGGGGCTCGCGACCTCGGACTCAGCGGGCGCGCTCGCGGAGGATCGTGAAGGAGAGAGCGCCGGCCGCCGCGAGCCACGATAGGGCGGCGGCCACGGGCGCGGCGATCCAGGCAGGAAGGGCGGCAGCGAGCCCGATCCACGCCACGCCAAAGACCGCGGCACCTGCGACTCCGGCCGCCGCGGGGGGAGACCATCTGCGCGCGGGTGCCGTGACACCCACGGGCCGCCCGTTCGTCGCGTCCACGACGCCCGCTTGCTCCTTGTGATCCACCGCGTAGGTGAGGAACCAGAAGGGATAGAAGAGGAGCCGGGGCATCGCCCCGCCTCCCGCGCCGACAGGCGCGGGGTCGGCCGGCGGGATCATCACGTCCACCGGCTCGCCGAGTCGGATGAGCTCGAGCGCCCCCCGCGGATCCGCGAGCCGTCCCTTGTGCGCCACTTCGGCGATCGCCGTGCCGCGCACGTCGTCGCCCGCCGCCGAGGCCGGCATGCGCAGTGCGGCCGGAAGCAGATCGGCCGCCGGAGCCAGGACGGCGCGGGCGTCCTTCACGAGGCGCCTCCGCCCCAGGTCGGGTTCCCATTCGTGGAAGGGCACGAAGAGGAGGCGGGCCGAGCGCCGGACCAATCTCTCGCCGCCGGGAGCCGCCGCTGCGAGCGATCTCCAGGCGCCTTCTTCCAGGACGTGCGGTGGCACGAGGGGCGGGAGAGCCCCGCTCCCGGACAAACTCAGGACGCAGCAGCCGCACTCCATGCAGAAGGTGGCCGGGATCTTCTCGTGGACGGGGATGACGCGCCCGCACGTGGCGCAGGCTGCCGACGCGGAGCCGATCTCCAGAAGCCCCTCAGCCATTCCAGCGCCTCGTGAGCGCGGCGTGCAGGAGCGGCACGCCGGCGCCCCAGGCCGCGAGGGAGATCGGCAGCGCCGCGGCGGGCGCCGCGATCGCGCCCGCGAGGGCGGCGGCCGCGGGGAGAGCGGTCCAGAGGAGACGGGACTTCCGCGACGGGATGGGAGGCGACAAGCGAATACGATGGAAGATCAGCTTCGCCTCGATGGCGTCCATCCAGGCGCCCTCGATCTTCCCGCAGTCGTGAACGCGCATGAGCCAGAAGGGATAGTGGATCAGCTCGAGGACTCTCCGCGCCTCCCATCCTTCGGCCGCCTCGCGCCGCCCCGCCTCCTCCCACGACAGCGTCGGCTCGAGAATCCTGACTCCCGTGCCCGCGCCCGACGGCGAGCCCGCGGCCGCGGGGTCCGGCTCCTCCCAGCCTCTCAGGTCGCCCGGAGGAAGGAAGGCCCGATCCAGGCGGGCGTCGCCGAGCCTCGCCGCCAGTACCGTGAACGTCGTCTCGCCGTCAGGCGTCGCGCCCTCGACCCGGTAATAGGGCAGCAGGTAGCAGTCACCCTCGATGAGTCCCAACCTGATGATAGCGAGGCGGCGCAGGTGGTTTCGCAGGCGCGCCGCCGCGACGTGCATCGGGATCATGAGCTGGGTGCCGCGGTGAGGTACGAGTGCGCCGGGAGTCCGGTAGAGCGTGTCCCCGCACGCCTTGCAGCGCAGCGGCCCTCTTCCCCGTGAGCCTCGCAACCCTGCCCTCTCGGCCGCCGGGAGCATGGTCATGTTGATCTCGGCTGCCGTCGGGATGCCTCCCAGGATTCCTCCCGCGTCGGGCTGGGGCGGCGCGGGCGGAGAGAACGGATCGCGGCCGCACGACGGGCAGTCAGGTTTCAAGGGGCTCATGGGAGGCGTCCATGGTGGTGCGGAGATTGTGGTGTCCTCTTCTTGTATGAGGGGCAACCCTGTGATGCACGCAGAAGATAGCACCTAACATACTGATTTTGAATAACTTATAGGTCTACGTGCAACAGGCTTCGCACCACTATGGGAGGCGACAGTATAGGGCGCCTGGGACGTGCGGGCTCGGGAGGTCAGCGCGTCGGCGCCAGCTCGGGCTCGAAGGCCGCGATGTGTCCTGCGACCGCTGAGGCGGCCACGGTGAGGGGTGAAGCCAGGTAGACCTGCCCCGGCCCCGAGCGGCCGGGGAAGTTCCTGTTCTGAGCGGAGATGGTCACCTGGTCCTTCCGGGTGGAGGCGCCGGGGCCGGCATTGATGCAGGCACCGCACGAAGGATCGAGGATGGTCACCCCGGCGCGGCGGAAGATCGCGATGTAGCCCTTCTCCTCGCAGTACTGCTTCACGGCCTGCGAGCCGAACTGGATGAAGAACTCGACTCCGGGGTGGACGCTCTCCCCGCGCTCGAGAGCCTCGCGGAGGACTCCGGCGTACATGTCCATGTCCTCGCGCTTGGCCGCCGTGCAGGAGCCGCCGTAGGCGGTGTCGACCTTCACGCTCTCCTTGAGCGAGCTCACGGCAATGCCGTTGCCAGGATCGCCGGGCGTGGCCACCATCGGGGTCAGTGACGAGGCGTCGATCCGGAGCGTCTCGGCGTAGTCGGCGCCCTCGTCGGACTGCCAGCGCTCGCAGATCTGCTCGGCGGCGCCTCGATCCATGCCCCGGATCTCCACGAGGTAGTCCACCGTGCGCGCGTCCGGCGCGGTGATGCCCGTGAAGCCGCCCACCTCGGCGGCCATGTTGGTCATCGTGGCCCGCTCGTCCACGCTCAGCGCGGAAACGGCCTCGCCCGAATACTCGATCACCTTGGCGAGGGCCTTCCCGCCGCGCACGTAGGGGTGGGCGAGGATGGCCAGCATGAAGTCCTTGGCCGTGACGTTGGCCGGCCTGCGCCCGCGCACTTCGATGCGGACCGTCTCGGGCACGCGGACGCGAACGTCCTTCGTGATCCACGAGTTGAAGATGTCGGTGGTGCCGACGCCGAAGGCCATGCACCCCATCGCGCCCGAGTGCGGCGTGTGGGAGTCGGTGCCGACGATCACCTGCCCGGGCAGCGCGTAATCCTGGAGCACGATGCTGTGGCAGATCCCCTCCGATCCTCCGCCAGGGACCTCGCCGTGGAGCCGGATGCCCTGCTCGCGCGCGAACTCCTCCTGGCGGGTCGCGAGGAGGTTGGCGAGGTCGAGCATCCCGAGCCGCTTGCGCTCCTCGGGCATCACCTTCGAGAGGAAGGTCAGGTGATCGCGGAAGAGGATGATCGAGGCGGGATCGTTGACCTTCTCGCCGGCACCCACGTCGCGCGCGAAGAAGCTGGCGGCCATCGGCGTGACGTACTCGTGGGAGAACCTCAGGTCACTGTGGACGAAGCCCGCGTCGCCGGGCTTGACGGCCGCGACGCCGATCCGGCCGGTCGCGGGGTCGGCCACCATGTGGCTCGCCAGGATCTTCTCGGCGAGCGTCATCGGGCGCGGGGGGGTGCTGATCGAGGGCACGGTCGCCTTCCCCTGCATCCTGGCCAGGTTGTAGGCGAAGAGGCCTCCATACTCGATGACCTGACGCGTGATCTCGTCCTCGCCCTCCGTGAACTCCTCGAGGCGCAGCTCTTCGCCCCGGAGGACGCGCTCCACCATGCCGAAGTCCGTGGAGGTCAGCAATCCGAGGTTCTGGCTGTTCTGCCGGTAGATCCTCTCGATGCTCTCCGCCACGACGAGGCGGATCCCGGCGCACATCTCCGCGAAGGGCGAGGCCTCGCGGCTGGAGCCCTTCCCGCGGCGCTTCCCCGACACCGAGGCGACGAAGCCGCCGGCGCGGATGCTCCCCTGCTTGACCGGGAACTCCGCTCCGGCCCGGAATCCGAGGTAGGGGAAGTCGCCGAGCTTGTCGTCGTAGTGGTAGCAGACCCAGGCCGGTGTGATCTCGTCGGTCGAGATCTCGTCGCGCAGGGGCAGGTCGCGGGACCAGGGGAGGCTCTCTCCGCCGAGCTGGCGCTCCATCATCCGCGCGTCGTCCACGAGGTAGAGCACGCGCCCCTGGATGCGCAGGCGGTCGGGCAGCTTGTGGACGGTCCGGTTCTTGAGACTCTGCATCATGGGTGGGCTCTCGGAGAGATCGCGCGCCGGAAGCTGACGGACCTGAGAATACCCGCCCCCCGGGCCCCAATCAAGGACAACGCCCCCAGCGGTCTCGGGGGCGACCTGTCTCTCATGATTCCCGGGCCAGCCGCCCGCAGGCTCGATCCCGCAGCGCCCCCTCGGGCGGCACGGGGGGAGCCGTGTTAGGATTCGACGCAATGTCCGCGAGCGCCTACTTCCAGAAAGGCTTCGGCCTCAAGACCGTCATCGAGGGATCGCTGCGCCGGGACTACCACAGCGGCCTCGTGGACCTCGTGCGCCAGCGTGGATTCCGCCTGAGGACGGAGCAGGTCGACATCCGGCTGGCCGAGGAGTTCGGCTTCTGCTACGGCGTGGACCGCGCCGTGGAGTATGCCTACGAGACGGTCGAGAAGTTCCCCGATCGCCCCATCACGCTCATCGGGGAGATCATCCACAACCCCCACGTGAACAATCGCCTCCGCGAGATGAAGGTCGAGATCATCACGCCGGAGGAAGCCGCCTCGAACACCGCCGAGCGCTTCAGCCCGCGTGACGTCGTGATCATCCCTGCCTTCGGCGTCCCCGCCCCCCTCTTCGACATCCTCCGCGGCACCGGCTGCGTCCTCGTGGATACGACATGTGGTTCCGTCCTGAACGTGTGGAAGAACGTCGAGAAGTACGCAAGGGACGGCTTCACGTCGGTCATTCACGGCAAGTACGCTCACGAGGAGACCAGGGCCACCGCATCGCGCACGGCGAGCCGGAAGGCTCCCTACCTCGTGGTACGGGACATGGAAGAGGCCGAAGTCGTCTGCGAGTACATCCGCCACGGCGGCGATCGCCCGGAGTTCCTCCGGCGATTCGAGCGTGCCATGTCGGAGGGATTCGACCCGGAGACGGACCTCACACGGATAGGCGTCGCCAACCAGACGACGATGCTCTCCTCCGAGTCGCTCGAGATCGCGGGGAAGCTCCGCGAGGCCATGGAGGCCCGATGGGGCGATGAGATCAAGGAGCGCTTCCGCTCCTTCGATACGATCTGCTCGGCCACGCAGGATCGCCAGGATGCCGTGATTCGCCTCGCCGAGGAGCCGCTCGATCTCATGCTGGTCATCGGCGGCTACAACTCGTCCAACACGAACCACCTCGCCGCCATCGCATCGCGCTACACGCGGGCCTTCCACATCGAGAACGCGCGCAACCTCGTGGACGCCACAACGATCCGCCACAAGCCCATCGGCTCGCACGACGAAGTCACGGCGGAAGGATGGCTGCCGCAGGCTCACTCCGTCGTGGCGGTCACCGCGGGCGCCTCCACGCCGAACAACAAGATCGGCGAGGTCATCGAGCGCGTCCTGGCCCTCCGCGGCGTCACCCTCGACGTGGAGGTGGCGGTCGCACCACCAGAGCCGGCGTAGCCGGGTATCGCTGTCCAGTCAGCCGGCTTGCGGCTCGAGCCGACGAGCTTGCAGGTACGTCGACTCGCGCCGCCGCCGAGATCACCGCAGCTTGAACTCCACCAGGACGCTCATGACCACCTTCACCGGTGTTCCGTTCTGGAGGGCGGGCCGGTAGCGCCATTCCCGGACAGCCTCCACGGCCGCTTTCCTGAAAATCTCGTTGCCGCTCAGGACTCGCACGCTCTCGACGCGCCCCTCGCGATCCACGATCACCTCGAGGCTGACGTTTCCTTGAAGCCGGGCCATGCGAGCGTGCTCGGGATAGTCGGGCTTCGCGCCGTAGATCTTCACGGGCTTGCGGATCTCGCCGCCCAGGATGAGCGCCTCATCGGTCTCGAAGGGCACACCAGGATCCCGCCCCGTTCCATGGGGGTCGCCCCCGAGGACTCCGTTCGGATCGCCGTGGGCCACGCCGCCGGGGATCCCATCCGGATGGCCTCCGGGAATGCCGAATTCGCTTCCTTCCGGGATCCCCTCCTCCCAGACCTCGTCGGCCTCTCCCGCCTCCGAGAGATCCATCTCGGGAAGGTCCTCGGGGATGATCTGGGGCTGCACCATCCGGGGAATGGGCTCGTCGGGACGCGGGCGCTCCTTTTCCGGGCGAGCCCTGGACGACTTTGGCAACGGCGCGGCGACCGCGGCCGGGGGCTCGTTGATGAACAAGGGCGGCAGGAGGGGCCGGGAGCGGCGGACGGGAGGATGGATGGAGCCGACCGCGAGCCACGCTCCCGCAATGAGGGCACCGAAGGCCAGCGCGTGGATACCAAATGAGAACGAGAGCCCCAGGAGAGCTCTGTCCTGGCCACTTCCTGACGGGTAGGTGCTGAGTTGACGCTCGAGCATGGGAGGACCCCCCTTCGGCCGGGACTCCGTCGAACGGCCGGGGAGCAT
>CAZMRF010000036.1:28345-43847 GCA_964568735.1 uncultured Acidobacteriota bacterium
CTCTCGGCGGGCCAGCCTAGCGCCGCCCCCCTGGGCCCTCCCGGAGCCAATCCGTGGCTCCCGGGCGGCCTCCTGCCGTTCGCCTGCTAAGACACCCCATGGGCCGGAATGGATGGCCGCGGGGACCCGGCACGTGCTTCGAGCGGTCAGGGGGGCCAGAATCCTCGATCTCCCCCATTGCACCCGGGCCGCTGGATGGGTACCTTCGTTAGGTCCGAATCATCGCGTAGAGAGCATGAGCGGGCCCGCCCCGGGGGGGGCGAGAAAACGAGGGGGGAGATGGTGCAGGCCACGGCCTCGGTGCGATGGTCCGCGCTGTCGCTCACGCTGGCGTCCCTGCTGACGGCCGGGTTCACGGAGGGCGCCGCCACCGAGCCCGCTGAAGGCACGCGCCGGATGGTGGAGCGCCTGGCGCGTCTGAGGGAAGAGGCGAACCCGCAAAACAACATGTTCCTGAACGCGCCGCGCGCAGAGTACATCGCCCGGCTGATCGAAAACTCCCGCGGGGGGCTGCCTCCTCTGCCCCCTACCCCCGCACGCGAGTTCCTCAACGCCGGCCGCACAGAGGAAGCCATCAAGCTGCTGGAGCGTTTCGAGGCGGAGATGCGGGCCCGCAAGGCTCCCACCGATTCTCCCGCCTGGGTCAGCCTGCGCCTCCAGCAGGGGCTCGCCTACATCCGGCGCGGCGAGGAAGCCAACTGTTTCGAGCACCACGGCGCCCGCTCCTGCATCTTCCCGATCAGCGGCTCGGGAGTGCACAAGGTCCAGGGCGGTTCCCGGGCCGCCGTCGCGATCCTCTCGGAGCTTCTCACGCAGAATCCCGGGGAGCTGAGCGCTCGCTGGCTCCTCAACATCGCGCACATGACGCTGGGAGAGTACCCGGACGCAGTTCCCACACAGTGGCTGCTGCCACCGGAGCTGTTCGAGTCCGAATACGACATCAAGCCCTTCCCCGACATCGCGCATGCGCTGGGCCTGGACGTCAAGGACATGGCCGGCGGCTCCATCGTGGATGATCTCGACGGAGACGGCTACATGGACATCATGGCCTCCGGCTGGGGACTGCAATCCCAGATCCGCTTCTTCCACAACAACGTCGACGGGACCTTCACGGAGCGGACCACCGAAACGGGCCTCACAGGAATCACCGGCGGCCTGCAGATCATGCCGACCGACTACGACAACGACGGCCGCATCGACGTGCTCATCATGCGAGGGGCGTGGCTCGGCGAGGAGGGCCGTCATCCCAACTCCCTGCTGCACAACGACGGCGGCGGCGCCTTCTCGGACGTCACCGAGGATGCCGGGATGCTGAGCTTCCATCCCGGGCAGGCGGCGGTCTGGTTCGACTTCAACGCCGACGGCTGGCTGGACGTCTTCATCGGCAATGAAACCCGAGGGGACGCGCCCCACCCGTGCGAGCTGTACCGAAACAACGGCAATGGCACCTTCACGAACTGCGCGCGTGAGGCAGGCGTCGATCGCACCGGCTTCGTCAAGGGCGTCGCCAGCGGCGATTTCAACAACGACGGCCGTCGCGACCTCTACCTTTCCCTTCTCGGAGCCCCGAACCGCCTCTACCGGAACGACGGCCCGGCCGCGGGCTCGACAGGGAACGAAGGAGCGTCAGCCTGCGCGTGGAAGTTCACCGAGATAGGCGCTAGCGCGGGTGTCACTGAGCCGATGCACAGCTTCCCGACCTGGTTCTGGGACTATGACAACGATGGATGGGAGGACATCTTCGCCTCGGGCTACCGGCTCGACAACATCGGCGAGCAGGCGGCCGACTACCTCGGGCTGGAGCATCACGGCGAGCTGCCCCGCCTCTACCGGAACAACGGCGATGAGACCTTCACGGATGTGACCATCCCGGCGCACCTGAACCGCCTTCTCGTGACGATGGGATCCGACTACGGCGACCTCGACAACGACGGCTGGCTCGACTTCTACGCCACCACGGGAGCGCCGGATCTCTCGATGCTCATGCCCAACCGCATGTTCCGGAACGCGGAGGGTCGTTTCTTCCAGGACGTCACGACGTCGGGCGGCTTCGGCCATCTGCAGAAGGGCCACGGCGTCTCGTTCGCCGATCTGGACAACGACGGCGACCAGGACATCTACCACGTCGTGGGCGGGGCTTTCGAGGCCGACGCGTTCTACAACGCTCTCTTCGAGAATCCGGGGCACGGGAACCACTGGACCTCCCTGAACCTGGTAGGGGTCCGCT
Source organism: uncultured Acidobacteriota bacterium (assembly GCA_964568735.1). GTDB lineage: Bacteria > Acidobacteriota > Polarisedimenticolia > JACPZX01 > JACPZX01 > CAZMRF01. Next base: position 30,573 of record CAZMRF010000036.1, read on the forward strand.
CGAACCGTGCCGGGATCGGCGCGCGCATCAAGGTCGTCGTCCAGAGCCCATCCGGCCCGCGTACGATTTACAGGACCGCCGGCAGCAGGAGCAGCTTCGGCGGAGCTCCGCTTCGCATGGAGATCGGGCTCGGATCGGCGAAGCGGATCGATCGCGTGGAAATCCTGTGGCCCTCCGGCGGACCCGTGCAGGTCATCGACGGCCTGGCCGTGGATCGGCGGTACCTCATCCGGGAGGGGGCGGCCCGTGCGGAGCCGATCACACTGAAGGAGCTCCGCCTGGGCGGGAAGTGAGACGACGGCGGCGGATTGGCCGCCAGAGGGGCTCTGTGGTACGATTCGGCGCCTGCACGAATCCCCCCGGAGGAGAGGATGCTCAGGATTTCCACGTTCGATGACTGGGTCGATCACTTCAACGAGTGGCGCAAGACGATCGGCCTCGACCCGCGCATCCACGAGGACTACACCTTCGAGGCGAAGTACGGCGATCTGCCTTCCGGAGAGATCATCTTCGGGGATTACAAGGGCGAGAAGCGCTGGGAGAAGGTCACCGAGATCCCTGACCAGCGCGTCCGTGACGCCCTGCAGCACCTGATCGTCTACCAGGGCGACACCGAGTTCGCCTCCGTCGAGCAGCAGCGCAAGCTGGTCGAGAACGCCCCCTCCGAGTACGACCTCTCATCCCTCGCCCGGGTCATGTGCGAGGAGATGCGGCACGGCTTCCAGATGTGCCACGTGCTGGTCACGAACTTCGGCCGCTCCGGGCGGATCGAGGCCCAGAAGCAGCTCGAGCGGCGCTCCTGGCAGAATACGCGCCTCCTGGGCTCCTTCAACGTGGACGTCAACGACTGGCTCGACTTCTACACCTACACCGAGTTCGTCGACAGGGACGGCAAGTTTCAGCTCAAGATGCTGAGCCACTCGGCCTTCGCGCCGCTCGCGCGCTCGATGGGGCCGATGCTCAAGGAGGAGGCCTTCCACCTCGGCACCGGCCACAACGGCCTCAAGCGCGTGGTGAAGGCGTGCGTCGTTCCCGTCGAGGTCGTCCAGAAGTACTTCAACAAGTGGGTGCCCACGGCCTACGACCTCTTCGGCGTCGACGGATCCTCGTCGGCTCACTGGGCCTACGTGTGGGGACTCAAGGGGCGCTTCGACGAGGAGAGCAACCCCCGGCCCGCCGACCGGGAGGCGCTCAACGAGTATGCGCGCCGCCTCTACAAGGAGGACGTGGATCGGCACATCAGCGCCCTCAACGCCCTCCTTCCCGCGGACGGTCCCAGGCTCTTCGCTCCCGACGTCAGGTTCAACCGCGCCATCGGCGACCTCGCCGGCCAGTGCTTCACCGTCACCGGCGAGCCCGTCGACCCAGCGAAGTACCCGGCCTACCTCGCCTCGGTCACACCCGGCGAGGGCGACCGTGGAATACTGTCGGACCTCTTCAAGCGCTCCGACTGGGTCGCACCTCCGCTCGTCCACCACGGCCGCGAAGCCTCCTGATCGCCGGCCTCCGGGCCGCTTGCCCGGGAGGGCCGCCACGGGTATCCTTTGCGCCCCCAATCCAGATCGATGGTCCCGGAAACGAGGAGATCCTCATGAAGCGTGGAGCCCTGCTGCCGGCCGTGGTCATTCTGCTCCTCGCGGGCCTGGCGCCCGCCGAGGCGGCTGTCGTCAAGAAGTGGAGCATCGCCGCCGGCGTGGCAGGCGGGTATGTGAAGGTCGACGCAGACAGCGGCCTCGGGGATACATTCTCCATGGGTGGCCGTCTCGGCCTGTCGATCCGGCCCTCGATCATGATCGAGGGGCTCTACGACACATGGACGGCGGATCCCGATGCCGACGACGACGTCCAGGGCGAGGTCACGACGGACTACACGGGCCTTCGGATCGTCGGGACCTTCTTCGCCGAAGAGGACAAGAAAACGCTGCCCTATGTCGCGGCCGGCGGCGGCGTGGTCAACCAGGAGCGGAAGCCCGACGACGGGAGCGAATCCGAGAGCGACGAGGCGGGCTACGGCGAGCTGGCCTTCGGCGCCCGCGTCTTCGTCTGGAAGAACCTCAACCTGCAGGGAGAGGCCGGCTTCCGCCACATGCGTGTGCTCGGAGGCACGCAGACCAACACTCACATCACGCTGACCGTGTCGATCTTCTTCGGCGGCACGGAGTAGCGTCCGGTGTTCCCGCGCCGTCCCGTCACTCTCGCCGTCGCCCTTTCGGCCGCTCTCGTCTGCATCCCTCCAGCCTTCTCCCGCGACGAGGAGGCCGGCAAGGAAAAGGAAGAGGGCCCGCTCTCATCGAAGACCCTCGGCGGTCTCGCGCTCCGCTCGATCGGTCCGGCGCTCATGTCGGGGCGCGTCGCCGACATCGCCGTCCATCCGCGCGACCGCGCCCACTACTTCGTCGGCGTCGCCTCCGGCGGAGTCTGGAGGACCGTCAACAGCGGCACGACCTGGGAGCCGCTCTTCGACGGCGAAGGGTCGTTCTCCATCGGCTGCGTGACGATCGATCCTGGCAACCCGCTCGTCGTCTGGGTGGGAACCGGGGAGAACAACAGCCAGCGGAGCGTCGCCTACGGAGACGGCGTCTACAAGTCCGTGGACGGCGGCGCCACCTGGAAAAAGTCTGGGCTGGAGCACTCGGAGCACATCGCGAAGATCCTCGTCCACCCCAAGGACTCGAACACGGTCTACGTGGCCGCGCAGGGGCCGCTCTGGGCGCCCGGAGGCGATCGCGGCCTCTACAAGACCACTGACGGCGGGAAGAGCTGGGAGAGGGTCCTCGAGATCAGCGAGAACACCGGCGTATCCGACGTCTGGATGGATCCGCGCGACCCCGACGTGCTCTATGCCGCCGCCTACCAGCGGCGCCGGCACGTGTGGACTCTCATCGATGGCGGGCCCGAGTCGGGGATCCACAAGTCCCTGGACGGGGGGAAGAGCTGGGAGAAGCTCACGCGAGGGCTCCCCACCGTGGACATGGGACGCATCGGCCTCGCCGTCTCTCCCGTGAACCCGGACGTCGTCTACGCGATCGTCGAAGCCGAGAGCAAGGAGGGAGGCTTCTTCCGATCCACGGACGCGGGCTCCAACTGGAAGAAGATGGGCGACTACGTCAGCAGCAGCCCGCAGTACTACAACGAGATCGTCCCCGACCCCGTCGACGTGGACCGGGTCTACTCGCTCGACACCTGGATGCACGTCACGCAGGATGGCGGGAAGACCTTCACGAAGGTGGGCGAGATGGCCAAGCACGTGGACAACCACGCGCTCTGGATCGATTCCCAGGATCCCACCTACCTGCTCGCCGGCTGCGACGGGGGCATCTACGAGAGCTTCGACCAGGGCGCGACGTGGAGCTACAAGAGCAACCTCTCGATCACGCAGTTCTACCGTGCCACCCCCGACAACGCGCTCCCCTTTTACAACGTCTACGGCGGCACGCAGGACAACTTCTCCCTCGGCGGCCCCGCGAGGAACACGAGCGCGAACGGCATCTCGAACAGGGACTGGTACGTGACGCTGGGCGGCGACGGATTCAAGACGCAGATCGACCCGACCAACCCCGACATCATCTATGCGCAGTCCCAGAACGGAGGCCTCGCCCGCTTCGACAGGAAGAGCGGGGAGGTCATCGACATCCAGCCCCAGCCGGCGCCGGGTGAGGACCCGCTGCGCTGGAACTGGGACTCCGCGCTGATCATCAGCCCCCACTCTCCCACCCGCCTCTACTTCGCGGCCCAGCGCCTGTTCAGGAGCGACGACCGCGGGGACACATGGAAGCCCGTCAGCCCGGACCTGACCCGCGCCATCGATCGGAACACCCTCGAGGTGATGGGGCGCATCCAGAAGCCGGACGCCGTCGCCAAGGGGGCTTCGACATCCTGGTACGGCAACATCATCTCGCTGTCCGAGTCCCCGCGGCTGGAGGGGCTCATTTATACCGGCTCGGACGACGGGGTCATCCAGGTTTTCGAGCAGGTGGCCGCGCCCGGCACGGAGGGGTGGCGCAAGATCGAGAAGTTCGACGGCGTGCCCGAGATGAGCTACGTCAGCGACGTGGAGGCCTCGATCCACGAGGCGGACCGGGTCTACGCCGGGTTCGACAATCACAAGCGGGGGGATTTCAAGCCCTACCTGCTGCGCAGCGACGATCGGGGGCGCTCCTGGCGCTCGATCGCGTCGAACCTGCCCGAGCGGGGAAGCGTGCACACGATCGTCGAGGACCACGTGAGCCCCGATCTCCTCTTCGCAGGGACCGAGTTCGGCCTCTGGGTCACGCTCGACGGCGGGAAGAAGTGGACGCAGCTCAAGGGCGGGCTTCCGACCATCGCCGTGATGGATCTCGAGGTTCAGCGCCGCGAGAACGATCTCGTGGTGGGGAGCTTCGGCCGCGGGATCTACATCCTGGACGACTACACGCCGCTGCGGCTCGTGACGGAGGAGCTGCTGAAGAGCAATGCCGTGCTCTTCCCCGTGAAGCGCGCCTGGATGTACATGGAGTCGGCCCCCATCGGCCTGACCGGCAAGTCCATGCAGGGCGACAACTACTTCACGGCCCCCAACCCTCCCTTCGGCGCCGTCTTCACCTACTACCTCGAAGAAGACCTCGAGACCCTCACGGAGAAGCGCCACTCGGCGGAGAAGAAGGCGGCCAAGGACGAGAAGACCGAGCCTCCCCCCTATCCGTCGTGGGACGATCTGCGGCGGGAGAACCGGGAGGAGGGGCCGCAGATACTCCTGACCGTGACCGACGCGGACGGCGAGGTGGTCCGGCGCGTGAGCGGCCCGGGCAAGGCCGGCATCCAGAGGGTTGCCTGGGATCTCAGGTTCCCCCCCTCGCAGCCGGTCCGGTTGAAGCCCCCCGACTTCCAGAGCCCCTTCTCCGATCCTCCGCGCGGGCCCATGGTCGTGCCCGGTGAGTACACCGTGACGCTCGAGAAGCAGGCCGACGGCGTGACGACGAAGCTCTCCGAGCCCCAGAAAGTCGAGGCGGTCCCGCTGAGCCTCGGCACTCTCGAGGCCAAGGACAAGGAGGCGCTGCTCGCCTTCCAGCGAAAGGTGGCCCGCTTGCAGCGAGCCGTGCTGGGAGCCGGCCGCGTCGCGGCAGAGGCTCAGGACCGAATCGACCACCTCCGCAAGGCCGCGATCGACACGCCGGGAACGGACGCATCCATCTTCGCGGATATCCTCTCGGTTCAGAACCGGCTCAAGGACATCCAGGAGAGCCTCTCCGGCGACGCCGTCCGCCAGAAGTACAACGAGCCCAACGGGCCATCGATCGAAGAGAGGGTCGAGCGGATCGTCTCGGGGCAGTGGATCTCCACCTCGCCACCCACGGCCACGAACCGCGATGCCTACCGGTTCGCGGGCGAGGCCTTCGGCAAGGTGCTGGCGGATCTCCAGCGCCTCCTCGAGCAGGACCTCCGAGGGATCGAGGATCGGCTAGAAGCCGCTGGAGCGCCGTGGACCCCGGGCCGCGTGCCGCGCTGGAAGATGGAGTAGAGGCTATTTCGCGACGAGGGCGGCGAAGAGCCTTCCGAGCGTTGTCTCCTTCTCCAAGGCTCCCACGATCGCGATGACCTCTTTGGCCTTTCCGGCGGGAAGCACGGGCTCGGACAGGGCGAGAAACTTGTTCTCCACTTCACGGTCCGTCAGCGGGTTGCGGGGGTCGCCCTTCGGATAGTCCACTCGGCAGGAGTAGGTCGTCCCGTTCTTCATCCGGATCTCCATGTCGCAGCGGTAGAGGGCGGGGAAGGTCTTCTCGATCTCCGGGTCGGCCACTCCCTTCACCTTCTGGATGAGCGCGAGGAGCTTCGGGTCGGTGAAGCGCTCCTCCTCGAAGGACTCCGGCGTGACGATCCCGTCCATGAGAGCCACGGCCACGCAGTAGGGCAGCGAGTGGTCGGCCGTCTCCTTCGACGTGGGCTTGTACTTCGACGGGTCGCAGAGGATGTCCACGGCCCGCGCGACGGTCCGGATGGTGACCTGCTGGATGGCGTCGGGATCGATCCCGTGATCCTCCCTGAGCTTCAGGGCCGCCGTCAGCGGCGAATGGGTGAGAGCTTCGGTGGGAAAGAACTTCATGGAGCAGTCCTTGATCTTGAAGGACTCGCCCAGCCCGGCGGTGAGCTTCTCCGGAAGCCACTTCTCGCCCAGGCAGTGGAAGAGCCCCTCCTTGCCGTCGATGACGTGCTCCGGGCCGATGTAGCCCTTCTGCGCCCACAGGGCCGCGACCGTCCCCTGCCACGTCGCGATGGGATCGACCGTGTTCTTCATCATCGTCAGCTTGCCCGCGGTCACGGCGCCCAGCGTGAGCGTGTGGGAGCCCGAGATGCCGATGGCGTTCTGGATCTGGGCCTCGTCCAGCCCCAGGAGCCGGCCGGCGACCACCGGCGAGACGAAGCCGGTCAGGCTGGCATGGTGCCAGCCGCGCTCGCGGATGCCCGGCTCGGCCGCCTCGCAGAAGCGCATCTCCAGCTCGTGGCCGATGACGATGCCGAGGATCACGTCCTTGCCTCCCGTTCCCTGGCGCTCCGCGATGGCGAGCGCCGCCGGGAGGATGTCGCTCGGGTGGGAGGGATCCGCCTTCCAGTAGATGTCGTTGTAGTCGAGGGCCCTCACGAGCAGGGCGTTGTAGAAGGAGGCCCAGGTCGCGGGGACCTTCTTCCGTGTTCCGATGAGCGTCGCTTCGGCGCGCCCCCCCTCCTCCTCGATGAACTCGCGCACGATCCGCGCGTCGTGCGTCCGGGTTCCCCCCAGCGCGCAGCCGAGAGAGTCGAGGAGGTACCGTTTTGCCTCCGAGATCGAGCGGGCGTCGAGATGCGTGTATTCGAGGTTGGCTGCGAAGCGGGCGAGCGTGCGGCTGAGATGCTCCATCGAAGGCTCCTAGGAAATGGGGCCGGATTATAGCAGGGGATCCGGGCTGCCCAGTGTCCGGTAACGCAAACGACGTTGAGTCCTCTGTCAAAGACCCATTCCGGACAGCCCGCTTCGTGAGCGATGCGGCCCGGCGGCCCGCCTGATAGCGGGTCCCATTGTCGTTCTGTCAAGCCAACTTCAAGGAGCGGCACCTTCGACGAGCCCGCCTCGCGATCACATGGCCATCCCCGCCACGCACGTCTCACCGTGGTACAACAGGAAGGGCTCGCGGCCCTCATAGCCTCCAAACGACCAGACATCGCCGTCCGGCGCCTCTCCCTTGCAACGCATGAGCCCCTCGTGCGGGAGCCTCTCGGCCGTCAGCTGGGGCCCACGAGCGGGCGAAGACACGTGCAGGTCGGTCCCGGTCGAGCCAACGGAGGGCGCAGACGTGTGCAGGTCAGCCCAGGTCGAGTTCGCCCACCGCGCAGACGTGTGCAGGTCGGTTCCGGTCGAGTTCCCCTGTCCCGCCCGCCGCTCGAGATGGGCGAGGCTCGGGCGGACGGTGTGCGGGGGTTGGTGATCCCGCACTTCCTCAGGAGATGCAACAGGGGAAGGCGCGGGAATCGTCGCGGGAGAGACCACGGGACGAGCGACAGAAGCGGGCTGCACGTTCGGCTCCTGGAGCGAGTTCTGGGGCTCTGGCAGGTAGGCGAACGATACACGAAAGTAAAGCGCGTGTCAAGGACTTTTTTTCTACGGAACTCCGCCCGCCGCCGGATGCACACCTTCCTGGTGTCCCGTAACTGAAACGATGTTGAGTCCTGGGACCCAACTCGAGTTCTCCCCGGGGACGGGTCCTCCTGTAGGACCGCTGGGCAGGTCCAACACGACTTCGGTTACGGGACACTAGCGAGCCTTGAGGGCGGGCTCCGTGGTCCGCATCATGATCACCGGCGGCGAGGCCAGGTGCTGCTTGACCGTGCACTGCCCGGCGGCGCGGATCACCGCCTCGCGGTAGCGCTCGGGGAATCCCTCGGGCAGCTCGATCTCGATCTCCACGCGGTGGACCATGTGAGTCTCCTCGTCGCGCTCGGAGACCTGTGTGATCCGGATTCCCTCCGTGGGAATCCCGCGCTGGCTGCAGAAACGGGCGACGAAGTAGCCGGCACAGGTCCCGAGAGAAGCCAGGAAGAGATCAAAGGGCGCCGGCGCCGACCCATCCTGCGCTGTGCGGATCGTGTGCTCTCCGAATCTCGCCTCCGCGACGTCGTTGCCGGGAAGCCTGATTTCCATTCTCATGGAGGATGCCTCCAGCCTGCGGGCTGCCCGGGATGAGTGCAAGGGGGATACCACGGGGCGGGACGGAGGGTCGCCCAGCTCCGAGCTACGCCACAGCCAGACTGTTCCGATCAGGAACGCTCGACACGGTTCGGAAGGGCTAGGATCGTCGAATGGCTGATATGGATCTGCCGCTCTCGAAAGCCCGGATTGTCGTCTTCGACACGGAAACCACGGGCCTCTCGCCCGTGGACGACACCATCATCGAGATCGCCGCCCTCGCCCTGGAGGGAGGCGTGGAGACCGGCCGCTTCGAGGAGCTGGTGGATCCCGGCCGCCCCATCCCTCCGGAGCTGACCGCCATCCATGGGATCGATGACGCCATGGTGCGTGGAAAGCCTCATCTCGCCGAGGCCGCAGCGCGCTTTCTAGCCTTCGCCGCGGACGCCCACCTTGCCGCGCACAACGCCCCCTACGACATGGCCATGATGATCGGCCCGATGCTGGAGGCCGGCCTCCGGCCCGCCGGCAATCCCGTCATCGACACCTGCCGACTCGCGCGGAAGCTCATCGAGGCCCCGAACTACCGTTTGGGGACGATCGCGGGCGTCCTGGGGCTCGACATCTCGCGTGCGCACCGGGCGATGCCCGACGTGGAGGCCACGGCCCGCGTGCTTCTGGAGTGCCTGCGCCGGATGGGCGAGGCAGCGACTCTCGCCGACGCAGAGCGGATCAGCGCCGCGCGATTGAGCTTCGGCCTTCCCGGCGACGCCACGCCCCTGCCGGATTCAGTGAAGCCGATGAGGCAGGCGATGGAAACGAGGGCGACCGTCGAGATTGTCTACCGCGGCGGGAGCCACGGCGATCGACCCCGGCGCGTCACCCCCCTCCTCTTCCTCGAGCTGGACGGCCAGCCCATCCTCGCCGCCGTGTGCCACATTGACGGAGTCATGAAGAACTTCCGCGTGTCACAGATCGTGAGCGTCCGGAGCCCTTCCCAAGGGGGCAGATTCCAGTCGTAGCCGTCCAGGGGGGCGGAGCCTCATGGCGAAACCGGGAGACCAGGCCGTGCGCTATGCCGAGGTCAACGAGGTGCGCGTACCGACGTTCGTCTACGGAACTGCGTGGAAGGAGAATGAAACCTCACGGTTGACTCGATTGGCCATCGATGCCGGCTTTCGGGGGATCGACACCGCGAATCAGCGCCGGCACTATCACGAAGCCGCCGTGGGCGAGGCGATCTCGCAGGTCATCGGCTCCGGGGCGCTCCGGCGGGATGAGCTTTTCCTGCAATCCAAGTTCACATCCCTCGGGGGCCAGGATCATCGCCTGCCTTACGACGGCGATGCGCCCGTTGCCCTTCAGGTGGAGCAGTCCTTCGCCAGCACCATGGAGCATTTCGACATCGAGTACCTGGACTCGTACGTACTGCACGGGCCGACGAACCGGCACGGACTGGCCCCCGACGACTGGGAGGTCTGGCGAGCCATGGAGAAACTACACGCATCCGGCAAGACCCGGTTGCTCGGGATCTCGAACGTCACCATCGAACAGCTCCAGGCACTCGTGGCGGACGCGTCGGTGAAGCCGGCAGTCGTCCAGAATCGATGCTTCGCATCGATGGGCTGGGATCGTACCGTCCGCGAGTTCTGCAAGGCCCGAGGAATTCTCTACCAGGGCTTTTCGCTTTTGACCGCGAATCCGCAAGCCGTGAATCATCGTCGCACCCAGGAGATGGCGCGAAAGTACGGCACAGGCCCGGCCCAGGTGATCTTCCGTTTCGCCCAGCAAACCGGAATCGTCGCGCTCACCGGAACGACTTCCGCCGCGCACATGAAGCAAGACCTCGAGGCATACAGCTTCGAGCTGGAGGCCGACGAAGTCTCCGAATGTGAGCGGCTCCTCGGTTGACGGAGGGCTGCTCCCGGGGCTATCCGGAAGCGAGACGCTCTCTCCGATGGCGACAGTAGGTCATCCCTACAGGAGCCGGCGAATCTCCTCCCGCGTCATCTCGCAGTCGCTGAGGATTTTGGCCATCAAGCCGGGCCCCAACGTTTCTCCGGCGTGAACCGGCACGACCGTCGCTCGCCCATCGGGATGTCGCAGGAAGTGGTGGCTGCCCTTGACCCGGACCACCACGAACCCCGCTCGCCTGAGAGCCGCCACGACTCGCTTGCCACTGAACCGTGGGAGCTTCGTCATCGAGCGACGGTTACCTTTTGAACTCCCACGAAGTCGAGGCTCTCGGAACCCCCACCTTCGACTTCCAGGCAAAGCTCGATCGCTTCCTGGATGCGCTTCATCAACTTGTCGAGCGACTTGGCCTGAGTGTGGCATCCCCGAAGGGCGGGAACCGTCGCGACGTAGAATCCCTCCGCGTCTCGCTCGATGAGCACGTTGAACTCCTTCACCCTTCGATGCCTCTTCACTAGCGAAGCCCTCCGCGGCCGCTACGGAATTGCTCTCCGTTCACACCGAAAGAATACTCGCTGCTCGTTCCCACGGCAAACCCCTTCAGCAGAACCGTTGCACGCCCGGCAGTCTCGAACGTGGGTCGGATGTGCCGCGGGGCCTCGCCCGGACGCCCGCCGATTCTCGTGCGGACCATCCACCTCATTCGCCGGATGCCGCTGGAGAACAAGACGTGGGGTGCGCCGCGCATTCAGCCGGAGCTGAAGCTGCTCGGCTTGGATGTCTCCGGATCGATTTTAGCGAAGTACATGCCGGTTCGCGGCCCAACAGGTGATCGTGCTCGGAGAGGAACGCCTTCGGCGTCTCTTGATGGAGTACGTGCGCTACTACAACGAGTCGCGGCCGCACTCCTCGCTGGATGGCAACTCACCTTTTCCTCGCGAAATCGAACTCCCGGCCGCGACCCCGACCGCCACCGGAGTGAACAGGTAGAGAGTCGCCCCCGTGCCCCCCACTCCTCGAAACCCCGCGCCCCGGGCGTGAAGAAGCCCCGATCACCTCACGGCGATCGGGGCCTCTCGTATCTCCACCCCCATCGACTCGGGGCTGATGATGGCTGGCTCCCCAAGTGGATCGGGGTACGAACAGGAGAGAGCGGTTCGTACTGGCTTGCATCTGGTGTCCAGACAGATCTCGTTACGAGCATGAGGTTGATCAAGCTCAGCTACGAGAGCATTCCCGCGCCCCCACACCTTACGGGAGGCTTGGCAGCGAATGATGATGAGCTCCGGAGCCCCGGAGCTGAGCACGGCATCCTGGGGGGCCTGCCGGTGCCGAACACAACGGCCGGTGCGCGATCGTCCATGAGCGCTTCCTCGGATTACCGCACCCTACGGACACGGGTTGTCGTTCGGGCGAACATTGCCCAGGCTGTCAGTACCGAGTGTGTCCTCGCTGCCGCTGACACCGGTCCCGAGGTAGAACACAACCTCTCCCAGTAACGGACTGTACGGGTCAAAGACGGAACCCGACGACTGCGTGCAAAACTGCGCCGCCCCAGCGATCTGATTCGGGTCCTGGGTGTAGATGCCCGAAGCCAGTAGTTCGGTCATCGAGGCTCGGTAGATGTTGAAGTAGGCGTAGGCATCCTCACGTTGGTAGGCCACGATGGAGGAAGTAGCCATTCGCAGCAGAATGAATCCGTCGTTCAGGTCGCAGGCATCCCCTTCGAAGTCGACATCCATGTCCGCTTGGTCATCATTGCGAACCAGGATGCAGTTGTCGCAGACGTCACCCCAGAGGTCGCCATCGAAGTTGTCCTGGAGCGTGTTGTAGTCCAGCGGGCAGTTGTCGCAGGCGTTGCCACGTTGGTCGGCATCGGTGTCGGTCTGGGAGGGGTTCGGAGCGAGGATGCAGTTGTCGCAGGAATTCCCCACGCGGTCATGATCGGAGTCGGCTTGGGTCGGGTTGTAGGCCGAGACGCAGTTGTCGCAGGCGTTGTGAACAGCATCACCATCGCTATCCTCTCCCACCGCGTCCTCGTCCACCGGGCCGTCACAGTCGTTGTCGAGGGCGTCACAGACCTCGGGTGACGGCGAGACGTTCGGCGAGCAGTTGATCGAGCCGGCCTGGCAGATTGTCGTCCCCGGCGCGCAGACCCCCAGCAGCCCGGTGTTGCACGACAGGCCGCCGCCAGGATCCCCCTCATCCACGACTAGGTCGCAATCGTTGTCTCGGCCGTCGCAGAGTTCCTGTGCGCTCGGATAAGTCGTCGGATCGGCGTCGTTACAGTCGCCCTGGCACTCCGAGAGGGAGTCGCCGTCGTCGTCCATCTCGTTCGTGCCGGTGAGCGACGGCCAGTTGGAATGGCCGCAGTCGTTATTGACCCCGTCGCACATCTGCGGCGCGCTCGGGTAGACGGCTGCATTGGCGTCGTCGCAGTCGCCGGTGCACTTGCCGAATCCATCGTCATCGTCGTCCGCGGGGTCCACAGGCTGGCCGGCATCATACCGGCCGCCGGTGTCCCCGCCCCAGACGAGCATCAGGCTTCCGGTCCAGACAGCAGTGTGGGAGCCACGGGCCGAAGGAGCGTTATGAGTCGAGGTCGGGGTCCAAAAGTCAGTGGCGGGGTCGTAGCGCCCGCCGCTGTTCAGATAGCCGCCGCTGTTGCCCCAGCCGCCCCAGACGAGCATCAGGCTTCCAGTCCAGACGGCAGTGTGGAAGTCTCGGGCCGAAGGAGCACCAGTAGTCGAGGTCGGTGTCCATGAATCCGTGGCGGGGTCGTAGCGCCCGCCGGTGTTCAGTTTGCTGCTACTCACCCACCCACCCCAGACGAGCATCAGGCTTCCGGTCCAGACGGCCGTGGGTGAGAAGCGGGCAGACGGTGCGTCGAGAGTAGAAGTCGGTGTCCAGGCGTCGGTGGCGGGGTCGTAGCGCCCGCCGGTGTTCTCCCCCCCGCCCCAGACGAGCATCAGGCTTCCACTCCAGACGGCCGTGTGCTGGTATCGGGCCGAAGGAGCGTTGAGAGTCGAGGTCGGTGTCCAGGAGTCGGTGGCGGCGTCGTAGCGCCCGCCGGTGTTGAGGCGGGTACCGCTGAAGTCACGCCCACCCCAGACGAGCATCAGGCTTCCACTCCAGACGGCCGTGTGCTGGTATCGGGCCGAAGGAGCGTTGAGAGTCGAGGTCGGTGTCCAGGAGTCGGTGGCGGGGTCGTAGCGCCCGCCGGTGTT
>CAZMRF010000036.1:43947-48627 GCA_964568735.1 uncultured Acidobacteriota bacterium
GAGTCGAGGTCGGTGTCCAGGAGTCGGTGGCGGGGTCGTAGCGCCCGCCGGTGTTGAAGATGCTGGGGAAGGTCTCCCGTCCGCCCCAGACGAGCATCAGGCTCCCGGTCCAGACGGCCGTGTGCGAGTAACGAGCCGAAGGAGCGTTGAGGGTCGAGACCGCTGTCCAGGAGTCTGTAGCGGGATCGTAGCGGCCGCCGGTGTTCTCCCCCCCGCCCCAGACGAGCATCAGGCTTCCGGTCCAGACAGCCGTATGCAAGGAGCGAGTCGAAGGAGAATCGGTGGTCGAGATCGCTTGCCATGAGTCGGTGCCGGAATTGTAGCGCCCGCCGATGTTCGAGTATCCCGCGCCGTCCCCGCCCCAGACGAGCATTAGGCTCCCGGTCCAGACGGCCGTGTGCGAGTAACGAGCCGAAGGAGCGTTGAGAGTCGAGATCGGTGTCCAGGAGTCCGTACTGGGATCGTAGCGCCCGCCTGTGTTGACTCCGCCAGTGGACTCCTGCCCCCCCCAGACGAGCATGAGGCTCCCGGTCCAGACGGCCGTGTGCAGGTTGCGGGCCGAAGGAGCGTTGAGAGTCGAAGTCGGTGTCCAGGAGTCGGTAGCGGGATCGTAGCGCCCGCCGGTGTTCAGTAGGCTGCTGCCGCCGCTCCCACCCCAGACGAGCATCAGGGTCCCGGTCCAGACAGCCGAATGGAATCTTCTCGAAGCAGGCAGATCGTCGAGCGAGCCATTGTCCCAAGTGTCATCGGGGAAACAGCCCGCATTCAGAGAACCGCTGTCATCGAAGCTCGAACTCGCAGGAGTGTTCGGTGCGTCGAATCCAGAATCCGACACGATGCTCACTACGGGAAGCGCTCCATCGTCCGCGACAGGATCGCAGCCGTCGGGTTCACCGAGGTCCACGTCGCCTAAAGCCAGTCGCCTCTTGGTTGCCTCCGCCTCCGGTCGAGTCGGAGCGTGAACGCGCTGGTCATTGGCCAAGAAACTACGCGAGAGCCGGTCGACCAGGGCAGCGCGGACAAGGGTCTCTTGTATCAGGAACGAGTCATGGTCCAGAGCTGCGAATAGCGCCTCAAGGCGTTCTGGCATGCGGGTCTGACGAGTCATTCGCTCCAGCTCAGAGCGGAGCATCTCAGACGTCAAGGGGGTATTCCAGAACCTGTCCAGCGCGACGGACTGCCTCAGGTAGGTTCTGACCTTTCTTGCCAAGATCTCATCGGGCACGGCCTCCTCGAAAGGCTTGGTGGCACCGATCTGGTGGGAGTAGTAGACGCGCTCGATCGCCTCTTGGGCCTCGACGCGCTCCTCGAATGAGAGGGAACGGCTGGAGGCGAGTGCAGGGGAGGCGAGGAAAAGGAGAAGGAGGGGTAGGCCACGCCGGATAGCGCCTCCCATGGATTCCCCCCTGCGGTGAGCTCCTTATACCACCATCCATTTGCGGGCGCAACTGGGAATCAGCTGAGGGTTGTAGTTTGCCCCAGTGTGTAGCATGGCAGCCACTCGGCCCGACGCGGTCAACCGCGTTTCCTGCCAAGAGGCCAGATGCCCCGTCAGCGGTCAGTGCGGCGAGAACTCCGATCTGTCGAGAAGTCGTTCCGTCAACTCGCCCGTGCATTCCAGCGGATTGCGCCCGCCCTGAGAGAGGGAACGACGGGAATGCGACACGGCATGCGGAGGTCGGCCAGCGCCGGAAGCCGTACCTTAGGTCTGAAGCAACGCCGTTCCCTGAAGCTCCAGGGAATGTACATGGGGACGATGCGCGGGCTGAGGCGCGCCCAGCTGGCACGGTGGAAGAAGATCCGGGCGAAGAAAGGGATCCGGGCGTCGATAGCGGCGGCGAGGGGGATGGCGCCACGAAGTTTCGAGCACTTCGACTAGTGTGCGAGCTGCGGGCCGCCATGGGGTGCTGGAGGTGGATCTTCTACCTGCACCTCTTCCTCACCCTTGGCTTTTTGTCTCCGCCGACCAGCTCGCTTGAGAAGTCTCTCAGCAGACGATGCGCGCTCACCCTCTAGGAGCTCTCGCTTCAACACATCGTTCTTGATAAGAGCTCCCAAGCTGTCCTCATCGATCCGAACCCCTGGGAAAAGTCGCTTGAGATGTCTGCGGGTGAGCTTCAAGACGGCAGGGTCCAGGAGCACCTGGGCCACCACAAACCGACTCGTCGCTTCCTTCTGCTGCCAATAGGCTGCGATGGCCGCGGCACCTCCCGCTTCTCGACTCACCAAGAACAGTTTCTCAAGTAGCTGGGTTACCTTTGCCGTCGGATCAAGCAGGTCGACGGAGAATACCTCCTCGTGCTGAATGGGTTTCTCAAACCGAAGGCGATGAGCTTGCCATAGTATGCCGTTCGTCAAGAGGACCCACTCGACACCTTGGTTCGCCGCATAGTCAACGGCCTGTCGGAGGTGGTTCTCCTTGAGATCCGTCCCAACTGATTTCACTTCGATCAGATACTGCAGCCGGCCATCAACTTTGATAGCCAAGTCACAGAATGTGCTCCTGATGGCGAACTCGGTCGTGACCTCAGAGTACTTGTCATATCCCAAGACGTCCGCCAGGAAATCGCTGACAATCACGCAAGTATCGGACTCGTTGACATCTCGAAGACGCGCGGCCTCGAGCACCTTCTGGTAGCGGCGCAGACTGTTCTTGGCGCGGTCCAAAAAGCGGTTCGACACTTTGACCATGCTCGCTCCTGTGCTGGGGACATCCATCATACTCCAGGTCCTGCGATTGGCGGAAGAACCTTCTTTGAGCGCGGCTCTCCTTGACTTCCCTCCCTTCCGCAGCCCTTGTTGCCCTACGATGTTCCCATCATTCCGCGCCCCCGAGACGATTATGGCCGCTGAGCAGTCCCAGCTCCTACCGGTCGTAGCGGACAACGATTGCCGGGGAAGGCTATCGACCTCCCTGGGCCTGGTCCAGAAGCAGCGTGTCCGGGGCCGCGTAGAAGCTGATGTGTGGTGCCTCATCCGCACTGACGATGCCGAGCCAAGGAACTCTTGCACCGGAGGGAAGCACTGCCACGCCGGCAACGAGTGCGAGATCCTTCCCCCTGACGATATTCACCGGTTGACCTGGGCGCACTGTGAATGACGTGCCTGTAATACGCACGTTCGGGCCGATGGTGAGTCTGGCGATCTCCCAAGACCAAGCCCATGCCGCCGCGCCCTTCAGCCGCATCTCGAGACGAACCCGTCCAACGGTGTATATCAAGGAATCCCCTGCTCTCGGCAAGACTGCCGTGCTCTGGGTGGGGGATGGAAATGAGGAGCCCTGGACTGTCAATGGCTTGGTAGCCTTCATCTCAATGAATTCGTCTCGGATGGCCCGGCGGATGGCTTCTGCGAGGTCCCGTTCGGAACCGAATTGGCGAATCAGGTTCTCGTTGAGTTCTTCGATCGTTGCCTGGAGAGCATTTCCCCTCTCAGCTGCATCCGAGAGCGTTTGCCGTGTCGCGGCCAATTCATTCTGCGTGGCAATGAGCGAAGCTCGGAGCTCGCCCTGCTGCGCTGCAGATTGAGTGCGACGGAGTTCGCCCCGGACTTCCCTGACTACGCCCAGGAGGAGGGACAGCAGCAAGCAGGACAGGCCTGCCCACCCTCGCCACTTCAGCTTCTTGAAGATGCCACGGGCAGTCCGGTCCCAGGCTGATCCACTGAAGGGGAAGATGACCGCCGCGAAGGCCAGACCATGTAGAGCCACACTAATCGAAAGGTCCACTTCAGATTCCGACTTTTTCGTCGACGTTGGCGATTGCTCGCGATCGGTCGTAACCGGACTTGACTTGGGCAATCAACAAGGCACACTCCCACCATGGATATTCCATCATGATAGCAAGCTGGCGCGCTCCCGAGACGATGACGGCCGACGAGCAAGCGCGGCTCCTGAAGGCGACGGCGGCCCACGATGATCCGCGGGACCACGTGCTCTACTCGATGGCCCTCGGGAATGGCCTACGACTCCGGGAGCTCCTGGGCCTCAAGCGTGGGCGACGTCAGCCCGGACGGCCGCCAGATTCGGCGACGGGTGGTCCTGGACCCGGCCACGACGAAAGGGGGCCGCCGAGGGGAGGTATTCCTACCGCTCGGCTCCAGACCAAGCTGAGGCACTTCCTGGCGTGGAAGAAGCGGGTGGGCCAGACCCTCGGGCCGGAAGCGCCACTGTTCCTCTCGGCCCAAGGCCGTCGATTCTCACCCCGCGCCGCGCAGTGGCGGTTCGCGTGGTGGCAGGAGAGGGTGAGGTTCGACCGGAGGTACAGCTTTCACGCCATGCGACACAGCGCGGTGACCGCCGTCTACCGCGCCACGGAGAATCTCTTCCTCGCTCAGCGCTTCGCCCGGCACGCCAGCGCCCTCACGACGATCGTGTACACGCACCCAAGCGACGAGGAGCTGTACGCCGGCGTGAAGAACCTACCGTGTTAGGCTTCGCCTCGGAGGGGGGTTGTGCCCTCGTGAAGACACGTCCCGAGAGAGCCTCAAAACTCGACGCCGCGAGGCGACAACTCTCCACTGCCATCTCCCTCTTCATGCGCGAGCAGGATGAGATCTCGACCCATACGCTAACGGCGGCAGGGCACGAGGTGTTGCGCAATCTGGCGAAGCGGCGCGGAATCCCGAGTCTCACCAAGGATAACCCGCACATTCGACCAGAGCGCCGCGCGGAATTCGCAC
>CAZMRF010000037.1:0-8078 GCA_964568735.1 uncultured Acidobacteriota bacterium
TGTGTTAGGCACGCCGCCAGCGTTCGCTCTGAGCCAGGATCAAACTCTCCAGTTTTATACTACCAGGAGGATGACTCCCCCTTTACTCGTGAGTTTGGCCCTTTCGGGCTCAATTAACAGGGCAGTTCAAAACACACGAACGCACCATTCAGTTTTCAAAGAACAAGATCCGCGGAGAGCGGGCACTCTACAATGACATTCACACGCATGTCAAGTGGATCTTCCACCGCTGAAATCGTTGAACTATCTTGTTGGAAAACCTAGCATTCCGCGGGCAAGCAGCCCGTCCGCCCGAGTAAGGGAGCGCATCGAGTGAGGCGTCCGGCTATTCAGGCGATCTCCTGTGCGCTGCTCCTGATCTCAGCGATTCCAGGGGCCTTCCCAGTCACCGCAGCGGAGTACGACCAGCTCCTCATTGAAGCCCGCAGTCTGCGCGAGGGCGGCGCTTTCAGGGAATCGGCCGTCGCCTTCCAGCGCTTCCTCGACGCGCAGCCGGAAGCCTGGGCGGTCCGCTACGAGCTCTCCCAGGTACTTCTTACCTTGAGAGATCTCGATGGGGCTGAGGCCCAACTCCAGCGCGCGATTCTCACCGTCCCCGGCGAAGCTGCCCTCTGGGCACGGCTCGGGCAGGTCTACCTGCTCAAGGGGGATCCAGAGCACGCGGAGCGGAGCCTCGTGCGGGCGCGCGACATCAAGCCGGGCCAGGCGGATGTCAGGTACAACCTCGCCCTGCTGTACGAGACGATGGGGGATCTCGAGAAGGCCTTCTTCGAGTACAAGTCACTCCTCGATCTGGGAGGTCCGGAGGATCTCGTTCGCCAGGCGGCCAAGAAGTCGGCGCAGTACCTCCTCCTCGTGGACCGGCCCGAGGAGGCCCTGGGCTGCTACCGGCACAGCGCCGAGTTGTTCCCGGGACCCGCGTGGCCTCACGAGCAGCTCGCGGAGCTCCTGTACCGGATGTCCCGCCACGAAGAGGCGCTGACCGAATACCAGATTGTCCTCGAGATCATGCCTGAGAACTCCGCGGCGCACTTCAACGTCGGTTTCATGTCGAAGATGCGAGGTGACCTCGAGCGGGCGCAGCGCGAGCTCAGCCTGGCCCTCTCGCTTTCGCCCGGAAGCCCGAAGATCCTCTACGAGCTGGGGGCCGTGCTGTTCGAGACCGGCTCCTACGAAGAGGCGGCACAACGGCTCGCCGAGGCCGTGGCCGCGGACCCCGCCCACGCGCAGGCCCACTACTACTACTCACGCACCCTCCTGAAGCTGGGGCGCCGGGAGGAGGCCATGAAGGAGATGGCGATTCACGCCGACCTGAAGAAGAAGAACGACGAGGAGCATCCGGGAACGGGAATGGGTGTCCAGGAAGAGGAGCCCTGAGTGCCCATGCGCATACGAGGGAACTGGATTCTCCTGACGCTGGCCGGCCTCGCAGCCTCCGCCACGGCAACGGCGGAGCCTCCGTCCGTGCCCGTCCCCCGCTTCGTCGAGCCCGGACCGGAGAGCGGCCTGACGGGCATCACCGCCGCCGCCCCGATTCCCTGGGATTACGTCATAGACACCATCGGCACAGGCGTCGCCCTTTTCGATTACGACCTCGACGGGGACCTGGACATCTACCAGGTCCAGGCCTCGGCGCTCAAGGGGTTCCCAGGGCAGGACGAACCTACGGACTACTTCTACAGGAATGACGGCCACGGGCGATTCGAAGATGTGACCAGGCAGGTTGGGCTGGGCGCTCCCAACTGGGGCCAGGGCGTCATCGCCCAGGACTACGACAACGACGGAGATACCGATCTCTTCGTGACCGCGTATGGCCCGGCACGCCTCTACAGGAACGAGGGGAATGGCACGTTCACCGAGGTCGGAGCCGAGGCGGGTCTTCAGGGAGGGGGGTGGAGCACGGGCAGCGCCTTCTTCGACTACGACAAGGACGGACTGCTGGATCTCTACGTGGCGAGGTATGTCGCGTTCGACACGACGAAGGTCCCGCCCAGAGGTGGAGTCCCCGGCCACCCCTGCACCTACCGGGAGAAGCCGATCGTCTGCGGACCCCTCGGGTTGGAAGGGGCCCCTGACACGTTGTACAGGAATAACGGGGACGGGACCTTCTCCGACGTGAGCGCGATCGCGGGAACAACCGCGGCGAAGCCCGTCTTCGGCCTGGGCGTCATCACGGGGGACGTGGACTCGGACGGCGACGAGGATCTCTTCGTCGCGAACGACACCGAGGCGAGCTTCCTCTTCATGAACGAGGGGAACGGCAAGTTCACCGAAGATGGGGTCCTCCGCGGCGTCGCCTACAAGGGAGACGGGCGCGTTCAGGCCTCGATGGGAGTCGCCTTCGGAGATCCGGACGGCGATCAGGATCTGGACCTCTACATCACGCACTTCTCCTCCGACTACTCGACCCTCTACGTCAACGATGGCAGCGGCTTCTTCGAGGATCGGACGATCCATGCGGGACTCGCAGTGCCCACGATCCCCTTCGTCGCATGGGCCACCGCCTTCGATGACTTCGACAACGACGGAGACGAGGACATCTTCGCCACGAACGGCCACACCTACCCTGAAGCCGATACGCTGAACATCGGCTCCACGTTTCTCGAGCGCTCACAGCTGTTCCTGAACGACGGGACGGGGAAGTTCACGGAGCTCATGGGTGAGGCTGCGGGCCCGGCGCTCGCCCATGATGGCGCCCACCGCGGAGCCGCCTTCGGGGACATCGACGAAGATGGCGACATCGACGTCATCACGACGAGGATGTTCGAGAGGCTGGGCTTCTATCGCAACGATCTGCCTCCCGGCAACCACTGGATCGCCGTCCGCCTGTACGGCACGCACAGCAACCGGGACGCCATCGGGACCCGGATCCGCGTGCACGCGGGCGGGAAGGTCTGGCTTGAGGAGAAGCATGGAGGCGGGACCTTCCAGAGCGCCAACGACCCCCGGCTCCATGTGGGGATCGGCGCAGCCACGCGTGTCGAAAAGATCGAGATCCTCTGGCCCTCCGGTGCTTCCGAGCAGCATGGCCCGGCCCCGGCCGACCAGACTCTGGTCTTCATCGAGCCCGACGGGGGACCCGAGAAGGCACCCCGAGCCGCGTCTTTCGGCGGCTCCTAGCGGCATCCACGGCCGCTGGCACCTCCCCGACCGGCTTGATCTCCTTGGATACAGGGTGTTAGTCTCCCGAGTCCGATAAGCATGAAGTGGGCTTGCGGTCCGGGCCCACTTTTTTAGTTTTGGGGCGTGATGCCATGGACGCTGCTGGCCGCGCCGTGACGGACTCCGTCCGCGCGATCGCCTCCGAGGCCTTGAGCGCGGAGGGCCTGGAGCTGGTGGACCTCGAGTTTCGCCGCGAACCGGCGGGATGGGTCCTCCGGCTCTTCATCGACAAGATGGGCGGCGTCGGAATCCAGGATTGCCAGCGCGTGAGCGAGGTGGTCGGGACTCTCCTCGAGGTGGAGGATCCCATCCCCCACGCCTACACGCTCGAGGTTTCGTCACCGGGCCTGACCCGCCCACTGCTCAGTCCCGAGGACTGGCGGAGGGCGGTCGGAGGCCAGGTGAAGGTCGTGACGCACGAGCCGCTCGCCGGAAGGCAGTCGATGACGGGACGTCTCGTCGGGTCCGGCGCCGATTCGGTCCGGATCGACGTCGAGGGTGCGGAGATCGAGGTCCCCTACTCGCTCATCGCCCGGGCACGCCGCGAGCTCGAGTGGCCGCGGCCCAGGGAGAGCGGGCCAGGGGGTGGTCCGAGGCGCAAGAAGAACCGGGCACGCGGACGCTGAGCAGAGAAGAGCAGAAATGGGCAGCGAACTCTACCAGGCCATCGAG
The DNA here is from genome assembly GCA_964568735.1 of uncultured Acidobacteriota bacterium. Taxonomy (GTDB): domain Bacteria; phylum Acidobacteriota; class Polarisedimenticolia; order JACPZX01; family JACPZX01; genus CAZMRF01. Next base: position 3,835 of record CAZMRF010000037.1, read on the forward strand.
CAGATCGGCCGCGAGAAGGGCATCGACGTCGAGACGATCATCACCGCCGTCCAGGATGCGGTGGTGGCGGCCTCGAAGAAGCACTTCCGCACGAGGGAGGAGCTCGTCTCCGAGTTCGATCGCGAGCGCGGCACCTGGAACATCTACGCGGTGAAGAAGGTGGTAGAGTCCGTCGAGGATCCCGACATCGAAGTCTCCATGGACGATGCCCGCCGGGTCGACCCGAACGTCGGGCTCGAGCAGACCATCCGGCTGCTCAAGCCGAAGGTCGATCTGGGCCGCATCGCCGCCCAGGCCGCCAAGCAGGTCATCTACCAGAAGGTCCGTGAGGCCGAGCGCGACAACGTCTACAGGGAGTACCACAACCGGATCGGCGAGTTGATCAACGGGGTCGTCAAGCGCTTCGAGCGCGGCGACATCGTCCTGGACCTGGGACGCGCGGAAGCGCTGCTCCCCCGCCGGGAGCAGTCGCGGGCCGATCACTACAACCAGGATGATCGCGTCCGGGCCGTCATCGTCAACGTCGATCGGACAGCCCGCGGTCCTCAAGTGATTGCCAGCCGGACGGACAATCTGCTGCTGACGAAGCTGTTCGAGATGGAGGTGCCCGAGATCTACGACGGCACCGTGGTCATCGAGAGCATCGCGAGGGACCCGGGTGATCGCGCGAAGGTCGCCGTCCGCTCCAAGGAGAAGGACATCGATCCCGTGGGCGCCTGCGTCGGCATCAAGGGGTCGCGGGTCCAGGCGATCATCCGCGAGCTGCGTGGAGAGAAGATCGACATCGTCCAGTGGTCCGACGATCCCAGCATGTTCGTCGCCAACGCGCTCAATCCGGCGAAGGTGGGCCGGGTCGCCATCCTCAGTGAGAGCGACAAGATGCTCGAGGTGACCGTCGAGGACACCCAGCTCTCCCAGGCCATCGGCAAGAAGGGCCAGAACGTCAGGCTCGCCTCCCAGCTCGTCGGGTGGAAGATCGAGATCAAGAGCGACTCCGACAAGAAGAAGGAGATCGAGGACGAGATCGGGAGAATCGCCCGCGGGACGCAGGAGATCCGCAACCTGCCGGGCATCGGCGAGAAGCTCGCGGGGAGCCTGATGGAGCGCGGCTACCAGACGCTCGAGGACATCGTCGGCGCGAAGCCGGAAGAGCTCCAGGAAATCCCCGGAATCGGCGAAGCCACGGGAGCCAAGCTTCAAGAAGCCGCAGCCGCAGCCATCGAGGTCCGCGAGGCGCGCCTTGCCCGGGAGCGGGAGGAGGAGAGGGAGCGGCGCGCAGCGGAAGAGGCGGCGCGTGCGCTCGAGTCCGACGAGGCAGAGAAGGCCACCGCCTCCGAGGAGATGGACGGACAGGGCGAGGGCGACGCCGATGGCGCGGTCATTCCCCCCGACAATGGCTCGCCGAGCTCCAGGGAAGCGTCGGACCTGCCGTCGTCCCCGGAGTCCCCCGAGTCACAGGAGTCCCCCGAGTCCCCGGAGTCCGATGACCGGCGGGAGGACGCCGCCCAGGGCGAGCCCGGGACGGATTTGAGCGAGCCGGCCGCCGAGGCCGCGCACGCGGCGGGAGTGGCGTCGCACCACCCCGGCGATGATGAAAAGGTCGAAGAGGGCTGATGCCACAGATACGAGTCCACGAGATCGCCCGGAAGCTCGGCCTGGACAACCGGGATGTCCTGCTCCGCCTGCGTGAGGCGGGCATCCCCGTCGCCTCGAATATCAGCCTCGTCGACGAATCCTGCATCGAGCTGATCAAGAAGGCCATGGCCCAGCCCAAGAAGGCCGAGCCGAAGAAGCAGGCCGCCCGTGCTCCACGGAAGAAGCCGGCGGCAGCAGCACGAGCGCCCGCCGCCAAGGCGGCACCGAAGAAGAAGGCCGTCAAGAAGGTCGACGCGAAGGCCGCGGAGCATGGACCGGCTGCCGCTGAGAGCGCTCCGGCCCCGCCGCAGGCCGTGCCAGCTCCGGCCCCGGTCGCGGCCAGACCCGCGCCGCGGAGCGCGCCCCATCTCGAGAGGCCTCCCGCCCCGCCGCCACCACCCATCGCTCCAACCAAGAGCGCCGACATGCCGCCGCCCCCGCCGCCGGCGGCGCCGCGACTGGAAGGGCCCCACGAGGAGAGGACTCCGGCCGCAGCACTCCCGGCCAGCGTGACCCCGCAGTCCTCGCGCCAGGTCCCTCGAACCGCTCCCCCCGTGTCGCCGCGGCTGCAGGCGCCGGGGCCCGTCGCGCCGCGCCCTCCCGTGAGACACCTTCCGGCACGCCCGAGCGCGAAGTTCCCCCCGAGGCGCTTCGGACCGGTCCGGAGGGGCCCCAAGAGGAAAGGCCAGCCCAAGCAGGCGGGGCCGAAGGGTCCGCCGGCCGCGCCGACCTTCGACACCTACAAGGCCCTGACCGTGGCCGAGGGGATCACCGTCCGGGACCTCGCCGAGAAGATGGCCGTCAAGTCCAGCGAGATCCTCGGACGGCTCATCTCCCGTGGCGTCATGGCGACGATCAATCTCTCCCTCGATCCGGAGATGGCCGGGGCCCTGGCGAAGGACTTCGGCTTCGAGCTGAAGACCATGGGCTTCGAGGATCACGCGTTGATGGAGGAGCAGGAGGCGACGCTGGGCGACGTCAAGGCGACCCGCCCGCCCGTGGTCACCATCATGGGGCACGTCGATCACGGCAAGACGACGCTGCTCGACGCCCTCCGCGAGTCGAACGTCATCGCCACGGAGCACGGCGGCATCACGCAGCACATCGGCGCCTACACCGTCAAGGGCAAGAACAAGAGGAAGAGCATCACCTTCCTCGACACCCCGGGCCACGAGGCCTTCACGCTCATGCGGGCCCGCGGCGCCCAGGTCACCGACATCGTGATCCTGGTCGTCGCCGCCGACGACGGCGTCATGCCGCAGACCATCGAGGCGATGAACCACGCGAAGGCCGCCGGCGTCCCGATCATCGTGGCCATCAACAAGATCGACAAGCCGGACGCCAATCCGGACCGCGTGAAGAAAGAGCTCTCGGATCGGGGCATCCTCGTGGAGTCGTGGGGCGGAGACACCGTGAGCGTGGAGCTCTCCGCCAAGCAGAAGCTGGGTCTCGACGAGCTGCTCGAGATGATCCACCTCGTCGCGGACATGCGCGAGCTGAAGGCGGACCCCGACATCCAGGCCTCCGGCACGATCATCGAGGCGCGCCTCGACAGGGCGCGCGGAGCGGTGGCCACGGTCCTGGTGCAGCAGGGGACGCTGAGGGCCGGCGACGCCTTCATCGCGGGATCGGTCACGGGCAAGGTTCGCGCCATGTTCGACGACCGTGGGGAGAAGCTCCTCGAGGCCGGTCCATCCCGCCCGGTGGAGATTCTCGGCTTGCAGGGGATCCCCTCCCCCGGCGATCGCTTCAAGGCCGTCGAGGACGAGACCAAGGCGCGTCAGATCGTCGCCTACCGCCAGCAGAAGCTCCGGGACGTGCAGATGCGCAAGTCCAGCCGCATGACCCTCGAGCACCTCCACGAGCAGATCCGGGCGGGCAAGCTCAAGGAGCTGAACGTCATCCTGAAGGGAGACGTGCAGGGCTCCCTGGAAGCCATCGCGAACACCCTCGAGCGCCTCACGGCGACGAACGTCAAGCTCAGGTTCATGCACCAGGCCGTGGGCGCCATCTCCGAATCGGACGTCCTCCTCGCCTCCTCCTCCGACGCCATCATCATCGGGTTCAACGTCCGCCCCGATCCGAACGCGAAGGCTCTCGCGGAAAAGGAAGGGGTCGACATCAGGCTGCACACGGTGATCTACGAGGTCGCCGACCAGATCCAGAAGGCCATGGACGGGCTCCTGGAGCCGACCTTCGCGGAGAAGTGGCTCGGCAGGGCCGAGGTCCGCAACGTCTTCAAGGTACCGAAGTTCGGCGTGGTGGCCGGTTCCTACGTCCAGGACGGCCAGGTCAGCAGGAACTCCGACGTGAGGCTCCTCCGGGACAACGTCGTCATCTACCAGGGCAAGATCAGCTCCTTGCGGCGATTCAAGGACGACGTCACCGAGGTCAAGGGCGGCTACGAGTGCGGGATTGCCATCGGGAACTTCTCCGACATCAAGGTCGGAGACATCATCGAGGCCTTCCGCATCGAGAAGGTGGTGGCCAAAGAGGCCGCCAGCTAGGAGCCGGTCCGGGCCCACGGCCTCTGCCGCGCCCGGCATCGCACCGTGGTCATCGGGGTCTGCACCATCGAGCTGGTCATTCCGGATGCCCGCTCGCTCAAG
>CAZMRF010000037.1:8088-46465 GCA_964568735.1 uncultured Acidobacteriota bacterium
GGTGGTCAGGAGCGTCGTGGACCGCCTCCGCCACCGGCACAACGTCTCGGTCTCGGAGGTGGAGCACCAGGATCTCTGGCAGCGAGCCGGACTCGCGCTGGCCGCGGTGGGCCCCTCGCAGAAGGTCCTCGACGCGATGTTCGAGGGCATCCTGGGTGAGATCGAGCGGGACCTTCCCGGCTTCATGTCGCACCACCAGATCGAGTTCCTCTAGGAGCCTCTCCAGGGCATGACTGACGCCACCAGGGTCCGCAAGGTCGCGGATCTCATCCGCGATGAGCTCGCGCAGATTCTCGCCCGCGGGTTCGAAGAGGCCCGAGGCGCGCTCGTGACCATCGCCGAAGTCGTGCTCACGGCGGACATGAGCCTGGCGCGCGTCCACGTTTCCATTTACCCGGACTCTGCCGACGTCTCGTCGATCCTCGAGGCGCTGGAGCGCCGGCGCGGCAGGCTCAGGAGGGATCTGGGCAGGACGCTCCGGCTCAGGCGGGTGCCCGACCTCGACTTCCGCCTCGACGACACGGCCCGGAGGAGCCAGCGCATCGAAGAGATTCTCAGGGCCACGCCACCGAAGGATGCCCCGGAAGACGGGGATGGCTGATCCCGCGAGGGGCCCCTTCGACGGTGTCCTGGTCGTCGACAAGCCGCAGGGACCGACCTCCCACGACGTCGTGGCCGCCGTCCGGAAGTGGGTGCGCCCTTCGAGGACGGGCCACACGGGCACGCTCGATCCCGCGGCCACGGGCGTCCTCCCCGTCTGCGTCGGGGCCGCAACCCGGCTCAGCCGATTCCTCACCCGGGGGCCGAAGGCGTATGCCGGGCGCATCGTGCTCGGTATCGCCACCGACACCTACGACGCGGAGGGGACGATCGTGGCGTCGAATCCAGCTGCAGGAGTCTCGCTTGCGGATGCGCGCCGCGCCGCGGCGGCGCTGACCGGCGAGCTGATGCAGACCCCGCCGCCGTGGAGCGCGAAGCGCGTGGCGGGGCGCCGCTCCTACGCGCTCGCACGTGAGGGGAAGGAGGAGATGCTGAGTCCCTGCCCCGTGCACGTGGATCGCTTCGATCTTCTCGAGCTGGAGGGGAGCTCCCTCACCTTCGAGGTGGAGTGCTCCTCGGGAACCTATGTCCGATCGCTGGCGCAGGATCTCGGTGCGGCCCTGGGTTGCGGCGCCCACCTGGCCGAGCTGAGGCGGACCCGCAGCGGGCCCTTCACGGTGGAGCGGGCGTCGAGCCTCGGCACGATGGAGGAGGCCGCGCGCCGGGGCGCCCTCGCGGAGCTCCTCCTTCCCCTCGAAGAGGTGGACCTGGGCCTCGAGACGGCCCGGCTCACGCCTTCGGGCGTCCGGAGCGCCCTGGCGGGGCGCCGGATCGCACTGTCGGAGATTTCTTCCCCCGCCCCCGGGGGCCCGGCCCAGGTGCGGCTCGTCGACCCTGACGGCCGCCTCCTCGGCGTGGCCGAGCCGATCGCCGGCCAGGAAGGGGGCCTGCAGCCGCGGCTGATCCTCTCCCCGGCCCTCTCGTCGCAGCACGGGTGACGGGCTTTACACCCCGCTTGGGCCGGTCTATCATGGCGCTCCGTCTTTCGGGCCGTCTGGCCCCTGTCGCGCGGATTCATGGAGGCACTCGGTTCTTGCTGACCAGGGTAGAGAAGACGGCCATCATCGTCGACAACAGGACGCACGAGACCGACACCGGTTCGCCCGAGGTGCAGGTCGCGATCCTGAGCAACCGCATCGAGTACCTCACAGAGCACTTCAAGTCCCACAAGAAGGACCACCATTCCAGGAGGGGCCTCCTCATGCTCGTCGGGAAGCGCCGCCGTCTCCTGGACTATCTGAAGAACAACGATGCCGGGCGATATCGCGCCCTGATCGAGAAGCTGGGGATCCGCAAGTAGGCCACTCCTCCTTCGAAGTGCGCGGGAGGGACGTTCGACCCGAGGGTTTTGCTTTTCGTACTCATTTGGAATTCGATCATCATCTGTCTTCCAACCCTCCGGTGCGTTCCCCCTCCCGGCACGACGATGGCGTAAGCCTTCTTCGTGCTGAGCTGGCTCCCCTGCTTCCCGTGAGGGATCCGTCCGGCATACACGCGTATGCAGGAGGTCAAAGGTGACAATCGAGAAGAGTATCGAGATCGGAGGGAGGAAGCTCAGCCTCGAGTGCGGGAAGGTCGCGCGCCAGGCCGATGGAGCCGTGCAGGTCCGCTACGGGGATACCGTAGTCCTCGTCACGGCGTGTGCCGCCAGGAAGGCGCGAGAAGGGGTGGACTTCATCCCCCTCACCGTGGACTACCGCGAGAACACCTACGCCGCCGGGAAGATCCCGGGTGGCTTCTTCAAGAGGGAAGGCCGTCCCAACGAGAAGGAGACGCTGACCTCCCGCCTCATCGACCGGCCTCTCAGACCGCTTTTTCCGGCGGGCTGGGACTGCGAGACCCAGGTCATCGCGCTCGTTCTCTCCTACGACCAGGAGAACGACCCGGACATCCTCGCCGTCACCGGGGCCTCGACCGCGCTCTACCTCTCTGACATCCCCTTCACCACGCCGATCGGCGCGGTCAGGATCGGGCTCATCGACGGGGAATTCGTCGTGAACCCCACGGAGGAGCAGCAGAAGGTCAGCCGGCTGGATCTCATCGTGGCCGGCACGAAGTCCGACGTGGTCATGGTCGAGGCGGGCGCTCAGGAGGTCTCCGAGGCCGACGTCCTGCAGGCGCTGGCCGTGGGCCAGGCCGAGATCAGGAAGCTCGTGGAGCTCCAGGAGGAGCTGGCCCGCGCGATCGGCCGCCCGAAGCGGCCTGTGAAGGAGCGCCCTGCCAACGCAGAGCTTTACTCGAAGATCGAGCGGAGCATCACGGGGCCCCTGACCGAGGCGCTCGCCATCCGCGGCAAGATCGAGAGCTACAAGGCGATGGACCGGGTGCTCCAGATCCTCCAGGAAGGCATCCCCAAGGACGACATCGAGCAGACGCTTCAAGTCAAGCGCATTTACGAAGAGGTGCTCGAGTCGCTCTGCCGCCGCGAGATCTTGAAGAACCGCCGGCGCACCGACGGGCGCCGGGCCGACGAGATCCGGCCCATCACGTGCGAGGTCGGGGTCCTGCCCCGCACCCACGGATCGGCGATCTTCACCCGAGGCGAGACACAGGCGCTCGTCACGGTCACCCTCGGAACCTCCGCCGATGCGCAACGCCTGGACTGGCTCGAGGGCGAGTCCAAACGCAGGTTCATGCTGCACTACAACTTCCCCCCCTTCTCGGTGGGCGAGGCCAAGTTCCTGCGCGGGCCGGGCCGGCGAGAGATCGGCCACGGAGCCCTCGCGGAGCGCGCTCTCCGGCCGATGATCACCGGCACCGACGACTTCCCCTACACCGTGCGGCTGGTCTCGGACATCCTCGAGTCCAACGGCTCTTCCTCGATGGCCTCCATCTGCGGAGGCGCCCTGGCTCTCATGGATGCGGGTGTGCCGCTCAAGTCGCCGATCGCGGGCATCGCGATGGGGCTGTTCAAGGAGGGTGAGGACTACGCGGTCCTCTCCGACATCGCCGGGGTCGAGGATCACTACGGCGACATGGACTTCAAGATCGCGGGCTCCCGCGAGGGAATCACCGCCGTCCAGATGGACATCAAGATTGGCGGCATCCCGATGCACATCATGGGCAAGGCTCTCGACCAGGCCCGCGAAGGGCGGATCTTCATCCTGGACAAGATGCAGCAGACGCTCGCGACGCCGCGGGTCGAGATCTCCACCTACGCCCCGCGGATGCTCACCATCCGGATCCCGAAGGACAAGATCCGGGACGTCATCGGACCGGGCGGAAAGATGATCCGCTCGATCCAGGAGCGGACCGGAGCCAAGCTCGAGATCGACGACGACGGCAAGGTCGAAGTGGCCTCCATTGACGAGGCGGGCGCCCGGCTGGCCATCGAAATCGTCAGGGAGCTGACCGCCGAGGCCGAGATTGGAAAGACGTACACCGGGAAGGTGAAGCGGATCGTCAACTTCGGGGCCTTCGTGGAGATCCTCCCGGGTCTCGAGGGGCTCCTCCACGTCTCTGAGATCGCGCCCTATCGGGTCCGCGAGGTCACGGACGAGCTCACCGAGGGGCAGGAAGTCGTCGTCAAGGTCATCGACGTGGACGGCAGTAACAAGATCCGGCTGAGCCGGAGGGCCCTCATGACGGACCAGGCCCCCGAGGGGGATGCCAGGCCTAGGCCTCCTCGCGCTCCTGGGGACCACGTGGAGGCCGTGGGAGCCGGGGGCAGCGGTGGTGATGCGGGCGGCTCCGACGAGGCCGCAAGGCGCCGCAGACGACGGAGGAGGTAGCCCGGAGAGCGCATGGCGGGGCGTCGGCTGGGCGAGCTGCTGGTCGCGAAGGGGAAGCTCTCGAACGACCAGCTCCAGAAAGCCCTCCAGGCTCAGATGATCTGGGGCGGCCACCTCGGCACGAACCTCATCGAGCTCGGCTACATCACCGAAGACGAGCTCGGTGAAGTCCTCGCGGAGGCTCACGCCGTCCAGTACGCGCCCTACGAAATCCTCCAGGACATCCCATCGTCGGTCCTCACCGCGATCCCCAAGGGCCTCGTCGAAAAATACAAGCTCATCCCCTTCCGGTTCGACGGCAAGAAGCTCCACCTCGTCATGCTCCAGCCCCAGGACCTCACCGCGCTGGATGAGGTTTCCTTCGCCACCGGATTCCAGCTCGTTCCGTACGTGACGCCCGAGATCCGGCTCTTCCAGGTCCTGGAGAAGCACTACAACATCCCGCGGGCACGTCGCTACATCACGCTCACCCGCGAGATGAGCCTGCGGAGCGGCCGCGGTGGAGCCGCCGCCTCCGGCATCATCGGAGGGGCGCCGAGGCCCGCTGCTTCGATACTCGACAAGCCGGCCGCGAGGACCTCGGCGGCCCAGCCCCCGGAAGCCCCGAGCGCCGAGGCCTCGCCGGCGCAAGCACCCTTGCCGGAGCCGTCCTCCGACCGCGCACTCCCCGGAGGCGACGGTGAGGCACCGCCCGATCTCGCAGCCTATTCCGACTCTCCCGCGAGCGACTGGAGCCCCGCAGCGGGCGAGCAGGCCCGTCGCAAGAGCGCTCCCCCCCCCACGCAGCCTCCCTCCGCACCCGAAACCGCTCCCACCGTGCGGGAGCTCATCCCCCGCCCCCTCGAGGCAGCACGAGGAGAGGATCCGGCGCTGGACCGGCTCCTCAAGGCACGATCCCTGGAAGAGATATGCAGAACTCTCGTGGAGGAAGCTGCGAGTACATTTAGACGCTGCGTCGTTTTCGCGCGCACGGGCGACGCCCTCGTCTCCGTCAGCGGCCTCGCGACCTCCTCGGAATCGTGGTCCATCGACGGCCTGGCCCTTCCGTTCGATCATGCGACCATCGAGGCGCTCTTCGCCGACGGGAGGACCTACTACCTGGGCCCGCCGCCCGGCGGAAGCGAAGATCGAGGCTTCTACGACTCTCTCGGCGGGGCGCCTCCGCCGAATGCCTTCCTCGCTCCGGTGCGCCTCAACGAGCGCGTCGCTCTGGTCTTCTACGGGGACCAGGAAGATGAGGAGGTCCGCCCACGGGAGGCCGACCCCATCCTGAGCATGGTCCAGCAGGCCAGCCTCGCGCTGGACCTCCTCTCGCTCCGGAGGAAGGACTCCCCCGAGTGAGCCAGCAGCCCGCCGGGCGCGTAGGCGAGATGGACACCCATCTCGGAAGCCTCGCCCGCCAGGAGCTCCTCGCCGCGGCCCGCGCCGCCCTGAACCGTCACCTCCACGGAGATTCCACTCCGCCGGTCGCGGCGGCGCCGCCACCGATTCCGCTCCTGCCGGAGCACAGCGGGGTCTTCGTCGCTCTCCGCACGGTGGATGGGCTGAGGGGCTGCATCGGGACACTGGATCCCTCCATCCCCTTGCAGCAGGCCGTGGAAGGATGCGCCGTCTCGGCCGCCTCGGACCCGCGCTTCACACCGCTCGAGCCCGTGGAGCTCGCCCAGGCGCGCATCGAGATCTCGGTGCTGGGCCAGGGGCGCAGGATCAGGGACGGCTCGGAGATCGTCATCGGGCGGGACGGCGTGATGGTGAGACGAGGCTCCCGCCGCGGGCTGCTCCTTCCTCAGGTCGCGGTGCAGCAGTCGTGGGAGGCCGGCCGGCTCCTCGATGAGGTCTGCGTCAAGGCAGGGCTGTCTCCGGACGCGTGGCGATCACCTGAGACTGTGGTCGAGGCCTTCCCCGCGGAGATCTTCGGAGAGCCTGAAGCCTGAGCCCTGCGGGCTTGGGCTACTGAACCTCGACCTTGTCGCCGATGCTGATCTCGCGGACCGCAGCGAGGACCTTCCCGGTGGCCGTGTTATCGCGTGCCGAGATCACGACCAGCTGCCCGATGACCGAGTAGGAATAGAGCGGCTGCTCGCCTTCCTCCACGACTTTCTGGGCGCGCTCCTGCTGGCCTTGGATGTAGGTCTCGGTGCTGGCGAACTCGATGCCCCCGCCCCACTCGCGATAGATCGTAAAGACCCGTCCGGGCTCGATCCCGTCACTCGTCCCCATGTCGATGTTGAGGATGTCCCCTTGCCCGTAAGAGAGCTTGGGATCGCGCCCGTGCACGATGTACCCGTTGTTCTCCCTCGTGACGCGGGCAGCGTAGGCGTCGAACGTGATCGGCTCGGAGATCGGAACGGGGACCTCTTCGAACGGAACGAGCGCCTGGCCGACGCCCACGGCGTCGCAGGCCGACACGATCTCGGCAGTGGCGGTGCGATCCTGCACGGCGACGACCTGGAGCAGCCCGATCTGGGAGATGCTCAGCCCGATGTACTGCTCCTCGTCGAACGGGTGCCAGACGTCGAGCTCGGGCTTGATGATGCTGAACTCCTGGCCTGGCTGGATCCCGTCCGCGGAGCCCTGGTTCAGGAAGACGATGTCCCCCGGCCCCAGGATCGACTTCGCGCCTTCCTCGCGCTCACTGATGATGAGCGCGGGAGGTTCGTACGCTTCGTCGATGTAGTTGCTGCAGTAGATGTCCTCGTAATCGGCCACGGGCCTCAGCGCCGGCGGCGGCGCCATGATGGGAGGCGCCGCTTCGGCGACGGGAGGCGCGGGCTCGGATGCCAGCTCCTCGACGAGGGGATCCGCCTGGGTCGGCTCGGGCTGCGCCGCGGCCTCGGGCATGGTGGCCACGGGCGCCTCGGCGATCACGGTCGGGGCCCCCGGCAGCAGTATCGGGTCGCCGGGGTAGATCCAGTGCGAGTCGAGGATGTACTGGTTCACATCCCAGATCTGAGGCCAGAGCCAGGGGTTCTCGAGATAGGCTCCTGCCAGATCCCAGAGCGTGTCGCCCGGCACGATGATGTGGACCTCCGCGCCAGCGGGAAAAGTCTCGGGATCGGGTGGGTCGTAGGGGGTCCAGTGATCTCCGACGAACTTGCCGGTGGTGGGTGGATGGTGGGGCCCTGTCGGGTGGATGAGGAGCTCGTTGGAGTGCTCCGCATGCTCGGGGGGCTGGCCCGCCGCCGGCACGGGCATCGGCTCGGCCTGGGCCGGTTCGCCCGCCACCTCCGCTTCCTTCGCATCCTCATCGGGGGCCTGTACCTGCTCGCCTTGCTGCGGCGCCACTTCGTCGTCGGCGCGCAACACGGAGGGGAGGATGAAACAGGCAAGTGCGAACAGGATCAGTGCGTGAAGGATGGAGCTTTCGGAGCGGGACCGCGTCATGAGCAACCTCCGCCTCCACCTGAGGGAGGGTGGCTTCGTCATCTACGGATCAGCCGATCGATAGAGCGCTCGGCTGCCTTCTCCGGGCCCCCGGGACCGGTCACAGGGCCGGACCAATATAGGAAGCCTTCCCGGATTGTTCAAGAGTGTTCATGGAGTCTCCAGGCGAGCGACCTCCTTGCGGGCCTCCCCGGCCAGGGGGCTCCCTGGGAAGGCCTCCACCACCGTCCTGAGGTCCTCGAGGGCGCCGCGGCGGTCACCCGCCGCCAGGCGGGCCCCCCCCCGCTCCATGAAGGCCTCCGGTAGGAGGGGGGAAAAGGGATAGTCGCGGATGAAGCTGCCATAGGCCTCGATCGCTTCAGCCATCCGGCCCTCCTCCCGATACCGCCGGGCGACCCAGAGCGTCCTGTCTCCCTCTTCGGGGGCTGCGCCAGGGGGGGCGGACGGGTCCCTGATCTCCTCCTCCTCGATCTCGCCGCCTTCCGGATCCCGGAAGCCCCCCGGTACCGGCGGAGAGCCGCCGGCACCCACGGTGGCTCCGGCGCCCTGCTCGAGCGCCTGCCCCTGCGGGGAGGCCGGCGCGCGGGACCGGCCTGCGGCCCCGGCAGGGAGGCTTCCCGCCGCCTCCATGGTCTCCTCCAGCCGGACACGCTGTTCGGCGAGATCCCGCCTGAGATCCAGGTTCTCCCGCCTGAGCCGCTCCAGCTCGGCCAACGCCTCTCGATGCCTCGCGGCCGGAATGCAGCCGGCCAGGAACGGCAGGGCGAGAAGGAAGATCGCCGCGAGGAGAGGGAGGCGCCGCGAGCGTTTCACCGTGAGGATGAGGGAGGCGGGCACTGCCTCCGGAGGTTAAAGGGGTGGGGGGGATGTGTCAATCTTCTCCGGGCCGCCCGGCTCGCTCCGGGAGAAGAAGCTCAGGCGTGAGCTCCCATAGCGGCAGGAGCGGCGGCGCTCGATAGGGCCCTCCGCCGCCGGAAGCTCGAGCATGGAATCGTGCTGCGCGACGACGAGGCCCGCCGGAGCCAGGAGCGACCCCGTCGCGACGAGGCGAAGCGCGCGCAGGATCTCGCCCGCGCCGAAGGGTGGATCGAGGAAGACGAGGTCGAAGGCGCCCTCTTCCGCGGCGAGCGCCCTGACGGTCGTCGAGAAGGGGCTCGTGATGATGCGGGCTCGATCGCCGGCGGCGACCGAAGCGACGTTCTCCTCGAGGATGCGGGCCGCCGCCCGATCACTCTCGATGAACACGCATCGCCTTGCGCCCCGGCTGAGCGCCTCGATCCCGACCGCCCCCGTGCCGGCATAGCCATCCAGGAAGCGCGCGCCCTCCACTCGCGCGGCGATGATGCTGAAGAGCGCTTCACGCACGCGGTCCGCGGTGGGCCGTGTCGTGAGCCCTGCCGGGGCACGGAGCTTCCGCCCCCGGTACTCGCCTCCGATGACCCGCACGAAACCCTCCTTGGCGGCCGATCCGGCGCTCTGGTAGAATTCGGCCCCATCCTTCAAGCCCCGCTCCGAGCACGCCACCCGATCTCGCGAGGTGCGGGACTGTCTCACCCCGGGAGCGGGAACATCCATGACTACGCGCCGAAGCGACGGCAGGAAGGCGGAGATGCCGCTCTACAAGTCGGGCTGGCATCCCTCGCCCCTGCTCGGTCAGGTGGTCCTGGTCTCCTCCCGGAGCTGCCGCGGTGAAGACCACGTGGCCGCGAAGAGCTGGGTCTCCATGGTCGCCTCCTCGCCCCCCACCCTGTCGCTCGCCTGCCGGCTCTCTCATCGGACGGCCATCAACATCCTGGAGACCCGGGAGTTCGTCGTCAACGTCCCGGGTGAGGATCTCATCCAGCGGGTCTGGGGCGCGGTGGAGGGCCCCGCATCTGCTCCGGACGGCGCTCCCGTCGACTGGAGCCTCGCGCCTGCCACACGGGTCGCCGCCAACCTGGTCCGGGAATGCCGGGCCCACCTCGAGTGCGTCCTCGACTCCTCACACAGGTTCAACGCCGAGGAGATCGCGCTCTTCGGGCGTATCATAGCGGTCAGCGCCGACGAGGCTCTCCTCCAGGGGGATTCCGACGAGCGCTACCGTCACCTGCGACCTCTGCTGTTCCTGGAGCACGGCCTCTTCGGCGTCGTCGAGAGCGCTCGCCGCGTCGAAGGCTGAGATCCGAGCCACCCCTGGCAGCCCATCCGCCCGCCGGAAGGGCTGTGCTAGATTCGGCCTCCCCGGTCGTCGTGCGTTCGCGAAGCCGCGGGCACCCGGCCTCCGCGCCCGGGGGTCCAACCGGCCACGGAGATTCGCCCGGACACTTTCCATGCGCCGCCAAGCTCACCTCCCGCTCGTCGTGACGCTGCTCGCCGCGAGCACCCTCTCGGTGGGACAGGCACCCTTCTCATCTCCGGGGCTGCCCGAGTCGTGCGGCAGCCTCCCGCCGCAGCTCTCCTGCACTGACCCTAACAGCGTCGCCGGGGTGCCCGGGGTTTTTTGTGTCGACGTCTCCTATGGCAGCGGCCTCCAGGATGGGACCCCTGCCCACCCCTTCGGCAGGATCAACGACGCCCTCGGCGTGGCCGTCACGCGGAACAGCCAGGTAGCCATCGCGGCGGCCGCCGATCCCAACCTGGATCCCAACACCCTCACGATCCTGAGAATCGAGGTGCGCCCCGGGATCTACCGGGAGAACGTCTTCCTCCCGTCGGGCCTCTGCCTGCTGGGGTCGGGCTCCGCGGTGACCACGATTGCGCCCTCGCTCTCCGGCACGGCCCTGACCGTGGCTTCCTCCTCGGCGCAGACGGCGGTGGATGGATTCACGATCCGCGATGGGAGGGGCTTCTACGGGGCCGGCCTGGTCGTCCAGGGGGGATCCCCGGTCATCTCGAACAACATCATCGAAGGAAACGAGGCGCGGCAGATCGGGAGCTCGCAGGGGCGCGGCGGGGGACTCGGGCTCTCCGGGACGCCTCTCATCGAGGGGAACGTCATCCGGAACAACTCTGCGGTGGGGGGGTCGGGCGGCGGGATCGTGGTGAGCACCGGATCTCCGATCATCCTGCGCAACTGGATCCAGGGTAACCGGGCGCTCGCCTCGGCCGACAGCTACTTCGGCTACGGAGGCGGGATCTCCGTCGAGAGCACGGTTCTGCAGCCCATCATCATGAACAACGTGATCACGGGCAACCTGGGCCAGGGCGCCGGCGGCGGGATCGACCTGTACCGGTCGAGCCCGATGGTGGTCAACAACGTCATTGCCGGTAACATCGCGGAGGGCGTGGGGCGTCTTCCGGGCGACGGCGCCGGGATCAACCTCCTGGGCGAGCGCAGCGACCCTACGTTCGAGAACCCGCCGATCGTGAACAACGTGATCACGGGGAACTTTGCCGCCGGAACGGGAGGGGGGCTCAACTCCCTCAAGGCGAGGCCGCTCCTCGTCAGCAACGTCTTCCACGCCAATGCCCCCGAGGACGCCGGCAACGTCAGGAGCCCCATCGGCATCGACGGAAACCTCTCCGCGGACCCCGGCTTCCAGAGCGGCACCTTCATCCCTGCCTCCGGGTCTCCTCTCATCGAGGCGGGATCGAACGGGATCCTCCTGGAGGAAGGCGGGCCGGACGACGACCTCGCCACGAGGGACGACAATCTCTTCAGGCGGCTCGTCCTGGTGCCGGCGCTGGACCTGGCCAGCACCCCCCGCCCGCTCGACAGCACGGGATCCGGCAAAGCGAGCTTCGACATCGGCGCCTACGAGGCCCTTCCGCCCGGCTCCGTTGCCGGTGATGTGGACGGGGACGGCGTCGTCGAGGACGCCGATGCCGATCCCAACACGCTGGCTCCCTGCTCTCCCCTCGACCCGAACAGCCCCGTCCCGTGCGACGACAACTGCCCTCAGGCCTTCAACCAGCTCCAGGAGGACAGTGACCTGGACGGCATCGGGGATGTCTGCGACACGTGTCCGACGATCACCGCCACGATGGACAGCGATGGCGACGGCGCTGTCGACCACGCGGATTTCGACCTCGATCTCGTGGGCGACGAGTGCGACCTCGACAAGGACAACGACGCCGTCCTCGAGAGCACGGGCGACGGCGACCCCAACGTCTACCTCCCCTGCGAGCACGGCAAGGTCGAATCCTGCGACGACAACTGCACCGACGTCACGAACGCCACGCAGCGCGACCGCGACCGGGACCGGGTGGGCGACCTGTGCGACAACTGCCCGACGAAGCGGAACGGCGACTGCGATCTCGACATCGAGCTCTGCGACATCAACAAGAACGGGACCACGACGTCCGACGAGGAGATGGTGGGGCGCCAGAAAGACACCGATGGCGATTTCTTCGGCGACCCCTGCGACAACTGCCCGGCCCTGCCGAACGGAAACTGCAGCTTCGACATCGCCAGCTGCGACCTGACCGGTGACGGCGAGCTCAGCCAGGAGGAATTCCTCCTGGGTAACCAGGTCAGCAAGGACAGCGACGATCTCGGCGACGCCTGCGACGGCGACGCCGACAACGACGGCATTCCAAACCTCCTCCCCCCGCTGCCCTTCGCCCAGCGGGTCCTGGTCGACCCCAACACACCTCCCGACAATCCCTGCTTCGGCGGCGCGACGGCCGGGTGCGACGACAACTGCACGACGCGGAAGAACGGCAAGCAGGCCGATCGGGACTTCGACGGCGTCGGCGACGACTGCGACAACTGCAAGGACAACGCCAACGGGATCTGCAGCGCCGGAGCGCTCTTCTGCGACGCCGACGGCGACGGCAGCGTGACCGCGGGGGAGATCCAGAAGGGAGGCCAGGCCGATATCGATCTCGACGGAATGGGCGACGCCTGCGACGCCGACAGCGACAACGACCAGATCCGGGACGACGGCGACATGGACGGATTCGTCAACCCGGACGACCCCAACACACCGCGCGACCCCAACACGGTCTGCCCCTCGGCCGATCCGAACTCGCCTACCGTAGACTGCGACGACAACTGCATCAGCGCGTCGAACGCCTCGCAGGTGGATACGGACGACGACGGATTCGGCGATGCCTGCGACACCGACGCCGACGGAGACGGCATCCTCCAGAACGGCAGCGGGAACGGAGTGCCGGGGCTCTTCCCCTGCACCGGCGGGGCTTCCTCGGGGTGCGACGACAACTGTCCCGTGGACCTCAACCCTCTCCAGGAGGACACGGACGGGGACGGATTCGGCGACGCCTGCGATCACTGCCCGCTCCTCGCCGACTCGCTGCAGCGCGACGCCGATGCGGACGACATCGGAGACCTTTGCGACGACGACGCCGATGGCGACATGGTCCTCGAGGATGCCGACGGCGACCCCAACACGACGAGCCCCTGCCTTCCCGATCCGAACGGGATGTTCGCGGCCTGCGACGACAACTGCCCCGGTGAGAGCAACGAGCTCCAGGAAGATCAGGACGCCGACGGATTCGGCGACCTCTGCGACAACTGCCCGGAGGCGAGCAACCCCTTCCAGCTCGATCCGGACAGGGACGGCTTCGGCACCGAGTGCGACATCGACATGGACCAGGACGGAGTCGCCGATGACGGCGACAACAGCGGCCTCCCGGGCGACAGGCCCTGCACGGGGCTAAGCCAGGGGTTCCATTGCGACGACAACTGCCTGCTGGTCGTGAACCCCGAGCAGAAGGATCTGGACCAGGACGGAACAGGGGATCTCTGCGATACGGATTTCGACGGCGACGGCGTCGTCCAGAACTTCGATGGCGACCCCAACACCTCGAATCCCTGCCTGCCCGATCCCAACGGCCTCTTCGGCTCCTGCGACGACAACTGTCCCATCACCCCCAACCCGTCGCAGGAAGACCTGGACGCCGACGGCGCGGGAGACTCCTGCGATACCTGCCCGGGCGACACGACCGCCAACCCCTCCGACACCGACGGGGACGGCGTGGGCGACGCGTGCGACAACTGCCCCGGAGTCCCCAATGCAACGCAGGGGGACGGCGACGGGGACGGCACGGGCGACGCCTGCGAGGGCACTCCTCTCGCCCTCGACGTCGAGCTCCGCGGAGGCAGCGATCCTGTCGCCGTCCCGGGCAGGAGCATCCGCTTCACGGTTTCCGCGGAGAACCGCACGGCGGTCGGCGAACGGCTCGATCTCCGGATCAGCCTCTACGCACCGGGCAAGGGTCCGAAGACCCTCGGCACGACCACCATGGGCTTCTGCCTTCTGGACAGCACGGGAGAGGCGAGACGGATACTGACGACCCTCGATGCCCATGCGGCGGGTGGTACCCAGCTGCGCCTGAACATGAACCTGCCCGGGAACGGGAAGCCTGGCACCTGGCTCCTCCTCGTCGAGGCCTGCCCCGAGAGCGGCGGCGCGGCGCTGACGAAGGCGCTCGCCGTGGCGGTGAAGTAGCTTCGGCGACTCCGGCCCCGCTGAGCGTCACGCTTTTCGAGTGCCCCTCGGAGCGATCACCAAGGGGACGACCCCCTCACGGCGCACGGCTTGACAGCGCCGGGCTTCGTCGGCTAGTATGCGTACGTTCTACACTAAGTGTACCGATCCCTGAGGGCAGGACGACGCTCACCACCGACAACACCTCCACCGTGACGGCCGGAGAAGGGCTGCGGGAGCGCCTCGCGCCGCTGGGCGACCCGTGGCGATACGGCACCGAGGCCTGCCACGCCTACGCGGAGGTCATCGAGCGGATCCGTGAGCTGAAGAAGCAGAGGAACGCGGTGGTCCTCGCCCACAACTACCAGCGCCCCGAGATCTTCGAGGTGGCCGACCACGTGGGCGACTCGCTCGAGCTGGCGAGAAAGGCCGCCGAGGCGGACGCCGAGGTGATCGTCTTCTGCGGCGTCAGGTTCATGGCCGAGACCGCCAAGATCCTGAACCCCCGCGCCACCGTGCTGCTGCCCGACCCGGGCGCCGGCTGCACTCTCGCCGACAGCGTGACGGCCGAGGCCCTCGAGGAGCGCAAGGCGGAGCTCAGGGCGGTCTATCCCGACCTCCAGGTGGTCACCTACGTGAACACGAGTGCGGAGGTGAAGGCCGCTTCCGACGTCTGCTGCACCTCCTCCAATGCCGTCAGGATCGTGGAGGCCATTCCGGCCCGCCACGTTCTTTTCGTCCCGGACCGGAACCTGGCCGATTACGTGCAGCGCAACAGCGCCAAGACGATCCTCTCGTGGGACGGGAACTGCTACGTTCACCACCAGATCACGCCGGAGCAGATCGAGAAGGTCCGGCGCCAGGTTCCAGGGATCCAGGTCCTCGCGCACCCCGAGTGCCGCGAGGACGTCCTGAAGCTGGCCGACGCCGTCCTCAGCACCAGCGGCATGGCCAGGTACGCCCGCGCGGCCGACGCCACGAAGTTCCTCGTGGTCACCGAGTGCGGGCTCTCGGATAGACTCGTGCTCGAGGTGCCCGACAAGAGGTTTTACAAGGCTTGCAAGCTGTGCGCGTACATGAAGATGATCACGCTGGAAGGGACCCTCGAGTCCCTCGAGACGATGACCCACGAGATCACGCTCGAGGAGGAGGTCCGCGTGAAGGCCCGGCGCGCGCTCGACCTCATGCTCGAGCTCGGCGGCTGAGCCGCCCCCGCCCGGAGCACGGCCCCACCGGAGCCCCCGGGCGCCAGGACCACCCCTGGGTGGCAGTGGACGTCGTCGTCTTCACGATCGAAGGCGGCGAGCTCCAGGCTCTTCTCGTCAAGATCAAGAGCGGCCCCTGCGCGGGGCAGTGGGCTTTCCCGGGCGGGCTCGTGGGCCTGCACGAATCCACCGAAGAGGCTGCGCGGCGCGAGCTCTCCGAGAAGACCGGCGTCACCGACCTCTACCTCGAGCAGCTCTACACCTTCGGCGAGCCGGATCGGAACCCGACGCACAGGGTCGTCTCCGTCGCCTACTTCGCGCTCGTGCCTCGAAGGGGAGCCTACCTCCGGACGACTCCGAAGTACGCCGACACCGCGTGGAGGATCGTCCGGACGCTGCCCCCCCTGGCCTACGACCACAACGACGTCGCGGTCCTCGCCGCGGAACGGCTCCGCGCCAAGCTGGGCTACACGAGCATCGCCTGGAGCCTCCTCGACGCGTCCTTCACGCTCACGGAGCTCCAGGAGGTCTACGAGGTGATCCTCGGGCGCCCCCTGGACCGTCGCAACTTTCGGAAGAAGATCCTCTCGCTCGGGCTGGTCAAGGAGGCCCGCGGCCAGCGCCGCGGCGCCCACCGCCCGGCCCAGCTCTTCGCCTTCCGGAGCCGCGAGCCGCTCATCACCGAGATCCTCTGAGCTACTGGTAGATGTTGTAGAGGAAACGGCCCGTCACTCCCTCGCTCTCCTTCGGGAAGGTGTCGGGGAGGGGCGGCAGAGGGTTCGAGGCCTCGAGGGCCAGGACGGCCGCGCTGTCGTAGGCGGGGACGCCCGACTCGTCCAGGATGCGGATCCCCGTGAGCGTCCCGTCCTTCTCGATGACGAAGCGCACGGTGACCGCGCCCTTCTGGCCGGTGTAGATGGCCGGCGGCATCCGCGCATGCCAGTTGGACCAGATGATCCAGTAGATGCGCCGCGCATAGGGCCCCCAGTCGAACCCCTTCGTGTCGAAGGAGAGCGTCCCCGTCGGCGTCGAGAGCCCGGCCGTGGGATTGTCGAACCGGTAGGGAGCTCCGCCCCCGCCGCCCACCGATCCGCTCGCTTCCATTCTGCTGAGTGCCTGCCGCAGGCGGGCCCCTTTCTCCTCGAGATCCGATGCCTCCGCGCCGCCGGATCCCGTCTTCTCCGGACGCTGAGCGAAGAGCAGCCTCCCTTTCGAATCTCCAGCGTCGAGGGAGTCCCGCTTCTCCTCCGAGGGCTCGGCTTCCCAGCCGCTGCCGCCCTGATCCGGCGAGGAAGGAGGCGGGGCGGCATCGGCCTGCCCTGGAGCGTTCCTCTGGGGAGAACCCAGCTCCCCCTCCGCGATCATGGCCGGCGTGTTGCCGCGCGAGAAGGGCCCGGCCATGGCGGGATCCGGGGGCTGCTCCTCCTGCCCGCGCCGCCGATCCCTGTCGGAGGCCATGCGGGCCTCGGGGTTGGGCTCGGGGGGCCTGGGCGCATCCTGCACGAAGGCCATGGGGATCCGCTCATCGTCGGGGCGGCCGGACATGCCGAACAGCAGCCGGGAGCTCGATCCGGGAAGGAAGAAATCCCGCGGCACCACGAGGAGGCCGATCACGAGGAGGGCGTGGAGGAGCAGGCTGGCCAGGAACGCCTCCCGCCCGCTCATGGGCGTGGCGGAGGGCCTGGGTGCGAGCGCCCGAAAGTCTGGGACGTCGTCCGGGTCGTCGCCCGCATCTCCCCGGCCGGCCGACGGGGGCGGCAGGATGGGGCCGACGCTCAAGAGATTGCCGCCAGGTGGTGAAACTCCCGGCGAAGGGCATTCATGTCGACGTCCTCGCGGACCTCGGGGTGGGTCCTGTTCGACAGCAGCACGTAGGTCCGCCACCGGACGGGGTCGATCCAGACCGAGGTGCCGGTGAAACCGTTGTGGCCGACGGCCGCCGCCGGAAGCGCCTCTCCGGCCGCCGTGCCGGGATCGGCGCCTCCCCCGGGGCCACGGTTCACACGCCACGCCAAGGATCGAGGCTCGGGCAGGGAGCCCGTCTGAGCCTCGATGAGGAGCGCGGCTTCATCCTCGCGCAGCAGCGTGGATTCCACGCCCCGCATCTGGCGAGCCACCTGGAAGACGTCGTCCACGGTGCCGAAGAGACCCGCATGCCCGGCGACTCCACCGGCCGCCCATGCGTTCTGGTCGTGCACCTCGCCCCGGATGACGCCCTGGCGCCAGCCGGAATAGCCGCGCGCGGCCGCGCCGGCCTTCACACGCTCATACTTGCACGAGTCCTCCGAGGCAGCCACCCGTGAGAGCAGCTCCGGACCGGGACGGAAACAGGCTCCCGATCCCGAGGGCGCGAGGACGAGGGCGCGCGCGAGGTCGTCGAGCGGCGCGGCACCGACGCCTTCCAGGATGGCTCCGAGCGCGATGTAGCCCAGATCCGAATAGACGACGCGGGTTCCTGGCGTGGCTCGAAGATCCGTCTCACCGATCCGGGACACGTACTCGTGGATCGTGCGACCGCGCGCGTAGAGCGGCGCCCAGTCGGGTAGTCCCGAAGTGTGCGTCAGGAGGTGCGCGAGCGTGATGTCGCGCTTGTCCTGCCGCGCGAAGGCCTCCGTGAATCGCCGGACGGGTGAATTCAGATCAATCCCCTCCTCGCGCGCGAGGATGAGCGTGACGAGAGAGGTGACGAGGGGCTTCGTCAGCGAAGCCAGGTCGTAGATCGTGTCGCGGGAGGCCTTCTCCGAAGCCGGCTCGAGGACCTTGAAGCCGAGGGCTCCCGCATCGAGGATCCTGCCGCCCTCGGCGACGAGCCAGGCCGCGGAAGGAAGGACGCCCTCCTCGATCCGCGAGGCGAGGTAATCAGCCGCCGTCCTCACGTCGGGCCTCCTCGAGCCTCTCGGCGACCGCCAGCGCCACGGCGAGCGCTTCCCGCCCTTCGCGGCCTCCGACCTCGAAGGGCGGCCCCCCGCGGGCGGCGGCGACGAAGGCGCGCAGCTCGGCGGCCAGCGGCTCGTCATGGATGACGGCAGGAGTCTCCCGGACGACCCGTGGCATCCCTCCCGGCCCTTCCGCGCGGCTCAGCGTGATGACTTCCAGGGTCTGGTCGGCGCAATCGCACGAGAGATACGAGTTCCTCGTGAAGACCCGCACCTTGCGGGTCTTGGAGGCGCTGATCCGGCTCGCGGTGAGGTTGGCGACGCAGCCGCCCGTGAGGTGGATCCGGGCATTGGCGATGTCCACGCGCGGGGTGAGCGCCGCGACCCCCGCCACGTCCAGCGATTTCACGGTGGAGCCGCCGGTGAGGGCGAGCACGAGATCGATGTCGTGGATCATGAGGTCGAGGATCACGTCGATGTCGAGGCTGCGCGCAGGGAAGGTGCCCAGCCTGTGGATCTCGATGAAGCGCGGTTCATGGGTCCTCTCCCGAAGGGCCCTCACGGCGGGATTGAAGCGCTCCGTATGGCCCACTCCCAGGAGGGCCCCATGCGCCCCCGCCACGGCGATGAGGTCGTCCGCCTCCGGGAGCGAGGGCGCCAGGGGCTTCTCCACCAGGACCGCCGTCCCCTGACTCAGGAAGTCCGCGGCCACCGTCCTGTGGGACTCCGTGGGCGTGGCCACCGAGACGGCATCCACGAGCCCGAGCAAGCGCCGGTAGTCCTCGAAGGGCTCCACGCCGTGGCGCCCCGCCACCTCGGCGGCGCGCTCGCGCCTCGTGTCGGCCACGCCCACGAGCTCGACCTCCGTCATGCTCGCGTAAATCCGCGCGTGGTGCTGGCCCAGGTAACCCACGCCGACGACTCCGGCCTTGAGCCGCTTGCCTTCAGGCGCGCTCACTTGATCACGCCCCTCTCGGCACTCCTGATGAACGAGATGAAGTAGGCCGCCTCCTCCGTGGCCTTCACGTCCGCCTCCATCCGCTCGAGCGCCTGCGTCGTGTTGAGCCCCGGCTGCCTGAAGATGCGGTAGGCCTGCTTGAGGGATTCGATGGCTTCCTCGCTGACGCCCTTCCTCTTCAACCCGATGCTGTTGACCCCGTAGGTGGAGGCCTCGCGCTCGCCGACGCTCTTGACGAACGGCAGGGCGTCCTTCGTGACGACGGTGAAGCCCCCGATGAAGGCATGCCTGCCGACGCGGCACATCTGGTGGACGGCGCTGAAGGCGCCGACGGTCGCGCCATCCTCCACCGTGACGTGGCCCGCGAGAGTGGCGCCGTTCGCGAAGATGGTCCCGCTGCCGACGATGCAGTCATGGGCCACGTGGGCGTAGGCCATGAAGAGGTTGTCGTCGCCGATCCGGGTGATGCCCCCCCCGTCGTGCGTGCCCCGGTTCACGGTGACGAACTCGCGAAAGACGTTGCGGTGGCCCACGACCAGCTCGGTTCTCTCCCCCCGGAACTTGAGGTCCTGGGGGTCCGAGCCCACCGAGCAGAAGGGATGGAAGCGGCAGCTCTCTCCCGCCCGGAGCGGACCCTGGAGAACCACGTGGGCCATCACCTGGCAGCCGGCTCCCAGCGACACCTCGTCGCCGATGATCGCGTAGGGGCCCACGACGGCTCCCTCGCCCAGGGAGGCGCTCGGCGAGACGATGGCGGTCGGGTGGATCGCGCCTGTCATGGCCGCGCTCTCCCCGGAGCATCCACGAGCGCGGAGAGGATCTCGGCCTCGGCCGCGAGCTGGCCTTCGACGAGAGCCCTGCCCCGCATCCGGCAGGTGCGGGACTTCAGGCGCACGACCTCCAGCTCGTAGCGGATCTGATCCCCGGGAACCACCGGGCGGCGGAATCGCGCCCCGTCGATCCCCGTGAAGTAGATCAGCTTGTTCCTCCGATCCGGAATGGACGAGAGGAGCATGACCGCGCCGACCTGCGCCATGCCCTCGACGATCAGGACCGCGGGCATGACCGGGTGTCCCGGGAAATGGCCCTGGAAGAACGGCTCGTTGATGGTGACGTTCTTGATGCCCACCGCGCGCACCTTCTCGACCACCTCCAGGATGCGATCCACGAGGAGGAAGGGATACCGATGGGGCAGGATGTCGAGTATCTCGGTGATGGAGACCATCATTCCTCCTTGGCGTCCGGATCATCTCCGCGGGTCCGCGGAGACCCTCCCAGCTCGCGCTCCAGGCGGCTCACACGTCGCAGCATCTCGGGCAGCCGGGCGAAGGCCGCGGCGGCTCGCTTCCAGACTCCGGCATCCACGGCCGGGTGGCCGATGACGAAGGCTCCCGGCTCGAGGTCATGCGTGACGGCCGACTTGGCCCCGATCCGGGCCCCGTCTCCGATCGTGATGTGGCCCACGGCTCCCGACTGTCCAGCGATGACGACCCCCTTGCCGAGGCGCGTGGAGCCCGCGATCCCGGACTGGGCGACGAGAATGCACCTCGGCCCGACGACCACGTTGTGCGCCACCTGCACGAGGTTGTCGATCTTGCTCCCCCGCCCGATCACCGTGCTCCCGAAGGTACCCCTGTCCACCGTCGAGTTCGCGCCGATCTCCACGTCGTCCTCCACGACGACGTTCCCCACCTGCGGGATCTTGAAGTGCGACTCCCCGTCCCGGGCGAATCCGAAGCCATCCGAGCCCAGCACCGCCCCCGAGTGGAGGATGACGCGGTCGCCCAGCACCGTCCCCGGGTAGAGGGTGACGTTGGCGTACAGGATACAGTCCGCGCCGATCGTGCAGCCCTCCCCGATCGACACGCCCCCGTGAATGACCGTCCCGGAGCCGACCTTCGCCTTCTCGCCGACCCGCGCCCCGTCCAGCACCGCGGCGGACGGATCGATACGGGCACCGGTGCCCACCAGGGCTCCCGGCCTCACCCCGGGCTCGAACCTCGCCGCGGGATGAAAGACGTGAAGGAGCTTCGCCATGCCGAGGTAGGGGTCCGCGACCCGCACCACGTCGAGCCCGGGGAGCTCCACGCCGGGCGCCGCGAGGATCGCCCCCGGGCGGCTCTTCAGGGCTTGCTCGAGGTAGCGGGGGCTGGAGAGGAAGGAGATCTCCTCCGGCCCCGCCCGCTCGAGCGGCGCGACTCCCCGGATTGGCTTCCCGGGATCGCCCTCGAGCGAGCCGCCCACCGCCGCGGCCAGGTCGCCCAGGCGCCGGTGTTCCGCGGACAACGGGCCTACCTCCCTCCGCCCGGGGGCGGTGTGCCCGCCTGCTCCGGCGCCGCCGGCTGGCTGTTGATCCGCTGCAACACCTCGTCGGTGATGTCGATGGAGTCGGAAGCGAAGAGGACCGGCATGGTCTTCTTCTCGAGGATCACCGTGTAGCCCCGCTCCTGGCCCAGGACGGCCGTCACGAGCAGAGCGGCCCGCTGGAGCTTCGCCAGCGCCCGGTTGAACTCGTTCTGCACGTCCCGCGTGGCGTCCTCGTTCATTCTCCTCAGCTCGATCCGGCGGGATTCGTATTCACGGACGCGCGCCTCCCGCCGCTCGTCGCTCCAGGAGAGCGAGGCGTTGCGAATGCTCTCTTCCAGATCCTCGAGCTCCTTCTGCTTGGTCGCCAGGACGGAGGTCCGCTCGGTCCGCAGCCGATCGATGGCCGCCTGCTCGACCCGCCCCATCTCGCTGTCGCTCATGACCCGGTCCATGTCCACGACGGCCAGACGGATGGTCTGCGGGGGAGCGTCCTGCCCCCGGGCAGTGAGAACGGCGCCTGTGAGGATCGCCGCGGTGGCCACGATGAATTTTGCGGTTCTCGCTGACATTGTCTTTGCTCCTTTCAGAACGTGGTTCCTATCGAGAACACGAAGGTCTGTGAGTCCTCGCCCGGCTCCTCGTCCAGGTTCCAACCATAGATCAGCCTGATGGGCGCTCCGAAGATGGGAAGGTAGAGGCGCATCTCGAAGCCCGCGTCCTTCTTGAGATCGGACACATCGATACCCTGCTCCTCCGTGAAGGCTCTTCCGGCGTCGAGGAAGAAGGCGAAATCCACGGGACCCGCCGTGGGAAAGACGTACTCCGCGTTGAGGAGGAGCATCTTGTCGCCGCCCGCCCTCACCCTGGCGCAGTGATTCACCTTTCCGTGGCAGTTCCCGCCGACGCAGCGCTGTGTCGCATCTTCGCACTCCTGCTTGTCGAAGAAGATCTCGTCGCCCACGGTGTCGTTGATGAAGCCGAAGGGAGAGACCGTCCTGGTCTCGAAGATGCGCAGGGATCTCTCCCCCCCGAGGAAGAAGCGCTCGAAGGTCGGAAGGAAGCTGTCTCCGAAGGATCCGACGTAGCCGGCCTCGGCGTGGAAGGCCCAGTAGGTGCGCCTCCAGGACTTGAGATAGCGGGTCATCTCGGTGAGGCTCTTGATGAAATAGTTGTCGCCGCCGAGCGCTCCGCCCGCGTACTCGACGGAGGCCAGGCCCTGGAAGCCGCGGGAGGGCCGGAAGGGGTTGTTGCGGGTGTCGTAGGAGTAGGCGGGCCGGAGGCTGCTCGTGCGCGTGTCGGAGCTGATCCCACTGACCGGATCGTAGTTGGTCTCCTGGAAGAGGTAGGAGGTCGTGACGGAGTTGAAGACCCGGAAGCGGCGCCCGAGGGTCAGGGTGCCGCCCGAGGAGTCGGTATCGAAATCCACGTAGTCGGTCGTGCGGCGGAAGAGGCTCACGCCGAAGAGCACGGGGCGCCCCATCAGGTAGGGCTCGGTGAAGGAGAAGACGTATCGAGTGGAGAGGCGGCCTGTCTGCGCGTTGAATGTGACCAGGTCGCCCCGGCCCAGGAAGTTGCGCGTCTGGTAGTTCGCCGTGAAGAAGCCGCCGTCCAGCCCCGAGTAGCCGCCTCCCACCTGGAGCTCGCTCCGGCGCTGCTCGATGCCCTCGATGTTCACGTCGACCTTGTCGGTCCCCTCGATGGGGGTGATCTTGGGCTCCTGCTGCACCTCGAAGAAGCCGAGCTGGTTGATCCGGCGGATGCCGAGCCTGAGCCGCTGAAGGTCAAGGAGATCCTCCTCGTTCACCTGCATCTCGCGGCGCAGGACGGCGTCCCTCGTGACCGTGTTGCCGGCGAATCCGATGCGATCGATGCGGTAGGGCTTGTCCTCGCTGATCCGGATCGTGACGTCGGCCACGCCGTCGGGCTTCCGGTTGATGATCCTGTTCGTCGAGATGTAAAGGTACCCTCTGCGGCTGTATTCCGACTCGACGCCATCGAGCCCCGCCTGCAGCAGGGCGTTGTTGAGGATCTGCCCCTGCCGGAGCGGGATGCGGCTGGTGATCTGCTCGCCCGTGAACACCGTGTTCCCGGAGACCTCGATGGTGCCCAGGCGGTACTGCGTGCCTTCACTGAGCGATTGGGTGACGTGCACCCACTTGCGCGACTTGCCGGGCTTCTCCGACTTGCGCTCCTCCACCACCTCCACGTCGGCGGGCTTGAGCTCCACGTCGATGTAGCCGGAGTTGTGGTAGAGGGCCTCCACCTCACGCATGTCCTGGTCGAACTTGATGGGGTGGTAGATGTCCTTGCCGCTCATCCGGGTGAAGAGGCCCTTCTCCTTGGTGAGCTTCAGGGTCTTCTTGAGCTTTCGGTCCGAGTAGACCGAATTCCCCGTGAAGTCGATCTTGCGGATGCGGGTCCGGGGCCCCTCCTCGATCTCGAAGTTGACGTTGAGAGAGCCCGCTGAGACGCCCTCCTTCATGGTGGCTGCGACCGTCCCGTCCAGGTATCCCTTCTGCCCCAGGAGACCCTTGATCGTCTCCTCGGCCTTCTTGATGGCGTCCAGGTCCAGGGGCTCGCCGATCTCGATGATCGCGCCTCGCTCCTTGAGCCCGTCCTCGATCTGAGACTCGCCGATCACCTTGCTCTGGTCGTAGGTGACGTCGTTGACGATCGGCTTCTCCTCGACGTGGATGATGACCGCCCGCCCGCTCTCGTCGCTGCGCGACTCGATCCAGAGGTTCTTGAGCAGCCCGCGCGCCCAGATCTTCTTGAAGTCCTCGCGCAGGACGGCCTCGTCGTAGACATCGCCCTCGCTGGACTTCATCAGATGGAGGACCGCGTCCTGAGTCAGGCGGACGTTCCCGACGACGAGGATGCGGGTGATCCTGGGCTTTCCGGCGTCGGGCGTGAGGCTGTCACGGACCGCCGATCCGCTCAGAGGGCCCGAGCGGCCCTCTCCCTCCGGGCGGTTCGGATCCGTTCCCTCGGCCTGCGCGAGGAGAGGCCCGGGCTCCGCCGCCTCGCCCGCGTCCGCGGCCCGCGGCGCGAGCAGGGACACGGCCAGCGCGGCCGCACAGGCCACCTTCCATCCGCCGGATCGCAGGGCTCCATACCTCCGGGTGATGCTGTGAGGAAGAGGCGCTCACGCAAGCGGCGCCGGGCGACGCGTGCCCGCCCTCGCCGGGAGGGCGGGCCGTCCCGCGGCGGCTCTTGGGGAACGCCGGTGCTGACGATGAGCGCCCGGCCGGCCCGGCGCGCCGCATTCTAGATCATGGGACACGCCGCAGGCGCCCGGCGTTTCGCCGCCGCCGCCGGCCGGAACCAGGAGTGCAGAACGACCCTTCGTATGGTGGCGCGGGACGGAGGATCGCCCGGAGCGTACGTCTGGAGCCCGGTCGCAATCGCCCATCGTGTCCGAGCGTGGCACCGGGCGTAAGTAGGAGCGCAGGGCGACACTCCGGCCCGCAACCAGCTTCTCGAGGGCTAGGGAGTGGTGGGGGTTTCGGCGGGCTGCATTTCCCGGAAGGCGATGAGGTCGCTGTCCACGTAGACCTCGATCTGAGCCGTCCCGGTGAACTGGCCGCGGATCAGGTTCTCGGAGAGGGCATCCTCGATGTGCTTCTGGATCGCCCTGCGCAGCGGACGGGCGCCGTAGGCCCGCTCCTTCTCCGTCGACTTGAGGAGCCACCGGCAGGCGGCGTCCGTCGCCTTGAGCTCCAGGTTCCGTGCCTTCAGGGTTTCGCTGAGGCGATCGATCATCAGGTGGCAGATCGAGAAGAGCTGCTCGTCGCTGAGCGGATCGAAGACGATGATCTCGTCGATCCGGTTGATGAACTCGGGCGAGAGCGTGCGCTTCAGCTCCTGGAGCACGAGCTCCCTGAAGCGGTTGTCGATGACCCCCTCCCCGCCCGCCGTGGGACGGAAGCCGGGCGTCCGGTCGCGATCGAGGCTGCTCGACCCGATGTTGGAGGTCATGATGACGAGGGCGTTCTTGAAATCCACCGTATCGCCGTAGGCGTCCGTGAGCTGCCCGTCCTCGAACACCTGGAGGAGGATGTTGAGGACGTCCGGGTGCGCCTTCTCGATCTCGTCGAGGAGGATGACGGCGTAGGGCTTCCGCTTGATCCTCTCCGTGAGCTGCCCGCCCTCCTCGTGCCCGACGTAGCCCGGCGGAGAGCCGATCATCTTCGCCACGGCGTGCTTCTCCATGTACTCGGACATGTCGAAGCGGATCAGGGCGGCCTCGCTCCCGAACAGGAAGTTGGCGAGAGTCCGCGCCACTTCGGTCTTTCCGACTCCGGTCGGACCCAGGAAGATGAACGAGCCCACGGGGCGGAGCGGGCTCTTCAGCCCCGCACGGGATCGCCGGATCGCGCGGGAGAGCGCCGAGAGGGCGGCATTCTGGCCCACGATCCGCTCGTGGAGGAAATCCTCCATCCTGAGGAGCTTCTCCATCTCCTCCTTCTCGACGGCCTGCAGCGGAATGCCCGTCCACCGGGCGATGACCTCCTCGATGTCGGGTTTGGTCACCTCCAGGATGGCCTGGCCCTCCTCCTCGCACCTCCGCTTGAGCTCCTCGTACTGCTTGCGCAGCGTCATCTCCTCGTCGTGGTAGCGCACGGCGTTCTCGAAGTCCTTGCGCGCAAGCGCCCGCTTCATGTTCCGGGTCGCCTCCTTGAGCTTCGTCTCGAGCTGGCGCAGCTCCTGGTAGGAGGTGCGCTTGCGAAGCTTGACCCGCGCGCCGGCCTCGTCGATGACGTCGATGGACTTGTCGGGCAGGAACCGGTCGGTGATGTACCTGTTCGAGAGCCTCACGGATGAGACGAGCCCCTCGTCGGTGTACCGGACCTGGTGGAACCGCTCGTAGCGGTCCTTGATCCCCCTGAGGATCGAGATGGTCTCCTCTTCCGAGGGGGGCGCGATCTTGATGGCCTGGAACCGCCGCACGAGCGCGCGGTCCTTCTCGATATGGCGGTGGTAGTCGCGCGGCGTCGTCGCGCCGATGCACTGCACCTCGCCCCGGGAGAGGGCCGGCTTGAGGATGTTGGCCGCGTCCAGCGAGCCTTCCGCCGAGCCCGCGCCGATGAGGCTGTGGATCTCGTCGATGAAGATGATGATGTCGTCGCTTCCCGTGAGCTCCGCGATGATCCCCTTGAGCCGCTCCTCGAACTGTCCGCGGTACTTCGTCCCCGCCACGATGAGAGAGAGATCCAGCGCCATGATCCGCTTGTCGACGAGCGAGGGCGGGACGTTCGCCTCGATGATCCTGTGGGCCAGCCCCTCCACGATGGCCGTCTTCCCCACCCCGGGCTCGCCGAGCAGGATGGGGTTGTTCTTCCGCCGCCTCGAGAGGATCTGGACCACCCGCTCCAGCTCCGACTCGCGGCCGATCAGCGGATCGAACATCCCGGCCTCCGCCATGGCCGTGAGGTCCTGGGAGAACTCGTTGAGAAAGGGCGTCTCTTTCTTCTTCTTCGGGAGTCCCTTCTTCTTGAGGATGGCGATGGTGTCCTCGCGGGCCGCGTAGAGGACCATCCCGCGCTCCATCAGCATTCTCGCGGCGGCGGAGTGCTCCACCCGGAGCAGGCCCAGCACCAGGTGCTCCGTGCCGATGTAGGGATGGAGCATCCGGTTGGCCTCCTCCTCGGCGTAGGAGAGTGCCTTCTTGGTCTCCTCGCTGAAGGGGATCTCGACCGACGTGGAGATCTTCTCGCGCGAGGGCCCCATCTCCTCCAGCTCGGAGCGCAGCACCTCGATGTTGATGTTGGACCGGGAGAAGAGCTCCCGTGTGACTTCTTCGCCTTCCTTGAGGAGACCCAGGAGAAGGTGCTCCGTGCCGATGACACGGCTGCCCATCTGGCTCGCCTCGTAGCGCGCCAGGAACAGGACCCTCTTCGCCCTCTCGGTGAACTTCTCGAACATCCCGTGGGTCCCCCTGCCGCAGCCAGCGGCCTAGGCTGTCTCCCCTCGCGCTGCCTGCTGGAACGAGTGAGGCGCTTCCGCGGGCGCGAGCACCCCATCCTTCAGCACGAGGACTCTATCGCATCGTCCGGCCAGTTTCCCGCTGTGGGTCGCCACGACCGCGGCGACGTTGGTCCTTCTCTGCACCTCTTGGAGGAGGTCGAACACCCTGTCCGCCGTGGCCGGATCGAGGTTACCCGTGGGCTCGTCCGCCAGGATGAGGTCTCCCGCCGTCATGAGGGCCCTCGCCACCGCGACTCTCTGCTGCTCCCCGCCCGAGAGCTCGGACGGATGCTGCTGCGCCAGCGCCGCGAGCCCCACGGCGTCGAGAAGCTCGGCGGCCCTCCGCGCCACCTCCTCTCCGCGCATGCCGGAGATCATGCCCGGCAGCGCCACGTTCTCGTGAGCGGTCAGCTCGGGCAGCAGGTGGTGGAACTGGAAGACGAAGCCGACGCGGCGCCCCCGGAACCGGGCCCTCTCCTCGGCCGACATCCTGTCCACCTCCAGGCCGTCAAAGACGTAGGTTCCGCCGTCGCACCCGTCCAGCGCGCCGAGAAGGTGCAGGAGCGTGCTCTTCCCGACGCCGCTCTCCCCCATGATGGCGACCATCTCCCCCCTGTCGAGCGCGAGGTCGAGCCCCCTGAGCACCTCGACCCTGCGCGGGCCGCTGCTGTACGTTCGCTCCAGTCCCCGGCAGCGGAGCAGCTCACTCATAGCGGAGTGCCTCCACCGGGTCCAGCCTGGAGGCCTTCCAGGCCGGGTAGAGTGTGGAGAGAAAAGATACGGCCACGGCCGTCCCTGCAACAAGCCCGAAATCCCAGACCTCCACGCGGAAAGGGATATAAGGCACGAAGTAAACCTCTGCCGGGAGGCTGATGATCCTGTAGGTGTCGAGCCACCAGGCAAGCGCCAGCCCCAGGCCCGAGCCGAGGAGCGTGCCGATGAGCCCGATGAGGAGCCCCTGGGTCATGTAGAGGCGCATGACCCCCCTGGAGGTGGCCCCCATCGCCATCAGGGCCCCGATATCGCGGACTTTGCCCATCACCGTGAGGACGAGAGTCGAGACGATGTTCAGCCCCGCCACGACGACGATCAGGCTGATCGCGAGGAAAATCGCCAGCTTTTCGAGCTTGAGGGCCCCGAAGAAGGTCCGGTTCATCTGGATCATGTCCGTCACGGGATAGCCGGCGCCCGCGGCCTCGGAAACGGCGCGACGCACCTCCTCGAGCCGAGTCAGGTCGCGGGTCCGGACCTGCACCACGCTGGCCCCCTCCCCGAGGGCGAAGAGGCGGCGCGCGGTCCCGATGTCGATGTGCGCCCAGCTCGCGTCGTAGTCGTAGAAGCCCGAGTCGAGGATGCCGGCCACCTCGAAGGTCCTGGACCTGGGCATCACCGAGAAGGGGTTGAGGTTCAGCCTCGGCACCATCACGAGCACCCGGTCTCCGAGACCCACCCCGAGATCCCGCGCCAGATCCTTGCCGAGGGCGATCGGAGGCATCCCCGAAGGAGTCGTCCCGGACAGCGCGCCCAGGGATCCCGAGGTGAACTTGTCCACGATGTCGGTGACGGCGGCCTCCCGCTCGGGATCGATCCCCTTCACGAAGACCGCCGAGCCCGTCGAGTTCATCTCGGAGGTGATGAGCCCCCGCTCGAAGCAGACCGGGGAGGTGGCCACGACGCCTTCCACCGCCTCGAGCCTGCCGGCGAGGGCGCCGGGGTCCTCGATGGATGCGCCGGGAGGCGCGAAGACGGTGATGTGAGCGTTCGCGCCAAGGATGCGATCCATGATGTCCCGCTGCAGGCCGTTCTGTCCCGCGAGCGCGAGGATCAGCGCCGCGACCCCGACGGTCACTCCCAGGACGGAGATGATCGAGATGAACGAGATGAAGGTCTGCCGGCGGCGCACTCCGAGGTAGCGCAGCGCCAGCATGGTCTCATACCTCACCTAGGGCGCCTCCCCCTGGGGCGGCGTCGCGGCGGAGGGGGTGGAGGACCTCTTGGTGGCCGACCAGGAGCCCCTCGGGGCCTTGCCGCTGCTGAGATCGTAGTTCTCCCAGGTGCCGTGCACGGTCCGGCCGTCCTCCGCGAGGTAGCCGCTCAGCTCCATCGTCCTGCCCAGGCTCGAGTCGATCCTCCTGACGAGGAGCTGGCGGTTGATGAGCGTCCCCTCCAGCGATCCGAGGAAGGGTCCATCCAGCACGTATTGCCCGCTGACGAGCGTGCCCGATTGCCAGAGCGCGAAGACGCCCCTGTCTCCGCTGGGCAGGAGCCGGATGTCCCACAAGCCCGTCACGCTGTCTCGGTCCTCGGGCATCCGGACACGGAGGGAGGCCTGCTTCTCGTTGAGGATCTTGATGCGCTCCTGGATCCTGCGAACCTCCTCGCGGATCTGCCTTCCCTCGTCCCTCGCGCCCGCCTCGGTCATCTCGAGGGCCCGGATCTCGTCCTCCTTCTCCTCGGCCAGGCGGAGGACCTCTCCGGGCGAGGGGCCCCCTTCTTCCTCCTCGACGGGCTCCCCGGCCCGGGCGGCTCTCTCCTTGAGGAAGAGCAGCTCCAGCTCGTCGTAGAGGAGATCGAGCCGGTCGCGGAGGAGCGCCCTGCGCTGCACGTTGACCTCGTATTTCTCTTCCTGCCGCGCCATGAGGCGCTCTTCCACCTCGATCTCCGTCTGCAGCGCGAAGATCGCCACCAGGGCATCCTCAGTCCTCAGAAGCTGCGCCTGCTGCGAGGAAGCCGTGGAGAAGGCCGCCGCCGCGATCGCGGTCGCCACCGCGACCGCGCCGCCGATTCCGGGCCGCCTGCGCCGCTCCACCCTCATCGCCGCGCCTCCGTGAGCCTGCGCGCCAGTCTCGCCGCATTCCGGGCGGCCCCGCTCCGGATCGCGTCCGTCACGATCCAGAGCCAGAACGACCCTGCCTGATCGCCGTCGGCGGAGACGTCCGCGATCCAGGTCCCCGATCGGGCCGCGAGATCGACCGGGGTGCGCTCATCCGGCTCCGAGCAGATGCTGAAGAGCCCGCTCTCTCCGAGCACGCCGGCCACGTCGGCGGGCGAGGGGCGCTCCTCCGTCCGCACGCGGAGCAGATAGCAGTGCCCGTAGAAGGTCGGAGCCTGGACGATCCTCAGGCTCAGCGGCGGGGATGACTCGCCGAGGACACGGTCGACGTCGCGCCGGACAGTTTCCTCGAGAAGGCGGCCTTCCTCTCCCTGGAGCCTGACGGGGAGCAGGTTGAAGGCCATCTGGCGCCCGAAGACCTCCGTCGGGAGGTGCGTGAAGCTGAGCACGCCGATGGTCTGCTGGTGGAGCTCCTCCACGGCCCGCCGGCCGCCGTCCGAGACCGGCCGGAGCACGGTGGCGCAGGCGTCGACGAGGGTGAAGGCCTGGCCCAGCCTGTGCAGGGTCGTCGAGAGCGGGTGCGCCATGGGGTGGGGCGCGGAGACGACGCGTGCGCCCGGGCGGATCGCCTCGGGGTTGACGTCGAAGTTGACCATCGGGACGCCGGCGAGGCCTGCCGCGGCGCCCACGAGGTCGATGGCGGATCCCTCCCCCCGGCTCACCCAGCCCAGGTACTCCGCCGAGCGCGGGTCGTCCTCGCTGCAGATGAAGGAGAGGTCCACCCGGGCCGCCTCGTCCTCGTCAGGAGTCGTGACGACCATCGGCTCGCCCCCGAACTCCGTGATGCTTCCCTTGCGCTCCGCGCCCTCGTAGAGCTTCACCCGGGAGACGCCGAGCGGATTCTCCTCGAGCTCGCGCCGAAGCTCCTCTCCAAGGACCGACAGGGCTCCGAAGATCGCGACGGAGAGGCCTGAGGTCGCGCTACGGGGCATTTTCCCGGCTTCCCGCCCCGGCCGCGCGGGCCGCTTCCGGCACGGCGGCACGCGAGGGGGCGCCGCGCCGTGTCACGAACCCGGAGAGGACGTAGACGAAGGCGGCCACCAGGAGGAACAGCTGAGGGTGTGCCGCGACGAGGGCGAAGATGACCGCGACGGGTACGATCCACACGTGAGGCCGGCGTGCGCGCAGGTCGAGATCCTTGAAGCTGCGGTATCGGATCCTGCTCACCATCAGCCCGCTGATGACCACGACCATGGCGAGCGTGAGGATTTCGAGGACGCTGTCGTCGAGGGGCAGCGGCCTGAGGAAGACGCACGCGGCGATGACGCAGGCGGCCGGAGGAGTCGGCAGGCCGACGAACCACCGGCGGTCCGCCGTTCCCGTCTGGATGTTGAACCGCGCG
Organism: uncultured Acidobacteriota bacterium; assembly: GCA_964568735.1. Classification (GTDB taxonomy): domain Bacteria; phylum Acidobacteriota; class Polarisedimenticolia; order JACPZX01; family JACPZX01; genus CAZMRF01. Next base: position 39,723 of record CAZMRF010000037.1, read on the forward strand.
AGGCGCACGGCACAGCAGATGACGTAGAGAAAGGCCACGGCCCATCCGAGCCGCCCGAAGTCGGCGAGGGCCCACCTCCAGGCGAGGATGGCGGGGGCCACGCCGAACGAGACGACGTCCGCCAGGGAGTCGAACTCCCGGCCGAAGTCGCTGGAGGTGCCGGTCAGCCGGGCGACCCGCCCGTCGAGGGCGTCCAGGAGGGCCGCGATCCCGATGAGGAGCGCCGCGGTCTCGAGGTTGCCGGTCGTGGCGAGGATGAGCGACAGGAATCCGAAGAGGATGTTGGCCGTGGTGAAGAGGCTGGGGATGAGGTGGATCCCCCGCCTCAGGGTCCCGGGGGTTCGATGACGCGAGCGCCTTCCCCGCCGCCTCATGAGGATCCCCCTGGCCCGGAGGCCAGCCGCGCCACGATCGTCTCCCCTCCGCGCACCGAGGAGCCCACCTCCACGAGGATGCTGGCCCCTCTCGGGAGGGTGAGCTCGGTGCGGGAGCCGAAGGCGATGTAGCCGATCCTCTCTCCACGCCTGACCTCGTCGCCCGGCTTCTTGAAGCATCTGATGCGGCGCGCGACGATGCCCGCGATCTGGCTCACGCCGATCGTGCCGAGGGGTCCCACCAGCTCCAGCGTGTTCCTCTCGTTGACGCTCGAAGCCGAGCCGGCGTAGGCCGGCTTGAAGGCACCCGGGCGGTAGGTGACCCTGCTCACCCGTCCCGTGACCGGAGATCGGTTCACGTGCACGTTGAAGAGAGAGAGGAAGATCGCGATCCTGCCTTCCGATTCGGGCCCTCCAGGAACAACCTCGACGACCCTCCCGTCGGCCGGGGAGACGAGCTGATCCTCTCCGGGCGGTATCCGCCGTTCGGGATCCCTGAAGAAGAAGGCCACGAAGGCTCCCAGGGCGAGCGGGAGGAACCCGAGGATGGGCTGCTGGATCGCGAGGAGCAGGACTCCCGCTCCTGTCAGGCTCAGCACGTAGGGCCACGCGGCGGGAATCATGGGCGGGGATCTTGGCTCGCGGCAGGCCCGCCGGCGTCGCCACAGGCGCTGCCGGCGAAGGGAGGCTCCGGAGGCCGCCTCTATTGGCCGGGAGCGTCCTGGAGGCCCGCCAGGTAGTCCCTGGCGATGGCCGCCATCCTGTCCTTGAGTCGCAGCTTCTCCTTCTTCAGACGGGTGGTCTCCGATTTCTCCTGATCACTGAGGAAGACCTTTCCATTCAGGTCATCCAACCTCGCCTCGTACCCCTGATGCTCGTTCAGGAGCCGGCGGTACTCCTCGTTCTGCTGGACCAGAAGATCCCTGACCTGCTCTTGGCGATCCGGCATGGAGCGATCTCCGTACGAATAGGATTGCGGGGGCATCTCGGAGAGGAAGAGGGATGGACACTGCGGGGATCCTAACACCCTGTTCTCGGGCCTTTCAAGGAACGAGCGGCCGCCGGGCCCCCGGCCACCGTGAGGAGCGGCGGCAGCGTCGCGTGCATGATGTGAGCATCCTCCCCGTCGTCGTAGTACCGCTTGCGGACTCCGACCTGATGGAAGCCGAGACCCTCGTACAGCTCGATGGCCGCCGTGTTCGAGGGCCGGACCTCCAGCCAGGCGCTCCGGCACTTGTGGCGGCGCGCCTCCTCGATGGCCGCCACGAGCATGTACCGGGCGCCGCCCGTTCGGCGATCCTGAACGCGAACCGCGACGTTCTGGATCTCCATCTCCCCCTGGAGCATCCAGAAGCAGATGTAGCCGCGTACCATCGAGGGCCGGTGCCGGTCCCGGAGGACGAGCACGCGAGCCCAGTAGTCTCCCTGCGAGGGCAGGAACGCTTCGGGAGGCCACGGATTGGAGAAGGAGGCGCGCTCGATGTCGATCACCTCATCGAGATCCTCCTCGGTCATGGGCTCCAGGACCCACTCGGGAGGCTTCATGGATTCGCCGCCCGGGCGGCTGGCGGCCGGAGGTAGTTGGGGGTCAGCCTCCCGGTGGGGAGATTCCCCGCGGCCAGCATCTCCGATGCGCGCGCCGCAAGGACCGGCGCGAGCGGGAGTGGGGTCGCCACGAGCCGGATATCTTCAAGACCCGAAGCTGCGCCCCCCGCCATCACAAGCTCGAGGCCTTCGCCGCCGGCTACCGCTCCGCGCTGAAGACCCTCCAGGGCCTCATGGGGATCGACGAGCCGCTCCTCGCCCTCCTGTGCCGTGAGCCAGCCGCTGCCGGCGCGGCGCTCCACGCTGTAGAGGCCGCGGTAGACCTGGCCCCTGCCCGCCTCCACCAGGGCGCAGATTTCCGTCCCTGGAGCAGCGGAGACCGATTCGGCGAGCGCCTCGGCCATGACTCGAAGGGTCGAGAAGCCGGCCAGAGGCCTCCCGGAGGCGAGGGCCATCCCCTGGGCTGTCGCCAGGCCGACCCGCAGCCCCGTGAAGTTCCCGGGGCCTGTCGTGACCGCGAAGGCTGCGAGGTCGCCTGTCGAGACTCCGGCTTCCTCGAGAAGGCGCGCCATGGCAGGAAGGAGTGTCTGGGAGTGCCGGCCGCCTGGAGCGAGCCTCGCGCTTCCGAGGAGACGGCCACGCTCGGCCACCGCCAGGCTCTGCTCCGCCGTGCAGGTGTCGAGCCCCAGGAGGATCACCGGGGAGCTTCCTAGCCGGCTGCTAGCTGCTGGCGGGCGAGCCGGTTCAGGGCCGACTGGAGGACGCGAGCCCGCCGTTCGAAGCGAAGGCCGGCGTCGAAGCGGCGGCGCTTTCCTTCGAACTCGAACTCCTCGAGACGGACCACCGTGGAGGGGAAGGAGTAGGCGTTGTCGTGGCCCAGAGAGAACGTGACCTGCACCTGGGAGCCGATCGGAACGGGCTCGGGCAGCTCCACGAGGAGCCCGCCTTCGCTGATGTTCTTGACGCGTCCCGTCTGGTGGACAGGTCCCGATGCGCCCTCCCCGCGGAGGCTCGCCTTCAGCCGCCTCTCCTCGACCCCGATCCTCTCCGCGCGCCTCTTTTCCTCGAAGTAGACGACGATGCGGTTCTTCCCCGACCCCTTCGCCTTGTAGAGGGCGCGATCGGCCTTCGCGATCAGTGACGCGGGCTCCTCCGCATCTTCTGGATAGGAAGCCAGGCCGCCGCAGAGCGTGAGCCGGATGGCGCGCTCGAAGTCTCCCCGCTTCTTGAAGCACTTCTCCACTTCGGCCCGGACTCTCTCGGCGACGACGAGGGCTCCCCGCTTCGGGGTCTCCGGCAGCACGACGGCGAACTCCTCGCCTCCGTAGCGGGCTGCAATGTCGACGTCGCGCACCGTCTTGAGAATCAGGCGGCCCACCTCGCGCAGGACCCGGTCACCCACCGGGTGTCCGCGCGTGTCGTTGACGCTCTTGAAATCGTCGAGATCCAGGAGCAGCAACGAAAGGTGCTCGCCGTAGCGCCTTGCGCGACGGATCTCCGACTCCAGGCGCGAGTCGAGATAGGATCGGTTGGACGCGCCCGTCAGGTGATCGGTGACCGCCGATCGCTGGAGGTCCTCGAAGAGCGGCAGCTCGATCAGCATCGGGCTGAGGACTCGCTTCTGGACGCTGACCAGGAGGTCGAACAGGGCGACGCGAACGCCGACCGGACGGCCCAGCGCGCTCTCGAGATCGTACTTGTGCCGGAGCGCGGCGCGGAGGATCCGTCGAGCCTCCTCCATCTCGCATTCGAGAGTGGTCAGCCGCCGGACCAGCAGGACGGGGGCGGGCTCGGTGGTATCCGTGGAGATGGCGTCGAGGGCTTCTAGATCCGCCTCGTCCCGCGCCCGGTCCAGCAGCTCAAGGATCCGGTCAGGGCGTCTCTCCGAGACTCTGGTCGACATCCCGTCCCCCGATACGGCAGAGGGGGGATGATACGCCCAGAACCTCTTGAGGGTCAAGGAGTTTCGCCTGTTACCAGGCCCTCGCGGGAGGAGTCTTCCGGGAGGCGGAGCTGCCCCCTCGTAGCGGCAGCTCGACGCTCCGGAGGATCAGAAAAGCCGTGGGTGCGGGGAGACCGCCAGCAACCGCTTCGCATGGGCGGCCAAGCGGAGAGCGAGCTCCTGCACCCGCGCAAGCAAGACAAGACGGAAAGCGGTCCCTTCCATAGCCCAAGCCGACAAGCAAGAGTGATGCCCGATCCGGGCGCAGGTCCGCACCCCGGGTCCATCGATTTATCAAGGGTTTGCATGACGCGTTTTTTTCCGAAGCCCGTTTCTTTTGACAGTTTATTGACAACAAGTGCCAACGACCGGCCCTATCCTGAAACCCTGAACCAGGCCAGAGCGTAGAAGGCCGCGATGCCCGCGGAGGGCCGGTCTCGCCGGGGTCTGCACATCTGGATGAAGCCATGACCCAGACCGCCAGGATCCTGCCGGGGTCGGACGCCCGGCCAGCCCCACGACCTGTCGGAATCCCCGACGAGTCGCTCGTCCGCGATGCCCTCCAGGGGAAGGAGGGCTCCTTCGAAACGCTGGTCAGGCGCCACCAGGCCGGCGTCTTCTCCTTCCTGTGCCGTATTACGGGGGATGCCGACGAGGCAGCGGACGTGGCCCAGGAAGTCTTCCTCAAGACCTTCGCAAACTTGGAGCAGTTCAACGAGAGTTTCAGGTTCAAGACCTGGCTCTATCGCATCGCGGCCAATGCCGCGGTCGATCGCAGGAGAAGACGGCGCCGCGCTCCCGCCCGTTGCGCATCCCCCGAAGCGGCGCCGGGTGAGCCGGAGCTGCGCTCCCGGGAGCCGGGTCCGGACGAGATCCTGGAGGCCCGCGAGACCCGGGAGAGACTGGAGTCGGCGATCGGCAGGATGCCGGCCTCGTACCGTGAGGTGCTTCTCCTGAGATTCCAGGGAGAGATGCCCTACGAGGAGATCTCCGCCGTCACGGGCCACCCGATCGGCACTGTCAAGAACAGGATTTTCCGCGCCCGGGAGATCCTCAAGAGGGCTCTCGCTTGACGCATGAGACCTGCGCCCGCGTGCGCCGGACCATCCCGTTCCTCGTGGAGGGGGAGGCCACGCCCCTCGAAGCCTTCGAGTGCGCATCGCACGTCTCCTCGTGCTCTCGATGCGCCGAACGGGAGACCCGCGCCCGCCAGGAGCTCGATGCCATCCGCAGGCTCGCCCTGCCGGCCCCTCCCGTCCCGGACATCGCCGATCGCGTGCTCCGCACACTGCGTGCCATGCGCGGCTCGCTGAGCGCGGGAGCTGCCCTGAAGTGGTCCTCCCTGGGGGCACTCCTCATCATCGCGGCCGTCCCGGCCCTCATCCCCGACGACACGCTGCGCATCGGCCGTCTTGCCGTCACGCGGCTGGGGGAGATCCTCGACTTCGAGGAGGTCCTCGCACGGATGCTCGATCTATTCCCCGGACTCCTTCCCTCCCTCACCAGCCTCGCCGATGCGGCGCGCGGAGTATCCCCCTCCGCGGGCGGCGGCCTGCCTCCGGCCGGCCCCTTCGTCGTGCTCATGCTCGGAGCGGTCGCTGCCGGCCTCATCGTCGCCCTGCTCTCGGGCGGGCTCGTGCTTCGAGCAGCCCAGGCTGCCCGCTCCGGCTCCGCCTCTCTGCCGAACCCGACAAGCCGGTCTTTTGACATCCCCGGGAGGCTGCCCTAGATTCTGAGTCCGGGGCGCATGCCGACAAACGGACCGTCGGCGATCTATGGCCCCCGAGCCTTCCCCGGAGGTGCACGCCATGGCGTCGGGCTCCGAAATCGTCGCCCTCGTTGGCAAGATCCAGGATCTCGAGAGGTACCGCGACCAGCACTGGGAGGGGACCTTCGAGGAGTACCTCGACATCGTCCGCGAGCACCCCGAAGTCTGCCGCTCCGCCTTCCAGCGCGTCTACGACATGATCCTCGCCAAGGGGTGGTACGAGTACTTCGACCACAAGAAGCGAGTGATCCACTACAACTTCTTCGATGATGTGGACGACGGCGGGCGTGACGCCATCTACGGCCTCGATGTCCCGCTGATGAAGCTCGTCAACGTCTTCAAGTCCGCCGCGCAGAAGTACGGAACCGAGCGCCGCGTCCTGCTCCTCCACGGCCCCGTCGGGAGCTGCAAGAGCACGATCGTCAGGCTCTTGAAGAAAGGGCTCGAGGCCTACTCGAGGATGCCGGAGGGGGCCGTCTACTCCTTCCAGTGGAGCGACGTCGGCGGCGAGTCGTCGGGGCGGAAGGCGGGCAAGCCCGAGGAGGAGTCGCCCTGCCCGATGCACGAGGATCCGCTGCACCTCATTCCCGAGGATCTTCGCGCACGGATACTCGATGTCATCAACAAGGAAAGGCCGGACGCCAAGCACGTCTCGATTCGAGGAACGCTCTGCCCCTCGTGCCGCCAGTTCTACCGCGAGATCAACGCGAGGCACGGCGGGGACTGGACCGGCATCGTGAAGCACGTGAAGGTCCACCGGCTACTCATGTCCGAGAAGGACCGTATCGGGATCGGCACCTTCCAGCCGAAGGACGAGAAGAACCAGGACTCGACCGAGCTCACCGGCGACATCAACTACCGGAAGATCGCCGAGTACGGTTCGGAGAGCGACCCCCGGGCTTTCAACTTCGACGGTGAGTTCAACATCGCCAACCGCGGTCTCATCGAGTTCATCGAGGTCCTCAAGCTCGATGTGGCTTTCCTCTACGACCTCCTGGGCGCCTCGCAGGAGCACAAGATCAAGCCGAAGAAGTTCGCCCAGACCGACATCGACGAGGTGATCATCGGGCACACCAACGAGCCGGAGTACCGGCGCCTCCAGAGCAACGAGCTG
>CAZMRF010000038.1:0-45284 GCA_964568735.1 uncultured Acidobacteriota bacterium
AGGAGCTGTCGCCCACCAACTACGCCATCTGCCAGGCCGACTTGCTGATCAAGAATGACCAGCAGGTCAAGGTGCACCTCGGCAACTCGCTGATCCCCCATGACCCGCACACCAAGGAACCGGGCGACCAGCTTCCCGAGCCGAAGTTCCGCTTCGACTTCATGCTTTCTAACCCGCCATTCGGCGTGACCTGGGGCGGCAAAGACGGGTACGAGGCCGAGGTGCGCAAGCTGGCGAAGACCCGTTACCAGGCCGGGCTGCCGCGTGCGGACAACGGCCCACTACTCTTCCTTCAAACCATGCTCGCCAAGATGAAGCCCGCCGGACAGGGTTCGAGCCGTATCGCCATTATCTTCAACGGCTCGCCGCTTTCCAATGGCGACTGCGGCTCGGGCGAGAGCGAAATCCGTCGATGGATTCTGGAGAACGACTGGCTCGACGCCATCATCATGCTGCCCGACCAACTCTTCTACAACACCAGCATCTTTACCTACATCTGGCTCCTGCGAAACGACAAGCCCGCCTCACACCATGGCCGCGTGATGCTGATCGACGCCCGCCAGCAGTTCGAGAGGGAACCGAAGTCCTTCGGCGGCAAGCGCAACCGCATCACCGACGCCCACCGCGCGTGGATCGAGGATCGCTACCGCGACGGCTGGAAGAAAGGCTACGCCGACGAGCAGGTGAAACTCTTCCGGCGAGAGGATTTCGCGTACCACAAGGTCAGCGTCGTATTTTGGCAGTTCGACGAGCATGACAAGCCCGCCACCGTCACCGAGCCCTACGAGAAGACCTTCACCGCCGCGAATCTCAAGAAGGAGCAGGAGTTCTACCGAAGCGACCTGACCTTCCGCCTGCGCCTGAAGGTGGGCAAGACTGAGAAGTGGCAGACCTTCACACTTAGCGCCAAAGACAACGCCGCCAATAAGTTCAAGACGCTGATGAAGCACAAGCCGGAGATCGTCTCGATCGAGTGGACTCATCGCCACTATGTGAAGGATGACGAGTACATCCCGCATGGCGAAGACATCGAGGCCTTTCTGAAGCGCGAGATCGCCAAGCCCATCATCCGCTGCGACGAGAGTCCGCAGCTTGGCTACGAGATCCTGCCGAACAAGTATTTCTACCGCTACCAGGCCCCGCCCCCCGCGAAGGAACTGCTGGCGGAGTTCTGGAGGCTAGAGAAGGAGGCGGTGAAGAGACTGGAGGGGTTGGCGCAATGACGTCAATTGATGAAACGAAGGCGCTGGCTCCCTGGACGGAGACGTTGCCGCCCGACTGGGAGGCAAGTCGAATCGATGCCGTAGTCGATGTGCGTTTCAGCAACGTGGACAAGCACACGATCGAGGGCGAGCAGTCCGTTCGCCTCTGCAACTATGTGGACGTGTACAAGAACGAGCACATCACAGCCGCGCTCGCTTTCATGGAGGCGTCTGCGCAACCCCGCGAAGTTGAAAGGTTTCAGATTCGGCGTCACGACGTGCTAGCAACGAAAGACTCCGAGGATCCCCATGACATCGGGATTGCCGCGCTAGTGGCCGACGATCTGCCGGGGGTGCTCTGCGGCTATCACCTCGCAATGATGCGCTCTCGCTCCAAGCGAGTTTACGGTCCATTCATCGCATGGGCGCACCGCTCCAAGCAGTTCCGCGCGCAGTACGAGGCCAAGGCCCTTGGCGTGACACGGTTTGGACTTTCGCAATACGCTTTCAGGGCAGCGCGCGTCCCGCTCCCCCCTCTTCCGGAGCAGAAGCGGATCGCAGAGTATCTGGATAGGAGTTCTGCGGCGATTGACGCGGCGGTAGCCGCAAAACGGCGCTCGCTCGAAACCCTCGACGTCCTCCGCAAGTCGATCATCGTGCAGACCGTCACGAAGGGATTGAACCGGGAGGCGGAGCTACACGACTCCAGGGTTGAGTGGTTCGGACAGATTCCGAAACATTGGCGTTGTGAACACCTCAAGCGATTTGCGACGCGCATTCAGACTGGCTGCACGCCGCCGACCGACACACCGGATTATTATTTCGACGGGACAATTCCTTGGTTCGCGCCCGGTAGTTATGACGGCGAGATCGAACTGCACGAGCCGCGCAAGTTCATTAACGAACTCGCCCGTCGCGAAGGGGTACTGCGAGTATTTCCACCCGAGTCTGTTTTTCTCATTGGCATCGGCGCGACGATTGGGAAGGTGGGGCTGATTCGACATGAAGCAGCGTGCAACCAGCAAATCATCGGCATCGTCAGCAATCACCGCATAGTTGCTCGGTATCTGGCGTACCAGCTCAAGGTTTATGAAGACGTGATCCCCGGCGTAGCTGTATCGACGACACTCCCGATCTTCGACCAGGTGAAGACGGGGTACCTGCCAGTGCTTCAGCCGCCCCGGGAGGAGCAGGAGGCGATGTGTGATTTTCTGGATGCTAAGGCTGTCGAGATGAAGCGCATTTCCGCGGTGATTCAACAGCAGGTTGATGCTCTCCTCGTCTACCGCAGGTCACTGATCCACGAATGCGTCACCGGCCAGCGGCGGATTTCTGAGGCAGATCTGAACCAGGTGAAGATGCATGGCTAAGGGCAAGAATGCCCCGGAGCTGACCTTTCAGCAACATATCGCTGACTTTCTGGTCCGCGTGCACGGCTATAGCGTGCTCGAACAGGGCGACATCACGGACCCCGAGCATTGCATCGCCGAGGATCAGCTCTGGGCTTTCCTCAACGTGACGCAGGCCGACATGCTCAAGAAGCTGGCGGACGATTATGGCACCGACGCCCGCGAGGAGGTGTTCCGCACACTGCGCAAGGAGTTGGAGCATACGCCGCTGTGGATGATCCTGCGTGGGGGTCTGCAGGTGCGTGCGCTCGAGTTCCGTCTCTACTACGCCAAACCTCGCTCCACCGAGAGCGCGGCCGCCAAGAAGCACCGCGAGAACCGCATCACCTTTCGCCAGCACTTCTACTTCGGCGAGACCAACCAGGAGATCGACTTCGTCTTTTTCCTCAACGGGCTGCCCATCGTGGCGCTGGAGGTAAAGCACGAGAAGAACCAGAACGTGCACGACGCCGTGGCGCAGTTCGTCGCCCGTGATCACATCCGCAAGATCTTCCAGCACCCATTTCTCTACCTCACCGCCGACACCAGCGATGTGATGGCCGCGAGCGACCCGCGCCGGGTCGAGAACTTCCGCTGGCACAACACCGGCCTGATCAACACGCCACAGACAGCGGGCGAGTACCCCGTCGAGTTTCTGTACCGCGAAATCCTGTCGAAGGACCACCTGCTTGAGGTGTTGTCGTTCTTTCTCGTGCGCGCGTCCAAGCGAGAGGCCGAGGAGAATAAGCCGGAGCGCCCGGCTCTCACCATCCTGCCCCGCTACCACCAGAGCCGCATGGTGCGGAGGGTGGCCGACGATGCCGTAGCGCGCTTCGCCGCGACAGGCGACATCGGGCGCAAGTACCTCATCAACCACTCGGCAGGAAGCGGTAAGACGCTGTCGATCTGCTGGCTAGCCGATCGGCTGCACAGCTTGTTCAAGCCCGGCACCAGCGACAAGCTGGTGGATATGGTCTTCATCCTCACCGACCGCAAGTCACTCGACACGAACATCCGCGAGGACATCGAGAAGTTCACGCATCTAAAGGACGTGGTTGGTCTGGCCCGCAAGGCTGAGTACCTGCCTCGGTTCCTCAAGGAACGCAATCCAATCATCGTCACTACCCAGCAAAAGTTTGCCTGGGTGCTGGATAAGATCGAAAAAAACCCTGATCTGAAGACCCTGCGCGTAGCGTTTCTCATCGACGAGGCGCACCGGTCCCAGGAGGGCCAGATGGGCGTGGCCATCCGTGTGCCCTTCCGCAAGTCCGAGGACCCCGACGCGGAAGACGCAACGGACGATGAGAAGGACGAAGAAGAGAAGATCGCCAAAATCATACGCGAGCACGACCGCAACCAGCTCTTCGTCGCCTTCACTGCCACGCCGGCCCCCGTCACGGTGACCATCTTCGGCGCGCCGTTCGACAGCTACACCGAAGCAGAGGCGATCGCCGAGGGCTACATCGTCGACGTGGCGGCCAGCATCATTTCCTACAAGACGCTCTACAACCTCCACTGCCCGATCGTTCCCAAGCCGGACGAAGAGAAGCTGTACCCGAAGGGCGTCGTGTCGAAAGCGCTGCAGAACGTTGCCTTCCAGGACGACGGGCTAATCCAGTACAAGGCGGAGGTGATGCTCCGCATCTTTGAGAAGAGTGTAGCGCCGCTCATCGGCGGTCGCGCCAAGGCGATGATCGTCGCCACTTCGCGGGTGGCCGGCCTGCGCTACTTCAAGATCATCAAGGAAAAGCTTAAAGAACGCGGCACCGACTACAAAGTGCTCTACGCGTTCTCGGACTTCGTCCATCCCGAGACAAACGAAGCCATCAGCGAGCACGCTGTCAACGAGCTGAGGGACGGAGAGCCCATCGAGAAACGCTTCGAGGGTGACGACTGCCGGCTGATGATCGTGGCCAATAAGTTCCAGACCGGTTTCAACCAGCCTCTGCTCGCTGGAATGTTCCTGGATAAGCCCGTGGTCGACCGCAACGCGGTACAGACCGTGTCACGCCTGAACCGGAGCCACGACGGCAAGAATGATGTCGTCGTTGTTGACTTCACCAATAATGCCTCCGCCATCCTCAAGGCATTCGCCAAGTATCGCAAGGGCACGCCGTTCGAGCCTGATGAGCCCGACCCAGAGCTTTGCACCAGACTTCTAGCCGACATTCTCGCAGCGGGGGTCTTCACTCAGACCGTCGCCCGCGACTTCGTGAAGCTCTTGGCATCGGGGACGGATGCGCAGATACAGTTCGCCATCAACGGCTTGCGGGTGCGTTTCCAAGCGAATCTCACCTCACCGAAAGATCGCAAGAACTTCGTCTACCTGCTTGCACGGCTTGTGAAGAGCTTCCACTTCCTGACGTGCTTTTTCTCGTATCCCGACGAGGTCAAGGAGTTCGTCATATTCGCCGAATACGTGGGTCCCCAACTCATCAAGCAGGGCAGCGTCTCCGAGCTGATGAAGCAGATCCGTCAGACCGAGGTGGTAAGGGCGGCTGTCGAGTACCAAGGCGAGGTGCGAAGCGCCGGCGGTCAAGTGAAGCTCAGGCCCGGCGGAGGCACGAAGGGTGTGGGCCCACCTCCGAAGATGGTCTCCGTCCAAGAAATGATCGACGAGATTCGGACCAGGTTCGACATCAGTGACGAGGAAGCCCTCTACATCAAGCAGGTCACCGAGGAGAAGGCCGCCGACCCCGCGATTGGCAGCACCGTGCAAGCTCATCGCGCCGATCGGATGTACCTCGAAGGAGCGTACCGTGGCCAGGTGAACGGGGAGATACAGGTTGCGTACAACGATCGCGCCCGCTACGAGGAGTTGGCGGACCCCAAGTACACGGACACAGGCGGGATCTTCGACATCATGGCCGTGACGGTGATCGAGACCCATCTGGCGACCGCAGCGTGACGCCATGAGCAAGCGCATAAGCGACATCCCCGAGCAGGATCGCCCGCGCGAAAAGCTCCTTCGCAAAGGGGCTGCGGCCTTGAGCGATCAAGAACTGCTTGCCGTGCTGCTTGGCAAAGGCACGCAAGGGATGGACGTAATGAAGCTCTCAGGCAAGCTCGTTCGCCTTGTTGACGCGAAGGGCCTGCGAGTTCGCGCCGGGGATCTCACCCAGTATCAAGGCGTGGGCGATGCGAAGGCAGCACTAATCCTGTCGGCTCTCGAGTTCGCTCGGCGTCGCATCAAACCCGATGGTGTGAAGATTGAGACCTCTGCCGATCTGCTCCCCCATGTACGCCACTACGCGGACCGGAAACAGGAGCATTTTCTATGCACCACCATCAACGGCGCCAACGAGATCCTCAACATTCGGGTGGTGTCCATCGGGCTGATCGACCGGGCTCCGGTTCACCCGCGCGAGGTGTACGCGGACGCGTTGACAGACCGAGCCTCGGCCATCATCGTCGCGCATAATCATCCAGCCGGCAGTCTAGAACCTTCGTCGTTCGACCTTGAGGTGACATCGCAACTCAAGGCGGCAGGCATCGTCATGGGAATCGCCCTTTTGGATCACATCATTTTCAACAGGAGCGAGTACTTCAGCTTTCTGGAGGCGGGGCGTCTTTGAGCGATGGCTTCTTCGAATCGAGAGCGCGCATGATGGTGTGAAGCACTGAGTTACCCAACCGGTCTCTCAGCCTAACAACGGCGGGAAGCCGTCAGTACACAGACTTTCTGCCCGACGGTTGCCCTCACCGGCGGTCGGGCGCTGCGAAGGAACGCACATGGCCGAACCGACCAAGCCATCTCCTGGCACCGACTCAGCGTTTGCTTGCAGTACGCCTATTTTCCAGCTGTGGACTGAGTATGAGCGCGTCGCGATGCATTTCAATGACCTCATCATTCGCCTTCGGACACAGTCCCTTGGTGGAGTAGCCGCTGTCGCGACTGTAGCTGCGGTTCTGGCCCGCGGTGACATCAGCCATGATTTCCGGTGGGCCATTTTGTCGGCGACCTTTTTCCTCCTTTCGTTGTTCTGGCTTGCAGTCTGGGTGCTCGACTTTGGCTACTACAACCGCCTTCTTCTGGGCGCGGTAGACGCCCTTCTCGATCTTGAACGGCAGAGTTCGGGCGCAAGCCATGCATCAGGGATTATGCTGAGCACCCTGATCGAAGCGGCGGTCCTTCGGGGGGCTTCGTGGAACGCGGATGCCATGAGGCGCGCTAGAGGACGCTGGCTGTTCTACATCATCGTACACATCGGATTGCTCATGTGCCTCGGCGTCTCCATCGCTCGATTGGGTGGGGTCTGTCGAATCATCACGATTATCTTCGAAATTCAATAGGCTGGTTAACCTCGGCGAACAGGACTGAAGGGAGGCAGACTTGGCCTAGACTTCTGTTGGTCAGCGCGCTCCGCGCAGGAGGGCCTCGCGGGCGCCGCAGGAAGCCGGAGACCGAGTGATCCGGCGCGCGAGGCCCAGATCTACACAATGTGGCGCCAACCGCTCGCCGCTGTATTCGTTCGACGTTGCAACGGGTTATCCGCACAGATGGGAGGATGGTCGTGAAGGACCGAGAACTAATTCAGCGATGGTGGCGTAGGGACGACGTGCGAGCCGTGCTAACAGCGCATTACGCTCTACCCGATCGAACAGCCCGCTTCATCGTAGTTGGCCGCAGCAAAGGTTGGCTTACCGTAGCCGATCGATCTGTTGAGGAGGTCCTCGACGCAAGTACACCGATATTCCTCGGGTTCAGCGTGAGCGGCTGGGCGGATCCCAAGGAAGTATTCGACGGAGACCCAGTGCGCTCCGTCATCGAGTTCGATCTGGACAACTTCCCCGACGCCTTCTACGACTACAGGGAACTCAAGGCATGGTTCGAGCGGAACGACCTTCAGCACGCCGTCTACTTCACCGGCTCGAAGGGAGTGCGCGTTGTCGCCGGCTCGACTCAGGAATCATTCAGAACCGTCGCCTACTGGGCGAGCCTCCTCTGCACCATGTTGCACATCGACACGCTAGACATGTTTCCGTACTCGTCGCCCGATGGGTGGCTCCAGCCCGCAGCTACCATTCACAGGAAGAGCGGTCTCCCTGCCTTCCCTCTCGACACTGTGCCGGACAGCTATGAAACGCTCTTTCGCCGCGCCGTCGATGTGCTCGAAGGTGCTCCGATCCCGCCCCTCTACCTCGAAGATCTTGACGGAAACAAGTTCATCACGACGGTGAAGAAAGAGTTCGATTCCTACGAGCGCGAGGATCGGAAGCGCCTGGAACGCGGAGCGAGAGCGTTGAGACTGCGGGCCCTGCGACGCGGGTACGAGTATAGAGGCTGAGACGCTGAGAGGATTACAGCTATGACCACACGGATCACTGCAACCATGCTCTACAACCTGGTGCAATGCCCGGAGCGCGTGGCTCTAGATCTTTTCGGCGATTCGTCCGCGATGGAGCCGGTCAGCAACTTCGTTGAGCTCCTTTGGGAGAAGGGTCAACTCTTCGAGAGGGAGACGATCCGGGCCCTGAGCATCCCCTTCACGGATCTGAAGGCGAGTCCGGACGAGGAGCGGGAGCGCCTCACTAGTGAGGCGATGGCGCGGGGGGAGCCGCTGATCTACGGCGGTCGCATCGTCGTCGACGATCTCACGGGGGAGCCCGATCTTCTTCGGAAGCAGAGTGTTGGCTACGTCGCGGGCGATATCAAGAGCGGCGCTGCTGAGGAGGGAGGCACGGACGAGACGGACGGGAAGCCGAAGAAACACTACGCCGTTCAACTTGCCTTCTATACGGACATCCTAGAACGCCTTGGACTCTCAGGGGGACGAACACCCTTCGTGTGGGATGTTCACGGGAGGGAAGTGCTCTACGACCTTGACGCACCCCAGGGTATTCGCAACCCGACGACGCTTTGGGCCACTTATGAGGAGAGCCTAGCGGCCGCCCGCGCAATCGCGAGCAAGAGCGCGGCGACCCTTCCCGCGCTCGCGTCGATTTGCAAGCTTTGTCGTTGGAGAACGAACTGCATCTCTCGCCTTGAAGCTTCCGACGACCTCACCTTGATACCTGAGCTGGGGCGTGCAAAGCGCGATGCCATGGTCGTCCACGTTCCAACTGTGAAGGACCTGGCCACTGCCGATATCGCCGCCCTGACGCGCGGCAAGAAGACCGTCATATCGGGCGTAGGGCCCGACTCGCTAGTCAAGTTCCAAATACGCGCCAGGCTACAAACTCAGCCTGGCGCACGACCCTACCTCACGGAGCCACTGACGTTTCCTTCGACCGATCTCGAACTCTTCTTCGACATCGAGAATGACCCTTTCAGGGATATCTGCTACTTGCATGGGTTCGTGGAGCGCCGCGGAGCCAACCCGGGTACCGAGCGCTACCTTGCCTTCTTCGCAGAGCGACCCACACCGGAGGATGAAGAGCGCGCTTTCGCGGAAGCGTGGGGTTTCTTGCAGGCTTCGCAGCCATGCGCGATCTATCACTACTCGCACCACGAGCGTACAGTGTGGAGGAAACTCCAGAAGCTCTACCCCAGAGTGGCGTCGGAGGAAGATCTGGAGAGCCTATTCGCCGCACAGGCGACGGTCGACCTCTACACCGACGTGGTCCGATCGAAGGTCATGTGGCCGACACGAGACCATTCGATCAAGACGATCGCAACCCATCTCGGCTTCGCCTGGCGGGACAAGGAGCCCTCGGGCGCTGCCTCGATCGAGTGGTACCATCGGTGGGTAGAGACGCGCGCAGAGGAGATTCGAGATCGAATCCTGCAGTACAACGAGGACGACTGCAAGGCGATGCGCGTTCTTCTCGACGCCCTTCGCAACATGAGCAGTGTCAAGTGAAGAGACTTTGACGAGAGAGCGGGGCTCAGCGGGAAGTGCGTGCCAGGGATCCGCGGTGCGGAGGCCGACGAAACCGTCCGATCTTTGGTGAGTGCGCGCGGAAGCGGGCACCGCCCTCAGGCGAGCCTCATCTAGGTCAGCTCGATGCGGTAGGCCAGCGGCATCGAGCGTCGGAAACACGAACGCCAGGAAAACCATGAAGAAGAAGTACGACTTTTCGAAGGCGCGAAGGAACCCGTATGCCAAGCGACTCAAGCGCCAGGTGACGATCAGGCTCGATGAGCAGACGATCGGGTACTTCAAGGCGATGTCTGAGGAGACGGGTATCCCCTACCAGACACTCATCAACCTGTATCTTCGCGAGTGTGCGGCTGCGAAGAAGAAGCTCTCGCTTCGGTGGGGGGCCGCGGCTCAAGCCAACCAGCACTCCCCGTAGTTCTTACGCTTGGAGTGTTTGCGATGCGACCTTCTATCCATGCAAATCAGGGAACGAAACTCCAGGATTGCAAGGATGACTCGAATCAGAGGTCCATCGCGCGGAGGGCGGAGGCGTACTTCGAGTGGGCGCTCGGGCGGATAGGGATGCCCTGCATCGCCTCCGAGGCGCGGGCGCGGTCCTCGCGGGCGAACTTGAACTCCACGATCAGGAGCGC
The DNA here is from genome assembly GCA_964568735.1 of uncultured Acidobacteriota bacterium. GTDB lineage: Bacteria > Acidobacteriota > Polarisedimenticolia > JACPZX01 > JACPZX01 > CAZMRF01. The sequence goes on from CAZMRF010000038.1 coordinate 10,047, forward strand.
GGGGAGCGCGAGCCTGCGGCCGCCGGCAGGGCCGCGGCCGAACCGCTGATCCCAGGCTTCGTGGGCCGTGTCCACCGTCACGCGGATCCTCGAATCCGGCGTGACGAAGTACTTCCTGGTGTAGACGTTCATCACGGCGGGAAGAGAATGGGAGTCGAGCCATCGCCGCCCGGCGGCGGGGAGCTGTGAGCGGACCCTCTCTCTGAAGCCGCGCCAGCTCTCGAACTCCAGTCCTTCGAGCGCCTCGACCGGGTACCTCTCCTTCCATCCGAAGATGTTGCGCTTCTGCTTGATCTCGAGGTGGCCCGCGGCGGGAAGGCGCGAGAGGCCGTACCAGCGATAGCGCACCTTCCAGCGCGAGGGCGCAGCGTCCAGGCTGCTGGCCCACGATTCGTAGGCGTCGGTCTCGAAGTAGAGGCTGTTCACCTGGCGATCCGGGAAGGCCGAGCGGAAGCCGGCACCATTCAGCTTCAGCCAGTGGAGGACCTCGGGCAGGTGAATCTCCCGGCCCACGCACTTGATCTCGAGCCGGGCGGCGGCGGGAGGCGGAGTCGTCATCGCGGGAGGTCGAAGCTCATGATGGCATCGTGATTCTGGTGCACGGGGACATCTGTGGGCCGCAGGTTGGCTGTCATTTCGGGAGCGCGGGCTTCATGACGGTCTCGTAGAGGCGATCCACGTCGAGGTCCTTCGTCTCGACTTCGCGCCCGTCGATCTCGATCCGGCTGCCGGTCTGCGCGAGTGCGGGGAGGGCCTCCTCGATGGTGACATCGCGCGCGATGGTAGTGCCTCCCGCGCCGTACTCGGGCTTCTTGACGTAGGCCATCAGCGCCGCGTGGGAGATCCTCCGCATCACCGAGCCTGTGATCTCGACCTGCGAGTCGTCCTTGCTGGCAACGCCTACTCCGGCATCCTCCACGACGGCATCCCGAATCGTGAGGTGGCTGCGCTCTCCCGCCGAGAAGGCCTTGTCGGAGATTCCCTTGAAGCGCCCTCCCGTGACGGTGAAGGTGCTCCCGCTCACGTCGAGCCCGTCACCTCCGGGGCCAGTGCCGATGGACTCGAAGCGTACGTCGGTGAGATTTCCCGTAGAAAAGTCCGAGTCGAGCGCGTCTGAGGTAGTCCCGCTGAAGACCAGCCCGTCGCCTTCCAGGTGCGAGTGGACGACGTTGAGTGCGTCCTCCCCCCGGTTGCCCTCGAAGGCGCACTGGCTCATGTCGGTATCGCTTCGAATGAAGGTGACACCTCCCGTCAGCCGCCATCCGCCACGGGCAACCCCGCGCGTGCTCCGGATCGATGCGTGAGTCCAGCGCGAGGGCGCGCCCGCCTCGATGACGACGACTCCGGGCCATGTGGCGCCCTCGGGGCCGTCGGCCTCGAGCACGACGGGCGAGCCCATTTCCCCGTTCAAGTCGACGGGGCCGTAGCTCAGGAGCACCACATCCTCACCGAAGCTCAGAGTCGTGCCCGCGGGAACTGTCAGCCGCGAGCCGCGTGGAACCACGAGATCACGCGTCACCCTCCAACGCCCCGGCGCAACGGAGAGGCTGCCGTCCGCCCCCCGCGACAGGAAGGGAAGCGCCGCGAGCTGCTCCTCCACGCTCGATATGGCCACGACTGGGGTGGAAATCTCGGCGTAGTTCCTGGTGGCCTGCTGCTCGTAGCTGCGCTTCTCGCCGCGGATCCTCGCCACCACGACGAGCGTGGGCAGGGGTGACGGCGCTTCCTGAGTGGCCGTCCCTGGCGACCCGGACGGCGGCGATCCTGTTCCCGGCGTGGTTGCCGGCAGCGAACCAGTCTGTTGCAGGCGAGGCGGTGGCCCCTCTGGAATCGTGATGGGAATCCTCACGGTCTGCGGAGCCTGCTCGATGGGCGTCGCGGCGAGGGTTACGGGGAGGGAGGGCTCCCCGGAGGGAACGAAGGGATGCGAGGAGCCGTCGGCCTCGACCCAGCGCGCCGACTCCACGACGACCTCGTGGGGGACGGCGCTGGCCAGCTCGAGCCACGAGCCGTTCTCCTCGATCAGGTAGGCATTGACGAGGATCGGGTAGTCCAGGGGCGGGACGTAGTCGGGCCTCAACGTTCCATCCGCGAGGGATCTCCGGATCTTCGCCGCGCGCTCCCGCAGCTCCTCCATGGGAAAACCCTCGAGGAACCAGAACTCCTTCTGGAGCACGGCGAGCTGGCCGGATTCGATCCGCGAGAGATCCTCGATGAGAGTTCCATCCTCGACCTGCCCGGCCAGCTTCTCGAGCGCAGCGGTGTATTCCTCCCAGACGAGAGGATCCCTCAGCATCTGCGCGACGATGGGCTGCTCGACCTTGTTCGGCTTGCTCACCGGGTGGCGCTCCTGCAGGTTCCCGTCGAAGGGGACGGGCTCGAGCCGGCCGATGAGCGGGTTGTAGTAGAAGCGCTGGTTATTCCACTTGCGGGAGTGCCAGCTCCCCCACAGCTCGGCGGTTGCGAGGAATGCGCCCAGCCTGGCGGGGTCGAAGACGCTGGAGGCCGAGAGCCTGCCCGTGGCGAAGCCCCTCAGCAGGCCGGCCCCAGCCGCGCTGAACGACGACAGAGCCGGATCCTCCTCGACGCGCACGGACTCGAAGGGCTCGACGGTGGCGTTCACGTGCGTGTCGAAGGCACCCCTCCAGCCCGCGTACCGGTCGACGCTCGTCCAGAGGTGTGTCTCGTCGAACTTGAGGATCACGCTCTCCACCCTCCCGTTCGCCTCCATCAGCTCCTTGGCGAAGTGCTCCTCCAGCGCCATGAGGCCCAGGTCGCGCCCGTTGAGGGAGACCTCCACGAAGGAATAGCGCGGCACCATCACGCCGAGGCGGCGGAGCGTTTCGAGGTAGAGGACCTCCCCCTGGTAGCCCCGCGTCATGGGGTGCTGCACGCTGAACCGTCTCATGCCGAGGATCTGCTCCCCGTCCCGGACGTGGATCCGGAACGACCAGCGATCCCCTTCGAGGTGATCGGTCCAGTCCCCCTTGAGGCGCAGCTTCACGCGGGTCGTGCCGCCTTCGTGGCGGATCGAGGCGGGGACGAAGTCATCCTCTCCGTGAAAGAGGATCCCCCTCTCCAGCGCCACCGCCCGCTGGGCGCGGAGCTTCTCCATCTCCATGAAGCCCACGTCGATGGCCAGCCACGGGACTGCCGCGTCCCGCAGGATCCGGCCCGGCACGAGGTGAAGGCGCTGAACGAGCCGGATGTCCTCCCGGAGCGCGCCGTGCCCATGCGCCACCGTCCACCCACGGAGCGCCTCCAGGGCTCGAGGTGCCGCCCAAGCGCCCGCCGCGATGAGGATGACCGCGAAGAGGATGGAAGCAACGAGCCCTCGACGAGATCGCAGAGCGCGGACTTCGGAGTGTTCGGCGACAGGGGTCGCGGCCCTGAAATCGACGTCGACCCTCAAGGCCTGCCCCTATCCGGAACTCGCCTGCGACTCGCGAACCCTGGCTGGGCGGCCCGAACCATGATGCGTCCAGGCTCCTACACGCTCGGCATCTGGTTCTGGTCGAGGAAGGTGACGCCGATGGCTGGATAGCCGGAGCGGAGGTCGTTCACGAGAGCGTTGAGCTTCGTCGTGCTCCCGATGTCGAGCCGGTAAGTGGCCTCCATCCCGTTGTCACGCACGTCGAACCTCTTGAGGTCCAGCGCCGAGGCGTGGCGGGCGAGGATCTCGTTGATGCCCTGGAGGAAGCCCTCGCCTTTCCCGCCCCCGGGCGGTGTCCAGTCGATCGAGACATAGAGGTTCTTCCCCGCGGTATCCCGCCGCAGCCGTTTCCAGACGGCCCTCACTCCGAGGATGACCTCGCCCGCGAGGATCGTCGGCCCCGTCTGGCCGGCGCCGAGGCCCAGCCCCATGCCGATCGACAGGAAGAGGTAGGCCAGCTCCTCGGGCTCCTTGATCGGAGTCCTGAAGCGGACGATGGAGAGGGCGCCCACGAGGCCGAGCGAGAGCGCGAGCGACGACTTGACGACGGAGATGATGAGCACCGTCGTCAGGAGGATGAAGGGGAAGACCTGCCCCAGCTCCTCCCTGTTCGAGAGAGTCGAACCGAAGCGCCGGAAGTGCCAGCTCAAGAGCAGGGCCAGCGGGATCCCAAGGGCGAGGTTGACGAGGAGCGCGACCAGAGAGAGCGGATTGTCGGTCGTGAGGTCGACCCCTTGCGGCATGGATTTCACTCCCGGCGCTTGGCCAGCGCGCGGCCCTCATTATAATGACGCCCGTCCTGGAGGGGCGATGGAGCGGGGAGAGCCCGGGAAGAGGTCCGAGTTCGTCAGGATCTGCTCCGGCGCGGCCCTCGTCCTCGTGGCCGCGCTCGCGCTCGCCGGCCCCCTGAGGAATCCGAGTCTCCCGACTCTCGAGGACTTCGGCCAGTACTACATGGCGGGCGCCATCACCCTCGAAGGGAACTGGGAAGCTCTCTACCCTGTCCCCCGCCCGGGGGCTCCGCTCAACGCGGGCTGGCGTGACGGCTCCACGATGAAGCCCGCCAACTCCGCCCTCGCGGAGCGGCTCGGCGTCGGCGACGCCAACCGGTACATCCTTCCGCCTCCGCTGGCCCCGCTCTTCGCGCCTCTCGCGCTCCTCCCCTACCGTCCCGCTTCGTGGATCTGGATGGCGCTCCTCGTTCTCTGCGGCTGGGGAGTGGCCGTCCAGGCGGGCCGCCTCCACGAGCTGGCGGCGGGCAGGGCCTCGCGCCTCACGGGGATCATCATCCTCGTCGTTGCGATCTCTCCGCTGCTGCGCCGCTCGATCCGCACGGGGCAGCTCTCCCCCCTCATCGCCCTCTGCTTCGGCTGCGCGCTCATCGCCTTCGTGCGCCACCAGGATCTTCGAGGCGGCGCGGCCATCGCCCTCGGCGGGACGGCGAAGATCCTCCCGGGAGTCCTGGTCGCCCTCGCAATCATCCTGCGCCGCCGTGTGATGCTCGGGTGGTTCGCCGGCCTCGCCGGCGGCGGGTTCTTCGTCTCGATCGTCCTCATGGGGTGGGAGGTCCATCGCGAGTTCTTCATTGAGATCGCGCCGACGCTGAGGGAGTCGAGCCCCTGGCGCGGCAATCAATCCCTGGCGGGGATGCTCCTGCGCGTAATGGACGCGGAGAGGCTCGCGCCTGGACTCGCACTCGCCCTGACGGCGGGAGGGTTCCTGCTTCTCGCCGGCGCCTGCCTCCTGATCGTGCGCCGGAGAACCGAGATCTCCGACTCGCCCTCGACCTGCATGGCCGCCGCGGCGAGCCTGATCCTCCCACTCCTCATGTTCGGCCCCATCGCCTGGGAGCACTACTACGTCTACCTGTGCCCCCTGTGGGGCTGGCTCGCCTGGGAGGCCGGGCGCTCGAGATGGTCCGCGATCCCGGCCTGGGGCGCCATCGCGCTCACCTGGGCTCCCCTGGCCATCGCGCCCTGGCTGAAGCTTCGCGAGCCCCTGCTCTCGCACATGCTCGCCGGCGCAGTCCTCATGCTAGGCCTTGCCTTCATCCGCCTCATGAGACCGCGACCGGCCTGAAGGACGAAGGCCAACGACGCGCTGGAGTCGCGAAGCGTCCGGAGGTCGCAAGCGCCTGCTACTGGGGGAGCGAGGTGTAGCGAACGAGGACGACGCCGACGAAGGCCTTGCGGTCCGTCTTCGTCATCCGTGCATCGCACCACTTGTAGGCGCGCCCCTCCGGATCGTGCACCTCGGTGTGGGAGAGGACCAGCCAGATCGTCCGGTGGCTCGCGGCGGCCTCTGCCAGCGGCGCCAGGTCTGCGTCCGACAGGACGCTCTTGTGCATCGTGGGGACTTCGTCGGCGTAGAGATCCGAGGGCAACCCGTAGAGGCCGAACCGATCCGCCCGATGGCCGAGGTACCGGTCGAACAGGATCCGGCCGAAGTGGGCGTCGAAGACGATCGCGTCGCCGCTCTCGGCCCTCGTCTCGAGCCAGGCCATCGCCTCGCGCCATTGTGGATCGGTCTGGCGCTCCATGAAGCGCCAGCTCAAACCAAGCGCGATCACCCAGGCGGCGACCGCAAGCAGAGCCGCTCCGCGGAGGAGAGCCCGCCTGCCGCGTGACCTCCCCGAGCTGCCCGTGCCCTCTCCTTCGCCGCCTCCGAAACCCGTGAGCGGGAGCGCCATGAGGATGGGAAGGGGGATCAGCGAGGGCATCAGGGCCCGATCCAGGTAGAAGCTCGCCGCGACGCGGCTCGTGATCCAGACACCCGCGACGGGGATGACGAAGAGCGAGCCGAGCGCCAGGAGGATGCGTGATTTCCCTCCGGCGCCGAGAAGCCACGCACCCGCCACCGCCGCGACGAGAGCCGGAAGCACCCAGGCTTCCCACGCGATTCGATCGACGACCTCGCTTCCACCCGAAAACGACGCCAGCCTCTCACCAATCCAGGGAAGCGCTGCGACGGAGAGCGAGGGCCTTGCCTCGCGCAGGAGAAGCAGGTTCGAGAGCGTCCTGAAGGGAGTGAGAAGTCCTGGGCGCGGAGCCCAGAAGGTGGCCAGGACGTGGGCGGCCTGTCGCGCGGCCACGCCCGCCCAGGGCAGGAAGAGCGCGGCGGCGAGAGCATGCGCGCCCAGCCACCCCTTGAGGCGCGGCTTCAGGGGCCGATCCGCGAGGAGGAAGAAGGCAGGCGCGAGGGCGATCAGGTAGAAGGGGCCGACCCCCTGCGTGAAGAGCAGGGCCGCCAGGGCGAGCCCGAAGAGCGCCCAGCGGGGCCAGCGGGAGGGGCCGCGCGCCGCCGAGATGAGTGCGAGGAAGGCCACCTGCGTGACGAGGACGAAGAGGGCGGTGTTCTTGGCGAACTGGGAATACCAGACGTGGAAGGGCGCGACGGCCATGAAGTACGAGGCGGCCACGCCGCAGGCCGTCCCCAGGAGCGCACGGCCCATCAGGAAGGCGAGCCCGACCGAGGCCGTCCCGAAGATGATGGAGAGGGCGCGCAGGCCTGAGTCGCTCGCGAACAGGGCCTGCCAGGGCTTGAGGATCAGGAAGTAGAGCGGCGCGGCCGAGTCCCGGGCCATGAAGCGGGGAAAGGTGTCCAGGGGCAGCGAGGCGATCCAGGCGTAGATCCCCTCATCGGTGCCGAGTCCCGTCCGCCCGAGATCATTGAGGCGCAGGACGAGGCCCAGGAGGAGACTGCCGGCCAGGAGACCCCGGACTCCCCAGCTCATCCCGAGGAGCCTGTCCGGATCATCGAGTCGCCTCCTCCGCCCGCATTCGTCACGACGGAGGATCGCGATCCCCCTCGCAGGACGAGCGGGGGCCCATATTAACGTCGACCCGATCCTGGAGCAAAAAGGCGCCGGAGAGCTTGATCCGCACGCCGCCGCCCCTTACCCTGCCTCCGTCCGCTGCGATCTCCCGAGCCTCCCGGCTTCGCGGCCCGGAGAGCCCCGGGAAAGGGTTCCGGCATGCACCCGTCGAGAAAGCTGTTCAGCATTTTCGCCTCCTTGGCTCTCCTCGCCCTCCCACTGCGCGCGGGCGACGGCAGCGAGAAGAAATCGGCGAAGGTCTGCCCGCACACGATGGAGACCTGCGTCTACGCCATGATCGAGAAGTTCAACAAGACCGGGATCATCGGCCTCGACGGCGAGTGGGACGATGGCATGAAGGGGTACCGGATCCAGCGCTTCCTGGAGGGCTCCGTCGCCGAGGCGGCCGGCGTGAAGGCCGGTGACTTCCTCGTGAAGATCAACCAGATCCCTCTCGCGGACGAGATGGCCACGAAGGCCGACATGGAGAACCGCCGGCCGGGACGCGAGGTGGCCATCTCGGTCCTCCGCGAGGGGCGCGAGCTCACCTTCACCGTCACGCTCATTCCCATTCCCGCCGACGTGATGGCGGCCGAGCTCGGCCGCCACCTGATGGAATACCACGCTCCGGCGGCGGTCGCCCGGAAGGACTGAGAGACCGGCCATGAAAACGATCCCGCACGTCGTCTTCGCCGCGCTCGTTCTGATGCAGGCTGCCGGGCTGGCGGCCGAGGGGCAGGAGGCCGCGGCGCCTCCGGGCGCCGAGGCTGCTCTCAAGGCCCTCGAGAGCTCGACGCGCCACGGCGAGTACGTGAGCGTCCCCTCGCCGGGCGGAGGCGCACCGATCCGCGCCTGGGTCGTCTACCCGGAGATCAAGGACAAGGCCCCCGTCGTCATCGTCATCCACGAGATCTTCGGGCTGACCGACTGGCTCCGTGCCGTGGCAGATCGCCTCGCCGCCGACGGCTTCATCGCGATCGCTCCGGATCTCCTCTCCGGGAAGGGGCCCGGCGGAGGGGGCACGGAAGCCACCACCGGCCGTGACGAGGTGGTCGCGCTCGTGCGGGGCCTCACACCCGAGGAGGTCCTCTCGCGCCTGAATGCCGTGCGGGATTACGCACTGGCACTACCTGCGGCCTCGGGCCGCAGCGCGAGCATCGGCTTCTGCTGGGGCGGTGCCTCGAGCTTCGCCTGGGCTGCGGCGCAGCCTGCCCTCGACGCCGCCATCGTCTACTACGGCACTCCACCTCCGGCCGCGGCCCTCGAGACGGTGCGCGCTCCCGTCCTGGGACTCTACGGCGGCGACGACGCTCGCGTGACCTCCACCGTTGCCGATACGGAAGCAGCGATGAAGAAGCTCGGCAAGAGCTACGCGTCGCACGTCTTCGACGGCGCGGGCCACGGCTTCCTCCGCCAGCAGGACGGGCAGAACGGCGCGAATCTGAAGGCGGCCACGGAGGCCTGGCCGAAGACGCTGGATTTCCTAAGGAAGTACACACGCTGAGCGCCGGCCGCACCGCGAGCCGGACTCTCTTCTAGACATCCTGCCGGACGGCCCCTATCCTTCCGCCTCCAATCCGGGGATGCCAGCCGCCGTCATCCTCATACAGAAACCCGTCCTGAGGATTCCCTGGCCACCTTGAGCACGCGAGCGGCACCTGCGCGATCCTCACCCGCCGTAGTGGAGATCCGGCGAATCGCAGGCTCCACGCTTTGGATGACGGCGGCCCTGATACTCATGGACCTGGCCCGCATCCCCCGAGGGATGCCCAGCCCGGGCGGGGCGCTGCCTCGGCCCGCCGAGATCCTCTTCAGCGCGGGGCCGATCTACGCCGCGGCCTCCCTCCTCCTCGCGCTCACCGCCGCCGTGGCGGCGCTGGCCATCGGCCGGAGAGCGGGGCTCTCGATCGAAGAGCCGCGGAGCACCGCACCTTTCCATGCAGGCAGCGTCATCTTCGCGATCCTCTTCGCCCTCTCCGTGGCGGGGCTCAGCGAGCGGGCGCCGGAAGGACGCTGGCACGGAGCCACGGGGTTGCTCAACCTCATGGTGGCCGGCCTCGGCGCCGGCGCCGCCGCGTGGCTCGCGGCGCGCCTCCTGAGGCACGCGGCCCGGGCAGGGTACCCATCTCCCCTCAGGGCCGTGCTCGTCCTGGCGCCCCTCGCGCTCGTCACGCTCATGGCCGTTCCCCGGCTCCTCATGCCGGCCCGCCCCGCGGGGAATGAAACAACCGCGCCGACCCAGAAGGACCTCCCCGACGTTCTCCTGATCGTCGCCGACAGCCTCCGCGCCGATGTGCTCACCTGCTGCGGAGGATCCGGCGCGACGCCGGCGCTCGATGTCCTCTCCTCCCGCGGCGTGACGATCACCGAGGCCGTCGCTACGGCTCCTTTGTGTGTCCCATCCATCGCCAGCCTCTTCACGAGCCACTTGCCCTCGGAGCTCGGAGGAATCCAGGATGGGTGGATCCTGCCCGCCGCGACCGTCACGCTCGCCAGCCGATTCCGATCGAACGGATACGTCACCGCGGGCATCGTCAGCAGCTACGCGCTCTCGAGATCCGAGGCGCTGGACAGGGGATTCGATGAATGGAACGAGGAGTGGGATGCGCGTTTCGCGGGCCGTCATCCCGGGATGCTCGCCGCGAGGCTCATGCGCGCCTTCGGCTGGGAGCCGAGGAGCGACCCTCCGCCGGCCGCCGAGATCGTCGACCGGGGCCTCGACTGGCTGAACCGGCCCTCGGAGCGGCCTCGCTTCCTCTTCCTCAGCCTCGTCGATCCTCACGATCCCTACGCCCCGCCGGTCGACGTCCGCGGCGAGCTCGGGGCCCCGGCTCCCGGCGAGGGCGCCTTCGGGAGGAGCACGCTCGCGGCCGCATTGCGGGGCGAGATCCCGATCGACGATCCGGCTCTCCGGAGGGCGAAGAGCTTCTACACGGCCGAGGCGGCCTACCTCGATCGCGAGCTGGGGCGCCTCCTGAAGGCTGTCGAGGATCGCCTCGCCGCCGGGAAGCTCATCGTCGTTTTCGCCTCCAGCCACGGCGAGGAGTTCCTGGATCACGGCTCGCTGGGGCACGGCCACACTCTCTACCAGGAGCTCATCCGCGTCCCCGTGATCGTGGCGCGACCCGGCTTCCTGCCCGCGGGCCGGACGGTGACCGAGCCCGTTTCCCTCGTCGATCTCGGGCCGACGCTCCTCGACCTCGCCGGCCTCGCCCCGGAGCCCTCCTTCCGGGGAGTGAGCCGATCGGGACTCCTGTCCGGCACGAGCACCTCGCACCTGGAACGCGCGCCCGTGCTGAGCGAGATGGACGCCATCGGCTTCCACACGACGCGCCACTGGTCACGCTCCGCCCGCATGGGCGACTGGAAGGTCATCCTGACCTCCACGGACGTGCTGGGCCTGCACCCATGGCGGCGCGAGGTCTTCAACCTGGCCTCCGACCCCTCGGAGAGCGAGGGTCGGGCGGGAGACGAGGAGAGCGCCTGGCTCGAAGCGTGGCTCCGGGAATGGATCCGCCTCCATCCTCCCACCCCCGGAGCCCCCGGTGGGATGGACGAGGCCGCTCTCGCTCATCCAGGAGCCCGGCCCCATGAGAGCTGATGTGGCGGGCGCGGCCGGCGCCACGATCCGAGCGGCCCTCCTCGCCACGCTCTTCCTCGTCGCCTGGAATGCCCTCTTCGTCTTCGTCATGGACGAGAGCTACCGTTACGAGCCCGCCCGTCTTGGTGATCTGCTCCTCTCCTGCGCAGCCGTCTATCTCCTCGCCGCAGCACTTCCGATCCTGCTCCTCTCGCCGATCTGCATCGTTCTCGCGGGCACGCTGGCCGGTCGAAAGGCGGGCAGCAGGGACGACGGAGACACGATGTCTACGGCGGTCCCGGCCGGCGTTGCCGCAGGCGTCCTGGCACTTCTGATAGCCGCCGGCATCCTGGGCGCCTCCGCGGAGAGCGACGGCGGAGGGCAGGTCCCGATGCACGTGCTCGATCTGGCCCTCGTGGCGGCCGCGGCGATCGGAGCGGCCTTCGTCGTTGCTCACCTCGCCGCATCTTCGCGAAGATCGGCCGAACGCGCCTCCCGGATCCGATCCGTTGCGACGCTCGTCGCCTCCGCCCCCTGCTCCCTTGCGGCATGGGAGGCCCTCCGCGATCTCGTCGGCTCCGGCGGCTCGAGGCTGGCCGACGCGGCGGTGGCTCTCGCCGCGTTGGCGGGGGGACTTTCGCTGGCCTGGGGGATCCGGGGCCTGCTCTCGGCCTTCTCGACGCTGGGGCTGCGCCTCCTGTCGGTGGTGCGGAGAAGCGCGAAACCGCGGACGGCCCTCCTGGTCACGCTCCTCCTCCTCGGCCCGGCCTCGCTCGCGGCGCTCTTCTGGATCTCGCCGTCTCAAAGGTTGCCCGCCGCGGGCGGCAGGCCCAACGTCCTCCTTCTCGTGGCCGACACGCTTCGCGCGGATCACGTCGGCTGCTACGGCGCCGAGCGCACGCGGACACCGAACATCGACGCCCTGGCCACGCGGGGTGCGCGGGTCGAAAGCGTCACCGCTGCCAGCGCCTGGACCGCGCCCACGACCGCGTCCATCCTGTCGGGCCTCTATCCGAGCCGTCATGGGCTTCTCTCGTACCGGGATCGGATCCGTGACGACGTCGTGAGCCTGGCCGGCTTCCTCCGGCAGGCCGGCTACGCGACGGCCGGCTTCAGCGCCAACCCGGTCCTCTCGCCGAGGTACGGATTCGGGAGCGGCTTCGACCTGTGGGAGGAGAACCTCCTCGAGGTCGGGCTGCGCCGTCACCTTCGCTCTCCCCTGGGCGCGACCCTGAGCTGGGCCGGACTCCTCCCGCCGCCCGAGAACTTCGTCCGCGCCGGCGATCTCTTCGGCCACGCGCTCGACTGGCTCGATCGCCCGAGGGAGAAGCCCTTCTTCCTCTATCTGCAGATCATGGACGCGCACGATCCCTACGATCCTCCTCCGCCCTTCGACACCATGTACGGCGAGGGATCGAGCCCGGGCTTCCGGATGAGGATCGGAACCCTCAGCGACATCCTCGCCGGGCGCCTCCCGGCCGGAAAGGCCGAGCTGGACCGGATGGTCGAGCTCTACGACGGTGCCATCTCCTACATGGACGACAGGATCGGCAACCTGATGGATGAGCTGTCGGGGCGGGGGCTCCTCGACGACACGCTCGTGGTCTTCACCTTCGACCACGGCGAAGAGTTCCTCGACCACGGAGATCTGGAGCACACCCGCACGCTCTACCAGGAGATCGTCCGCGGCCCGCTCATCTTCGCCGGGCCCGGGGTTCGCCCGGGGCGTTTCATCCGCGGCACGGTCCCCCAGGTGGATATCGCTCCCACCATCCTCGAAGGAGCCGGGCTCCGCCTCGAGGGCGCCTTCGACGGGAGATCCCTGTGGCCGTCGGTTTCGGGAGCCGCAGAGCACGAGCCCCGCGACGCCTTCAGCAGCCTCCTCTACTTCGGTTTCCGCAGCCCCTGGCATGCAGCGCTCAGCGTCCGGTCAGGAGATCTCAAGCTGACCGGCACACGGCGCTCCACGCGGGAGGGGGAGCACTGGGCCTGGGATCTCTTCGATCTCTCGGAGGACCCCTCCGAGAGGCGGAACCTATCCGCGCTCCGCAGCGCCGACCTCGCCGCGCTTCATGAGCGTCTCGAGAGCTGGGGGGGGCGGCCGGCCGAGCTGGGCGGGCCGCTTCCGCCGCTCGACGAGGAGGTCCAGCAGCGGCTCCGGACCCTGGGGTACGTGGAATAGAAGGGGGGCGGGACCCCGGCGCGAAGGGTTACGCCTTCCTGACCCCTCTAACCCCTGAGGAGTTTCACGTAGGGGTTCGGGGAGGCGGGCGCTTCGCCCTGGTCCGACTATAATGGCGGCGGAGGAAGGGGCACACGATTCCATACAAGCCTGGTCCCGCCGGCCCGCCCAGGGCCACCGCACCGTGGTGCCGGCCCCTCCCGAAACGTGTACCTACGTGACAGGCAGCTCGCGCGCCGGATCCTCGCCGGCGATGAGCGGGCATTCAACGAGTTCTTCGACGGCTACTTCCCCGGGCTGTACAGATTCGCCCTCGTGCGCGTAGGGGGAGATCACGACAGTGCCGAAGAGATGGCGCAGGTGACGCTCTTCAAGGCCATGAGGCGGCTCGACACCTACAGAGGCGAAGCCTCTCTCCTCACGTGGCTCTGCACCTTCTGCCGCCACGAGATCTCCGCGCTCTACCGCCGCAGGGAGAGAAGCCCGCGCCTCGAAGACCTCCTGGAAGAGACCCCGGAGATCCGGGCCGCCCTGGAGTCGCTGGACGCCGCCAGCCATGAGGGGCCCGACGCCTCGGTTCTCAGGAGCGAGATCGCGCGGCTCGTCCAGGTGGTCCTCGACGGCCTGCCCGCGCACTATGGCGACGCTCTCGAGTGGAAGTACCTCGAGGAGGTGCCGGTGGCCGAGATCGCGGGCCGCCTGGGGATGAGCGTCAAGGCGGCCGAGTCCCTGCTGACACGCGCGCGGGCGGCCTTCCGCGAGGCTTTCACTTCGATTGCCGATGCGCTGCCGGCGCGCACCCTCGCCCCGGAGGGTCCCGCCCGGTCATGAGCCCCGTGAGAGAGCCCGGCGTCTCCCGGAACGGATCCCCGGCGGAAGACGACTCCGTGGCCCGTCTGATCCGCCTCGCCGGCCGTCGCGAGCCTCCGGACCCCGATCGCGCTGCGCGCGTCCGCGCGGCGCTCCATACCCACTGGAGCGGAGAGGTGCGCAGGCGAAGGCGGACGCGCATGATCTGGTACGGGTCAGCGGCCGCGGCGGCCGCCGCCTCCCTGGCCGCGTGGCTCTTCATCCCTTCCACCCTCCGCGAGCCGGCTCCCCTCTCACCTGTTCGCGGGCCCTCCCTGGTCGTGGAGTCCGTCCTCGGGACTGCGAGGGCCATGCCCTCCGGCTCCCGTGAGTCGGGATCCGGCCCGATGCTGCGGCAAGGCGCCCGCGTCTCGGAGGGTGAGGCTGTCATCACGGGCGCGGACGGGCGCCTGGCGCTCGCGTCGAGCGACGGGCCTGCCGTCCGCCTGGACGTGGAGACGACTCTCCGCCTCCTGCCCGGATCGGTCATCGCCCTGGATCGCGGCACGCTCTATCTCGACACCGGCCCCTCAGGCGCGGCGCACGGAAGCCCCCTCGTCATCGAGACCCCCTTCGGCCGTATACTGCACGTGGGCACGCAGCTCGAGGCGCGCGTGCGTGACGGGACCTTGCGCGTGCGTGTGCGGGAGGGGGCGGCCCGGCTCGAGGGCAGGAGCGCCTCGCGCCTCGTGACGCAGGGCTCCCAGCTCGATCTGGACGGGGCTGGGAATCTCTCCACGGTACCGGTGCTGCTCTCCGGCGCCGAGTGGAGCTGGATCGAAACCGTGACGCGCATGCCCGAAGTCGAGGGCAGGACCCTGAGGACCTTTCTGGACTGGGTGGTGCGGGAGAAGGGTTGGCGGCTCGGATTCGCCGACGAGGAGACCGAACGCTCCGCCGGGCGGATTCTCCTGAGCGGATCGGTCGAGGGGCTGACCATCGAGCAGGGGCTCGACGCCGTCCTTCCCACATGCGGGATGACCCGCGATCTCGAGGAAGCCCTTCTCGTCATCCGGGCGGCCCCGGCGGCGCGGGGAGGGGAATGAAGCCGGGGGCCTTGCGAAGCCTGGCGGCTCGAGGGCCGGCGCTGCTCGCGATCCTCGCCGTGGCCATCATCGCCGGGGGTGCGGAGCTTTCGAAAGCTGCCGAGACGCCGCACTGGTCGGGGATGCTCCTGCGACGCGCGCTCGACGAGCTGCGCTCCATGGGGCTGGACATCATCTACAGCAGCGATCTGGTCCGGCCCTCCATGTGGGTCACCACAGAGCCCCGGGCTACCGATCCGAAGAAGCTCCTCGACGAGATGCTCGCTCCGCACGGCCTGGCTTCGCTTCCGGGTCCCGGCGGCCACATCCTGATCGTCCGCGCCCCCGAGAAGGACGACCACCGCGCGATGGAGCCTGATGCCCGCGAACCCGAGCCCTCGGACAGCGTGGTCCTCGACGTCGTCGAATCGGTGGTGGTCTTCGCCGACGAGGGCCTGCCTCGCGGCGAAGGGCCCGCGCACCGCGAGAGTCTGCTGGGCCGGGAGATCTCCTCGGTGCCGTCGATCGCGTCGGATCCGCTCCTTTCATTCGGCTCGATGCCGGGCATACACCGCGACGATGCCTCGGCAGGCCTTCACGTCCGCGGCGGTGCCGCGAACGAATCGCTCATCCTCCTCGATGGACTGGAGATCTACGAGCCCTTCCATCTCAAGGAGCCGCAGGGGCTCTTCAGCATCGTGGACGGGGAGTCCGTGGAGCGGCTGACGGTCCTCGGGGTGGGCTTTCCCGCAGAATACGGTGGCCGGATGAGCGGCGTGATCGACCTCGTCTCCGCCGATCCCTCGGGCAACCCCGAGACGGCCCTTTCCCTGGGCTCGGAAGGCGCACGCGCCGCCGCCTCCGGGCCTCTCCCCCTGGAGGGAGGCCGGTGGCTCCTCTCGGCGCGGGAAGGCTTCCCCGACGAGTCCCTCGAGGCGACCGGCGCGGGCGGGGGCCAGCATCACAGCTTCTACGATCTCTTCGGGAAGGCGGCCTTCGACGTTGGCGCGCGCAGCAATCTCACCTTCACCTTTCTCGGCGCCGTGGACGACCCGGCGGGCGCCACCGGCGCATCTATCCCCGATGACGACGATGGGGTTGCCCGCCCCCTGCGCACCAGCTCCGCGTACGCGTGGGTGACCCTCGGCACGGCCTGGTCCTCGCGCCTCCACTCGAGGACGATCCTGTCGGGCGCGGCGCTCTCGGATCAGAGAGTCATCTCCGGGACCGAGGAGTCCCGCCTGGAGGAGGCACGCTCGACGAATCTCCTGGGGATCAAGCAGGACTGGGCTCGCGACGGAGATCGGCACCTCTTCAAGTGGGGAGCGGATCTGAAGTTCCTCCAGGGTGACTACGGCTACCGGACGGCGGGAGAGGATCCGGAGGTCGAGGCGGAGAACGAAGCGGAGCTTGAATCGGCCACGGCCTCCTCCGTCGTGCTCGCCAACCTGCATGGAGGCGCCTCGACACCCCTCTCGGGATCCGATCTCGCCCTCTATGCCACCGACGTGATCCGCCTCACTGCCCGCTTCGAGGTGGAGGCCGGCCTTCGATGGAGCCAGGTGAGCTGGGTCGGTTCCGCCGGCTCGATGCTGGATCCCCGGATCGGCCTCGCCTGGAAGGTGGGAAGCGCGAGCACGATCCGGACCGGCTGGGGGATCTACCACCAGCCGCAGAGGATCGACGAGGTCGATCTCCAGGGAGGGATCGGCGGCTTCCATCCCTCACAGAGGGCCGAGCACCGGTTCATCTCCTTCGATCACGACACGGCGCGGGGCCTGCATCTCGGCGCGGTGCTCTATGACAAGAAGATCTCCGCGCTCGCGCCGCGCTACGAGATCCTCCACGACCCTCACGGACTCTTCGCCGGAGCCGGGGACGACCTCGTCCTCATCGAGCCCGAGGCCGCGCGAGCCCGGGGCCTCGAGGTCACGCTGCGTGG
This sequence comes from uncultured Acidobacteriota bacterium, assembly GCA_964568735.1. Classification (GTDB taxonomy): domain Bacteria; phylum Acidobacteriota; class Polarisedimenticolia; order JACPZX01; family JACPZX01; genus CAZMRF01. The sequence goes on from CAZMRF010000038.1 coordinate 26,872, forward strand.
CATCGCCCGCGAGAAGCTGGGATGGTGGGCCGCGGCGGGTGCTGCCTCCACGGAAGAGAGCCTGGGAGGCGCCTGGGCACCCCGGAGCTGGGATCAGGTGTACACGCTGGGCTGGGGCGTGAATCTGAGCCCCTATCCGCAGTGGGAGATCGCCCTATCGGGCAGTCACCATTCGGGCCACCCCTCGGCGCCTCTCGAGGTGGAGATCGTGACGGGCTCGGGCGGGCAGGAGGAGATCGTCGCCTCTCCGTCGGGATCCAGCGCTTCGAACTTCCCCGCCTACCACCGCCTCGACTTGCGGATATCCCGCTCCTTCACGGCGGGCGCGTCGGAGGTGGAGGTGTTTGCCGGAGCGGCCAATCTCCTCGACCGGGACAATGTCTGCTGCGCCGCCAGCTCCGGCTTCGAGCTTCTAGAGAACGGAAGCGTCGTGGCCGACTCCGATGAGCGGGCCGGCCTCGCGCGGCTCTTCTTCTACGGCATCCGCTGGCGCCGCTGACCCGGCGCGCGATCACCGGGCGATCCAGAAGCGCTCTCCCTGGGCCTCGAGGAAATCCTCGGCCGACTCGCCCTGCAGCATTGCCAGCGTGGCGAGCATCCCGGCCTGAACGCAGGTGCCCGCGGCCACGGTGACCGAGCGCGGAACCCCGGCGACGGGCCACCCCGTCGTGGGATCCAGGATGTGCCCGTAGCGGACGCCGTCCTTGAGCAGGAAGCGCCGGGCGTCCCCGCTTGTGGCGAGCCCTCCCGAGACGAGACGGATGAGATGCACGGCCCCGGGCCGGCGCCCCTGCGGATCTTCGATCCCCACCCTCCACGGCTTCGATCCGCCGCGGGGGCGCGTCACGACGAGGTCGCCCCCGAAGTTGACGAGGCAGCTTCCGGGGAGCTCGCGGGCGGCGATCTGCGCCGATCGATCCACGGCGTACTCCTTGCCGATGCCGCCCAGGTCGATCTCCATTCCAGGCTCCAGCCGGATCTCCGAGCCGTTCCATTCGACGCGATGCCACCCCACGAAGGCCAGCGCCTCCCGTACCGCCTCCGGCGCCGGAAGCCTGTCGCTGCCGTCGAAGGTCCAGGCGCGCCGGAGCGCCCCGGAGGTGACGTCGAACTTCCCCCCGCTCATCTCGTGGAGCTGCCGGGCGAAGTCGAGGAGCCGCGCCGTCTCCTCGTCCACGGAGACGGCGCGGCCCCTGCTCGAGTTGATGGCGTGGACGACGTTCCCCGTGAGGTACCGGCTGAACTTCGCCTCGATGCGCAGGGCCTCCGCGGCGACGATTGCCGTGATGCGCTTCGCATCACGGCGATCGTCGCTCTCCACCAGGACGTCGCAGGGTCCAGCCATGGCCCGGAAGGATCCCGTCCAGCACTCCCGAGAGCTGCTCAGGGTGATGGCGTGCTCCGCCTTGCGGGCGCTCGTCGCCGCGTGCATCAGAAGCTGTACCCGATCTGGAGGATCACGGAGTCCACGGCCGGGAACAGGTCGAACTCCCTGAGGGTGCCCACCTCGCTTCCCGGAGGGCTCGATCCCGACTGGGCGTAGTACTCCACTCGCACGCTCCACTCACGGTATTCGTCGAGAGGCAGCCCGTACTTGATGCCCGCGGTCCAGGCGTTCATCTCGCCGAGGCGGTAGTCGGCCGTCGCGTGCTGCGGCAGCTGGTCCCCCGCGAAGAGGACGCGCTGGTAGAAGTCCGCCGCGCTCTGCATGTAGTAGCGGAGATGGGGCTGGAAGTAGAAGCGCCCGGGCTGCCAGCGGTAGTTCAGCTCGAAGGTGTGCGACTGGATCCCCCAGTCGTCCGTCATGAACCTGTAGGAGCCGGCAATGACGTCCCGCGACAGGTGGTGCCGGATCTCCCCGTAGAAGCCGTGCTTGGTTCGCGTGTCGGGCCGGCTCTCGAAAAGGTAGGTGTTCATGATCCCGTTGGGATCGGGAAGAGGGTTCCCCGTCACGGGATCGACGACGCTCAGGACCTTGTAGGGATCCGTGAGGTAGCCCGTCGAGCGGCTGTAGGAATAGTTGAACATCCCCAGCGTCCTGGGGCTGAAGACCTGCGTGAAGCCGAGTAGGAGATCCGTGACCGTCTTGGTCTCGTCGCTGCCCACGTGGCTGGTTCCCGCCGGGGGAGGGATCGTCGCCGACAGGGACCAGGAATGCGCGGACGACCGTGTGTTCCTCGCAAGGCGATGGGCACTCTCGTTCTCGTCCTCGTCCTCGCTGGGCGGCCCCATGATCCCGAACGGGGCCGGGACTCCCCCGAGCGGCGAGATGCTGTCCCGGGCGAAAGCGAGCCCCGCGCTGAGCGTCGTGTTGTGCTGGTTGAAGTCCCTGGAGAGGCGCGCGTTCAGCCCCGTGGAGAGGTAATCCGTCTCGCTCGAGACAGCCAGTCCGTAGCCCGCACGCCACGCCGTCCCGAGGGGCTGGTCCCAGCTCGCGTCGAGGGCGATGCGGGCGTCGCTGAAGGTGGGATCGAGCGGGGTCTCACCCGGCTGTACCGTGTAGGCCTTCCCTCCGGAAGCGGAGGTGAAGGTCTGGGGTGTCGTGGCGGGGACGGCCCCGTTGGCCGACGAGCCCGTGAGAGTGTCGTAGACGAGACGCAGGGAGAGGCGGCGATCTCCGTCGAAGAGCCGGCGGATGACCGCGCTTGCGCTGAGATCCTGGATCCTGTCCTGCTCGCCGAAGTAGAGGACTCCCGTGTCGAAGAGCCAGCGCTTCGGCTCCTCGGTGACGACGGAAGGCCCCGTCTCCGCCCGCAGGAGGGAGCAGGTCGCCATGGCGAGCGACGTGAGGATCGCCTTTCCGGGACGCGCCTCCCGCCGGCGCTTCCGCCTCAATTGCATCCGCACCCGCCTCCGCCGAAGCCGCGCCCCCCGCTGGAGGCTTCGCGGCTGAAGTAGATGTGGTCGTCGAAGGAGAGGTCGAGAGGTGCGCCGTCGAAGCGCATGGCCGGCCGGGCCAGGCAGGCCCGCTCCCAGGGGCGGGCGCCGATCTTTCCATCGCCGCTCTTCGCGCTTTGGTCCGGATCCGGAGCCTGTCCCTGGAGCTCCGCGTGCGCCGGAAGATCGTCCCGGGCTGGAGCCGATCCCTCCAGAGCCCCGTGCTTCGCGCCGGCGAGGAGATCCCGGATATGCGCCTCGTAGGTGGCGGCGTCCTCATGACGGAAGCCCATGTGGCGGAAGGCTTCCGATCCGTTGCGGTCGAAGAGGATCGAGGCGGGCATGGATTCGATCCCCCACTTCTCCGCCTGCCGCCCCTCGGGGTCGTAGAGGTACTCGAAGTCGAAGCGGCGGCCCTCGAGGAACCGATCGGCCGCACCACGATCCTGGTCGAGGTTGACGGTGACGACGACCAGCCCCTCGCTGCCGTAACGAGAGCGCATTTCCTCCATCCAGGGGAAGGACTCCCGGCACGGGCCGCACCAGGAGGCCCAGAAGTCGAGGAGAACCACCCGGCCCTTCCACCGCCCGATGTCCATGTCCCCGGCAGGGGAAGGGCCGGGCGCCTCACCGCCGGGTGCGTTCCCGGCCACCGGCGATTCCATGAAGGAAAGGAGCGTCAGAATGCACAGCGCGAGCGGCGCGGCCCCTCGTACGAGACTCATCAGAGGTCCCTCCCGAGCCAGGAGCCGCTCCGCGATCCGTCTCGGAGACGCTCCTAACTCAGAGGGGCCTGAGCGGGACCAATCCTTCGCGCGAGGGTGCGCGTTCTTCGATTCGGGCGCTCCGGGAGGACACGGGCGACCGTTGAAGATCTCATCGGCAGGGCGGCTCCGCCGAATCGCGCCGGCGGAGCTCGTCGTGAAGGGATCGACGCTGAGAGGCGGCTGGCGCCTCGAAGGGGAAGGAGCCGGGAGGAACCTGCCCCGTGGATCCGGGTGTCAGTACCTTCCCCTGCCTCCCCGGCCTCCACGATCATCGTCGCGGCGGCCGCCTCCGCCTCCGCCGCCAGCCGGGCGCGGGCGGGCCTCGTTGACGTTCATCGCACGCCCCTTCATGTCCTTCCCGTTCAGGGAGCGCACGGCGGTGTCCGCTTCGGCCTTGTTCGCCATCTCAACGAAGCCGAATCCCCTCGACTCGCCGCTGAACTTGTCCTTGATGACCGAGGCGGACTTGACCTCGCCGAATGCCTCGAATGCCGTCCTCAGGTCGTTGTCGTTGACCTCGTAGGACAGGTTACCGACGTAGATGTTCATCCCGATTCTCCTCGCGGCCTCGTCCGTGCTCAACCGGCGTGCAGTACGCCCTGGATCCCCGAACCAATGCCGCCGAAACCTGCTCTCGAAACATCCTCTTCTCTCGCACGGGCCCCCTCCAGGGGGCCCTCCCCGAAGGGTCGCGGGATCGATAGGCTGAAGCTGCTGCCTGGCGAAGGAACTCTCAATACCTCGCCGGCTGCGGCCCCGGCACCACACCGGCGATGTCCGGATCCGCTTCCTGCTCGCGAGGTGGATTCGTGTCACCCCGCTGCCGGCGTTCTTCCTTGCGCTCGGCGCGCCGTGCATCCTTCTTCTCTCTCCTGGCGAGGCGTTGCGCTTCCTTCTGACGCTTCGTCCGAGTCGGTCGGCCTGTCTGTGCCACCCAGCCTCCTAGTGATATTCGACCCGCAGTGTATCGGATATCCCGGGGAAAAGCAGCGAGGCACGGGGGCCAGGGGCCTCTCTCCCCGGCCCGCAGCGGGCCGCGTGGGAAGAGGCCGCCGGGCGACCTCGGGGGCCCCTCCCGCAAGCGCGTTGGCTACCCGCCCGAGTGGCCGCACGGGATGGCCCCTCCGGACGGGATCCCGGTGGCCCCGGAGCGTCTTTGGTGGTATTCATCCGCCTGCAGGGAGGCTGACACGGCTTCCCGAGTCGCGGAGAGAGTCGCGGCGACCCGCGGGCCCGGTATCGGCGGCCGGGCATCGTGGTTGAGGGCGAGTCTGGAATCGGCCCGGGAGCGGCTTCGCCGGAAAAGGAGGTGATCCAGTGTTAGGAGACAAATCTGCGGCTGGTGAGGTGGCGTCGTCCTAGCGGATGCACTTCCACTTCGGCGATCTGCGAGCCGCCGCCAGGCGTCCTCCAGCGCCACCGACCCCGGGAGCGCAGCTGCCGCAGCTGTCGGGCCGCTCCGAGGCCCCGCCCCCGGGGTTTTCTTCTCTACGAGCTGAGGTCTCTATGCGCGTCACAGCCATCATCACGGCGATCCTGCTCCTGGGCGTCACGGCCGCAGCGCCCGACGTCGTGATCATCGAAGCGGATCGGGACGCAACCTTGATCGAAGATCCTGACGGTTCGCTGGCGAACGGCGCGGGGCCGGCACTCTTCGCCGGCCGCACGGCGCAGTCGGCGCACAGCGTCCGCCGGGCGATCCTTCATTTCGACGTGGCAGCCGCTCTGCCCGCGCGGGCCGTCATCGAAGCGGCCTCGCTCTCGCTGCACCTGAACCCCAGCAATGCCGTGCCGAGCCGGCTCCGCCTGCACCGCGTGCTCGAGGAGTGGGGAGAGGGTGACTCCTCGAGCTCGGGCGGCGGGGGTGCCCCTTCGGGGCCCGGAGACGTCACCTGGATCCACACCTTCTGGGACACGGAGGAATGGATCCGCAGCGGAGGGCACTTCGTGGCCCGGGCCAGCGCCGAGCTGGAAGCCGACGAGCCCGGCCTCTACACCTGGGAGAGCACGAAGTACCTCACCTCGGACGTCCGGATCTGGAAGGCGGCCCCGGCGCAGAACTTCGGCTGGATCCTCATCGGGGACGAAACCACGTCCCAGACGGCGAAGGCCTTCGCCAGCCGGGAGCACCCGGATTCAACGCTCCGTCCGGTCCTCGAGATCACCTACCGGATCGCGGGCGACGCGCATCCCTGATCACGTAGCGGGTCAGGCTGAGGCCGAGTGGCTGAGCAACTACTCCAGCGCGTGACGAAGGGTCGGCCGGCGGCGAGGTGCTCAGCACGGGACGGAGGGTCGCCCATCGCAGCGTCCTCGCTGCGCCTGCTCAGCGCGGGACGGAGGGTCGCCCTGCGCTCCTACTTTCGCCGTGGTCACATCGATACCAAGTGCAGCATCTCGACCGGCTCCAGACGTACGCTCCGGGCGACCCTCCGTCCCGCGCCATCGAGCGTGATCGGTACTGCCAGCCTGTCGCCTCACTCCTGGTTCTGCACGCAGTTACATCGAAACCGGATGAACTGTCGAGGCCGTGCGGGCGACACTTCGCCACCCGCAAACAGACTCAGGTGCTCGGAGCGCATCGACACTTCGGACGCTCACCGGGCACTCGTGCTTTCATGCAAGCCACGGGCTCCAGCTACGGGCAGCCGTTGCCCGAGGCGTTGATGCCGGCGCGACTCCCGACCCGGTAGGGGTTCGTGTCGTCCCAGCTCCCGCCGGGCTGCGAGCGGACGTAGTACAGGTACGCCTCGCCGAGCGGAGGCGGGGTCGTGACCTGCCAGAAGGTCGTGATCTGGTCGTTCACATCGCAGCCTCCCGTCACCGAGGGATCAGAGAAGTCTCCTCCCGCCGCCTGCAGAGCTGCGGCGTTCACGCGCACGACGTCGTAGCCGGTTGCTCCCTGGACCGTGCTCCACCAGATCCGATCCCACCACATGCCGAGCCCCAGCAGATCGCTCAGGCCGGTGTCGTTGACCTGGAACCCTGTGATGTCGCCGTTCTCGATGATGAGACGGTTCTCGAAGGCCATCGCGTAGACTCCCAGGGCCTGGAGCGCCGGGTCGGCGTTGATCTGATCCGCCAGGGCCGCGGCCACCTCGGCCGGCGTCTCACCCGCGGTCGTTCCGACGCTGATCGAGACGCCCATGACGGTGAGCTCCACGGTCCCGCCTCCCGCCGCCGCGCCATCGAGCTCCACGAACTCCTCGAGCAGGCAGGAGGCGGAGCAGCCGTCGAAGGCCGTCAGATCCCCGTCGTCACAGGTCTCGACGGGCGCATCCACCTCGCCGTCGCCGCAGGAGACCGTCTGGAACTGCCTCATCATCTCGTGATCCTCGTGCTCGAGGATGTGGCAGTGATAGGCGTACTTGCCCTTGTAGTCCTCGAACCTCGCGATGACCCGGAGGATCTCGTTCGGCGCCACCATCGCGGTGTCCTTCCAGCCGCGCTCCTCCGCTCCCGGCGGCTGGGGATTCCCGCCGGGGATGATGTTGCCGTTCGGATCCTTCGTGAATGTGTCGCGGTCGAGGACCTGGAACATCACGAGGTGCATGTGCATGGGATGAGAGACGCCCGAGTCGTTGATGAAGCGCCAGATCTCCGTCGTGCCCAGCTCGGGATATTCCATGATGTCGTTCCAGCCGAGACCGTTGATCTCCCACATCGAGCGGCCGCACCCGTCCAGGCCCGACTGCTTGAGGCGGAAGTCCCGCGTCATGACGGCGTCGTTCGGATCGAGCCGCGGCACGGCCCGAAGCGTGATCGGCAGCGGATCCACGTGGCCGGGCAGGCTTCCCACCGTGAACTTCATGACCTGCGTGAGATCCACGGGGCCGTTGGGGAAAGGCGCTCCGGCGCTGTTCTCGAGGAGTATCTCGTCGCCCGTGTTGAACCCGGCGAAGTCGACCACGACGTCGTAGCGCTCGCCGGGTCCCATGGTCAGCGAGCCCACCCCGTTGACCGGCGCATCGAGGAGGCCGCCCTCCGTTCCGATGACGGTGAAGGCGAGGATTCCGGTGGGCGGGTTCAGCGAGAAGGTGTAGGTCCGCGATCCCGAGCCGTTCAGGAGCCGGAATCGGTACTTGCCCTGCTTGACCTGGAGGTAGGGCCAGACCTTCCCGTTGACCAGGACCTTGTCGCCGAGCCAGTGCTCCATGTACATGCTCGGGTACTTCAGAGATCCATCGGGGTTGAATTTCCTGTCCTGGATGACCAGCGGGATCTCGAACTCGCCGCCCGGAAGATCGAGCGCGTCCTCGACGGCGTCACGGACCAGGTAGAGGCCTGCCAGGCCCATGTAGACGTTGAGCCTGGTGATCCCCAGCGCGTGATCGTGGAACCAGAGGTATCCCGCCTGCTGGTTGTTGGGGTAGACGTACGTCACGGGAGGATCCCCCGGCAGGTAGGTGTTTTCCGGGTATCCGTCGAAGGCGGCTGGGACGTGCCCGCCGTGGAGGTGAGCCACGGTCTTGGCGGCATCCTCGGCCCCCATGATGCAGGTCGCGCCTGTCCCGTCGGTCTGGACGTCCACGTCCAGGTAGTGGTCGTTCGTTCTCGGGACGTTCGTCACGAAGTCCCTGATGTCGTTGATCCAGTTCACCGTCACCGGCTCGCCCGTGCGCGCTTCGATGACGGGGCCCGGATAGCCGGGAGCGGCGAAGCCGTCGTTGTAGCCCCACACGCGCGTGGGATTGGGCAGCTCGCTGTGGAGCTGCTGCTCGAACTCGAGCATCGTGATGTCGTAGGTCGCCGCGCCGCCCGTAGATCCGGCCGTCGGTATCGCGACGCCCGGAATCGGCAGCGGGTCGATGAAGGGCGTGAGCTGGATGGAGCACTCGACCGCCGCGCAGGTGGAGCCTTCGCCCTGGTAGAGGCCGCCGCCGGCCGCGCAGGCGCCCGGTGTGACCGCGCTGCACGTGCCGTTCGAGGCGCAGCATGCGCCCGTCACGACGACGCAGGGATTGGGCGAGCAGGTCGTGCCATTACCCTGGTAGGCGCCGCCCAGCCCAAGGCAGGCCACCGGCGTCTGGATGGAGCACGCACTCCCCTGGCAGCAGCCTCCGCTGATGGTCTGGGGTGTGTAGCTCACGACGAGCCGAGGCTTCCACGACACTCCGCCGGTGCTGCCCGTATTCTCTCTCGTGGCGAAGCGCTTGGCCGTCTGGATCTGGGTCTCGGTTCCCAGGACAATCCAACCGTAATTCTGCGATGGGTTGTTGAGCCAGAACTGCACGTCGGCGACCATCCCCGACGTCGAGCCCCAGGTGTAGAAGCCCGTGGCGCCGACGGTCCGGGTCGCGCTGCTCGTGGATGAGAAGTCGCCACCCGGCAGAGTCCAGAACTGTGAGGGATAGAAAGTGTGGCTCCAGGTGGCATCCCCGGGCGTCGGGGGCTCGCCCCGCCCCTGCTGGCTGTTGCCCGTGTTGGAGGTCCCCTCTCCCCAGTCACGCTGGAGCCGGCGCAGGCTCACGTTGAAGGCGGTGTTGAGCGAGACCTTGTCGGCGTAGAGGGTGAGCTGGACACTGTCGATCGTCGCGCCCGCGGGGATGTTCCCCGCGATGGCAAAGGCCAGGACTCCCCGTCGAACCGCCACCCTCGTTCCCGCGCCCGGATCGGCGTCGGCATCCTTGACCTTGCCGACGAACATGGTGGGTCCGGCCCCGTCGCTGCGGTCCGCGAAGCCATCCTGCGAGATGGGCTCGTAGAGCGTGTTGTCCTTGACGGGGTTGATCGTGATCGTGTCGGCCAGCGCGGCCGGCGCGATGAGGATGGCGAGAGCGAGACAGGCGATGGGATGCCAGGAGCAGCTTCGGCGGAACATCGGACCCCCCTTCCGCGTCCCGAGAACTGCAGGCAGGCTGGGACGCTTTCTCGGTCTCCATGAGCAAGGGGCATGCCGCTTCGCCAGGCGCCCGGGGCAGGCCGCCGGGCAGGATCCGCCGGCGCAGCGGGGCCGGAGCCTTCCCCGTCCTGAGTGAATTCTCGCGTCGAGCGCCAGCCTTCGCAGGCTCCGGGCCTAGAGCTCGATCTGCGCACCCAGCTCCACGACGCGGTTCGGCGGCAGGCGAAAGAACGAGGTCGCGCCGGCCGCGTTGCTGCTGAGGAAGGCGAAGAGGCGCTCGCGCCACGTCGCCATGCCCGAGCCGTGGGTGGGGATGAGCTTCTCGCGCCCCAGGAAATAGGTCGTCTCCTGGGGATTGATGGGGAACTCGGGCGTGCCCACGAGCTGGAGGAGTCTCGGCACGTTCGGATCCTGCATGAACCCGAATCTCATGACGACCCTGCAGAATCCCTGCCCGAGGATCTCGCTCCTCACCTGCTCGCTCCCCTTGACGACGGGGATCTCCTCGGTCAGGACCGTGAGGAGGATGACCTGCCTGTGCACCACGCGGTTGTGTTTGATGTTGTGGAGCAGCGCGTGAGGAGTTCCCTCCGGGTCTCCCGTCATGAAAACAGCCGTTCCCGGCACCCGAGTCATGCCACTGCTCGACAGGCTGCCGAGGAATTGATCCAGCGGCAGGGTGCTCCCCCGCAGCTTCTCTCGTAGGATAAATCGCCCGCGCTTCCACGTCGTCATGCAGGTGAAGATCGCCGCGCCTACGACGAGCGGCAGCCAGCCGCCATGCATGATCTTCACGGCGTTCGCCCCGAAGAAGGCCAGCTCGACGGCGAGGAAGACGGCCACGGCCGATCCCGCCGCGAGACGCGACCACCCCCATCGCTTCCTGCTCACGACATAGAAGAGGATGGTGGTCAGAACCATCGTCAGCGTGACGGCCATCCCGTAGGCCGCCGCGAGGTTGCTCGAGGATCTGAACTCGAGCACCAGGACGCAACACGAAGCGAGGAGCGCCCAGTTCACGGGCGCGATGTAGATCTGCCCGATCTCCTCGGAGGATGTGTGGCTGATGGGAACTCGCGGGCAGTAACCGAGCTGCACCGCCTGGCGGGTCAGGGAAAAGGCACCGGAGATCACCGCCTGAGAAGCGATGATGGTCGCGAGCGTCGCCAGCCCGATGACGGGGTAGAGGGCCCACGAGGGCGCGAGGCGATAGAAGGGGCTGTGCGCCGCCTCCGGGACGGAGAGGAGCAGGGCCCCCTGCCCCAGGTAGTTCACGAGCAGCGCCGGCGCCGCCACGCCGAACCAGGCCAGCCGGATCGGCTTGCGTCCGAAATGCCCCATGTCGGCGTACAGGGCCTCGGCCCCCGTCACGACGAGGAAGACCGCCGCCAGGACGAGGGCTCCGTGCCACCCATTGTGCACGAAGAAGAGGACCGCATGAAAGGGATTGACGGCCACAAGGATGTGCGGCTCGCGGATGATCGCGGGGACCCCCAGGGCGGCCAGGGTGATGAACCAGAGGAGCGTGACCGGCCCGAACAAGGTGCCGACGCTCGCGGTGCCATACCGTTGAACGGAGAAGACCAGGATCAGGATGAGGAGCGTTCCGGGGATGACGTAGGGAGCGAGGTGCGGCGCCGCCACCTCGAGCCCTTCCATGGCGCTGAGCACGGAGATGGCCGGCGTGATGATGCCGTCGCCGTAGAGGAGCGCCGCGCCGGAGAGGCCGATGGCCGCCAGCGCGAGGCTGCCTCCCTTCGCGGGAATGCGCGCGGGCACGACCAGCGACATCAACGCGAGGATTCCACCCTCTCCCCGGTTGTCCGCGCGCAGGACGAGCCCCAGGTACTTCACCGAGACGACGAGGATCAGCGACCAGATGATGAGGGAGAGGACACCGAGGATGTTCTCGCGCGACAGGTCGATGGCGTGCGCACCGTGGAAGCACTCCCGGATCGCATAGAGGGGACTCGTGCCGATGTCGCCGTAGACGACGCCGAGGGCCGCAAGCGAGAGGACGGCGAGGTGCCGCCCGCGCGGGGGGCCGTTCGTCGGGGGGTGCTGCGAGGCGGTGGCTTCCATGGGGAAGCGCGCATTCTACTCCGGCGGCCCCGGCCGGGTGATACGGGACTCCCGGCTTGTCCTTCCGGCTCCGCGTCATCATGTATTCTGACCAGCCCCTCCAGGAGCGAGGCTCGAGGGCCTCCGGGTCGGGGGGCGTCCGGCCGCGCTGAGCGGCTCTCTGCCAGAAGGGGACAGGTTGCGGATCGAGGCTCCGATGGGTCCCGGCGCGGTCTCCAAGTTCCTCCGGAAAACTCCCTTCCGCTCGCTCCCTTCGGCCCTGCTGTTCCTGATCGTCCTGATCCCGACCTTCTTGCTCCATTCCTTCGTGATGGTGCTCAGGAGCGAGCTCGGCGTGCGCGACCTGCGCACGATTCTCGCGGCTCTGCTCGTCCACGCGCTGCCTGTCGGGGCCGGCTGGTGGCTCGCTTCGGGCGGTCCGGAGATCGTCAGGAAGCGCCTGGCAGGCGCGCTGCTGGCTGCCGGGTCGGCCGCGGTGACCCTCCTGGGGCTGGAGGCGGCCGTCCGCGTCATCGCCCCCGACCCTGCCCACGGGAAGGTCTGGAGGAAGCTGCTGGGAGAGGAGCCCTTCATCCCTCCCGGAGACGATCGGATGCCGCATCGGATGAAACCCCACGGCCGGTGGGGCCACCGGTACTCATCCGACGAGCGCGGCTATTTCGGACCGGAGCACTCCGTCCATTACGCGATCAACTCGGCCGGCTATCGCGGGCACGAGTTCAAGCTGGAGAAGGACCCAGCCACGGTGCGCGTGGCCGTGCTCGGCGACTCCTTCGCCTTCGGCCAGGGAGTCAAGGACGAGGACGTCTTCCCAGCTCTCCTCGAGAAGCTCCTGCCTCGCTGCCCGGGAGCCAGCATCGAGGTCTACAACTTCTCCGTCCCCGCCTACGCCACGATCCACGAGGCGGCCCTTCTCGAGAGCGACGTGCTCGCCTACGATCCCGACCTCGTCGTCGTGTGGTACTTCCTGAACGACACGGAGACGCTGGGAACCCTCTACTTCTTCGAGAAAGGCGAGGCGCCCGCCTTCTTTCCGGTGGCCCGGCGCTTCTCGGCGCTGGCGCGCCTGGCGGGCGGAAGGCTCGACGCGGCACTCATGACCCACGACATGATCCGCCACTATCGCCAGTCCTATGACGCGGGGGACGCGCGCTGGCTCAGGATGAAGGGAAGCCTGGATCGCATCGCGGAGTTGTGCCGCGAGAAGGGGATCCCCGCTGTCCTCTTTATCCATCCGATCCTCTTCCGGCTGGACGAGGGGTATCCCTTCTCCGACCTGCACGAGCAGGTCCTGGCGGCCTCGCGCAAGGCCGGCCTCACGGCCCATGACCTTCTCGGAGCCTTCCGCGGAATGAACGCGGAGAGCCTCTGGGTGCACGGGAGCGACCAGCACCCCAACGAGGAGGCGCACAGGATCGCTGCCGAGTATGCCGCGCCGCTTCTTGCCCCGCTTCTTCCCTCCTGCCCCTGAGGCCGCATCTGGGCCGAAGGCGCGGTCGGCCAGGGAGCCACTTTCTACTTCACGCTCGGAGGTCCCGAAGGGGCGCCTGCGCGACTGGGCGCTCACTCCTCTTAGGGACGGGCGGATCCTCCGGCTCGGAGGCCGCCGCCTGGGAGCCCGCGGCCTCGGCGAACCAACCGCGGAGCACGGCCACGTTGCGGCGCAGGTCGAACATCTGCTCCGCCCGGCGCCGCCCCCCGTCGCCGAGCCGGCGCCTCAGCTCCGCGTCCTCGAGCAGCCTGAGCAGGGCCGCGCCGAGCGCGCCGGCATCCTCGGGCTCGACCACGAGACCCGTCTCGGAGTCCCTCACGATCTCGGAGATCCCGCCCGCAGGCGTGACGACACAGGGGATACCGGCGGCCATCGCCTCGAGCAGGATGACGGGCAGCGCGTCGCGATCGCCATCCGTCGCCAGCCGGCTGGGAAGCACGAGAGCGTCCGCGGCGCGGAGTCGGCGGATCAGTTCTTGATGAGAAAGCGAGCCCGTGAATTCCACGCGATCCTCGAGCCCGGCCTTGACCACCCGCCGCTTCAGCTCGATCTCCTGCGCCCCTTCCCCGACGATGGAGCAGGCGAAGCGGCGCTCCTGCCGGCCGATCATGTCGAGAGCATCGATGAGCACGTCCACGCCCTTCTTCTCGACGAGGCGCGAGACGCAGAGGATCTTCGGGATCGGCGCGCGGAAGCGCTCGAGCGACGGGCGCGTGGCCTCCAGATCGACGCCGCTGTAGAGCAGGCGCATCTTCATGGCCGCGCGGCGGCCCAGCGTCCGCGTGATGTGGCGCGCGTTCGCCTCCGCCACCGTCACGGCGAAGCGGGCGTGGCGGAGCTGGCGCCGCCAGAGCACGGCGGGCGGACCCGCGGCGGACATGTCCTGGGCGTGGGCCGTGAAGCTGTAGGGAGCGCCCGAAATCAGGCTCGCCAGCATCGCGACGAAGGCCGGGGTCCTGGCCGAGTGAGCGTGCAGGTGATGGAGGCCGAGCTTCTCCGCCTTGTCCGCGAGGGCGAGCGCCTCGGCGAGATACCTCCTCCCGCCGCGTGAGGGGTGCTCGAGGGCCAGGATCAGAGCCCGGCGCAGGCCGGCGGGATGGCCGCGCCGCTCGAGGATGCGGCGGCGCATCTCCTCCCACGTTCCGGCGAATTCCCCGTTGTCACGCTCCCCGAGGCTGGCGCTCACGGAGCCTGCTCCGGACTCGGGAGCCTGCTGCCAGTTCTCGGGGGTGTCCAGGCGGAAGGTGTGCGTCTCCACGCCCTGCCTCTCCAGCTCGAGGATCTCCCGCCCGCCGGCCGTCTCGGTGACGGGAGAGGAGCGCTCCACGACGAAGCCGATGCGGAGCGCGCCTGCAGGGCTGTCAGCCATCGCATGCCTCCTCCGGCAGGGCCTCCGGAGCGCAGAGCACAACCGGGACGATCGGGATCGATCACCCCCTGGGACGCCTACCCGGAGATCCGAGCGCAACATCGGTGCCACGAGAATCCCCCTCGATCTTCCACGCGGCTCCCTCGATCACTAAGAACGCGACAATTGCAAGTGGAGCCCCAAGACCATGAATGGGCGCGAGTTGCGATGGAGGTGCGGACGCCGGGAGGGAGAGAGCGTTGCGCTATTCGGGAGAGTCGCTCGCGCCGGGACTCGGGGCCGGGGCATCGGGTGTCCGGATTGCGGGACGGGCAGGTGACGCTCGTTGTCCGGTCCCATCAGACGAAGGGGATCGGTGGATCACGCCGCTCTTCATCACGAAGCGCACTTTCTCGAGCGCGCTGATCTCCGAAAGGGGGTTTCCCTCGACCCCGATGAGATCCGCCTGCCGTCCAGGCTCGAGCGAGCCGATCTCCGACGCCAGACCCAGCAGCTCGGCCGCATTGAGTGTCGCGGTCCGGATGGCATCGATCGGTTTCATTCCAAGCTCGACGTAGACGCGCAGCTCGCGCGCGTTGAGCCCGTGGGGGACGACCGTGGCATCGGTCCCACAGGCAATGGGCACGCCCATGGCGAAGGCCCGGGCAGCACTGGTACGGGCCGCCTCGCGGGCCGCGCGCAGGGCCGCGAGCGCGGGCTCCGCCGCGCCACCGGCCTGCGAGCTTTCGAGGACCCAGTCCAGCCGGTAGAGGGTCGGCACAAGCCAGACATGCCGATCCCTCATGAGTCGGGCCGACTCCTCGTCGAGGAGGCCCCCGTGCTCGATGGAGTCCACGCCGCCGCGCACCGCATTGAGAATGGCGGCCGGCCCCTGCGCGTGCGCGGCCACTTTCAGCCCGCGAGCGTGCGCCGCCACGACGATCGCGCGGATCACCTCCTCGGTGTATTCGACGGAGCCCGCCTCGGTCAGGGAGGGCAGGACGCCACCTCCTGCGCACAGCTTGATCAGGTCCACGCCGGCCTCGGCGAGCTGGCCAACCCTGGCTGCGGTCGCGGCGACCCCGGAAACTGCACCCTCTCCCGCAAAGACCCCGTCGCAGACGCCGCCTGGGAGCCCGAGCGGGGGACCCGCCGCGAGGATGCGCGGGCCCGGGATGAGGCCCGATGCCACGGCATCGCGCAGGGCAAGGTCGGCCCGGCCCGTGGAGCCGAGGTTGCGTACGGTCGTGAAGCCCGCCCGCAGCGTTGCGAGCGCTTCCTGAGTGCCGGGGATCGGAGGCTTCTCACCGGGAGCCGCGGGTGCCGGAGGCTGAGCACCCCATGCCAGGTGGACGTGGGCATCGATGAGGCCTGGCAGGAGCGTGAGCTCATGGAGATCCAGGACCTGCGCCCCCTCGGCGGGCTCCGCGCTGGACGGCGGGCCGACCGAGACGATCCTCCCGCCCTGCACGACGACAGTCGCGCCCTCGAGGATCTCTCCGGTGCGGACGTCGAGCAGGCCTCCCGCGCGGATGACGATGGCGGGCGAGCCAGCGGTGACGGCCGCCGCGCCCGCGTTCGCTCCGACCGCGGCCGAGCCCGCACCCATGAGGATGGCGATGGCGAGGATTGGGTTCATCGATCCGATCTCCCGGGATTCAGACAATCTCGACACGCCGCGGCGGCTAAAGTTGGCATCGATCGCTGGTGGGACCGTCGCCGCGCCGGGCTTCGAGGCGGGGGCATCGGGTGTCCGGATCGAGGAACGGGCAGGTGACGCTCGTTGTCCGGTTCCATCAGACGATCGGGTGCGATAGGTCTTCCCGTTCTTCGGGAGGCTTGTGTGTACGGAAGGCCGCGTAGAGAAGCAGGTCGTACCCGATCTTCATCCCCGCTCCCACGAGAAGGGGCGTCGCAAGGGAGAGCCCTTTCATCATCGCCCCCGCGAAAGCAGGCGCTATGGCCCAGGAGCCTAGGCGGACGAGCTGCGTGACTCCGGATGCAAAGGTCCGCTCTTCGGGCCGCACGACCGCCATGACGTAGGACTGCCGTGTCGGAACGTCCATCTCCACCAGCCCCTCGCGCAGCAGGAAGAGGATCGCGGCCACCGTGAAGCTCGGTGCGAAGGGCACCGTCACGAGGAGCAGGCTCGACGGAATGTGCGTGAAGACCATCGTGTTGACGAGGCCGATCCGTTTCGCGAGCCAGGCGGCGCCCAGGTGGGAGCCCGCATTGACGACGCGCGCGCCGAAGAACAGGAGACCCACGGCCGCTTCTCCGGCGCCGAACCGCTCGTAGAAGAAGTAGGCGAGGAGAGCCGTCGTCAGGAATCCACCGGCGAGGCTGTCGACCGCGAAGAGCGGCGAGATCTTCCGGAGAACCTGTCGGCCCTGCGGCGAGACTCTGAGCCGTTCCGCGCGCAGCCGGGACCCCTCGATCGATCCGGAAAGGCGCATGTAGACGAGGGCCGTGGCCACGAGGATGGAGGCGTAGCCCGCGAGAGCGAGCCGGAACGCGGGGATCTCCTCCATCCCGAGGGTGGCCCTGAGAAGCGCCGGCGTTGCCGCCAGCAGGCCGCCGCAGGCGTGACCGGCGTCCTGGAAGACGTTGTAAAAGGCGAAGGCCTTCGTACGCTCCGCGTCGGGCGCCGTCGCCGGGAGGATCGCCTGGTCGATGATCGCGGACGCGCCGCGGTCGCGGCCCATGCCGTTGAGCATCCCCACGAAGGCGGCGCCCGCGATGAGTGTGAATCCTGAGACGGCGGCGACGGCGAATCCTCCGCCCGCGGCGAGCAGCGACAGGGCGACGAGCGTCCTGCGCCGTCCCCATCGATCACCCAGCAGCGTCACGACGAGCGCCGCCAGCGCGGCCCCGCCCAGACCCGCCCCTATCACCGCCCCGGTCCGCGCGGGATCGAAGCCGGCTCGCGCCAGGTAGATCCCGATGAGCACGCCCACCATGCCGGTCGCGAGCGAGCGGAGGAAGGCGGCGGTGTAGATGAGCTTGCGGTCAGGCACGGTGCGGTCCCTGCTGCCTGAGGTCTTCTACCGGATCGTCAGCAGGAGAACGACGGGCAGGGCGACCTCGAGCAGACGTCAGGGACTCAGATACTCGATGGTGATCGCTGAGACGATCAGGTCGGAACCGCACGTATCGTTCGACCCTGCACCCCGGATGAACGAGAACAGGATGGCGTCGCCGCTGAGCTGATCGAATCCCTGGGCCGGAGAAATGGTGTAGACCTTGGAAAATCCCTGGTTGGACATGTTCCCCGTCGTCAGGACGATGCTGCCGTCTTCCGGAATGAACCCGCCCGTGGCCGGGCCGGTCGTGGGGACGTGGCCTGGCCGCGTCCTGTCCAGGAATTCCGGAAGAAGCTCGATGCTGCAGTTCGGATCGGCGGTGTGCCATTGCAGGATGACACGGAGCGCCGAGTTCGCCTTGTAGGGCTTGGGGATCACGAAGCCAAGCCCGAACTCTCCATCTTGGGGTGCAGCGATGCCGGCGTCTCCTCCCGTGCCAATCTCCCTGCTCGCGCCGTTGGAGGTTCTCGCTGAGTAGGGATCGAGGATTATGGTGCGCTTCCCTGCCAGCGCGTCGTTTGCACTCAGCAGCACCGCCACGAACCCGGCGAGTGCGAAAGCAAGCTTTGATCGCATCGGAAAATCCTCCTTGCGCCAACTCGTCAGGGGCGCGCTCTTCTCTGCCACATCGTACCGGCAGCGGTTCGAGACTGTCAATCCGCGAGGGAGCCGCGCACCGCCAGCATCCGTCGCGCCGTTCACGAAGTTGCTGCAGACGCTCTGGGTGGTCGTGTTCGAGGGTAGAGAGATGCTGGTCTGAATCCTGTCGGCGCCAGGGTCGGTCTGCGACGTGTCGATCGCCCGGGTCGGCGAGGCGAAGGAGAATCGAGAGAGGCCCGGGGCGAGGAGGAAGGAGTCGTCCCGGCGACAATGGCCTGCGATCCCGTGTTACGCTCAGCCCTCATCTGGAGTCGAGTCCCAT
>CAZMRF010000039.1:0-45160 GCA_964568735.1 uncultured Acidobacteriota bacterium
TCAAGCCGATGCTCGCGAGGGGCGAGCTCCGATGCGTCGGCGCCACGACGCTGAGCGAGTACCAGAAGTACATCGAGAAGGACAAGGCGCTGGAGCGCCGCTTCCAGCCGGTGGTCGTGCAGCAGCCCGACGTCGAGAGCACCATCGCGATCCTGCGCGGCCTCAAGGAGCGCTACGAAGTTCACCACGGCGTCCGGATCCAGGACGGCGCGCTCGTGGCGGCCGCGACCCTGTCCGATCGCTACATCACGGATCGGTTCCTTCCCGACAAGGCCATCGACCTGGTCGACGAGGCGGCGTCACTGCTGAAGATGCAGATCGACTCCCTGCCCATGGAGATCGACGACCTGGATCGGAGACTGGCCCAGCTCGAGATCGAGAAGCACTCGCTCAGCCGGGAGTCCGACCGCGCCTCGCGCGATCGATTACAGAAGATCAGCGCGGAGATGGAGTCGCTTCGCGAGAGCGCGAAAGTTCTTCGCGTGCGCTGGGGCACCGAGAAAGAAGCCATCGAGAAGATGCGCTCGCTGAAGAAGTCACTCGAGGAGGCCAAGCGTCAGGAAGAACGGGCGGAGCGCCAGGGCGATTTCGGCAAGGTCGCCGAGATCCGGTACGGCACGACGGCCAGCCTGAACAAGGAGATCGAGAAGGCCAACGCCCGCCTGGCGGACATCCAGCGGGAAGGCCGCATGCTCAGAGAGGAGGTCGGCGCCGAAGACGTGGCGGCGGTGGTTTCCCGATGGACCGGGATCCCGGTCAGCAGAATGATGGAGGGAGAGATCGAGAAGCTGCTCCGCATGGAGGAGTATCTGCGCCGGCGCGTCGTGGGCCAGGACGAGGCGATTTCGCTCGTCGCCAATACGCTGAGGCGCTCGCGCGCCGGGATTGCCGACCCCGATCGCCCCGTCGGCTCGTTCTTCTTCATGGGGCCCACCGGCGTCGGAAAGACCGAGCTCGTGCGGGCCTTGGCGGCCTTCCTCTTCGACGACGAGCGCGCCATGACGCGCCTCGACATGTCCGAGTACATGGAGAAGCACGCCGTATCCAGGCTGATCGGCGCCCCCCCCGGCTACGTCGGGTACGACGAAGGCGGCCAGCTCACCGAGGCGGTGCGCCGGCGCCCCTACGCCGTCGTCCTGCTCGACGAGTTCGAGAAGGCCCACCCCGACGTCCACAATGTTCTATTACAGCTCCTCGACGAAGGGCGCCTCACCGACGGGAAGGGGAGGACCGTGAACTTCCGCAACGCCGTCATCGTCATGACCTCCAACCTGGCGAGCGAGGCCATTCGCGAGGCCCTCGAGCGCGGGGAGGATCCCCGGGGCTACGTCGAGGTCGCCATGAGGCGCCAGTTCAGGCCGGAGTTCATCAACAGGATCGACGAGGTCGTGGTCTTCAAGTCTCTGGACGCTGCCGCGATCGCCGGCATCGTCGAGCTCCAGGTCGAGCGGCTGAGGACGCTGCTCGCGACCAGGGAGATCGGCCTCGACGTCACGAAGGATGCGATGGCACTGCTGGCGAGGCAGGGCTACGACCCTGACTTCGGAGCGAGGCCTCTCAAGCGGCTCATCCAGCGGAGAGTCCAGGATCCGCTGGCGCTGATGCTGCTCGAGGGAAGCGTTGCGGCGGGCGACGTCGTCCGCGTCGACTCGGACGGGGGCGAGAGCGTGTCCCTGAGCCGTGTCGAGGCTGCGGGGAGCCGGGCGTGAGCCGCGATCGGGGTGATATACTCGGCGTACCGATGATGCTCCCGGACACCAGGATTGGACGCTGAATTCCGCAAGAGGAGACAGATCGATGCCCTCGAGTCCGTGGGATCCATTCCGCGACATGTCCATGCTCCAGGAACGGATGAACCGGCTCTTCGAGGAGTCGCTGGCGCGGAGCAGGACCACCGAGGAGGAATTCCCGATGGGCGTCTGGATGCCCCCGGTGGACATCTATGAGAGCGAGGATCGAGTCGTCATCCGCATCGATCTGCCGGGAGTGGACCAGAAGGGCATCGATCTGCGGATCGAGGAAGGAACCCTCATCGTGAGAGGCGAGCGGAAGTTCGCCACGGGCGAGAACAGAGAAGACTTCTTGAGGATCGAGCGGACCTACGGCACTTTCCAGAGGACCTTCCGGCTGCCGGCCACGGTCGATCATGGCCAGGTCGAAGCCAGCCATCTCGACGGGGTCCTCGAGATCGTGCTGAGGAAGAAGGAATCATCGAGAACTCAGGCCATCCGCATCGACGTGAAGTAGGAGAGGATCATGAATACAGCCAAGACGGTCGTGCTCCTGGGATTGCTGACGGGCCTCTTCATCTTCGCCGGAGGCGCGCTGGGAGGCCAGTCCGGGATGGCCTTCGCTTTCTTCCTCGCGGTCGTGATGAACGTGGGCGCCTGGTGGTTCTCCGATGCGATCGTGCTGAAGATGCATGGAGCGCGCCCCCTCGAGGCGCGGGAAGCTCCCGAGGTCCACAGCATCGTTGCCAACCTCGCGCAGAAGGCGGGGATGCCGATGCCGCGCGTCTACCTCGTCGACTCGCCGGCGCCCAACGCCTTCGCCACGGGAAGAAGCCCCGATCATGCGGCCGTCGCCGTCACGACGGGCATCCTCAAGCTCATGAATCGCGAGGAGCTGGAGGGAGTGCTCGCCCACGAGCTCTCCCACGTGAAGAACCGCGACACGCTCATCTCCACGCTCGCGGCGACGATCGCGGGCGCTATCATGATGCTCGCGAGCATGGCGAAGTGGGCGGCCTTCTTCGGCGGGTTCGGAGGGCGCGACGACAGGGACTCCAACGTCCTCAGCCTCTTCGTCATGGCCCTGCTGGCGCCCATCGCAGCCCTGCTCATCCAGACGGCCATCTCGCGCAACAGGGAGTACCAGGCCGACGCCTCGGCGGCGGCGCTCGTCGGCTACCCGCAGGGGCTCGCGGCGGCGCTCCAGAAGCTCGGGCAGACCTCGGGCCGGATCCCCATGGGGACGAGCCCGGCCATGGGCCACCTCTACATCGTCAACTCGCTCTCGGGCAGCTCCTTCATGAACCTCTTCAGCACGCACCCGCCGCTCCCGGACCGTATCGCCCGCCTCCTGGGCCGCTGAGCTGAATCGTCAGAAGAGCAGGCTCCAGAGAACGAACGCACAGAGCGCGCCGGCGACCGTCGCGAGGAAGTTGACCGAGTCGTTCTCGAGGATGCCCCTTCTCTCCAGCGTCGCGCCCAGCAGGGAATCAACGAGGTTTCCGGCGAACCCCGAGAAGGCGACGACGGGCACGCCGGAGAGCGGCAGGGACCCGACCCCCCAGGCCAGCAGGGCGAGGAGGGAGGAGGAGGCCAGCCCCGCGAGCGTCCCCGATGGGCTGATCCCGCCGTCGGTCCCGGCTGGAACGGGGCGCCAGGTCGTGATGAGGACGGGCCTCCCGCCCATCGCCTGCCCCGCCTCGGTCGACATCGTGTCCGAGAGAGCGGCCGCCAGCGCCGCCGTGAAGGCGGCGAGAACCGCCCCCGGCTCGAGCCGTCCCATGATCGCCAGCAGGGAGAGGAGGGCCGCGGCTCCCATGTTGGCCACGGCCTGCCTGGAATCCCTGGGCCCTTCGTCTCCCCGGCCCCCGGCGCTCCCATCCCGCCGCGCCGCGCGCCAGCGGGTGGCACCGCTCGCGAGGGCCACGAAGGCTCCGAGCAGGACGAAGCCCCGCCACCCGGCGGCCGACCAGACAATCATCGAGAGGATGGCCCCGGTCGCGGCTCCCCCCGTCGTGGCGGCCCGCGCTGCCAGCGCCGCGAGGGCCGCGGCCGAGCCCGCGAGGGCTCCAGCCGGAAGCCTCGACAGCATGAGGGAAGAGGCTCCCGGCCAGCCGGCGGGATCGACGAGTGTCACGAATAACGCCGCGGCCGCCGCGAGGAGAACGTAGAGGAGGCCCCGTGCGGCCCCTCGACGGCCGGGAGCCGCGCCGCGCCGCTTCATCGCTTCAGCACGGGTCTCGCGCCGGGATCGAGTCCGTCACCCGGAGCGGCTTCTCGATCCGAGGTAGGTCTCCAGGGCCTCCTCCCAGCTGGGTGGAGCCCACCCCGTGACCTCCACGAACCTGGATGGATCGAGCGCGGAGTTGAGCGGCCGCGGCGCCCTGTCTCCCTTCCACTGGAGGTGCGAGAGGGGATGAAGCGGCGCGAGATCGAGCCCCATGATCTTCGCGGCCTTCAGGATGAAGTGGTAGCGCGTCGTCATGTCACCCAGGTTCGTGAAGTGGAGGACGCCCTCCCACGGGATCGAGATCAGGATCGTGATGGCCCGTGCGAGATCGGGGATGTAGGTCGGCGTGCCGAATCGGTCGGCGACGAGGCGGATGGGAGTGCCCTCGGCGATGAGGGAGAGGAAGCTCTCGGGGAACTTCCCCTCGCCCGCGCCGAAGAACCAGGAGGATCTCAGGATCGTCGCGCCGGGGGCCTCTTCCTGGACGGCCTGCTCACCCAGGAGCTTCGACCTGCCGTAGACGGAGAGGGGCGCCGTGGGATCCTCCTCGGTGTACTTCCTCTCGAGGGAGCCGTCGAAGACGAGGTCGGTGGATACGTGAATAATCCTGGCGCCCACCAGGGCCGCGGCGCGCGCCACGTTGCGCGCCCCCTGGTGGTTGCTCTCATCGGCCAGGTCGGGGGCGTCCTCGCATCCGTCCACGTGCGTCATCGAGGCTGCGTTGATGACCACGGTCGGTTGCAGCCTCTCGAACTCGCTCTCGAGCCTCCAGCAGTCCGTGATGTCGATCTCGTCGCGCGTGGCGTAGATAGCACCAGGATATCGCTCCGCCATGGCCTCCTGAAGCGCTTCGCCGAGCCGGCCGGCGGCTCCGGTCACGAGCGGCACGGAGAGCGTGGCTGTCGTCACTGCGGGGATCTCCGGATGAGGGCCGGGACCCTACTGTGGCCTGCCATTCAAGTCAAGAAATGTGCCGACACCGCGCAGGTTGAGCACGAACCTGTACTGGGTGTCCGAGGTCTCGCCCAGCGAAGAGGTCTGGAAGTTGCGGCGGGAGAGCTCGACGAGGACCCCGCAGCACTGGCTGTTCCATCCGAACCGGTACCGCTGGTCGCGAAGGAACGACTCCTCGATGTCGTAGTTGCCCTCGACGTCGACCGTGAGCTTCCTGCCTCCGAAGGCCGTTCCGCTCATCAGGCGGATCTGGCTGCTGTCGTTGAAGCACCGGCCGGGATCGCGGCCGGATCTGCCGACGACGCGGGTCGCGTCATCCGCGCACGTGGGATCGACGCTCACGGAGATCCCCTCGAGATCGCGGTTCAGGAACCAGGACAATCGCAGGTAGCTGAGGTCCCGCGTGCGCAGGTTGCCCGACAGGCTCACGCTGCGGATGTCGTGGAAGAGGATGTCGTAGTTCGCTCCCATGTCCAGCGATGCCGCCCGTGAGGGGTTGACGCGCAGGGTCGCGAGCACGGGGCCGTAGGAGCTCACCGTGTCGAGCGCCTGCGACTGGCTCAACGGCTTCCTGTCGTCGAACGAGAGCCTCTGGGTGAGGTCGAAGGTGGCGAGCTCGACGGCGCCGACGCCTCCCTTGTCCTCGGAACCCGCCTCCGCGGAGAGCGCCTTGCGCACGGTGCCGGTGGAGATCTCCGGGGCGACCCACGTGCGCGCGGCCGCGTCGTCCGGCGAGGCCGCCGTGCCCGAACTCTTCTCCTCTCCCTCTTCCGATCCTCCGGCAGGCGCGGCCTGGCCGGCAGGCGGAGCGGGCGGAAGCGCCTCCTCGTTGTGGGTGAGCCCCTCTTCGCCGAGAACGAGTGAGGCGAAGGTCGCATTGAGCGCGGGCGGGGGCAGGGGCGGCCCCTGCTTTTCCGGCTTCTTGACGAAGACGCGGCTGGTGAGCGAGTAGCTCAGCACGTTCGTGCTCGGCGGCGTGGCGTCGATCTCGTCGAAGGGAATGATGTTCTCGCCCCCCTCGACCTCGGGCGCAAAATCGTACGAGACCCGGGGCTCGAAGGTGTGCTTGAAGCTGGAGGCACCGTCTTCCCCGGCGCCGTAGAGCCGGTAGAAGCGCGGCCCGACGAAGCCCAGCCCGAAGCGGTAGAACCTGCGCTCGAAAGAGCCGCCCGTCGGATCGAGCCCGGAGCCGCGGTCGGCGTCGCTGGCCGTGTAGAGCGTCTCGCGGAAGGAGAAGGATGGAGAGATGTCGAGCCAGGGAGCGGGGGTGAAGTTCCCCGTGATGGTCGGCGCCAGATCGTACCGGGTATAACTGGCTTCCGTAGTCTCCATCTCCCCCAGGCTGTCGATCGTCCGCGTGCGGCGCGCCAGTCCGTTGTAGGAGGAGGCGAATCCCAGGTAGAAGGGGCTCTTCCACAGCCGGATGCCGCGGCCGCGCATCTCGACCTCGGGCAGGCGCCACAGCGTGAGATCCTCGGTGTCTCCCGTGCTCGGGTCGACGCTGAGGAACTGGAGCTGCCGGTTGAATCGGACGTTCAGCGCGTACGGCCCGGCGTGGCGCGAGAGGTCGACCTGGGAGAGCACGGTCGGGTTCGTCGAGGCCCGGATCTCCCGCTCGAAGTCGAGGAAGTAATCGAGGTCGCTCACGGTGTTGATGTCGCCCAGGAGCTTGAACCCCCAGGGAAGCCTCTGCGTGTGGGTGAGGCTCAGGTGGTAGCGGTCACGCACCTCCTCGTCGGCCCCGGGGAAGGGACGGAACTTCTCCTCGAGGAAGTACCCGGTGATGAGGCCGCTGCCGGCGCTGCCGGGAACGTAGCGGAACTCCAGGCCCTGGCCCGACTGGGGAAGCTGCTCGACGTCCGCGCTCACGCGGCCGTTGAAGAAGTCCATCTGGAGGGTCGCGTCCATGCTGCGGCCCAGGGGAAGGAAGAGAGCATTGCTGATGAATGGGCCCCTCTTGCTGGTGAAGCCGATTTGGGGGAGGAGGAGCCCCGGCGACCGCTCCTCCTTGATGGGCCAGATCAGGTAGGGGCTGTAGAAAGCGGGGATTCGGCCCAGCTTGAACGCGGCGTTCGTCATCCGCGCGTACTTGCCGATCTCGACGATGGCGCTGCCGACGCTGAAGGACCAGTAGGGGGTGGGCTGGGTGCAGGTCGTGATCCGGCCCTTGGTGATCCGGAAGGTCTCCTCGCCGATCCGCTCGAGCTTCTTGGCCTCGAGAACCA
Source organism: uncultured Acidobacteriota bacterium (assembly GCA_964568735.1). Taxonomy (GTDB): domain Bacteria; phylum Acidobacteriota; class Polarisedimenticolia; order JACPZX01; family JACPZX01; genus CAZMRF01. Next base: position 7,140 of record CAZMRF010000039.1, read on the forward strand.
CGTCGGGCTCGAAATAGCCCCGGGCGTTCTCGATCACGGCGTACCCGGTTTCGAGGTTCACCTCGACGCGATCACCGCTGATCTGGTTCGCCTCGAACTGGATGACGACGTTGCCCTCGGCGGTCACCAGGTGCGAAGCCTCCGAGTACCGGACCTGGTCGGCGAAGAGGCGCGAGGAGCCGTAACGGAAGTCCACGTCTCCTGTCAGCTGGAACTCGCCGGGCGAGGTCTGCACGATCTGGCCCGCCGACATCTCGGGCGCGGCACCGGCCGCTCCGGCCCGGGAGAGCAGGTCGCTCTTCGGCTTCTTCTCCTCCGCTGCATCGACCCGGACCCCGGCGCTCAGGGCGGCGATGACGGTAAGGGAGGCGGGGAGGAGGGCCGCCAGGCAGCGGATCTTCACCGAATCAGGAGGCCCGCGTACCCGACCACTTGATCGTAGTCGCCGGAGACGTCGCCCGAGCTGGCGTACGCGATGAGCTCGGCTGAGGTGGCCCCCGTCCTCTTCAAGGCACGAAGGCCCGCGGTCGCCGGCCCGGCGCCGCACATGCTGATCTCCTGCTCGCGCACCACGGCATGGAGGCCCTCGGAGTCGAGGGCCTCCATCCTCCGGATGGCGAGGAAGTCCTTCTCACGAGCGCGGTCGGCCCGCTCGTAGTGCGTCATGTCGGTGCTGATGACGATCCCGACGGGCTCCGAGAGGGTCTCGATGGCGGCCGCGATGGCGTCCCCCAGGGCGAGGAGCTCGTCCCTCCCGCTGATCCCCAGGCAGATGGGTGCGAAGAGGAAGTCACGCCGCATCGTCTGGAGGAAGGGGATCTGGACCTCGAGGGAGTGCTCGGCCCTGTGCGCGGCCTCGTCCTCCTCCGCGCTGCTGGCCAGATCGAGGATGAGATGGGCCAGGGTCTCGTCGATCAGCGCCGAACCGAGCGGCGTTTCCCACAGTCCCCGGCTCATCACCGCCACTTGCTTTCCGAGCCCCGTGTGGTTCGGCCCCATGATCACGAGCCGGCGCGGCAGGATGGCGGAGGCGTAGACCTGCCCGGCCACCGCTCCGGAGTACATGTATCCGGCGTGCGGGACGATGACGCCCCGGGCCTCGCGCCCTCCCCCGGCGACGGGGAGAAGGAAGGACTCCACGTCCCGCCTCAGGCCCGCCTCGTCGCCCGGGTAGAAGTGGCCGGCCACGAAGGGGCGTCGCACCGGCGGGTTGGTCGGGGTCAGGTGGTTCATCGGAGGATTCTCCGCACCCTGCCGGACATCAAGAAGGCGCGTGGCTGCGCGCCGCGCGGAAAGCGGCCGGACGATCCGCCAGGGGCCAGCGGCTCCCCGCGAGCACGCGTGGCCATCGTAGCATGGTGCGCCCGGAGCCGGAATCGGCGGATCGGGCTCCCGGGCCCGATTGTGGGGCTCCCGCGAGAGGTGGTAGATTCGCGCCGCTTCCGGAGGATCGCTTCATGAAAGTGGCCCTGGCCCAGTTCGCTCCCAAGCTGGGCGACGCCGCGGCGAACCTCCGTCGCCACCAGGCCCTGATTCGTGAAGCGCGCGGGCGCGGCGCGATGCTCACGGTTTTCCCGGAGCTGAGCCTCACCGGATACCTGCTCCAGGATCTCGCGAGGTCCGCGGCGGAGCCGTTTCCCGCCGGCCGCAGCCTCGGCGCGCTCGCGGCGGCCTCGCGAAAATGCTCCGTCATCGCGGGCTTCGTCGAGAGCGGCTCCGGCTCCCAGGTCTACAACTCCGCGGCCTGCTTCGTCGGGGGATCCCCCGCGCACCTGCACAAGAAGGTCTACCTCCCGACCTACGGGATGTTCGACGAGGGGCGGTACTTCGCGGCGGGAGATTCCTTCCGCACCTTCGATGCGCCCTGGGGGAGGACCGGCCTCCTCATCTGCGAGGACTTCTGGCATCTCTCCTCCTCCTGGCTGCTCTCCCTTCAGGGCATGGAGGTCCTCGTCGTGGTCTCCGCGAGCCCCGTGAAGGGAATCGACGGCTCGAGGAGGCCGAAGAGCCTGGGGATCTGGGAGGAGCTTGCCCGCGTGGTGGCGCGCCACCTGACCTGCTGGGTGATCTACGTCAACAGGACCGGATACGAGGACGGGTGGGCCTTCCAGGGCGGCTCCTTCATCTGCTCACCCTCGGGCGACCTGGTCGCCCAGGCGAAGTTCCTCGAGGAGGATCTCGTGCTCGGCTCGCTGGCGCCGGCCGAGATTCGCAAGGCCCGGATCCGCTCGCCGCTCGTCCGCGACGAGAAGATCGATCTGGTCCGGCGCGAGCTGGACCGGATCGCCGGGGCCGGGGGCTCCGGAGCCGACGCCCGCGGGCGGCGGCCGAGGAGGGCCGATGGCGCCCGCTGACGGCCCGGACCTGTCGATCGACGGTGCGACCCTCGAGCGCGTCCTCACGGGCTTCATCGCCTCGGAGACTTCCCGGACCGGGAGGCAGCGCGTCGTCGTCGGGCTCTCGGGGGGGCTCGATTCGGCGGTCGCGGCCTCCCTCGCGGCGAGGGCCCTGGGGCCACGGGGCGTCCTGGCCGTGCTCATGCCCTACCGCAAGAGCAGTCCTTCGAGCCTGAAGGACGCCCGCTCGGTCGCCCGCAGGCTCGGCATCCCGACCGAGGAGATCGACATCTCCCCCATGGTGGATTCCTACCTGGATCTCTTCCCCGGCGCGGGGCGGGTCCGCCGCGGCAACCGGATGGCGCGTGAGCGGATGAACGTGCTCTACGACCGGTCGGCCGAGCACTCGGCTCTCGTCCTCGGAACGAGCAACAAGACGGAGCTCCTGCTCGGATACGGCACCCTCTTCGGGGACATGGCCTCCGCCCTCAATCCGCTCGGAGATCTCTACAAGACGCAGGTGCGCCTCCTCGCGGCGCACTTGAAAGTCCCTCCTGCCATCAGGAGGAAGACCCCGACGGCCGACCTCTGGGAGGGCCAGACGGACGAGGGCGAGGTCGGCGCCTCCTACGAGGTCGTGGACAGGATCCTCTGCCGCCTCTTCGACGAGTGGATGGAAGTCGAGGAGGTCGTGGCGCTGGGCTTTCCACGCTCGCTCGTGCGGCGGCTCCACCGGCTCGTGGTCTCGACTCAGTTCAAGCGGAGGCCGCCGCTCGTTGCCAAGACCTCGATGCGCACCATCGGCGTCGATCTGAGATACCCGCGGGACTGGGGGACGTGAGACGGCGCACGCGGCGGATCACATCCACCCCCGAAGCCGTCGGGCCGGCTTCTGGAAGCCACGAGGGCGGCAGGCTTCTCGTGATCGCCACCCCGTTGGGCAACCTGGGCGACATCACCGCCCGCGCCGTGGCGTCGCTGAAGGCGGCGGATCTCGTCGCCTGCGAGGACACGAGGCGAACTCGGATCCTCCTGTCACACCTGTCGATCTCCCGGCCCACCCGCTCCCTTCACAGGTTCAACGAGGCGGTCCGCTTGCAGCCCCTCCTCGCCATGATGCGGGAGGGCAGGACGGTCGCGCTCGTCAGCGACGCGGGTACGCCCGGAGTCTCGGATCCCGGGGCGCGCCTCGTGTTTGCCGCGCGCGCGGAGGGGATTCATGTCGAGGCCATCCCCGGCCCGTCGGCCCCCGCCGCCGCCGTCTCGGTGAGCGGCATGGAATCGGGTGGCTTCGTCTTCGCCGGCTACCCGCCATCCAGGGGTTCGGCCCGGAGGCGCTTCCTCGCGGGGCTGGTCGCGATGGAGCGGGCCAGGACGGAAGCCGACTCCGGGGCGGAGGGCTGGCCCATCGTGCTGTTCGAGGCCCCGCACCGCATCGCCGACACCCTCCGGGACATGAGCGGCGTCTTCGGCGATCGCTCCATGATCCTCTTCCGCGAGATGACGAAGCTCCACGAAGAGGCGATCACGGGGAAGATCTCGGAGGTGGCGACCCGGCTCGGAACGAGCCTTCCGCGTGGTGAGATGACTCTCGTGATAGCGCCGGGCGCCTCCGAGGCGGGTGAATCACCCGGGCTCCCGGACCTGCGCGAAGCCTACCGTGCGCTCATCGAATCGGGCCTGGGCAGGAAGGAGGCCCTGAAGCGGCTCGCCGTGCGCTGGAAGAAGCCGAAGAGGGAGATCTACAGCTCGCTGCTCTCTGGAGATGTCTCGGGGGAGGAGGACGAACCGTCCGGCTCCTGAGATCCGCGTGACAGGATCTTCAGGGGTTTCGAGGCCGTTGAGCCTTCGCGTCCGCCGGCCGCAGGCCGCGGCGCGTCGTAGTCCTCGTATCTCAGGCAGCACATGAGCCTTCCGCAGAGCCCCGAGATCTTGGAGGGGTTCAGGCTCAGCCCCTGCCTCTTGGCCATCTTCACGGAGATGGGGGCGAATTCCGTGAGGAAGGTCGTGCAGCACAGCGGTCGCCCGCAGATCCCGTAGCCGCCCAGCATCCGGGCTTCGTCCCGCGCCCCGATCTGCCGCATCTCGATCCGGCGCCGGAACCGGTGGGCGAGGTCACGGACCATCTCCCGGAAATCAACCCTGTCGCCCGCCGTGAAGAAGCACGTGAGCTTGCGCCCATCGAAGGAGGGGTCCACGTCGACGACCTTCATCTCCAGCTCCAGCTCGGCCGCCTTCCGCCGGCAGTAGCCGAGGGCCTCGCGGTGCAAGCGGTCGCGCTTCTCGTTCTGCTCGAGATCCGGGTCTCCAGCCCTGCGCAGGACCCTCCGCATGTCGCGGATGGCGGAGAACTTGCGCGAGGCGCCGGTCGGCTGGACGACCACGGCAAAGGACTCGCCGTCCTCGGACTCGACGACGCAGGGGTCTCCCCGCAGGAGATCGAAACCCGTGGAGTCGAGATAGAAGGTCTTGGCGTGGGGGCCGATCTTCACGCCCACCACGTCCCGGAAGGTGCCGTCCCAGTCGTCGCTGCCGCAGGCCCCGCCCGAGCAGCCCCCCGAGCCGCAGGCGCCGCCCGCGGACTCCCCCGCGCCGGCCGCCGTGCTGCAGCCTCCGGACGCACACCCTCCAGAGCTGCAGCCCATGAGTGCTCCTTCCTACCTATATGAACGGCCCGGAGCGCCTGATGCCGGGGCGCCCTCCCGGCCGGATCGACTGTCCGTATTGTGGGCGCTCAGGAGCGGGGAATCAAGCCTCTGGATCCCATGTGTGAAAATGCGGGCGTGAGCTTCGAGAAGGATCTCGCCCGCAACAGGGCTGCGTTCCACAACTACTTCATCAGCGAGAAGCTGGAGGCCGGGCTGATCCTGAAAGGGACGGAGGTCAAGTCCCTCCGCGACGGAGCCTGCAACCTCAAGGACGCCTACGCAAGGGTGAAGGACGGCGAGGTCTTCCTCTACAACTGCCACATCACCCCCTACGCGCATGGCAGCATTTTCAACCACGAGCCCCTCCGGCCACGCAAGCTCCTCCTGCACCGTCGTGAGATCTTGAGGCTCCACAAGGAACAGGACATGGCGGGCCAGACCCTGATCCCTCTCCGGATCTACCTCAAGGACGGGAAGATCAAGATCGAGATCGGCGTCGGGAAGGGGAAGAAGCAGCACGACAAGCGGGAGGCGAAGAAGCGGGAGACGCTCAAGCGCGAGGCCGACGCCGCCGTCCGCTCCCACGCCCGCCGCCGGAGCTGACGCCGCTCAGCGCGGGTCGGAGGGCACCGCCCTGCGCTCCTACTTCCGCCGTAGTCACAGGGTGGGGCCCGGTGTGCCATCGCACCCGGACTCCAGACGTACGCTCCGGGCGATGCCCTCCGTCCCTCGCCAACGCCGCACTCAGCGTGCGACGAGGGTTAGCGGATGACGCCCTCGAGGGGGCTGCTGGCGGTGGCGTAGAGCTTTCGGGGGATGCGGCCGGCCTCGAAGGCCTCGCGCCCGGCCTCGACCGCCCGTCGCATGGCCCTCGCCATCTTCACCGGATCCGGCGAGCCGGCGATGGCGGTGTTCATGAGAACCCCGTCGCATCCCATCTCCATCGCGATGCAGGCGTCGGAAGGCACCCCGACCCCCGCATCGACGATGACGGGAATGTCGCGAATCTCTTCCAGGATGAGCCGGAGGTTCGTGCAGTTCTGGAGCCCGAGCCCCGATCCGATCGGGGCGCCCAGGGGCATGACCGCCGCCGCGCCTGCGTCGCGGAGCTTCTTTGCCGTCACGACGTCGTCGCTGGTGTAGGGCAGCACGGTGAAGCCCTCCTGAACGAGAATGCGGGTGGCTTCGAGCAGGCCCTCGTTGTCCGGGAAGAGAGTCTTCTCGTCGCCGATCACCTCGAGCTTGACGAGATTCGAGCCGGTGGCCTCCCGCCCGAGCCTGGCCGTGCGGAGGGCCTCCTCCACGTTGTAGCAGCCGGCGGTGTTGGGCAGCAGGGTGAAGCGGCTCCGGTCGATCCAATCGAGAAGCGATTCCTTGCTCCTGTCCGTGAGATTCACGCGCCTGACGGCGACCGTGACCATGTCGGCGCCGGAGGCCTCGTGGGCCTCCTTCATCACCTGGAACGAGGAGTACTTCCCCGTTCCCACGATCAGACGGGAGCGCAGCGCCCTGCCGCCGATCTCGAGCTGAACGGTCTTCATTGGATCTCCGACGTGGATGAACTGTCGCCGGCAAACTCGACCCGGCAAAGTGCTGCTCCCATCAACCGCCGCCGACGAGCGTCACGACTTCCAGGCGATCGCCCGCCTGGAGGACGACGGAAGGATAGCTCTCCCGGGGTACGATGGCTCCGTTGCGCTCGACGGCGAGCCTCGAGGAGCGCAGGTCGAGGCTCTGGATGAATCCTTCCAGGGTGGTCCCGGAAGCCACCTCCCTGGGCAGCCCGTTGGCGACGATCTCCAGGGTCGTCATTTGGCCGGCAGCGGGATCTCGAGGGCGCCCACGCAGCCCCCGGAACGCGCCTCCACCTGCAGGATCCCTCCGGCCGCGTCGGGGGGGAGCTTGAGCGTGGCTTCGAGGAGTCCCTCCTTGTCGGCCACCGAGGCGGCGAGCTTCTGGGTCTTGCCGAGCCTCGGGTTCAGGACGATCGTGACGTGCGCCCCGGCGACAGGCTTCCGGCTCCCCGTTCCCCGGACCTGGATCCTGAAACGGGCCTCACCGTCCGCAGGGACCTGCATGTCCTCGGCGAGCACGACCTCGATCGGCTCGGACGACTCCTGCTCCTTGAGAAAGTCGAGGACCACCTCGTCGAAGGTCCGGTCCGAGAGGAGCGTGGATCCGAAGGGAGGCGGGCCGTCCTCGTCGAACTTCCCCCCGGCGATCCAGCGCATCACCCGCCGGTGCTGGGATTCCAGGAGCTCCTGGACCGCCTTCTCGTCACACGTCGCGCCCTTCACGAGCCCGGCGTAGTTGTACTGCTTCGCATGGATGATCTGGCCGCCCCCGACGTAGACGAGCGTCTCGATGATCGGATTGCGGACACCCTTGTCCTCCGTCTGGACGTGATAGACGCGCCCGCGTCGCTTGACTTCGGTGTTGTATCCAGTGATCAAGTGGTTGCTCCGCCGGCCGTCGCGCGAATGATGAACCGTCCCGGTAGTGGGATCAAGGCGCCGCGTGTGAGGTTTCGCGGCGCTTGCGAGACAGGGGCGTGTGAGTGATCCTCGCGGGCCTTCGCGGGGTGGCGACGGTGGCCGGAAACCCCCGCAAGCGGCCCGCGTAGTAGGATCCGCCCGACCCGGAGGCGAGCCTCCGGAATCTGTCCGCGACCCACCCATCGAGGAGCTCCATGAACGCGGTATCGATCGAGAAGGTCTCGAAGACCTTCGACCGGAAGAAGGCGGTCATCGATCTCTCCCTCGAGATCCCCCAGGGGAGCCTCTTCGGGATCATCGGGCCCAACGGGGCGGGGAAGACGACCACCCTCAGGATGATCATGAACATCTACGGCCCCGACACCGGCTCGATCCGCGTGCTCGGAAGCCCCGTCTCCGAGGAGCTCAAGTCGCGGATTGGATACCTGCCGGAGGAGCGCGGGCTCTATCTCAGGATGCTCGTGGGCGATATCCTGACCTTCGCGGGCGGGATCAAGGGCATGCCCTCCTCGAAGGCTTCGGCGGCCGCCCGGGCCTGGCTCGATCGCCTGGGCCTTGCCGACTGCTGGGGGAAGAAGGTCCAGGACCTCTCGAAGGGCATGCAGCAGAAGGTCCAGTTCATCGCCACCGTCCTGCACGAGCCGGAGATCATCATCCTCGACGAGCCCTTCTCCGGCCTCGATCCGGTGAATACGACGCTCCTGCGCGACATCATGCTCGAGTTGCGCGGCAAGGGGCGCACGATCCTCTTTTCGACGCACATCATGGAGCAGGTCGAGCGGCTCTGCGACCGTGTCTGCATGCTCAACCAGGGCGTCAAGGTGCTCGACGGAACGGTCAGGGAGGTGCGGGCGTCGTCCGGGCGGAAGGTCGTCGCCCTGAAGTTCGAGGGGGACGGCTCCTTCCTGGACGGCCACTCGATGGTCCAGCGCAGCAGCACCAGCCCGGGGCACGTCGAGGTGACTCTCGGCGACGAGGTCGATCCACAGGCTTTCCTTCGCGACCTGTCGGGGAGAGTGAAGCTCTCGCGGTTCGAGATCATGGAGCCTTCGATGCACGACATCTTCGTGGAGCGGGTCGCCGCCACCGGGGGGGCGGCGGAGAGCGGAGCGGAGCCGGCCGGACGAGCGCTGACCGCGGCGCCATGAACCCGCGAAGAGTGGAGACCCCCGCGCGTCGCGGGATCCAGGAGGGTTGAGGCATGTCCGTTTCGACGTCAGGGGGAGCACGTGCGCGCACCTCGGGTCTCGGCAAGATCGCGCTGGTGGTCCGCCGGGAGTTCCTCGAGCGGGCCAGGACAAAGGCCTTCGTCATCTCGACGATCCTCGTCCCCGTGCTCCTCGCGGCGATGATGTTCGCGCCGCTCCTCCTCAGCCGCATCGCCCCGGACAAGCCCACGACGATCGCCGTTCTCGACGAGACGGGGGGAGGGATCTACGAGGCTCTCGATCGTGAGCTGGCCAGCGACGAGGAGGAGGACTTCCTGCGCGGCCGGAAGGGCGAGAGCGAGAAGGTGCGCCGCTACCAGCTCGAGAGGATCAGCCCCGAGGGCCGGAGCCGGGAGGAAATTCTCGACGCCCTCGCCGCGCGCATCGACGACAAGTCCCTCACGGCCTACCTCGCCCTGCCATCTGGAATACTGGAGGGGAAGGAGGAGCCGATCTACTACGCCCGCAACGTCTCGGACCTCGAGCGCATACGGAGAATCCGCAACGGCCTGACGGACGCCGTCATCGCGCTCAGGCTGCAGGGGAGGGGGCTGGGCGCCACCGACGCCAAGGAGATTACCCGATCGGTCGAGATCGAGACGGTGAAGATCGGCGCCCGCGGGGAGAGGAGCCGGCGAGGGGCCGCGACGGAGTTCTTCGTCACCCTCATCTACGTGATGTTCATCTACACCAACATCCTGATCTATGGCACGACCCTGGTCCGGAGCTTCATCGAGGAGAAGACCAACCGGGTGGCCGAGGTGATCCTCTCCTCGCTGACTTCCTTTCAGCTCATGGCCGGGAAGATCATCGGTGTCGGCGCCGTCGGGCTCGCGCAGTTCCTGATATGGGCTGGGGCTGCTCTGGCTCTCTACTCCTTCCGGGGCGTCTCCCCGCAGACGGGAGAGGTCTTCGCGGCCATCGAGCCGTGGGTGGTGGGTTACTTCGTCCTCTACTTCATCCTGGGCTATTTCCTGTACGCGACGCTCTTCTGCATCGTGGGCGCCATGTCCACGAACGAGCAGGAGGCCCAGAACGCCCAGACGCCGGTCATCATGATCATCGTGGCGGCCATCATCCTGGCGCTCTCGCTCGGCCGGCAGCCCGACACGGCCATGGCGGTCGGGCTCTCCCACTTCCCGTTCTTCTCCCCGATCCTGATGTTCACCCGCGTCCAGGTGCTCACGCCGCCGCTGTGGGAGATCCTGCTCAACGTTCTGGTGCTGCTCGCGACGATCGCAGCCATGACATGGGTGGCTGGAAGGGTCTTCCGGGTCGGCATCCTCATGACCGGGAAGCGGGCGACGATCCCCGAGATCCTCCGCTGGATCCGCACCGCCTGACGCAGCAATAGCGACCCTTCGGCGCGCGCTGTATCGGTACGGTCAGGCGGGCGCGCGGCCGGAGGTGACGGGGAGGAGGCGGCGGAGGCAGGCCCCGGTGTGGGAGCCCTCGGCCCGCGCCACCTCTTCGGGTGAGCCGCAGACCACGAGGCGCCCACCCTCGGCGCCACCCTCCGGGCCGAGATCAATAATGTGGTCTGCGCACTTGACCACTTCGAGATTGTGCTCGATGACGATCACGCTGTTACCGGCATCCACGAGTCTCTGGAGCACGCCGAGGAGCTTCCGGATGTCGTCGAAGTGCAGGCCCGTTGTCGGCTCGTCGAGCAGGTAGAGCGTCCGGCCCGTCGAGGCGCGGGAGAGCTCCCTGGCCAGCTTGATCCTCTGCGCCTCGCCGCCCGAGAGCGTCGTGGCCGGCTGACCGAGCCGGAGGTAGCCGAGGCCCACGGAGATGAGCGTTTCCAGGGGCCCGCGGACGGCCGGGACGGCCCCGAAGAGGCTTGCCGCCGATTCAGCCGAGCTCTCGAGCACCTCCGCGATGCTCTTCATCCGATAGCGAATCTCCAGCGTCTCGGCGTTGTAGCGCCGGCCCCGGCACTCCTCGCAGGTCACGTAGACGTCGGGCAGGAAGTGCATCTCGATCCGGCGCTGGCCGTCGCCCTGGCAGGCTTCGCAGCGCCCGCCCTTCACGTTGAAGGAGAAGCGGCCGGCGGTGTACCCGCGGGCTCTGGCCTCCGGCACCTGGGAGAAGAGATCGCGGATGGGCCCGAAGAGGCCCGTGTAGGTCGCGGGGTTGGAGCGGGGGGTCCGCCCGATCGGGCTCTGGTCGATCGCTATGACCTTGTCGATCAGCTCGATCCCTTCGATCCGATCGTGGGCTGCCGGGAGCTCCGAGGATCCATGGAGCCTGGCGGCCAGCGCCTTGTGGAGGATCTCGTTGACCAGCGTGCTCTTGCCGGAGCCCGACACGCCGGTCACGGCGATGAAGAGCCCCAGCGGAAACCGCACGTCGATCTTCCTGAGGTTGTTCGCCGAGGCGCCGCGCAGCACCAGCGCCCGCCCCTTCACCGGCCGCCGCCGGGGCGGGGGCTCGATGCGCATCCGGCCCGACAGGTAGGCCCCCGTCAGGGAGGCGGGCTCCGCGATGATCGCCTCGACGGATCCCTGCGCCACGATCCGACCCCCCTGCTCGCCCGCGCCGGGGCCCAGATCCACGATCTCGTCGGCGGCACGTATCGTCTCCTCGTCGTGCTCGACGACGACCAGCGTGTTGCCGTTGTCCCTCATGGCGAAGAGCGTCGAGAGGAGACGGCGATTGTCACGCGGGTGCAGTCCGATGGAGGGCTCGTCGAGGACGTAGAGGACGCCGCTGAGCCGGGATCCAATCTGCGTCGCGAGCCGGATTCGCTGGCTTTCCCCACTGGAAAGCGTGGTAGCGGCCCTGTCCAGGGTGAGGTAACCGAGCCCGACCGCGTCGAGGAACCCGAGCCGCTCGCAGATCTCGACGAGGAGGGGGCGGGCGACGACCTCGAGGGATGAGCCCGGATCGAGCGCCGTGAAGTCGCGCAAGGCGGTGGAGATCGGAAGGGAGGTGTACTCGTTGATGGCGCGGCCTGCCAGGCGAACGGCACGGGCTTCGGGGCGCAGGCGCGAGCCGCTGCAGGCCCTGCAGGGGCGCGTGGTCATCAGCTTCTGAATCTCCTCCCTGACCCGGGCCGAGGAGGACTCGCGGTACTTCCTCTGGAGTCGCGGGAGGACGCCCTCGAAGGGGCGCTTGAACGTGAAACGGGCCCGCTCGCCCTTCCATTCGAACGAATACTCGCGCCCACCCGATCCGTGCAGAAGCACCTCGCGCACGGCGGAGGGGAGCTCGCGGAAGGGCTTGCGGGTGTCGAACCTGTGGGCCCGCCGAAGAGCCTTGATGGCCACGGAGAGCCAGGCCCCTCCCGCGCCGCCCGGGACGACGACGGCGCCCTGGTCGAGGGAGAGTCCTGGATCGGGCACGACGGCACCCGCCTCGATCTCCGGACGGCTCCCCAGCCCGCCGCACTGGTCGCAGGCCCCGAAGGGGCTGTTGAAGGAGAAGCTCCGCGGTGAGATCTCCTGGATCCCGCCCTTGCAGGAGGCGCACGACCAGCGCTCTGAGAAGCTCTCCTCCTTCCCGTCGGACCAGGCGACCGTGACCATGCCCCCGCCGAGCTTCACCGCGGTTTCGAGCGAATCGACGATGCGGCCCCGGCGCTCGGGGCTCACTTCGAGCCGGTCCACGACGACCTCGATCGTGTGGGCCTTCCGGGGGGCGAGCTCGGGCGGCGAGGAGAGGTCCGCGAGGGCGCCGTCCACCCGGGCGCGGACGAAGCCCTGCCGGGTCAGGTCGCCGAAGAGTCCCCTGTGCTCTCCCTTCCGCCCTCTCACGATCGGAGCGAGGATCTGGAACCTGGAGCCTCCGGGCGCTTCGAGAATCCGGGCGGCCATCTGCTGAACCGTCTGCGCCGAGATTCGCTCCCCGCATCTGGGACAATGGGGGACTCCCACCCGGGCGAACAGGACCCTCAGGTAGTCGTAGATCTCCGTGACCGTGCCCACGGTAGAGCGTGGGTTGTGCGCGGGACCTTTCTGCTCGATGGCGATGGCGGGGGAGAGGCCCTCGATGTGCTCGACGTCGGGCTTCTCCATCTGCTCCAGGAACTGGCGCGCATAGGTGGAGAGGCTCTCGACGTAGCGGCGCTGCCCCTCGGCGTAGAGCGTGTCGAAGGCGAGCGAAGACTTTCCCGAGCCGCTGACCCCCGTGACGACCACGAGCCGGCCTCTCGGAAGGCTGAGGCTCACGTTTTTGAGGTTGTGCTGGGAGGCCCCCCTGATGACGATCCGGTCGTGCATAGCCCCTGGGAGAAGGTGGATGACCGGCAAGCCTAACACAGGCTCCCCGGCCGCCATGTTGCGCACGGTGGCCCTCAACACTAGGATCCGGGCGATTCCCCCCCCGGTTCGATACATGTGGAGGAGACCGCAGATGATCTCTCTGGTCCGCGGGCGACTCGCGCTCGCTCTGTCGCTTTTCGTCCTGGCCTTCGCATCAGCCGCCGCACAGGCAGCGGCCGCCACGGACGCAGCCACCCCGCAGATGGAGCGCCGCCTTCTCGGCAGCATGTCGAAGCTCCCCGAGGATGCGATCCAGCAGCTCCCCGGCATGACGGGGGAGGCCGTCGCGAAGGTCATGAAGTTCCGGAAGGGGGGAGGCGCCTTCACCTCGATCGCTCAGTTCCGATCCGTCTCGGGGCTCACGGACGAGCAGTACTCCCAGGTCGTGGCGCACTACAAGAAGAGGTTCATGCTCGAGCAGGACGATCCGACGGCGCCCGTTTCGGCCAAGGCTGCCCTCCAGAAGACGTCGTCCAAGGGTCTCGTCGCCGAGCGCGGGAAGCCTGCGCCCCCCGGCGATGTCGCGCCTCCGGCCGGGGGCGGTCCGGCGCCCGCAACGACGGGCGGCGGCCTGGGCCTCGAGGTGAAAGGGAACTACTACTCGGACCTGCCGGGATACGATCTGAGTGTCCTGAGCGACGACGAGCGGAAGGCCTTCCTCGAGACCATCAATACCGAGATGTGCCCCTGTGGCTGCACCGGGGAGACGCTGGGCTTCTGCCTCGTGAACGATCCCGGATGCATGGTGGTCAAGGCGAAGGTGAAGAAGATCTACAAGGACCTCACGGGGAAGGAGCCCACCTCGAAGGCCGCCTCCGCCGAGGAGTGAGCCTGGCGGCTGCCATCCCGCCCTATTCGACACCCTGAGCGGCCGTGGGTAGAATCGGCGCACGATGCGGCGCCGAGCCTTGGTGACCCTGCTCGTCATGATCTGCCTTCCAGCCGCCGACGCCCAGGCGAAGAAGGACAAGATCTACCGGCTCTCCGGCTCCGGGCAGGACGAGAAGGGCAAGCCGGTCCCCACGGAGGTCCTCTCGGTCGCCCAGTCCGGCGTGCGCATCTCGATCCGTTACCTCGACGCCCTCAAGGCAGGGGAGGCGATGGCTTCAGTGATCGGAGGCACCGCCGGGATCTTCAAGGAACGGACAGCCACGACCCGGGGCCACCTGGTCTTCGCCCTGCAGATCGAGAATGAGGGCGGCTTCGACCTCCTCTTCGAGCCCGGCCAGGGCCGGCTGATCACCGATCGCACCGACGCCGAGTTCCCGCTCGACTACACGGGCCTCTACGAGCTGCTGAGGACGATGCCCGGGGGGGCTCCTGATCTCGAGGATATCGAGAAGGCCGTCTACAGCCGCGCCGTCACGATCCGCTCCGGAGGCTCGATCCGGAAGCTCCTCGTCTTTGACGGACCCCGCGATGAGAGGTTCAAGAAGCTCGAGATCCGCATCGGCGTGATCCACACGCCCGACGGCGAGATCGATGCGAATTTCTCCTTCAAGCGCTTCGAGGTCGAGCCGTGACGCGAACGGGGCAGGAGGCGGCGCTCCTGGACGGCAAGGCCGTGGCTTCGGGCATGCGGCAGCGGACGGCCGAGGCCGTCGGCCGCCTCGTCGCGGAGGGCCACGAGCCGCCCAGGCTCTCCGTGATCCTGGCCGGGGAGGATCCGGCCTCGCGGGTCTACGTCCGGAGCAAGCAGAAGGCCTGTCACGAGGCGGGCATCGCCGCGGACATCCACGTGCTTGCCGCTGAGGTCACCGAGGGCGAGGTTGTCGGGCTCGTCGATCGGCTCAACAGGTCCCGCGAGGTGGACGGGATCCTGGTCCAGATGCCGCTTCCGCGCGGCATCCGCGCCCGCGTCATCCTGGAGGCCCTGGATCCCGGAAAGGACGTCGATGGCTTCCATCCGATCAATGCCGGAAGGCTCTGGGCGGGCCGGCCGCTGTTCGTCCCATGCACGCCCGCCGGGATCATCACGCTCCTCGAGAGCGCCGGGATCGAGATCGAGGGCCGCCGAGCCGTCATCATCGGACGCAGCGAGATCGTGGGGCGCCCTCTCGCGGCCCTTCTTCTTCACCGGAACGCGACGGTCACGATCTGTCATTCCAGAACTCGCGACCTCCCGGAGCTGGCAGCGGAGGCGGAGATCCTCGTGGCTGCCATCGGCCGGCCCGCCTTCGTGAGAGGAGGCTTCATCAAGCCGGGCGCCACGGTCATCGACGTCGGGATCAACCACGTGCGCGACCTGGAAGAGGCCCGAAGGCTCTTCGGAGACGATCCCGCACGGATCGAACAGGTCCGGAGCAAGGGCTATACGCTCGTGGGGGACGTCCACCCGGTGGAGGCCCGCCGGATCGCCGGGGCGCTGACGCCGGTGCCCGGTGGCGTGGGTCCTCTCACCGTCGCCGCTCTCCTGGAGAACACGCTCCTGGCGGCGCGCGCGCGCCGTGTCGCGCACTAGGCTCCTCAGACGATGGCCGGGATCCTTAAGGTGGGGCTGACGGGCGGCATCGCCTGCGGCCGGTCGACCGCGGGGAAGCTCCTGGTCCGTCCGGGCTGGCTCCTCATCGACGCCGACGAGATCGTCCACGCTCTGCTCGCCGAAGGCGGGGATGCAGCCGGGCCGGTGATCGATGCCTTCGGCACGGGCGTCCGCTCATCGTCGGGAGGGGTGGACCGGCGGGCGCTGGGGGAGATGGTCTTCTCGGACCAGGAAGCTCGGCGCAGGCTCGAGTCGATCGTGCACCCGATGGTGTACGGCGTCATCGACGCGGACACGTCCTCCTTCGAGCGCCGATGCGGCTCGGGCGTCGTCATCGTCGACGCGGCCCTCATGGTCGAGACCGGCTCCTGGAAGCGCTACCACCGGCTCGTGGTGGCGCACTGCCCGCCGGAGGAGCAGCTGCGTCGCCTCATGAAGCGCGATCACCTCACGGCCGACGAGGCCCGGAGGAGGATCGCGGCGCAGCAGCCGCTGGAGCGGAAGATCGCCCTGGCCGACTACACCCTCGATACGGGGGGAACGCTCGAGGAGACACGCCGGCTGGTCACGGATCTCTCGCGCCTCCTCGAAGAGGACCTCCGTGCCCTCCCTGCCCTGCCGCCCCGCCCGAAGTCCCCCCCGGCATGATGCTGGAGCCGGGGCTCGCCCGCGAGGTCCTCGAGGCCGCTCTCGCCGAGGGAGGAGAGAGGGCGGAGATCTACGCCGAGGAGACGGCGTCGACCGGCTTGAAGCTCGACGGGGGTCGTCTCGAGGACGCGGTGGGAGGCGTCGACGCGGGCGTGGGCATCTCCGTCGAGGATCGGGAGCAGGTGCTCTTCGCCAACGGAAACAGGCTGGACCGCGAGGGGCTCCTTCACCTGGCGGCGAAGCTGGCGCGAGCCGTGGGGCGCACCCGCAGCGCGGGGGTCCTGCCTCTCCAGCCGGCACCGGCCGCCATCGTCTCTCCCGTGGCCCTGGCTCCTGATGCCGTGGCACCCTCCAGGAAGGTCGAGATCCTGCGCCGTGCCGAGGACGCCGCTCGCCGGTACGACCCCCGGGTCACCCAGGTCACCTGCCTCTACCGCGACATGCAGCAGCGAATCTGGGTCGCAGCCAGCGACGGCCTCTTCGCCCCAGATCGCCGCGTCATCGTCACGCTTCACGTCGTGGCGATCGCGAAGGAGCGCGACCGGATCCGCACGGGAACGGAGACGGCCTCCGGGACGCGGGGCTTCGAGCTCTTCGATCTCGCTCCTCCGGAGAAGATCGGCCGGGAGGCCGCCCGGCTCGCGGTTCTACAACTGGGGGCGGAGCCTGCTCCATCGGGGACCTTCACCGTCGTGCTCTCGTCGCGCGCCGGGGGAACCATGATCCACGAGGCCTGCGGCCATGGGCTGGAGGCCGATTTCATCGAGAAGGGAATGAGCGCCTATGCCGGCCGGCTCGGGCTCCAGGTCGCATCCCCCCTCGTCACGGTCATCGACGACGGCACGCTTCCAGGCCAGAGGGGGTCGTCCACGATCGATGACGAGGGCATCGCCACGACGCGGGTGAGCCTGATCGAGCGCGGCTTCCTCCGCGGGTTCCTGCACAGCCGCCGCACGGCGAGGCGACTGGGGCAGCCGCCCACGGGGAATGGCCGGCGGGAGTCCTATCGCCACCTTCCGATACCGCGGATGCGGAACACGATGATCCTGCCGGGCACGTCGGACCCCTCCGCGATCCTCTCGGCGGTCGCCGACGGGATCCTCGTTTGTAGAATGGGGGGGGGCGAGGTGGACGTGGCGACGGGCAACTTCGTCTTCAACTGCCTGGAGTCCTACCGGATCCGGGAGGGTCGGATCGCCGAGCCGCTTCGCGACGCCACCCTCGTCGGAAACGGGCCGGAGGTGCTCTCCGCCATCGATGCCGTGGGCTCCGATCTTGGATTCGGCGTGGGAACGTGCGGAAAGGAGGGCCAGAGTGTGCCCGTGAGCGACGCGCAACCGACGCTGAGGATCCCGTCCATCGTCGTGGGAGGAACGGGATCCGGCGGGCGTGTCCCGACGAGGCGGCCCGGTGATTGAGGCGGCGGAGCTCGCGGACAGGGCGGTCTCGGTTCTCTCGGAGATGCGCCTGGCGGGGGAAATCTACCTGGAAGACACCTCGGCCACCGCGATCACCGTCGCGGCCGGGAAGCTCGAGAGCCTGGAGATGAAGGAGGAGCGTGGCGCCGGAATCCGGATCTTCGACCAGGGGCGGATCGGCTTCGCCTGCACTTCGGACCTCTCGGAGGCCGGCCTGCGGCGGGCCGCGGAGGCAGCCCGCGCGCTCGCCTCACTCACCGATGCGGATCCGGCCAACCGGCTCCCGCGTCCCGCCCCTCCGGACGCACCGGAGGAGTCCCCCGAGGAGGCCGGACTGCTCGGGACGGAGACCTACCGGAAGATCGCGCTCGCGCGCGCCATGGAGGACGCGGCGCGCGGCGTGGACAGGAGGGTCTCGAAGGTCCGCGAAGCGCGCTACGCCGACATCGTCGGAAGGGTCGAGGTCCGAGACACAGAGGGGTTCTCCCGGGGTGCCCCGTTCACGCGAATCTACGGATCGATCGATGTCGTGGCGGAAGAGGGCGGCTCGTCCCAGAGCGGAGCTGCCGGCGATTTCGCCCTCCGCTTCTCGGGGCTGGATCCCTTCAAGATCGGGAGAGAGGCGGCCCACAAGGCGCTGGACAAGCTGGGAGCCGGCCGGCCTCAGACCTGCACCGCGGACGTCGTCTTCGATCCGGCCACGGCCGCCGACCTGCTCCAGGCGTTCAGCCCCGCTCTCTCCGCCGAGCAGGTCCTGAAGGGGAAATCGTTCCTGGCAGGTCGGGTCGGTTCCAGGGTCGCCGCCGATGCGGTGACGCTGGTGGACGACGGGAGGTTCCCCGGGGCCGACAGGAGCTTCCCTTTCGACGGCGAAGGGGTATCCACGGGGAGAACCGTTCTCATCGAGCGCGGTTCGCTCCGGGGCTACCTGCACAATTCGAAGACCGCTGTGAAAGCGGGGATTCACTCCACCGGGAACGCGGTGCGCTCTTCCTACATGGGAATCCCCAGGGTGGGCACGACGACGCTCCACCTGGTCCCTTCAGCCCGGCCTGCCGAAGCGATCGTCGCGAGCGTCAAGGACGGCTTCCGCATCACGGAGCTGATGGGGCTGCACACGATCGATCCCATCACGGGAGATTTCTCCCTCGGGGCTTCGGGAAGGCGCATCCGGGCGGGGATGCTGCAGGAGCCGGTCTGCGGCCTCGCCCTGGCCGGGAGCGTCGCCGCTTTCCTGAACGGAATTGCGGACGTGGGATCGGATCTCCGGCTCCTGCCCGGCTCCTCGGCGGGCTCGACGACACTCGTCCTGGGCCTCTTCATCGGCGGCACCTGACCCGTCATCCCCGGGGCTCCAACCTGATGCCGGACGGGTTCCGGTTGGTTCGAAATCGCCCGGAAGGTCCGGCGGGCGGCACGTTCACCCGGGCTGCCGGCCTCCCCCGAAATATGGCGAATCAGCATGAACTCCTGACTCGGGTGACAACCACGAAAGATCCGATTTTCGTGCACCACTGCGAAAGCACGGCGGGGCGGCCTCCCTCCGTGAGATCCTCCGGAGTCTCCCCGCCCCGCCGGCCGGATCACCCGAAGGGCCGAAAAGAGATAAAAACTTGTTGACGCTCCCGGGGGGTCCCCGTATATTACGGCCACTTCGAAAGCTGTCTTGTCCGTTTCTGCGTGTGCAGAGGCCTGGTTTTATGCCTTTTTGCCATCATGCGGGAGAGAACCTCGAGCGAGGATGCTGGTATCCCCGCGCATGACGCGTCACTGGGAGGAGGTCATGTTGAGAAGCAGGATTCCCGTCACGTTTCTGAAGGGAGCCCTCGGCCTGAGTCTGGCGGTACTACTGGTCGCACCGGTCGCGGTCCTCTGGTCGGGATCGTTTGGCCGTGTGGACGAGCCGGGGTCAGGGCGACAGCCCATTCCATCCGTAGGCGGCCCGAGCGGCGAGGTGATGCCGAGCTGGTGGGTCGAGCAGGAAGTGGAATGGATGCAGAAGAACAAGCGCCGCTTCTACGGGCGGGGAGCCGACTTCTGGCCGGAAGAGATGGGCAAGCGGCAGCTCGGGACGGTGGACCCGTCCGAGAACGGCTCGCCGAACGTCATCCACCTGCCCGGTGGAAAGGGATCCTTCCACGCCACGGAAGGGGCGCCGAGCCTGCCCCCGGGGCTGATGAAGGAGAAGAACGGGCCGGTGAGGGCGCGAGGGGAGTATTTCATCGCGCAGTTGAGCGCAGGGTACCTGAAGGGCAAGACGAGCCAGGAAGTGCGCAGCATGATTCAGGGGCTGGGCGCGCAGGTACTGGACGTGGTCCCGAACAACGCATTCCTCCTCCGCGTGAAGGGGCCGCAGGCGCGTCAGCAGGTGCTGAGCTCAGCGAACTTCCAGTTCGTGGATGCCTATCACCCGGCGTACAAGATCGACCGGCGGGTGGGCAGCCAGAAGCTCTTGAGCCCGGAGCGGGCGGCGAGCGGGACGCTGAGTCTCGTGGTGCGCTCGCACAGGGGAGCAGATCCCACCGAGCTTCGCGCGGACATCGAGCGCGCGGGCGGGACGATCACGCACGGACAGAGCTTCAACGGACGCGAGATCATGGGTGTTGAGATCGAGAAGGCAGACCTGTTCAAGCTGGCGAAGGTGGATGACCTCTACCTGATCCAGGAGAAGACGGGGCTGAACGACAGGATGCTGAACACCTCGCTGCAGACGGAGGTGGGACGCGTCCTCGACGAGAGGCAGCAGGGCGGGTTCGTGCGGCCCTATACGAACGCCGGGATCGACGGCGGGGGCATCTACGCGACGGACCCGAACAGCGTTCCCGCGGGATGCAACGCGGCGAACATACCGTTCGACCCGGCGGTGGGAACGGTGGACCCGAACTGCTTCACGGTGCAGCCGCAGTTCATCGGGCTGATCGACAACGGGATATCGCTGGACTCCTCGCCTCTGGCGCACAACCAGACCTCACCGTGCATCGGCTCGTGCGGTACGGCGAACCAGATCACGGGGGTAGGGATCACGCACCGGAAGGTGGAGACGTACGTACGCTCGAGGGACCTGAACAACGACGGGACCTTCGAGGACGCGACGGCGGAAGGAGACGGGCTGTCGTGCGACTCGATCTCGGCGGGTGGTGACACGCACGGCCAGATCGTGACCTCGGTGATGAACGGCAACCCGACGGGCGGTCCGTTCGGGCTGGGGATCACGTGGGACGCGCAGGGTGTGTCGAACCAGTTCGTGGCGTTCTTCAACGACGAGAACGAGCGGAAACTCAGCGGAGACGGGCAGGCGCGCGGAGCGCGGCTGCTGTTCATCGACGCGAACGGCACGGGCGTGGCGCCGACGGGAGCACCGGCGTGCGCGACGAACCTGCTGAGCGACGTGGACACCGGGGTATCGGTGATCGACGACGTCGAGGCACTGATCTACCGCAGAGACCTGAGCCTGGCGAACAGCTCGCTGCACGCGAGAGGGGCGAAGATCGTGGTGCTGCCCTTCGGTGCACCGACTGACTTCGACACGGACGTCGACAACGGACACAACACGTACGCGGGCGACGCGGCGGACCTGGACTCGCTGCTGTTCTCGAACCGGCGTGTGCTGGTGGCGGTGGCCTCCGGCAACGACGGAGCGAACGAGAACACGGGTGCTGACAGGGACCCGTTCGTGCCGACGGACCCGAACGACACGTTCACGGCGGCGGACATCCAGATCCAGGATCTGGCCTCAGGGAAGAACCCGGTCGTGGTCGGGATGAACCAGACCGACACGCTGGAGGTCTCCCTGATCGCGACCGACCAGACGGAGTACATCGTCAACGCCTCGTCGAAGGGGCCGGCGACGTTCGCGTCGCTCCGGATAGCTCCCTTTGTAATGGCACCGGGCAACGAGCCGGCGCGCGGTGGTGGAGGCTTCGAGGGCTCCTACTCGGGCGGCAACGGCGACTCGCTGGTGGCGTTGCAGTCGTTCGACAACGAGCAGGACTCGGCCGAGGGCGTCGAGAACGTCCGTCACCACAAGAAGACGGGGACGTCGTACTCGACGGGCAAGGTGGCCGGAGCGGCGGCGCAGATCCGCGAGTGGTTCAGCGAGGGGTACTACCCGAACGGTGACGCCACGGTCTCCAAGCGCGTCTCGGACGTGAGCGGATCGCTGGTGAAGGCAGTCATCGCGGGATCGACCGACTGGGCAACGTCGGGACCGCTGATCGCGAGCTGCGTGAACCGTCCCTGCATCGAGCAGGGCTTCGGCAAGGTCGAGCTGGCGAACATCCTGCCGCTGGCGACCTACACCGATACGCGGCGTCCGCGTGACAAGAGCAACCAGACGAACGAGCCGACGCTGCCGAGGAACCTCCTGGTCGCCGACGAGTACTTCGACGGCGGGCTGGGCATCGGCGTCATCGGATCGGGCGAGACGAAGGAGTTCGAGTTCGACGTGGAACACGGCGGACAGGACGTCCGCGCGGTACTGAGCTGGTATGACGCGGAGAGCGAGCTGCTCGTCAACGACCTGGACCTCGAGGTCGTCGACGGGGACTACGACGGCACGGAAGGGTTCGACCTCGCCTACGGGTATCCCTTCGGCGGGTCGGGCTCGTGCAATGCCTTCGGCGGCGCTCCCACATACCCGACGCAGTGCGGCCGCTGCACGATCGCGTCGCTTCCGAACCCGGATGCGGCCTACTTCGACCCGAACGGGACGAACCCGTACATCCGCCGGATCCTGGGCAACCAGCTCAAGGTCCAGAACCAGTACTCGGACCGGGGGCAGTGCGTGACCGCAACGGGGGCGCTCGACCCGGCCGATCCGCGAAGCGTCAGGGACACGAAGAACACGACGGAGATGGTCCACATCTGGACGGCCCATCCCTTCGCGAACCTGATCCTGGGCTCCCGCCGCGGGACGCTCAGCGACGGTCACTACAAGGCGGTCGTGTCGTGGACGAGCGGTCTCGGCACGGCGGTCGGAGCGCCGGACGCACCGTGTGTCAGCGGTGGAGCGAACGGCACCATCAGCACCCCATTGTCGGGTGATGACCACGTGCTCACGGCCAACGGGAAGCAGTACATCGCTTCGGGGACGGGTACAGTCGCCTGCGGCACCTACTCGGGAACGCTCGTCGGAGACGACGTGCAACTCGTCGGAGACGGCCTGATCGCGCAGCCCTTCGCCCTGATCGTCTCAGGGGCCCTGAGCTGGACGGGCAACACGTCGCCCTCGTCGATCTCGCTGGACAAGGAAGCCTACGACTGCTCGGACACGTCGTTGAGAGTGACGGTGGCCGAGAACGACACGAGCTCGCTGAACGACCGTCGAACCGACGCGAGGCTCGGGACGCGAGTCGAGGTCCTGAACTCGCTCGGCGCCGTGGTGGACACGGAGGGGGGGATCACCTTCAACTACACGGTGACGGTGGACCCGCAGTTCGGAGAGCCGGCGAGGAACCCCTCGATCTTCCGGCCCTGGACGCGGATGAGCTCGACGTCGAACTCCGTGCGGGTTCAGTACATCGGCGGCCTGACGAACCCGCTGGGCGGACCGCGCAAGCCCGTCAACAACAACGGGATGGTGGAGGTGTCGAACGGAAATACCATTCGTGCGACCTACACCGACCCGACGGACGGGACGGACACGGACCGGACAACGGCGCCCGTGCGGTGCGAGCCGAAGGTGACGCCCGGATTCGTGATCCTGGCGATCGAGAACACCAAGCAGAAGTTCATCGGTGGCGGTTGCGACTACGGCCGCACGATCGCTCTGCGAGGCGACTTCAACCTGGATGCCGGTGAAAGGCTGCAGTACCAGGTTCACTTCAACAACCACACGGGGGCCGAGCTTCGCGGAGTGAAGGCGACGCTGAGCTGCAGCAACGATGCGGCGGGGACACCCTCGAGCAACCCGTGCCAGTACATCCACATCATCGACCCGGTCAACACGCTGGGCCGCATCCCGTACAGCCGGGAGAGCGCGGCGACGTGGAACATCGATGTCGACGAGGCGGTGGTGAACCTCGCGACGGCGAACCGGGTGGTTTTCCTCGACGTGGCGTTCAGCACGACGAGCACGGATGACGGCGGCACGATCGCGACGCAGGGCTTCCGCTTCCGTGAAGCGCTGCAGGCAGACAACGACATTCGCTACTACAGCAGCGACAAGCCCTCGGGCGGGTCGCAGTTCAAGGACTACAACCGCAACGGGATCATCGACCTTGCGGAGTTCAACAACGGCGGACCCCGCGAGGGGCTGGAGATCCGCAACTACGGCACCTGGTTCGGAACGCCGAACCAGGCCCTGGCGGATCCGAACGGGACGTGCCCTGGCGGGTGCGTGCCGTTCAACTTCGACCTCAACAACGGCGGGTTCACGAGCTTCCTGACAGCCGACAGCATCCCGGGGCCCGGGTATCCGACGGGGACTCAGGGATGGTTCCACAGCCTCGGTGGAGCTTGCGGGTGGCAGACGCAGGCGGCGGGCTCCGGAGCGGTCGGCGGGAAGGGTGCGTGGCACGCCGGCGGCGGCCCGGTGGGAGCGGTGGGGAGCAACTGCCCCGAGTACGTCTCGCCGAGCGACTCGACCGACGGGAACACGAACAACTTCGTGAGCTTCATGCTGTGGTCACCGGTGTTCAACAAGTCCAATCCGGGGCTCGATGCCCGCGGCTTCTCCTTCGACGTGAGGGCCGAGGGTCTCTCCTGGAACGGCAACGAGGAGCTGGCGAACAACGCAGCTTCGATAACTCTCAACATCGACATGAAGCTGGCTGAGGGCGCGGACGACGGCGAGCCGACGGTGCTCGGCACCAGCTACGCCTACCGGCCGATCACGACCATCTCGGGCCCACGGACGAGCGCGGCCAACAGCGCCGGGCGATTCGGCCCGACCTTCAATCCAGACGCGATCTTCCCGTCGGGCGACGAGGTGGGCATCGCAAGCCCGCTCGCTTCGTATGACCCGACGAACTTCGTGGCGAGGCCGCTGATGCCCTACCCGGCGGCGGATGCCGACCCGAACGCGGCCGGCTTCCAGAGCGACCAGAGGATCCAGACCTCCGGGAACCTCTGCGGCAACCTCTCCATACCGGTGGGCAAGCCCTGCCGCGTGGTCGGGTTCACGACGCCCGAGGGCCCGATCCGCAACCGCCTCGTCGAGACGGGCGGCTCCTACGAGGACTTCCGCGGAGCTTCTGGTGAGAAGCACCAGTTCGAGTTCCAGTGGTTCCTCAGCGAGGGTGGTGCCTCCTCGACGCACGACGGGTACACGATGGACGACGTCGTCTGGGAGTGGTCGGAGCAGCATCCGGCCGACCAGTTGAGCTTCGTCGGCGGTGACTGCTCACTGGACAACGTGGGCGGCGGCTTCGGGGTCACCTGCGTCTCCAACACATGCGTAGGTGGAGTCCGAAACGGTCTGTTCTGCAGCTCCCTAGCCGGCAACTCCGGAGCGGACGACTGCCGTGACAACATCGCGGAAGGAGTGTGCACCGCGGGCGTCTGCACGGCGGGCCTTCGCGGCAAGTCCTGCCCGGGTATCTCGGCCATCGCCAACAACCTGTGCGACGTGGGCCGGTGCCTCGCGGGTAACACGGAGCTGGGCTGCGGGACGTCGGACCCGAACGCGGCCGTCAGCACGGCCAACGCCGTGTGCAACCGTGCGACGAACGACTGCGACGCGATCCCATTCCGCGTCTCGGCCATCAACACTCTGGACGGCACGGCGGTCACGGCGAGGCCGTGCGCGATCATCAACTTCAACCGGGAGTTCACCTACGACTGCATCGGGGCCCTCGACGTCACGGTACAGGACGAGACGCCGAAGGTCGTGAGCACGATCCCGGGCATGTGCACGGCATTGGTCTGCATGTCGGGCCACGTTGGCGACGCTTGCACGGTCAACGCCAACTGCGACGTTCGCCAGATAACGGTGAACGGGCGGACGCCGGCGGCCGGTGAGCCCCTCGGAGAGGACTTCATCCTCGACGAGACGGCGAACGGGTCGAGCATCTTCACGGGCAGCGTCCCCTACAGCTCGCTGCAGAACACGGTGGGTGCGGTCTTCGTCAATGCCAACCCGGGAGACAACTTCAACATCTTCGTCTCCTACGACGACCCGGAGTGCGACCAGGACCGGGACGCGAAGACGGGAGAGACGGGCTTCCTGGATGTGGACGGCGACGGAGTGAAGAACTTCGGAGCCGACAACATCTCGGGCGACCAGGACCCGGTCAAGAGCTACATCACGGGCGGGCCGGTCAGCGACGACGACAGCTGTTTCATCGTCTCGAACGCCACGGACGTCTACAACCCGGCGGCGGTGGCCCAGCTCGACCTGAACGGCGACGGTCTGGTCACGGTGACCGACTGCGTCGTCGACCCGAACCACAACGAGAGCGGTCAGTGCGACTGGGACTCGGACGGTTGGGGCGACATCTGCGACAACTGCCCGAAGGCCGCGAACAACAACCAGCTCGACTCGGACAACGACGGCGTCGGCGAAGCGTGCGAGGTGACGGACATCGACGGTGACGGTATCGACAACACGGTGGATACCTGCCCGACGGTCTCCAACGCCTCGGACCAGTCGGTGGACCCCGGAACCAGGTGCAACAGCTCGAGCCTGGCCGAGGACTGGGACGCGGACGGGTTCACGAACAACGTGGACAACTGCCCGAACTCGGACGACCTCACCGAAGAGGATCCGAACGGCGGTACGCGGCCGCACCATTGCAACGGCTCGGTGGGCCATGCGCTTTGCTACAACCCGGACCAGAGAGACCAGGACAACGACAGCATCGGCGACGTCTGCGACGAAGAGGATCTCGACGACGACAACGTCTTCAACGCCCTGGACAACTGCGCGACCGTGTACAACCCGGCGGATCCGGCCTTCCAGGTCCAGACGGACTCGGACGGTGACGCCTTCGGCGACGACGGCTCGGGCAGCGACTCGGTGGGCCACTGCGTGGGCGGACCGAACGTGGGCAAGCTGTGCACCCAGATCGGAACGGGTGTGGGCTGCGGCACGGGCGGCTTCTGCGTGCAGTTCGCCGACCGGTACTGCGACCCCGACTCCGCCGACGACAACAACGACGCGACGCCGGACGACGGCGTGGCCTTCACGACGGAGATCAACTGCAACTGGAACCCGGGTGGGATCCAGGGTCATCCGCAGGCTGAGCTCGCCAGCATCGCGCTGGCGGCCGTGGCCGTCGCGGATGACGGAACGGCGGACTTCATCTGTGTCAGCGGCGACCCGAACCCGAACAACAACCCGCTGACCCCGGAGCCCTGCCCCGACGCCAACCCGAACACCTTCCTCGCGGAGACGGACCCGAACCTGCGCCGTGCCGCCATCGGAGTGACGGGGACGACGCTGGACAATCGGTGCTCGATCGATCCGAACATCGTGGGCGATTGTGAGCCGGTGCCTGACGGCGTCGTGGACCCGGGTGAGATCTCGAACGTGCAGGTCACCGTGGCCAACGCCACGCAGGACATCACGGGCGCGGGCCGCACCCTCACGAACGTCGAGATCGGTCTCAACACGGAGTCCCCGACGATCGGCTGCATCACGAAGGGGTCGACCTTCATCGGGACCTTCCCGGCGGGGGCCACGATCCAGACGGCTCCGGGTAAACTGCAGTTCATCGCGGACCCGAACAACGCGGTCTCGACGGTGGCGAAGTTCGCGGAAGCGACCTTCAATGTGACGATCCGCGGCGATGAGATCCAGGGCTACCTGATCGCGCAGACCTTCAAGGCGACGCTCGACAGTGACTCGATCGTGTTCCCGCAGATCGCCTCGAACTGCGGAGTTGGTGCGGTACACGCTCTGTCCGCAGCTCACTCCGCCAGCGGCGTCCTCTGCGAGGACTTCGACACCGACCGCAACGGGAACGGCGTCGCCGGCAACTTCAGCCGGCTGCCGGTCTCGATCTCGGGCGGCGACCCGCTACTGGCCTTCGGCGACCCGAACGACGACGTCCTCGGGTACACCGTGGATGGTGGTACCCCGCCGACGGGCGTAAGCGGGCTGATCTGCTCGTCGGACCCAGGGCCCGTCACGGCCCTGACCTGCCATCCGGTGCCCAGCGAGAACGACTGGCACATGCACAGCGCCTTCGAGGGCTGTGACAACACGGGCACCGCGGCCAGCCTGAACAGCTACGACGGCGGCGACGCGCAATTCGACAGCACGTGCGCACCGGGCGAGAAGGCTCACAGCGGCTTCCGCTCGATGAGCATGGGACGGCACCTCAACGCGACCGACACGACCTTCGACACCTACAGGTGGCGCCAGACGTCGGCCTTCATCCTGGATCCCGTCAACCTCGGGACGAACAGCCTGCTCGAGTTCTGGCACGCCATCAGCGTCAATGACTACCGTCAGGGCATCAACGCGGGACTGACCCTCGCCGGCGGGCAGGTTCAGATGAGCCTGTTCAATGCCGGCACGGGCCTGTACGAGCCGTGGGAGCGCCTGGCGGCATCTCAGAACAACTATGCGGTTATCGACCAGGAAGCCTTCACGATCTGCGAGTTCGACCCAGGCGATGACAAGCTCCCGCCGCTCAACGAGACAATGTGCGGCGGGCAGCCCCAGTGGTCGTTCATGGGCGATATCTACGGATCCAGCCTGGTGTGCAGCGGGTCCGCAAGCGACAGCGACACGCACGTTGATCCTCAGGGAGACTGCGGAGACGCGACGAACAAGACCGTGGTTTCCTCCTGTCAGTGGGTCACGAGCCCGACCTGCGGTTCCTTCGCGGAGAACGGCGGAGCAGGGACGGGTGTGGGCCGGGGCCCGGGTGTCTGGGTCAGGAGCCAGTTCAACCTGCTGCCCTTCTCGGGCCGCCAGGCTCGCCTGCGGTGGATCTTCGAGGGTGGGGGTGGCTGGCAGTTCGGGCAGTCCCGCTCCTGGCTCGAGCCCGAGCCAGGCGGATCGCCCTACCACTCGTACAACCTGGACAACGGCTGGTACGTGGACGACATCAAGTTGACCGACCTCAGGTTGGCTCCGGCTCAAATCGAGGCGGACGCCCTGGATGGCCTGTCGACCTGCCCGACGCAGGCAGACCCGGGCAACTGCGACAGCATCAGCATCGTGATTGCCGGATCGGCCGTGGACGCCAGGACTGGCGGACGGGTGGTCTTCGCCCAGGACCGCAACACGGGCACGCAGATCTCGCTCGATGCGAGGCAGTCGGTGGCCGTGAACGACCCGAACATTGCTGGAGACGGGACTTGCCCGATCGGCGTGCTCGAATACCGCTGGACGAACCTCGGCACAGGTGAAGTTCTCCAGCAGTTCGGCCCGGGCGGTGAGGTCAAGTCGGTGCCCTTCCTCGACTCGACCTACCGTGTCGAAGCGAGATGCTCGTCGGACCGCGCGTGCACATCCTCCCAGGACGTGCAGGTCCTGATCTACCCCGGTGAGGGGCGAGACCTGGCTCCGAGCTTCGTGGCTGACGGAGACGGCTTCGTGCCCAACGGGATCGACGGTCTGGCTGTGACGGACTGCGACCCCAACGGGAACGTCAGCCTGAGCTGGCGGTCACGCCCGCAGCCTCCGGGAGTCAGCGGCTACGACCTGTTCCAGTGCAGCACGACCGCATCAGGGTCGTGCAGCGGAGGCGGACCAGGCTCGCCGACCTTCACGGGAGCGTGCTTCCAGTCCAACATCGCGGCGGCGGCAGTCGGCGCGGTGATCACGAGAACGGCTACTTGCCCGGCGATCGGCTCAGCAAAGATATGGGCCGTGGGCCACAGCAGCGCGAACGGGCTGGCCGTGACACCGCTGGGCTTCGACCCGGTGGGCGGAGAGGTGGCGCTCAGCGCAACGACCTGTCCGTAACAGAAGCAATCCGCAATCGAAGCGGGGCCGAAAGGCCCCGCTTTTTTTGCTCACGCGGCTGATGAGCCGCAGTGCCGGAGACCAATAGCGCACTGGAATGACACATCGAGTCCGCCTGTGCCTAAGGCGGAAGTAGGAGCACAGAGCGACCCTCCGCCACGCGCTGAAGTAGCTCGGCTGGCGCTCTACCGCCAGAAAACCAGGGGGGAGCGAGAAGCCCCGGGCATGTCACCGGCGCGCGGTACGCCGGCCTATGGGGGTTGGCCTCAGCTCCCGGTCGATACCACCGGGACCCGCGTCACGATCCGGTTCCGATCGTCGACGAGGACGATCAGGGGCTCGTGCCCAGCGATCTCGTGCTCCTCGAGTGAAGCGTAGGCGGCGATGATGACCCGGTCGCCGGGGCTCGCAAGAAGCGCGGCAGCCCCGTTGAGGCAGACCACCCCCGATCCCGGATCTCCGGGGATCAGATAGGTCGAGAAGCGGGCACCGTTGGCGAGGCTGTAGACGTCGATCTTCTCGAAGGGGGCGAGGCCGACCACATCCATGAGGCGTCGATCGAGGGTCAGGCTGCCTTCGTAGTCGATCTCCGTGCCTGTGACTGTGGCCCGGTGAATCTTGGCTCTCAGGAACTCCCTGCGCATGAATCTCCTGAAGGTCAGCCCGGGAGCTGAATCACGACGTTGTCGATGAGCCGCGTGGAGCCGAGGTAGGCGGCCGCCGCGATGAGGAGCTCTCCGTGGAGCGCCTCCGTCGGCTCGAGGTCCCTGGCGCGACGGATCTCGACGTACTGAAGCTGGAGGGGGGTGCCGTGCAGACCCTTCTCGACCACTCGCTTCACATCGGCTGTCGTTCGGCCCCCGAGGCGGGCCTCCGTGGCACCGGCGACGAGGGCCTGGTAGAGCCGTGGAGCCCAGGGGCGCTCGGCCGGCGTGAGATAGATGTTCCGGCTCGACATCGCCAGTCCATCGGGCTCGCGCACGGTCGGCTCGATGATGATCCGCGTGGAGAAGTCGAGGTCTCTGGCCATCCTGGTCAGAATGATGGCCTGCTGCCAGTCCTTCTGACCGAAGTAGGCCGTGTCAGGACGGACGATGTTCAAGAGCTTGGCGACGATCGTGGCCACCGCACGAAAGTGCCCGGGCCGGGATGCGCCGCAGAGCGCGCCGCTCATCTCCGCCACTTCCACCCAGGTCTTGTGATCGGGGGCGTAGATCTCGGACACGGAGGGGGTGAAGAGCAGATCGACCCCTTCCCGCTCCAGAGCCGCTGCATCTCGCTCGGGGTCCCGAGGGTAGGCCTCGAAATCTTCCCGAGGGCCGAACTGAACGGGGTTGACGAAGAGGCTCACGACGGAGACCTCACACTCTGCGCGGCACCTGCGGACGAGGCTCAGGTGGCCTTCGTGCAGAGCCCCCATGGTGGGCACGAGACCCACCCGCCTCGAGGCCGGGGCCGCCCCGGCCAGTTCGCTGCGGACCTGGTCCGGGTGCATGACGCGCTTCATGCAGGACGGTTCCGCCGGCGAGGCTGAGCCGAGCCGTACGTCTCGGCCGGGGCGGGGAAGCGGCCGGAGGCGACGTCGCCCGCCCAGGCGCGGACTGCCTCGGTGATGAGGCTCGAGAGGTCGGCGTACCGCCTGGCGAAGCGTGGAACCGGTCCCCGGCTGAGGCCGAGGATGTCGTGCGTGACGAGGATCTGACCATCGCAGAGCGGTCCCGCTCCGATCCCGATCGTCGGGACGGCGGCGCTTTCGGTGAGCTCGCCCGCGACCTCGGCAGGCAGGCCCTCCAGGACCACCGAGAAGACTCCAGCGTCCACGATGGCCTTCAGGTCATCGTGGAGGCGCTTCACCGCCTCTCCGTCGCGGCCCTGGACCCGGAACCCCCCGAGGGCGTGAAAAGCCTGAGGAGTGAGGCCCAGGTGGCCCATGACGGGGATGTCGGCCTCCACGATGGCGCGGATCACATCCGCCCGCGTCTCTCCCCCCTCGATCTTGACGGCCTCGGCCCCCCCTTCGCGCACGAGCCGGCCCGCGTTCCGGATGGCCTCCTCCCGGGAGAGGCTGAAGGAGAGAAAGGGCATGTCCGCCACGAGCAGGGCCGAGGGCCGGGCCCGGGCCACGGCGGCCGTGTGGAGCACCATCACGTCCATGTCGACGGGGAGGGTCGTGTCGTGGCCGAGGACCACCATCCCGAGTGAATCACCCACCAGGATGATGTCCACTCCGGCCTCGTCGAGGAGGGCGGCCATCGGAAAGTCGTAGGCCGTGAGGGCCACGATGGCCCGACCCTGCCCCTTCCGGGCCCGGATCGTGGGGACGGTGGTCTTGGCTGGACCTGCGCTCATGAGCGGCCTCCTGGGTCTCCCCGCGGCTGTGCCGTCAGGGGACGGGATGCACGTCGAGCCGGCTCTGCTAGCCGGAGAGGGACACCCTCCCTCCGGTGGCCTGGCCCCGGGCGGCGCGCCGCCCACGGCCTTCGACGGTCGAGGGATCCAGACGGACTCTCATCTCGTGCCCTTGGCGGTTCCGAGTGGCGAGTAGTACTGGACCCCTCGTTTCATGTTCCGGATCTGGCTCGCGAGATCGTCCAGATCCGCCTTGCGATGAACGAAGTCTATCTCCGAAGTGTTGATCACGAGAAGCGGCGTTGCCGTGTAGTGATAGAAGAAGTAGTTGAATGCCTGATTCAGGTCGTTCACGTAGGATTCCGAGATCTCCGACTCGAAGTCCCGGCTCCGGCGCCGGATCCGCTCCATCAGGACCTCGGTGCTCGCCTGGAGGTAGATGACGAGGTCCGGCTGCGGAACCTTCTCCGTCAGGAGGCTGAAGAGGCGCTCGTAGATCAGGAGCTCGGAGTCGTCGAGGTTCAGATAGGCGAAGATCTTGTCCCGGGCGAAGAGGTAGTCGCAGATCGTGACCTGCTGGAAGAGGCTGCTCTGGGCCAGCTCCTGCTGCTGGTGGTACCGGTTCAGGAGGAAGAAGAGCTGGGCCTGGAAGGCGGCGCCCGGCTTGTCCCGGTAGAAGTCCCGGAGGAAGGGGTTCTCGATCCTCTCGGAGACCTTCACGGCATTGAATCGTGCGGCGAGGAGCTCCACGAGGCTCGTCTTTCCCACGCCGATGGGCCCGTCCACGGCGACGAAGCGGAACTTCATGGCGTCGTTGCGGCCCCGAGGAGGTCGGAGGATTGGGGAAAGGCGGAGATCTTACCGGACGTCACGGGCTGATGCAACGCGGGCCGGTTCGACCATTCACGCCGGGCGAGGCGAACCCACGCGGGATCCCGGCATTCGGCGAGAAGGCCGGAAATCGTCTTCCCGAGAGTTGGGTGCACCGCGTCGGGCGCGATCTCCGCAAGAGGCGCGAGGTTGAAGCGGCGCACATGGAAGCGCGGATGGGGGATTTCGAGCCCGGGCAGGGATTGCCGGCTCTCGTCGATCAGGAGGAGATCCAGATCGAGGCTCCGCCACGCTTCGGTTCCCCGCCTGCGGCCGGCTGCCGCCTCGGCCCGCTGGAAGAGGGCCAGAACCTCGAGGGGCTGGAGCGCGGTGAGCGCCA
Organism: uncultured Acidobacteriota bacterium; assembly: GCA_964568735.1. Taxonomy (GTDB): domain Bacteria; phylum Acidobacteriota; class Polarisedimenticolia; order JACPZX01; family JACPZX01; genus CAZMRF01. Next base: position 40,059 of record CAZMRF010000039.1, read on the forward strand.
GAGCCGCTGCGTTGCAGACTGGCCCTCCCGGCGGGAGCGCCACGGGCTCCGTCTCCCACAGTGAGGAGATGCTCAGCAGCTCGAGGCCGCCCGCCTCGACATGCTCGAGTCCCCGGCTCATCTGCGCGACCGGATCCCCTTCCCGGGCTCCCAGAGCGAAGTAGAGGCGATGGGCCATAAGTCCCCATACTACCAGAACTTGCCGCCCGCTCCAGAGCGGCAGCTTGCCTTGACCCTTCCGAGGAATGGCCCATATAATGCTGAGTTTTCACGACTCATCCGGGGCTCGTCAGAGTCCAGACTCGGACAGGCTCCAAGGTCCCGGCCGGGCCCAATCCCGAGAAGGCCACGCTGCCGCGCCGCCCTGCCGGCCCGTCTGCATCCAGTAATGGCATCCCGCAGCCATCGAGGGGGGCTGATCCTGTGAGCGGCTCCAAGAACACCGAGAAGCCTGAGAACCTGGGCCGAAAGGGCTCCCAGGCCAGAAAGGAAGCCGGCGTGGCTCCGGACCACGCCCGGGCCGTCGCCGATTTCGAGGCGGCCGTAAAGCTCTTCGCCAAGCAGGACTTCGCGCGAGCGCGCGACCTCTTCAGGGCAATCCCCGAGAGGTACCCCGGAGAGCTGGAGATCGGGGACCTGTCGCGCAGCCGCGAGGCCATCTGCGAACGGCGGGCACATCCCGAGGCTCCCCGGTTGACCAGCCCCGAGGACTACTGCAATCGGGGGGTCTTCCTCCTGAACGAGGGAAACCACGACGGAGCTCTCGAGCATTTCAGGCAGGCCGTCGAGGGGGGAGGGAGCGGCCAGGCCTGGTACCTGATGGCCTGCACGCTCGTCCGCTGCGATCGGCTGAGCGAGGCCATGGAAGCCCTGGGCAAGGCCATCCAGAGGGAGCCCTCGAACAGGGCGCGGGCTTCCAACGAACCGGACTTCGAGGGCCTCCGGGAAGAAGCGGCATGGGACTCGCTCATCGGCGGGCAGCGCGGATGAGCGTTGCCGCAGCGCGCCGATCGCAGGAGAGGTCCGAGCCCGCCTCACCCGCGAGGGGTCTGAGCGTCGTCTGCGTCGGCGGGGGAACTGGCCTGGCCACGCTCCTGTCCGGGCTGAAGGCCCACGTCGGCCTTCCCGCCGAGGGAGCTGGAAGTCCCCTCACCCCCGTCGCCAAGCTCACGGCCATCGTCACGGTCAGCGATGACGGCGGCTCCTCGGGGCGCCTGCGGGAGGAATTCCAGATCCTGCCCCCCGGCGACGTCCGCAACTGCATCGCGGCCCTCTCCGAGGACACCACGTTCCTGCTGCGCCTCTTCAACTACAGGTTCGAGGGGAACGGAACGCTCGGCGGCCACTCCTTCGGCAATCTGCTCCTCACGGCCCTCACCTCCGTGACGGGCGACTTCGTGCACGCGGTGAAGCTGGTCGGCGAGGTCCTCGCCATCAAGGGGACGATCTACCCCTCCACCTGCGAGAACGTGCGGCTCGCGGCCGAGCTGGAAGACGGTACCCTGGTCCGCGGCGAATCGAGGATCTCGCAGAGCGTGCTCCCCATCCGGAGCGTCATGCTGGAGCCCGGAGGCTGTGCCGCGCTTCCCGAGAGCCTGCAGGCCATCGCCGGGGCCGATCTGGTCGTCCTCGGCCCCGGGTCGCTCTATACGAGCATCGTCCCGAACCTCCTGGTCCACGGTCTGGCGGATGCCGTGCGGAAGAGCGCGGCAAGGAAGGTCCTCGTGTGCAATCTCATGACCCAGACGGGGGAGACGCGGGGATTTCGCGCCTCCGACCATGCGCGCGTGCTCCGGAAGCTCGCGGGCGAAGGCCTCTTCGACACGGTGCTCGTGAACTCCCGAGTGCCGCCGGGAACCTTGATCGAGAAATACCGCAGGGAGGGCGCCGACGTGGTGGCGTTCGACGCCGAGGGGTTCGAGGGACTGGGCGTCCAGGTGGTTTGCCGGGACCTCATGTCCGCCACCGACCTGGTCCGGCACGAGCCCGACACGCTTGCACGCGAGGTGCTGGCGCTGGTCCAGGCTTGAGCCAGGGCAGGCTCACCATGACGGGACGGGGCGATGCGCGGGAGTAGCCGCTCCCTCGCGCCGGCGGCGCTGATCCTCGCCGCGGGCGAGGGCCGGCGCATGCGCTCCTCCCGCGTCAAGCTCCTCCACGAAGTCGGCGGGTTGAGCGTTGTCGCCCATGTCGTGGCTTCTGCCCGCGCCGCCGGGGCGAGGAGAATCGTCGCCGTCCTCGGAGTCCAGGCCGCGGAAGTGCGCTCCGCCATCGAGCGCCTCGACGCGGACGCGACCGGCAAGGCCCGGCCCGTGGAGTTCTGCCACCAGAGCCGGCAGCTCGGGACCGCCCACGCCGTCATGGCGGCCCGGAGCCTGCTGGCCGGCGAGCGCGGCACTCTCCTCATCCTGAACGGAGACGTGCCCCTGGCGCTCCCCTCGACGCTGCGCTCCTTCGCAGCTTTTCACAGGCGCCGGAAGGCCGCGCTCACCGTCCTGACCGCCCGGCTCGCCGATCCCTCGGGCTACGGGAGGATCGTCAGGGGATCGGCCGGCGATCTCGTCGCCATCCTCGAGGAGGCCGACCTGGGCCGCCGCAAGGAGCTGAAGGCGATCGACGAGGTCAATGCGGGGCTCTATTGCGCCGAGATCGACGGCCTCTTCCAGGCGCTGGAGGCCACCTCGCGGAGCAACGCGCAGGGCGAGTACTATCTTCCTGAAATCGTGCAGGTCCTGAGAGAGCGCGGCCGCGTCGTCGAAGCGATGCTCCACGAGGACAGCGCCGAGGTGCTCGGGATCAACACGCGCGCCGATCTGGCGGCCGTCATGAAGACTTTCTACCGGCGCCGGGCCAGCGAGCTGATGGCCTCGGGCGTGACGATGATCGACCCGGAATCGACCTACGTGGACGCCGGCGTGCGGATCGGCCGCGACACGGTCATCCATCCCTCCGTCCGGATCGAGGGGCGGACGCGCGTGGGCTCGGGCTGCATCGTCAGGGCGGGGACGCGCATCTCGGAGTCGACCCTCGGCGACGGCGTCGAGGTGCTCGATCACTGCGTCATCGTCGAGTCGACCCTCGGACGCGGCTCGCGCGTCGGCCCCTTCGCGCACCTGCGGCCTGGATCCCGGCTGGGCCCCGATGTGAGGATCGGCAACTTCGTCGAGACCAAGGAGGCCTCGCTGGGCGCGGGGTCGAAGGCCAACCACTTGAGCTATCTGGGCGACGCCGAGATCGGCCGGGGGGTCAACGTCGGGGCAGGCACCATCACCTGCAACTACGACGGGTGGAAGAAGCACCGGACGGTCCTCCAGGACGGAGTCTTCATCGGAAGCGACACCCAGCTGGTGGCACCCGTCATCGTGGGGCGCAAGGCCTTCGTCGGCGCGGGCTCGACCATCACGAAGGACGTTCCCGCCGAGGCCCTCGCGATGTCACGGGTGAAGCAACAGGTCGTGAAGGGCTGGGCGGCCCGCAAACGGAAGGAGATGGAGGCAACGCGGCCGGGGAAGCCCCGCCGGCGCTAGGAGGCTGCCCAGCCCGGCTTCGGACGGATTTCCAGGGAGGATTCGATCGTGTGCGGCATCATCGGATACATCGGGCCCAAGAAGGTCGTTCCGGTCATCCTGGACGGGCTGCGGAGACTCGAGTACCGGGGCTACGACTCGGCCGGCATTGCCGTCGTCAACGGCGAGGAGCTGCATCTCCGGCGGGCTCCCGGCAAGCTCCGGGACCTCGAGGAAGTCCTCGCAGCTTCCCCGGTGGATGGCACATTCGGCCTCGGCCACACTCGCTGGGCCACCCACGGGCGTCCCACCGAGGAGAACGCCCATCCCCACCGCGATTGCACGGGCAGGATCGTCGTCGTCCACAACGGCATCATCGAGAACTACCTGGCGCTCAAGGAAGAGCTCAGATCCAGGGGCCACAAGTTCACCACGGAGACCGACACCGAGGTGATCGCCCACCTGATCGAGGAGAACAACACGGGGCCCCTCGAAATCGCCGTCCAGAAGACCGTCGCGAGGCTGAAGGGCGTCTACGCCCTGGCCGCGCTCGACTCGAAGCAGAGCCGGAAGATCGTCGCGGCCAGGCACGGGCCGCCGCTCGTCGTCGGCCTCGGCGACGGTGAGTACTTCCTCGCCTCGGACATCCCCGCCCTCCTCCACCACACGCGGGACGTCTTCTTCCTCGATGACGACGAGATTGCCGTCATCACCGAGGGGGGAGTGCGGATCCTGGACAAGTCGGGCAGGACCGTCAGCAAGCAGGTCCAGAGGATCACCTGGGATCCGATCATGGCCGAGAAGAGCGGGTTCAAGCACTTCATGCTCAAGGAGATCTACGAGCAGCCCCGGGCCATCCGCGACACGCTCGTCGGCAGGTTCTCCCTCGACACGGGCCAGGTCTACCTCGACGAGATGGAGATCACGGAGGCGGACTTCCGGAGCCTACAAAAGGTGAATCTCATCGCCTGCGGGACCTCGTACCACGCGGCTCTCGTCGGGAAGTTCCTGATCGAGAAGATCGCCCGCATTCCGGTCGAGGTGGACACGGCATCGGAGTTCCGCTACCGCGATCCCATCCTCGACAAGGGCATGCTCACCGTCGTCATCTCCCAGTCGGGGGAGACGGCGGACACGCTCGCGGCGCAGCGCGAGGCTCTATCGCACGGCTCGAAGACCCTCGCGATCTGCAACGTCGTGGGAAGCATGATCACGCGCGAGGCCCAGGGGGTGATCTATACCCACGCGGGCCCGGAGATCGGGGTCGCCTCCACGAAGGCCTTCACGGCGCAGCTCGCGGCGCTCTTCCTCCTGGCGCTCTACCTGGCCCAGGTGCGGCAGAAGCGAAGCCCGGACGTGATCCGCGGATACCTCGAGAAGCTCGCCTGCGTGCCTGCGCACATCGAGTCCATCCTGGCCGCCGATCCCCAGATCGAGGAGATCGCCCGGAAGTTCTTCAAGGCCTCGGACTTCCTCTTCCTCGGCCGCGGGATCAACTACCCGATCGCCCTGGAAGGGGCGCTCAAGCTCAAGGAGATCTCCTACATCCACGCCGAGGGCTATCCCGCCGGCGAGATGAAGCACGGCCCCATCGCG
>CAZMRF010000040.1:0-26495 GCA_964568735.1 uncultured Acidobacteriota bacterium
CGCGCTCGTGATGGAGCTGGTCGAGGGCCAGACGCTGGCGGAACGGCTGGAGAGCGGCCCGCTTCCGCTCACAGAAGCCCTCTCCATCGCCCGGCAGATCGCCGAGGCGCTCGAGGAAGCCCACGAGAGGGGAATCGTCCACCGCGACCTGAAGCCCGGCAACGTGAAGCTGACGGCCGATGGCAAGGTCAAGGTTCTCGATTTCGGATTGGCGAAGGCGCTGGATCCCGGCGACCCATCCGCCGCTTCGTCTCCGCTCTTGACACAGTCGCCGACGCTCATGCGCGGCGCCACGCAGATGGGGATGATCCTCGGCACCGCGGCCTACATGGCTCCCGAGCAGGCGGCGGGCGGCGCGGTCGATCGGCGCGCCGACATCTGGTCGTTCGGGGTCGTGCTCTACGAGATGCTCACCGGGCGGCGCCTGTTCGAAGGAGAGACGGTCTCGCACGTCCTCGCAGCCGTGCTCAAGGACACGCCCGATTTCTCGGCGCTTCCCGCCGGGACCCCGTCCCGGATCCTGAATCTCGTGCGCCGCTGCCTGCGCAGGAAGGCGCGCGAGCGGCTGCAAGCCATCGGTGATGCGCGGGTCGTGATCGAGGAGGTGCTGGCCGATCCGCATCACGACGAACGCGACGCTCCGGGATCGACCGGGGCTGCCCCGGCTGCGCCGCGGATCTCGAGGCTCGCCTGGGGCGTTGGCGCCACCGGCCTCTCCCTCGCCCTGATCTTCGCGGCTCTGTGGCTCGGAGCCGGACGGGGAGATGCGACATCGCGCGCCCTTCACGCGGCGCTCGTCGCGCCCGAGGGCATGGCCCTCGGCGACACCTTTGCGCTCTCACCCGACGGCCGCCGGATCGTCTTCGAGGCCTACGATCAGAAGACCGGCGCGCGTGCCCTCTGGCTGCGCATGCTCGATCGGGGCGAGTCAACGCGACTTGCGCCGGCCGACGGTGGGGAGATGCCCTTCTGGTCTCCTGACGGCGCGCACATTGGCTTCTTCGCCGAGGGCAAGCTCAAGCGGCTCGATCCGCAGGGCGGCCCGGCGCAGGTGATTTGCGACGCGCCGACGCCGCGCGGCGGCGCGTGGGGACCCGATGGGAGGATTGTCTTCACCGGCGCATTCCGTACGGGCCTCTCCATCGTCGCAGCGGCGGGGGGCACGCCGGAGCCGCTGACGACGCTCGATGCCTCGCGCGGCGAGAAGAGCCACCGCTTCCCGGTATTCCTTCCCGGCGGAAGGTCGATTCTCTTCCTGGCTCAGACGGCGGAGAGCGGCGCCCGCAACGACGAGAGCGGAATCGAGGCGCTCGAGCTCTCGAGCGGAAAGCGGACCCGGCTGATCGCGGCGAACTCGTCGCCGCTCTTCTCCCCAGGCGGGCAGATCCTCTTCTGGCGCGATGGCAGCCTCCTTGCACTCCGGTTCGATGCGGGCAGTCTGAAGCTCCTGGGCGATCCCGTGCCGATCGCCGCCCCGGTCGCCTTCACACAGAACGAGCAGGCGCTCGCCAGCGTCTCGGGCGAAGGCACGATGGTCTACCGCGAAGGCAACCGCGGCACCCTCTCGTCCCTGGTCTGGCTCGATCGGCAGGGCCTCGCGACGCAGGTGATCCGCGATCGAGAGCTGTTCAGCGACTTTGCCCTCTCGCACGATGGAACGCGGCTGGCCTACTCTGTGAACAGCACCGGGCAAGGGTCCCTGGACCTCTGGGTCCACGACCTCATTCGAGGCTCGACGAGCCGGCTGACTTTCGAAGAGGGGAGCGAATCGTTTCCCGTCTGGTCGCGGGATGATCGCTTCCTCTACTACAGCAACGACCGCGGGAACGACGGAACGATATTCGTGCGATCGTCCGACGGCATCGGCTCGGCCGAGGAGGTAGGGACGACGGATACCGGGATATGGCCGATGGCCGCCTCCGGCGACGGCCGTTGGCTCGCGATCGGAGCCGTCGGCGCCGAATCGAGCCGCGATCTTCTCCGCTTCGATCTCGCGACGAAAGAGATCACGCCGCTCGTCACGACTCCGTTCCTCGATCAGGATGCCGCCCTGTCGCCGGACGACCGCCTCCTCGCCTACGCCTCGGAACAATCGGGTCGCTGGGAAGTCTACGTCCAGGCACTCGGCGGCGGGAGCGGCACGTGGCAGATCTCCACCGACGGCGGGCAACGCCCCCGCTGGCGCGCCGACGGCCGGGAACTCTTCTTTCTCGCCAGGCCTGACAGGGTCATGACGGTCGATGTCGATCCCGGAGAGGTACCGCGCTTTTCAACGCCGCGCGAGCTGCTCCGCCACGGGGTACAGACCTTCGACGTCACGCCCGACGGCCAGCGCATCGTCGGCCTGCGCTCCGCTGACAGCGACGTGGGCAGGCCTCTGACCCTGATCTCGAACTGGACGCAGCTGCTCCCGAACTGACCCGCACCGGCTGCGGGCCTCAGAAGCGGTAGGCGAGGTAGGTCACGCCCAGGAAGAAGAGGAACATGGCGGCGAGCGTCGCGGCCAGGAGGCTCCATCGCACGGCGCGCGAGTAGGGCTTCAGGTAGGTGCACTGGGTCGAGAGAATCAGCGCCATCGGGTAGGCGGAGTAGAGCACGGTCTGCGAGAGGATGGTCAGGCCGAACCCCAGTTGGATCACGATCGCGATCCCCACGAAGCCAAGAGAGCCGCCGATCATCCAGGCAACGCTCTGGCTCTGCTCCTCCCTGGAGAAGCGTGACGTGGAACACAGTCGGAGAATCGAGCTCATCGCTTCCTGCCCTCCTGAAGGCGATGTGGCGGGTGTCCACTGCGGATTCACCCTCGCGTCGATGGCGCCAGCCATGAGATCAAGGAAGAGCCGGAAGGAGCGCGGCTCGGATGTGAGCAGCGCCTCGACCTCCTCCCCGTAGCGCCGCCTCCATGCGCGCGGGTACAGCCTGAGCATCCAGGTCATGCACGCGCCAGCCTGCGCTGCCCGGTTCTCGTCACGGCCTCCATGGCCGCGAGCCGGGCAGCCAGCGCCTTCTGCCCGCGCGCAGTGAGCCTGTAGGGATTGCGGCGATCCTCACTCCTGAGCGGCTCGATCAGGCCCAACGATTCCAGCCGGGCGATCGCCCCGTAAAGAGTTCCCGGACCCGGGCGGTGGCCCGCCAGCTGCGCGATGTCCTCGGTGATGGCGTAGCCGTGCTTCGGGCCGTCCGCGAGGCTGATGAGGATGAGGAGCGCGGGCTCGGTGAAGCGACCGAACATGTCGAAGTCTCCCGCGTTCCGGGCTCCACGCTTCCTCATTCCTGCCGCACTCCGCTTATTACGTGTAACGTAGTATTACGCGGTACGTAGTAGACGTCAAGCGGGCACGACAGCCCGCTTCCGGCTCGCAGAGGCAGGCGCGCCGGCCTTCGCCCGGTGCTATGCTCGCCGACCCATGGGGCTTCTGTCTTGTCCTTGAGCGCAGGCCAGCGGCTCGGCCCCTACGAGATCGTCGCTCCCCTGGGCGCGGGCGGGATGGGCGAGGTGTACCGGGCGCGCGATGCGAGGCTCGGGCGCGAAGTGGCGCTCAAGATCCTGCCCGAGGCCTTCGCCTCCGACCCGGAGCGGCTGGCCCGCTTCGAGCGGGAAGCCAGGCTTCTCGCCTCCCTCAACCACCCCGGCATCGCCCACCTCTACGGCTTCGAGTCCGCGGCCCTCGATGGCGGCCGCAGCGGCCACTTTCTCGTCATGGAGCTGGCCGAGGGCGAGGATCTCGCTGAGAGATTGAAGCGCGGCGCCATCGCCCTCGACGAGGCCCTCGCCCTGGCGATGCAGATCGCCGAGGCGCTCGAGGAGGCGCACGAGAAGGGTATCGTCCACCGCGACCTGAAGCCCGCGAACGTGAAGCTGACGCCGGACGGCAGGGTCAAGCTCCTCGACTTCGGCCTCGCGAAGGCCTACTCGACCGAAACGGGGTTCAGCGCCACGAGCGACCTCTCGCGGTCTCCGACGCTTGCGCATCCGGGGACGATGGCCGGGATGATTCTCGGGACGGCGGCTTACATGGCGCCGGAACAGGCGCGAGGAAAGCCCTTCGACAAGCGGGCGGACATCTGGGCATTCGGTGTCGTCCTCTTCGAGATGCTCACAGGAAGCCGTCTCTTCAATGGCGAGACCGTGAGCGACACGCTGGCGGCGGTGCTCCGCCAGGAAGTCGGCTGGGAGGCGCTTCCTCCATCGACACCCCCCCGGGTGCGCCGCCTGCTCGCCCGCTGCCTCGAGCGCGATCCGAAGAAGCGGCTTCGTGACATCGGCGACGCAAGGATCGCGCTCGACGAGGCCCGGAGCGGGACGATCGAGGAAACTGACGCCTCGAGCGCGCCCGGGGAGCGCCGGACGATCCGCTGGCAGGCGTTCCTTGCGCTCGGCGCCGTGCTGGTGCTGGGGATTGCCGCCGGATTCCTTCTGCGCCCACCGGTGGCCTCCGATCCCGCGTCGATGGCGCGCTGGGCGCTGGCGATTCCCGATGGCGTGACGCTCTCGACGGCCGACTACCCCCAGGTTGCGCTCTCACAGGACGGAAGGCTGCAGGTCGTGGTGGTCGTCGACGAGAATTCCACGCCGCGGCTGCTCGTCCGCCGCAGCGACGAGTTCGATGCGCGGCTCCTGCCGGATTCCGAGCGGGCGGCTTCGCCGTTTCTTTCGCCGGACGGCGCCTGGATCGGCTTCTTCCGGGACAACGCGCTCTTCAAGATCCCCGTCGCGGGCGGCCCGCCTGTCCGCCTGGCGGCGACCTCGGGACAGGTGCGCGGAGGCTCCTGGAGCCGGGACGGCTTCATCTACTTCTCTCCCGACACGAACACGCCTCTCTCTCGCGTTCCCGAGAGCGGCGGAGAGATCCAGCTGGTGACCCGGCTCGAAGAGGCACGCGACGAGCGCACGCATCGCTGGCCGTACGCGCTCCCCGGCGGCGACGCGGTGCTCTTCAGCTGTGACACGCAGGCCTCCACCGAGTACTACGACGACGCCCGCATCGAGGCCGTCCGCCCCGAGACCGGGGAGCGCAAGGTGCTCGTCGAGGGCTCGAGCCAGGCGTGGTACTCGCCGGGAGGCCATCTCGTCTTCGCACGTGGTGGATCGATCTACGCCGTCCCGTTCGACAGCGACTCGCTCGAGCTCCGCGGCAGCCCGGTGCAGGTGGCCCAGGGGGTCGCGACGGACGTCGGATCGGGCGCGGTTCAGCTCGCGCTGGCACAGAGCGGAGCGGCGCTCTGGACACCCGGCGGCGCGACGGCGTCCTATCAGGTGGTCTGGGTCGACCGGGACCTCGCTGAGACACGGGCGCCGGTTCCAGCCGCGCCCTACAACGAGCTCGCGCTCTCACCCGACGGGAAACGGCTGGCGCTGGTCGGGGGGCAAGGGGGAGTCTCGGATCTCTGGATCGCGGATCTCGAGCGCGAGGCGCTTACCCGCCTCACCTTCGGCGAATTCGTCTCGAACCCCGTCTGGACTCCTGACGGGACACGGGTTGCCTATGGCACGCGGCTGCAGGGGAGGAAGGACAACACCTGGCGAATCGTCTGGAAACCGGCGGACGGCAGCCGGGAGGCGGAAGCGCTGATCGAGGGCGAACGGGGCCACGTGCCGACTTCGTTCTCACCCGACGGCAAGGCGCTGATCTACGACGCCTTGAGCGCCGAGGCGAAGTCGCGAGACATCTGGATCGTCCCCGTCGACGAGCCCCGCGAGCCTCGTGTCCTGATCGCCGGTGCCTTCATGAAGAGCGAGGGGACTCCTTCGCCCGATGGGCGCTGGCTCGCCTACGTTTCGAACGAGGGGGGCCAGCCGAGCGTCTTCGTTCGCCCCTATCCCGCCGGGGATGGCCGGTGGCAGATCTCCACGCCGAATGGCGTCGAGCCTCGGTGGAGTCACGATGGGAAGGAGCTCTTCTACCGCGCCGACTCGGCCATCTACAGGGTCCCCGTGGAGACCTCCCGAACCTTCTCGGCAGGCCGCCCCGAACGCCTCTTCGACCGCGTGGCTTCGGGGCTGGGGATCCCCACGTACTCGCCGGACGCGGATGGGTCCCGGTTCCTGACCTTCCGCTCATCCGAGCGGAGTGGATCGCTGCGGACGCTCTACCTCGATCTCGGCTTCGCGGCGCGCCTCGAAGCGCTGACGGCGAAGCCGTAGCGGCGCGGGATGCCCGGTCGAATCGAGAAGAGAGCGGAACAGGATGATGCGACTCATCGAAGGAGGCGGGAGATGGAGGCAGTGAGCGGAAAAGCCGTCTGGCTCGGCCTCTACCTTCGCGAGAATCGACTGAAGGCGCTCCTCCCGCTGCGAACACGCTGAGTCGGGCCCTATCCACCCGGGCTTCGTGTCGATTTCCCGAGCCGGTGATCAAACCTGGATGTTCCCTCCGGCGTCTAACCGGACATGTTCCGGCCTCCCCGGCTGCGTGGGGTCGTCCCATGCCAGGCGCGGGGGCCGGAGCTGGGGTCCCGGGGAGGAGTGTCCATTGAGACGACTGATCGCCAGAACCGCGCTGGTCCTGATCCTCACGGGGGCCGCTCCCGGCCCCGCCTCTCCCCACGATGCCAGCCTCACGCCGCCGGCCTCACATGCATCAGCCCTCACGTCGATCACACCCGAGGCGCTTCAGGCCGATCTGGCGGATTTCCGGGAGCAGTTCCTCGCGAGGGACCGCTCCTATTCGGCATCGGCGCGCGCCGAGGCCGAAGCGCGTCTCGCGCAGCTGGAGTCGGCCGCACCGGGTGCGAGCCAGGCCTGGTTCGAGCTCGAGCTCGCGCGGATCGTCGCCCTCGCGGACAACGGGCACACGGCCTTCTTCCCGGGGCCGCGGTCGCGCCGATACAACCGTGTGGAAGTCAGGCTCGCCCCGTTCGGGGAGGAGTTCTACGTTCTTCGGACGAAAGAGCCGAACGCCGACCTGCTCGGCGCGCGGCTCGTCGCGATCGACGGCCAGCCGATATCGAAGATCCGGGAGGTCGCGCGGACGCTGGCCGGCGGGGTCACGGCCTGGCGTGATCGCGGAGCCCCTTACTTCCTCGAGAGCCCCGAGCAGATGAACACTCTCGGCGTGACGGCCCAGGGCGATGCCGCGACCTACCGGTTCGAGGCGATTGACGGAAAGACGATCGAGCGCCGCCTCGCCGCGGAGCCCGCCAATCCCGATCGTCCGCGCGGCAACGCCGACCGGTGGCTCTACCCCCAGCTCATGGAGTCGGAGACCGAGTGGCGTACGTTCCTCGCGCCGGAGAAGGCGCCCTGGCCCTTCCAGGATCCCGGCTCACCCTTCCGGTGGCGTAGCGCTCCGGAGGTGCAGGCGATGGTCGTGGAGCTGCGCCAGAACACCGACAGCGACGGGCACTCGATCGATGCCTTCCTGCGCGAAACCAACGGGCGAATCCGCGACCAGCACCCCAGCAACCTGGTGCTCGACATGCGGATGAACGGGGGTGGAGACCTCAACGATACACGTGACTTCATGCAGAGCCTTCCGGGCCTCGTGCCCGGACGCATCTTCGTCCTGACCAGCCCCTGGACCTTCTCGGCGGCCATCTCGAGCGTCGGTTATCTCGAGCAGGCGTCGCCGGATCGGGTCGTCATCGTCGGCGAGCCGGTCGGAGACCGGCTCCAGTTCTGGTCCGAGGGCGACATCGTCGAGCTGAAGCACTCTCACGCGATCATGCTCGATGCCACGGAGCGCCATGATTACCTGACGGGTTGCCGCCCCTTCAAGGACTGCCATGGCCCCGTCGTGCGTCATCCGATCTCCGTGCCCACCCTGGCACCTGACATCGCGGCGCCGTGGACGATCGAGGCCTACAGAGCAGGAAGAGATCCCGCGATGGAGGCCGTGGCGGCGGCCCTTCGCGACGGCACGTGAGCTCCCGGACAGATGTCCGCCCCGGACGGCGGACAGAAGTCCGGCGGAGGCTCTCTCTCCCGAGCCGGAGCGACCCGAAACGCGGGAATCGGCAGCTTCGAGGCGGGCGCACCGGCTGGCAGAGGGCTTGCACGGCAGGAGCGGGATGATCCAGAACACTTCCGCCATGGACAGACCCGTGGAGCGCCGCGCGGCCACATCCACGCGCCTCGTGATCGGCGCCGTGGCCCTGGTGGCCCTGGCCGCCGTCGCGGTCTTCGCGCTGCCCCGCGTGCTGAGCTGGTGGTCCGCCGAGCGCTCCATCGAGATCTCGCGCCTTCGCACCGCGGCGGTCACCCGGGGAGATCTCCAGCGCGACCTCTCGGTCCAGGGGAGGATCATCGCGGCCTTCCACCCGACGACCTCGAGTCCCTCCAGCGGCATCGTCTCGCTCCGCGTGCGCGCGGGGGACGTGGTCGAGAAGGGGCAGATCCTGGCCGTCGTGGACAGCCCCGAGCTGAGGAGCCGCCTCGAGCAGGAGCAGTCGACCCTCCTCTCGCTGGAGTCGGACCTGGATCGCCAGCGCATCGCCGCCAGGCAGTCCGTCCTGGCCGACAAGCAGGCCGTCGACCTCGCGGGAGTCGAGCTGGAGGCCGCGAGGCGGGCCATGAGCCGCGCCGAGCGATCGAGGGCCGAGGGAATCCTCAACGACGTGGAGCTCGAAAGGGCGCAGGACGACCTCGCGAGGGCTCGACTCTCCCTCGACCACGCCCGGGAGAGCGCGCAGCTCCAGGAAGAAACCCTCGAGTTCGAGGTGCGCAACCGGCAGCTTCTCGTCGAGCGCCATCGCCTCGTCGTGCAGGAGCTGCGGCGGCAGGTAAGTGATCTACAAGTCCGGGCGCCGGTCAGCGGGCTCGTGGCGCGGCTCGACGTCGAGGACCACGACGCGGTCACGCCCGGGCAGGCGCTCGTGGCCGTCGTGGATCTCTCGACCTTCGAGGTCGAGATCCTGATCCCCGAGAGCTATGCGGACGAGATCGGTCACGGGACGACGGCCATCATCAATTACTCGGGAAGCGAGTATTCGGCCGCGGTGAGGAGCGTCTCTCCCGAGGTGGAGGGCAGCCAGGTCCGCGGGATCGTGGAGTTCACAGGAGGGGCGCCGGAGGGGATCCGCCAGAACCAGCGCGTCACCACGCGGCTCATCCTCGAATCGAAATCCAACGTCCTCAAGGTGCCGCGCGGGCCCTTCCTGGAAGCCTCGGGAGGCCGCCAGGCCTACGTCGTGTCCGGCGACACGGCTGAGCTGCGAGCGATCGAAACCGGGGCTACCAGCATGTCCGAGGTGGAGATCGTCTCGGGGCTGGAGGAAGGGGAGACCGTGATCCTCTCCGATACGTCTCGCTTCGAGGGCGCCGAGCGGGTTTATCTACAGAGATGACACATCCGGGAGAAGCACAATGCTGATCATGGAGAACGTCGGCAAGGTCTACCGCACCGAGCATATCGAGACACACGCCTTGAGCCGCTTCAACACCCGGGTGGACGAGGGCGAGTTCGTCTCCGTGATGGGGCCGTCGGGCTCCGGCAAGACCACCTTCCTCAACGTAGCGGGGCTGCTCGACACCTTCGACCATGGGAACTACCACCTGGACGGCAAGGACGTGAGCCGGCTCACCGACCGGGAAATGTCGAGGATCCGGAACGCCAAGATCGGGTTCATCTTCCAGACCTTCAACCTGATCCCCGACCTCAGCGTCTTCGACAACGTGGACGTCCCGCTGCGCTACCGGGGCATGAAGGCCTCGGAGCGGCGCGAGGCCATCAACCAGGCGCTCGACCTCGTCGGGCTGACGGCGCGGACGAAGCACTACCCGGCGCAGCTCTCGGGCGGCCAGCAGCAGCGCGTCGCCATCGCGAGGGCGCTCGCCGGGCAGCCGAGGCTGATCCTGGCCGACGAGCCCACGGGGAACCTGGACTCGGCGATGGCGAACGAGATCCTCGACCTGCTGGAGCGGATCAACTCCACGGGGACCACGATCATCATGGTCACCCACGATCCCGAGCTCGCCGGCCGGGCATCGCGGCAGATCCACCTCCTGGACGGCAAGCTCATCGACCTGGCGTCGGACGTGCCGGCTCCGCTCTTCGATCCCGCCCGCGGCGGGGAGGCGGCCGGCGCGCCGTCGATGGCCTGAGGCACGACGATGCTCGCCTACCAGCTTCGACTCGCGCTCAAGAGCCTCAGGCGCAATCCCGTCCTGTCAGCCCTGCTCGTGGGAGGCATCGCGCTCGGGATCGCAGTGTCGATGGTCTTCGTCACAGCGCGCTACCGCCTCGCGGGCAATCCCATCCCCCACAAGAGCCATTCGCTCCATCACGTGCAGATGGATAGCTGGAACCCCGAGGCGGCCTGGGATGACGATGATCCCACCGAGCCGCCGAATCAGCTCACCTACATGGACGCCATGGCTGTGAAGGCCAGCGGCATACCCACCCTGAGCACCGTCTCCTTCAAGGCGAGCCTGACGATTCACCCGGATGTCAAAGGAATGCGTCCCTACCGGGAGATCGTCCGGATGACCTACGGCGAGTTCTTCCCCATGTTCGACGTCCCCTTCAAGTACGGCGGCGGATGGGACAAGGGCGCCGACCAGGCGCCGGAGCCGATGATCGTCATCGACGAGGAGACCAACCAGAAGCTCTTCGGCGGCAGGGACAGCGTCGGGGAGCAGTTGAGGATCGAGGAGAGGGAGTTCAGGGTGGTGGGCGTGACCGAGCCATGGAAGCCCATGCCCAAGTTCTACGACACGAACAACAACTCGTTCGAGGGAGCCGAGCACTTCTTCATGCCGTTCCAGTTCCTCCGCGAGTTCGAGGTCTACTCGTCCGGGAACACGAGCGGATGGAAGGCGAGCGGCCCGACCTTCGAGGACTGGCTGGCTTCCGAGAACATCTGGATCCAGGGCTGGGTGCAGCTCGACAGCCAGGAGCAGAAGTCGTCCTTCGAGAGCTGGATCGTCGCCTACATCACCGAGCAGAAGAAGCTGGGGCGATTCGGGCGGCCTCTCGGGTACAGGCTCCGCAGCGTGATGGAGTGGCTGAAGTTCCAGAAGGTCGTTCCCCAGGAAGTGAACGCCCTCGTGATCATCTCGCTTCTCTTCCTGCTGGTCTGCTCGGTGAACCTCATCGGCATCCTGCTGGGCAAGTTCCTCGCGCGCGCCCCGGAGATCGGCGTCAGGAGAGCTCTGGGGGCGAGCCGGGGACAGATCTTCCTGCAGCACCTCATCGAGTGCGAGCTGATCGGCGTGATAGGCGGGATCCTCGGTCTCGGCCTGACCGTCCTGGGCATACGATGGATCGACAGCCTCTTCGAGCAGCAGTTCAATTTCCTGATCGATTGGGTTCTCTTCGGCATCGCTCTCGCGCTGGCGTCGGCGGCTTCCATCGTGGCGGGCCTCTACCCCGCGTGGCGGATCTGCCGGATCGAGCCGGCCATTCATCTCAAGACCCAGTAGGGGGCCGTCATGGAAATCGGACCGATCTTCCGCGCGTTGTTCAGGTCGAGGACCCGCTTCTTCCTCGTCGTCACGGAAATCGCACTGACGCTCGCCATCGTCGTGAACTGCCTCAACATGATCGCGGACCAGCGCAAGTACCTCACGCGCCCCACGGGGCTGGACGAGGAGAACCTGATCGTCGTCGAAAGCGAGCCGTTCGCCCCCGATTTCGAGGACGACACCTATACGTGGAACTCCTACCTGGAGGATCTGGAAGCGCTCCGAGTCCTGCCGGGCGTCCGTTCCGCGGCGGGCACGAGCGCCATTCCCCTGAGCGGCAGCGGCAGCTCCACGGGACGGCGCCGCCAGGGCTCCGAGAGTGAGTCGAGCACGGTGCCCTACTACGTCGTGGGCCCGGGTATCATCGAGACGCTCGGAGTCGAGCTCGTGTCGGGCCGCAATCTCGGCCCGGAGGACTGGGCTGCCGCCGAGGCGAGGGAGCGGGAGCGCATCGCGGCCCTGAGGCGCGGAGAGGCGGAGCCGGGAAGCGCCGATGACGTGAACACCTCGAACGTCCTCGTCACGCGGTCGGTCGCCGAGCTCCTCTACCCGGGCGAGGATCCCCTGGGGAAAGTCATCGCGAGCCGCGACGAGCTCAGCCAGGACACCATCGTCGGAGTTATCGACGCGATGCACTGCTCGTGGCCCATGTCGGACGTGCACGATAGAGTCATGCTCATCCCCGGGCTTCCCTATTCCAACCGGCGGGCACGCTACCTGGTGCGAGCGGAGCCCGGAGCGGTGGATTCCCTCTACACCAGCATCGAGGAGAAGCTGCTCGAGGTGAATGAGGGGAGGATCCTCACCGTGAGGACCCTCGAGGAGATCAAGCGGGGCAACATGGAGGAGGTCGGCGCGATGATCAAGATGCTCTCCGGGATCAGCATCCTCCTCGTGCTCGTGACCTCGCTCGGCATCATCGGCCTGACGGCCTTCTCGGTGACCCAGAGGACCCGGCAGATCGGAACCCGGAGGGCCCTCGGCGCCACGCGGTGGGCGGTGCTGCGCTATTTCCTGGTCGAGAACTGGCTGATCACCACCATCGGGCTCTCTGTCGGGCTCGTCCTGACCTACGGGCTGAACTTCGCCCTGGCGCAGGTGGCCGGCCTGCCCATGATTGGCGTCCCGCTGGTAGCGGCGGGGATGGGCATCCTGTGGGTGGTAGGATTCGGTGCGACGCTCGCTTCGGCCATCCGGAGCATGTCGGTCTCGCCGGTCCTGGCCACCCGGACGATCTGATCCGGCGCGCGAGGGCCCCGGCGCGGACGTCGCGTGGAATGGGCTGATGACTCGTCAGGACTTGAAGATTCTGATCGTGGATGACGAGCCTTCGGTCGTCCAGGCTCTGACCCTTCTCTTCGACCTCCACGGCCTGCCCAGCATCTCCGCGAGCCATCCCGAGGAGGCCCTCCGCAAGGCCGTGGAGGAAAACGTCGGCGCCGTCGTTCAGGACATGAACTTCGACGCCGACAGGACCTCCGGCGAGCAGGGCGTGGCTCTGTTCCGCTCCCTTCGCCAGGCGGACGCCGATCTGCCCATCCTGCTCATCACGGCCTGGGTCTCCCTCGAGACCGCCGTCCAGCTCGTCAAGGAAGGGGCGGCTGATTACATCGCAAAACCCTGGGACGACGACAAGCTCGTCACGACAGTGCGGAACCTGCTGGAGATGCGCAGGCTGCGCATCGAGAACCGGGAGCTCCACCAGCAAGGGCGCCGGGCCAGGCTCGCCCTGGCGGAACGTCACGATCTCTGCGGCCTCGTCTACGAGAGCGAGGCCATGCATCGCATCGTGTCGCTGGCCGTGAACGTGTCGGGATCCGACGCGCCCATACTGATCACGGGGCCGAGCGGGGTTGGGAAGGAGAAGCTCGCCGAGATCATCCAGGCGAACTCACGCCGCCGGGAAGGGCCCTTCGTGCGGGTGAACGTCGGCGCCCTCCCCGAAGAGCTGATGGAGAGCGAGCTCTTCGGCGCGGAGCCGGGGGCCTACACGGGCGCCAAGGGTGTCCGCGCGGGGCGGTTCGAGTCGGCCGACGGCGGGACCCTCTTCCTCGACGAGATCGATGCCCTGTCTCTCTCCGGCCAGGTCAAGCTGCTCCGCGTGGTGCAGAGCGGAGAGTACCAGCGGCTTGGGAGCAGCAAGCCCCGGCAGGCCGACGTCCGGATCATCAGCGCCACGAACACGGATCTTCGCCGGTGGGTGGATGAGGGCCGATTCAGGGAGGATCTCTTCTACAGGCTGAACGTCGTGGAGCTTCCGGTCCCCTCCCTGGACCGGCGCCCCGAGGACATCCTCCCGCTGGCCAGGCATTTCTTGACGGCGCTCGGTGACGAGGGCCGGGGGGAAGTGGCGCTCGGTACGGACGCCGAGGCAGCGCTCCTGCGGCACGCATGGGGAGGGAACGTCCGTGAGCTCCAGAATCGCATGCGGAGAGCCGTCCTGACCTGCTCGGACGGGATCATCCTGCCCTCTCACCTGGATCTCGATCCCGGGGAGGTCGCGGCGCCGGCCGCGCCGGGCCCCCAGCCGACGGCCGACTTCCTCGAGCGGAAGAAGATCGAACAGGCCCTCGTTCAGGCCGAAGGGATCGTCTCCCGTGCCGCCGAGGAGCTGGGACTGAGCCGCCAGGCCTTGTACAGGAAGATGGACCGGCTCGGCATCACGCTCGAGCGCAGGCCCCGGATCTGATCTCCCCCGGACCGGTGCATCGCCTTCGCTTCTCCCTGGCCGGCCGCATGGCCGGAATCCTCGTGCTGGGCCTCGTATTGTTCGCGGCGCTCTCGTGGGCCGTCGAGATCTGGACAGGCTGGCCCCTCTGGATCGTTCACCTCATCTCGCTGGCCTTCACGATCCCCCCGATCGTGGCGGCTGCGGGGAAGGCTCTCGAGCCCCTGGGGGGAACGCTGGAGGCCCTCTCGGGCGGCATCCGGAGCTTTCAGGATCACGACTTCAGCGTCCGCATCGCCTCGGATCGCCACGATGAGCTCGGCGAGCTGGTCCGGCTCTACAATCGCGTGGGGGAGATCCTGCAGGAAGAACGTGGGCAGCTCCGGCAGCGCGAGCTGCTCCTCCACACGGCCCTCGATCAGTCTCCGCTGGCGATTCTCCTCGTCAATCCCCTCGACCGGATCATCTACGCGAACCAGGAGGCGCGGCGCCTCTTCACCGGCGGCTCGAGGCTGGGGGGCAGGCGACTCTCGGAGCTTCTCGAGCATTGCCCCGAGGAGCTGCGGCAGCTCATCGGGACCACCCGTGACGGCATCTTCTCCGTGGAGGGAGACGAGAGGCTCGAGGTCTACCACCTTGCCGAGCGGGGCTTCTTCCTCAACCGGCAGCGCCACCGGCTCATCCTGCTACGGCGAATGACGAGCGAGCTGGCGCGGCAGGAGGCCGAGGTGTGGAAGAAGGTCATCCGGGTCATCTCGCACGAGATCAACAATTCCCTGGCGCCGATCTCCTCGATGACGCACTCCGGCCTCCTGATCGCGAACGACCCCTCCCAGGTCCACAGGCTGGCGCCGATTTACAGGACTATCCGTGAGCGCATCGAGCACCTCAGCGGATTCCTCGAGGGATACGCGCGATTCGCCCGCCTCCCCAGGCCGAAGCCCGAGCGGGTCGAATGGAAGCCGTGGCTCGAGGGGCTCTCGCGCCTGATCGAGTTCGATCTCCTTGCCGAGCCGCCCGAGATTCCGGGGCATTTCGATCCCGTACAGATGCAGCAGGCCCTCATCAACCTGCTCAAGAACGCGAGGGAAGCCAGCGAGGACGGCGCCCGCGTTTCGGTCCGGGTCGATCGGCTCCCCGACGGCGGCGCGAGGGTGCAAGTGCTCGACCGGGGGCACGGGATGACCGAGGAGGTGATGAAGCGCGCCCTCCTGCCCTTCTACTCGACCAAGCCCTCGGGGAGCGGCGTCGGCCTGCCGCTCTGCCGTGAGATCGTCGAGGCGCACGGAGGATCCCTGCGCATCCAGAACCGGGAGGGGGGAGGGACCGTGGTGAGCTTCTGGCTCCCGCCGAGCGTCGGGCCGGTGGAGAGAGAGGCGGCCGTGTGAGGCGCCGGACGTGATGGCGTTGGAGGCCGGCTCCCCGGAGGACGGGAAGCCGGCCCCAACAGAGTGCTTTGCCCGCCGCGAGGCGAGCGTGAGGATCAGAGGACCGGCGTCAACGGGAACAGGACCGAGAAGAGCACCGTCGCGTCCTGCACGATGGTGATTTCCTTCCCCCTCGGGTCGAAGGTGAGAAGGAGGTCCAGGGCGTCGCCGTCGTCGTCCCCGTCCTCTCCATCGCCATCATGTCCGATGCTCTCACCATGGTGGTCACCGTCGCCGTCATCATCGCCCTCGTCACCATCATCGTCGCCATCGTCCGGGTGGTCGCCGTCGTCATCGTGCCCCGAAGGCTGGGAGGCGAACTCGGCCTCGCCCCGCCCGTCAATGCCGACTTCGATGTCCGCGACCTTCACGCCGTCGACGAGCAGCTCGTAGGCGCCGGGCGGCGCGTCCTCGATCTCTACCTCGAACTCCATCAGGCCGAAGTGCTCCTCGAACTCCGCCTCGGCCTCGCCGGGGACGACGCCCAGGTTGTCCAGGGCCACCTCGATCTCGATCTTCTCGCAGGCCTCCTCGGGCGTCGAAGGAATGTCCGCCTCCAGGTGCGCGGTGCCCGCGGCCTGGATCTCGACCTGGCCGCCGGCGGGATCATAGGGAAGCGAGGCTCCGGCCTTCTTCCCCTTGTTCCTTGCCCTGTGAGTGACCTGCGCCTTTCCGGTCGGGCCGACGCTGAGCGTGTCCACGACGGCGCCGTTCAGGACGACGTCGTAGGTGCCGGGCGCCATCTGCTTCACCTGGATCTTGAAGGAGGTCTGGGCCTTGTTCTCGATCATCATCAGCTTGCCTTGCGCGTTCGGCTGCACCCCCATGTTGAGGAAGTGCACCTTGATCTGGTTCTTCTGGGATGCGGCCGTCGCGGGAGTCGCGAGAACGGCAAAGGCCAGCGCCACGATCGACGCCATGATGGCGACACCAAATTGTCTCTTCATCGGTCAGTTACCTCCCCTTGATATGCGGGGACTGGATGTTTCGCGGGGCGCCTCTTTCGTATCGGGCCTTCGGGATCCGCTGCGGCCGAACCGGATCCCATGAGCGTGGAAGGCTCAATCAGCGCGGGGGTGAAGGGACGTTAGCAGGCGGGTCCGGCCCCTGCAAGCTGATTCCACGGATGCCTCGCATGGGGAGCTCAAGGCCGGCTGGCATCGAGCGGCGGGTGGATCGAGGACCGTGCCCTGTGGCTGGGTTTCGTCTCCGGCGCCTGTGGCCAAAGGAGGGGAGTCGGGGTACATTCAAACATGTCGTGCTGCGTCCGGCGCCTGGCGCTTCCCGGGCTCGTCTTCCTGGTCCTCTCCGCCGGGGCCGTCTCCCCGCTCCAGGCCACCCTGGTCCTCGAGCCGGGCTTCCAGCAGAGCGAGTGGGCCATCCAGCTCTACCCGACCTCCTTCGACTGGGATCCCGCCGGTGAGATGTGGATCGCGGGGCGTGACGGGAGAATCTACAAGAGGGCGCCCGGGGGCAGCTATTCCATAGAGGTAGGCCGGCTCACGAACCTGGACCTGTCGGGCGAGAGGGGGCTTCTCGGGCTCGTCGTGGATCCCGGCTTTCCGGTCGACCCTTACATCTACGTCTACTCGACGGACGCAGGCCCCCCCGCCCGCAACCGGGTCACGCGGCTCACCTTCAACGGGACGGCGCTCGTGAATCCGATCATCCTGCTCGAAGGGCCCGACCTGGTCTCCGTCGGGCACAACGCGGGAGACCTCCGCTTCGGTCCCGACGGCTACCTCTATGTATCCATGGGAAACAACCTCGTCGTAGGGGCCGAGCAGGACACGGGCTCACTGCTGGGCAAGATCCTCCGCATCGCGAAGGATGGGACCGTTCCTGGCGACAACCCCTTCGCGAGCGACCCGAACTCGCGCCCCGAGGTCTGGGCCTATGGCTTCAGGAATCCGTGGCGTTTCAGCTTCGAGCCCGGGACCGGAAACCTCCTCATTGGCGACGTTGGTGAAGGGACCTGGGAGGAGCTGGACCTGGGCATCGCGGGCGCGAACTACGGCTATCCCCAGACGGAAGGGCCGAGCCCACCGGGAGTTCCGGGAGTCACGTATCCCATCTTCTCCTACAACCACAACGGGCTGGGTGGGGCGATCATGACCGGAGAGCGCATGGTGGCCGGGAACTTCCCGGCCGAGTACATCGGGGACTTCTTCTACGCCGACTTTTCCCTCCGGAGCATCTTCAGGCTGCGGCTCGATTCCTCGTACGCACCCGTCTTCAACGAGCCCTTCGTCACCGGGATCGATCCCCTGCCTGTCCACATCCGGGTGGGGCCCGACGGGGCCATCTACTACGCGGGGATCAACTACGATCGCATCTACCGCGTGGCCTTCGTCGGCGGGACGAACCGGCCGCCGACCGCGGTGATCTCCGCGACACCTTCGAACGGACCTTCCCCTCTCGGCGTGCAGTTCGACGCCACCGGATCTGGCGATCCGGACGGGGGGCCCCAGCCGCTCTCCTACGAGTGGGCCTTCGGCGATGGGGGCACGAGCACGGCTCCGGCGCCCTTCCATAACTACGCGACCCCCGGCGTCCGGACCGCGACTCTCACCGTCAGCGACGGACAGGCGACAGATCAGAAGTCGCTTGCGATCGTCTCGGGGAACAGCGCCCCAGTGCCGACGATCACGGCGCCGCTCCAGGGCTCCATGTTCGATGCAGGGGAAACGATCGCCTTCTCCGGTCAGGCCTCCGATCCCGAAGATGGCGCGCTCGGCCCGGCGAAGCTCTCATGGACGGTCCTCTTCCACCACAACGCGCACATCCACCCGTACCTCGGTCCCCTCGAGGGCACCGCATCGGGGGACTTCTTCACGGAGAACCGCGGCGAAGTTGCTCCGGACGTCTGGTACGAGATCCTCCTGACGGCGACCGACTCCGGGGCTCCGCTGGGCTCGGCGGGTATCCTCTCGGGCACCCGCCGGGTCGAGATCTTCCCCAACCTCGCGACCCTCCAGCTCAGGACAGCGCCCTCGGGGGTCCTCGCCCTCACGCTCGGGGGCCAGCCGATCACGGCGCCTCTCGACGTCATCGGGGTCGTGGGAATGATACGGACGATCGGGACTCCCTCACCGCAGAGCCCCGGGGACGGACGCACGTACACCTTCGCGGAATGGTCGGACTCCGGGGCGCAGCAGCACGAGATCGTCACGCCCCCGGTGACGACGCTCTACGAAGCGACCTTCGACTGCAGCGTGCTCTCGGAGGTGGAGGACGTGACGGTGGAGGTCGTAACCGGTCAGTCCGTCAGGCTCTCCTGGTCCGCTCCGCAGGATCCATGCCTCGCGAACGGATCGAGCGCTTACCACATCTACGCCTCGCCGGTGGACACCCCCTCCTCACCGCCGGGGCAGTTCCCGCTCGACCCTCCCTTCGCCCTGGTCGGTACGACGGGGGCAACGAGCATCACGCTCCCACCCGCCCTGGGGAGACGGTTCTACCTCGTGGTCGCGACCGGAACCAGCGGCACCGAAGGGCCTTCGGGCCACTACGGCCCCTGATCAGAAGCGGGGAGAATCTCCAGAGCGAGGTCGTCGAAGCAGGTGCCGCCCCACACCTCCCCGTAGCGCCCCTCGGAGGTGCCGGCGACGCACAGTCCTCGAGCGATCTCGTGGAGGCCTCGCTCTGTCAGGATTCGTCCCGGACCCGGCGTGCTGCCAGCGGACCGGCCCCACGCGCGAGCCCATCGAGGAGGGCGGCCCGGGAGGCCGGGTCGGTCGGGAGAGGATCGTGGAGGCGGGCGCGGCCGCCGCTGATCGAGATCGCCCTCGCAGCCGAGGCGGCGAAGGGCTCGATCTCGTGAGTGACGACGACGACGGTGGAACCTGTGTTGCGGTGATCCTCGATCCAGGAGAGCACCTCACCGCGCATGGCACGGTCCATCGCCTCGAGGGGCTCGTCGAGCAGGAGGTACCGGGGCCGCCCGACCATGGCGGCCGCTAGGATCGCGCGGCGCCGCTGGCCCATCGACAGCTCGCGCACCGATCGCCGGCCGAGATCTCCGAGGCCGCAGCGCGCGAGCGCCGCGCCGCCCGCCGCCTCCGGCTCCCCGCGCAGGCGTGAGACGAGGCGGAGGATTTCCTCGATCGTGGCATAGGGGCTGAGATCGGGCTGCTCGGGGACGTAGGCGAGCGCCCTGCGCGCAGACTCCTCTTCGACCCAGAGATCCCGCCCCTCGATCTCCACCGTCCCCGCGTCGGGACGCTCGACGCCCGCGAGAAGCTTCAGGAGCGTCGTCTTCCCGGCGCCGTTCGGCCCGGCCACCAGCGTGAGGCCGGGAGGGATCTCGAGATCGCAGCCGTCGAGGACGGGACTCCCACCGTCGTAGCCGAAGCCGACCTGGTGGAGGCGGATCAACGCGCGCTCCAGGAGAGCGGGTCTCCCGCCGCGAGATGGTGGGCCGCGGACCAGCGCGACGCCTTCTGCCTGCGCTCGCACTCTTCGGCGTCCCGCAGGGCCATGGGCACGAGGGCGAGCGCCGCGAGGGCGAGCCAGGGAACGAGGGCAACGAGAGCGGAGGCGAGCGAGCCTTCGAGGAGAACGCGGCCCGCGACACCCGTCCGCGCCGCCGGGCTCGTTCGAATCGCCGCCGCGGCGCGCAGGGCGAGCAGAGGCATGACGGCGAGGATGATGAGCGCCGCCTCCCACCTCAACAGGGCCGCGGCGGCGACGAAGGGCGCGGCGAGGGAGCCGAGCAGGAGAGCGTCCGTGACGACGCGGCGGCGCGCCGTCCAGGGGAGGGACCGGATCCACGGCCACGCGGGCCTCCTCACGGCGAGCGTCTGCGCGAGGCCGGCGAGGCAAGCTGCGGCCGCGATGCCCCCGCCGAGCCGCGCTGCCATGGCCGCGTCCACGGGGCGCAGGCGGTTGTTGGCGAGGAAGAAGGCAGCGGCAGCCAGCGGCAGGAGCGCCACGGGGAAGGCCGCGACGCTCCGCCACCCCAGAGCCCTCAGAGAGATGAGAGCGGGTAGGCGCTCCGCCCCCGGGGCGCGGATGCGGAAGGCGACTCGATGCCTCGCCTCGAGCGCGCCCCCGAATCGATCGGCGCCCAGGAGGAGCACAGCGCCCATCGCGAGGCCCCACGCATCCCCGAGCACACCGAGGAGCGCTGCCCCGGTGCCCGCGGCTCGGGTGACGAGCGGCCGTTGCACGGGCAGCGCGGCCGTGGCCGCTCCGAGAGCGAGGAGAGGCAGGCCGAGGAGCTTCACGGGGGAGATCTCCCCCGGGCCGCCGGCCCAGGCCAGACCGGCCGCGAGAAGCAGGACGGCCAGCAGGATGGGGATCTGCGCGGCCGCCAGGCCCAGCACGGCGCCGCGACGATGCGTGGCGGCGGCGGCCGGCAGGTGCCGGAGCCATCCCGTGAGGCCGTGCGTGAGGCGCGGCGAAGCCCACGATGCGATGGCGAGGGCGCTGAGGAAGAGCCCCGCGGCGACTCCCGCGTCGAAGCCCCGGCCGGCTATGCCGAGCGCGAGGCCGGAGATGGCGGCCTCCGGCTCGGCGTCCGTACCCACGCGTACGACGATGAGCGCCGAGAACGGCACGAAGGCGCGCATCGCGAGCCGCGCGCCGACGTGGAGGTGAAAGGAAGTGATCGACCGGAGAGGAGCCTCGCGGACGCGTTGCATATCGCTCTCGCCTGGGGGAAAATGCATTCAGACGGCGCCCCCAATCCCTCGAGTCACCGCACCTGACGCTCTCGAGCCTCCGAGCGGCGCCCTGTTCGGAGTCACAGGCCTCGAGCCTTCGGAGAAGTCCGCGTGGCGCAGAGATTCACGCTCAATCGGAATATTCTCGAGATGGAGTATGCCGTGAGGGGGCCCATCGCCCTGCGGGCCGCGGCGCTGAGAAAGGAGGGGCGGCCGATCATTCCCTGCCACCTCGGCAACCCGCAGGCCCTCGGGCAGGAGCCGATCGCCTTCTACAGGCAGGTGCTGAGCCTCGTGGAGGAGCCCTCGCGGATCGAGCGCGAGCGCCGGCTGAATCGCCTCGTCGGAGCCTCCCAGGCGCCTCCGCCCGGGGATCTCGTCTCCGACTACGTCCTCGAGCTGAGCGAATCCATCCTGACCCGCCTCGAGACGGGGATGGGCGCCTACACGGAGAGCAAGGGGCCGCAGTTCATCAGGGAGGCCATCGCGCGCTACATCGACCGGAGAGATGGCGCGGAGTCGCCCGTGGAAGTGGCGTCGAATCCCGATCACATCTTCCTCACGAACGGGGCCAGCGAGGGGGCACGTTTCGTCCTCGAGATGCTGATTGCGGACCGGAACGACGGGATCATGATCCCGATTCCCCAGTATCCGCTCTACTCGGCGACGATCAGGAAGTACGGGGGCACCCAGGTCAACTACTACCCCGACGAGGACTCCGGCTGGAGCCTGACCGCGACGATGCTCGAGGAGTCGCTGGACAGGGCGCGGCGCGAAGGCATCCGCGTCAAGGCCATCGTGGTGATCAACCCCGCCAACCCGACCGGCGCGGTGCTGGATCGGCAGAGCGTCGAGGGCGTCATCGGATTCGCGGAGAGGCATGGCCTGGCGCTGATCGCCGACGAGGTCTACCAGGAGAACCTCTACGGCGAGCGGTTCGTCTCCTTCGCGAGGACGCTCGGCCGGCGCCCGGTCCCTCTCTTCAGCCTGCACAGCACCTCGAAAGGATTCTATGGAGAGTGCGGCCATCGGGGCGGATACCTGGAAGTGAGGAACCCTCCGGAGGTCGAGGGAACGGATGCCGGCTTCATCGACGTTCTCTTCAAGCAGGCCTCGGTCAGCCTCTGCTCGAACACGGCCGGGCAGGTGCTGACCTACCTCATGGTATCCCCGCCGCGGCCGGGAAGCGCCCCCTTCGAGCGCTTCGAGAGTCAGAAGCAGCGGATCCTGGGGGACCTCTACGACAAGGCGATGATGATGCGGGCGGCCTTCGAGCGCATGCAAGGGGTCCGGTGCTTCGGCCGGACGGGGGCGATGTATCTCTTCCCGAGGCTCGAGAAGCTCCCGCCGGAGACGACGGATTTCGACTACTGCATGCGCCTCCTGGAGGAAACGGGTTTCTGCACGGTGAACGGCGAGGGCTTCGGGCAGAAGGCCGGTACGAGCCACCTGAGAATCGCCTTCCTGCCACCGAAGGCGGTGCTCGAAGAGGCGCTCCCCCGGTGGATCGAGTTTCACAACCGCTACGTGGGAAGCGGATCGGAGCGCTGACGCCCCCAGGCGCGGGGATGTGGACTTCACCCTGCCAGGGCGGACGCCCCCGCCTCCATCTGCGCACGGGCGCCGGCGGCGCCGAGGTCGGAAGCTTGACGTCGCCACGCACTTCCGAGTAAACTTCCGAGCCTATGGACCTCGTCGAGATTCTCAAGCGTGCGGAAGGCAAGACGCTCGAGTTCAAGCGCGAGCTGTCCTCGCCCGAGGGTGCGATCAAGACGATCGTCGCCTTCGCCAACACCGCAGGCGGCATCTTGCTCGTCGGCGTGGAAGACAGTAGCCGGCACGTCCGAGGTGTCCGCGAGCCACTGGATCTCGAGGAGCGCCTGGCGAATTGGATCAGCGACCTCATCGAGCCTCGGCTCGTGCCGGAGATCGAGATCCTCCCCTGGCGCCGTACGCAGGTGCTGGCGGTCCAGGTCTACCCGAGTCAGAGCCGCCCGCACTACCTCAAGCGGGAAGGACCGGCCGACGGGGTTTACGTCCGGGTGGGTTCCACCAACCGTCGGGCTGATCCCCAACTCATCGCCGAGCTGCACCGCTTCGCGCGCGGGGAGACGTTCGACGAGCAACCAATGCCGGGGCTCGACTCGGAAGGCGTGGACTTCCGAGCGGCTTCCGAGTCGTTCGCCCCGGTCCGTAAGCTCGCTCGGCGCGATCTAGAGACGCTGCGGCTCGTGACGGATCACCAAGGCCGCCAGGTACCCACCGTAGGGGGGATGCTCCTCTTCGGACAGAACCGCGAGCGACACTTCCCCGACGCCTGGATCCAGGCCGGCCGCTTCAAGGGCAGCGACAAGACCCGCGTCCTCGACCGCGCCGAGGTCCACTCACTCCCTATGCACGCGGTCGAGGAAGTGATTGCCTTCGTGCAGAAGCACTCGCTTCACGGGGCCGAGATCGGACATGTGCGCCGGAAGGATCGCTGGAGCCTGCCCCCCGTGGCCGTGCGCGAGGCGGTGATCAACGCCGTCGTGCACACCGACTATTCCCAGCGTGGCGCCCCCCTGCGCGTATCGATCTTCGATGACCGCCTCGAAGTCGAGAGCCCGGGACTCCTGCCCTTCGGCCTCACGGTCGAAGACCTTCCGCATGGCGTCTCGAAGCTGCGAAATCGAGTGATCGGCCGTGTCTTCCATGCGCTCGGCCTGATCGAGCAGTGGGGCAGCGGCATCCAGCGCATGAGCGCCGCCTGTCGCGATTCCGGCCTGGCGGAGCCGGTGTTCGAGGAGATCGCCACGCGCTTCCGGGTCACGATCGCCACGGAGCGCATCGGCCGCTTGACGCTCGACGATATCGACCAGGCCATCCTCGCATCCCTCGCCCGCGGCAAGGGACTGCTCACGAACGAGATCGCGAAGCGGATCGGGCTGACGCCGCGCGCGACCCGCACGCGCCTCGCCCGGCTCTCCGGTCGGGGGCTGGTGCGCGAGATCGGCGCCGGACCGCAGGACCCGAAGCGGCGCTACTTCAGGGGAGACTGAGACGAACGCATGAAGCTCACGCCGCAGCAGCTCCGAGCCTCGGCCTCTCCTAGGAAGCTCTACCAGTCGATCCTGACGACGTCGTCCCGGATGTAGGTCACCTTCCGGTCCTTCCAGTCGAACGAATCTCCCGGCTTCATGGCGGCGATGCGCTCCTTCCAGGTGCCGACGAGGTTCTCGTGGTGGCGCCTCGGCGTGAGCCATGACCCCCATCCGCCGTCGCTCCTCCACTGGCCCACGTCCACGAAGTCCGGCCGGGCCTCCTCGAAGTAGCCGGCGAAATCGGGGAGCCCGGTCCGTGGATCCATGTGATCGAGGATCGCGGCCGAGGTGCGCCCGTCGAGGCTGAGCACCGTGATCCGCGAGTCGGCGAAGTACCGGATCTGCACCTCCGTGGCGGCGAGCCGGGCGCTGTCGCCGGGGCCGAGGCCGAGGCCCGCCAGGAGGCTGTCGGTGAAGTGCCGCCGCCGGCCCGGCGCCTCGATCGTCTCCCGGAGGTTGAAGGCGAAATGCTGCTTCAAGATGACCCTGCGGTAGAAATCCGCCCAGCTCACGGAGAGCAGGTAACACAGCGCCAGGCCGACGATGAGGAGCCGTCCAGAGACCAACCCCGGGCGCATCCGGCCGGCGATGATCTCGAGCCCCTTGAATCCGAGAAGGAAGAGGAACGGGAACACGGGGAGGAAGTAGCGCCCGAAGTGCTCGCCACCCACCACGAACGAGTAGAAGGCCGTGCCGGCCACCAGAAGCGAGAAGGCGATGCAGGTGAGCCGAGAATCGGCTCGCGCGTCATCGGCCTCGTGGCCCGTTGGCTGGAGCTGCAGAAGCCGGTCCCACGCCGCGACGGCGCAGCCGATCGTCAGCGGAAGGAAGCCGATCAGGAGAGTGAGGCCGGGAATCGGGTTGAGGTAGAGCCATCCCGGGATCAGCTCCCATGAGAGCCGGCGTCCCGCATAGAAGCGTGAAAGGGATGAATCAGCCAGCAGGCTGCCCGTCTCGGCGATCTGCCAGGCGTACCAGGGCGCGAGGATGATGAGGGCCAGCGCCACGTTCATCGCGATCGATCGCGCGACATCGAGAAGGCGTTCGCGGCGCGAGCCCGCAAGCCTGGATGCCTGAGCCCCCAGCACGGCGATGAGCGCCAGGGCGCCGCCGTCGGGGCGCGTGAGCCAGGACCAGCCGAGGAGCAGGCCGAGCTGTACGTCCGTGCCGATCCCCCACCCTCTCGAATGGGAACGGCAGGCCACGAGCACGATCAGGAGCAGCTGGAGCGCGCAGAGGATGTTCTCCAGCCCTCCGAGTGCATTGGCGATGATCGGAACGCTCGTGAGCCAGGCGAGCAGGAGAGCCGTCCGGACCGAGATCTCCATCCTCATGTGGTCTCGAGCGAGCCTGTACAGGCCCCATGCGGTAGCGGCGTGGATGGAAAGAGCCACGAGCTTGAGAGCGAGGGGGGAGAAGGCTCCGAAGCCCGCGCGGAGCCCGATGAGCAGCAGCGTCCAGAAGGGGCTCGTCGTCGCCACGACCGTCCCGAGCTGATCGTCGAAGCTGAAGGGTTTGCCCTCGAGGAAGCGCTCGGCCGTCACGAGGTGGATCTGGGCATCTCCTGCCACGTGCATGAAGAAGGGGAGATGGAGAGCCGCCAGCGGAAGGGCGGCGGCCAGGATGATGAGCCGCATCCGGCCCCTCCCGATTCCCGTCCCTTCACGCGCGGCAGGGCCCACCGATCGCTCTCCTATATTTAATGTTGCAATTGGACAGTGACAGACATAGAAATACCCACATGTCCCATAATGCGTAAGTCTTGCCAGTATCTGGGTCCGAGCATAGCTTCTATCGGAATTATCCATTGTCGGTGCAGGCGGGCTCCGGGCGTGCGCCCGGGGGCGCCCGGGCACCGGCGCAAGGCCCAGGGAGAGGCACCATGAAGCGAATCCTGCTGGTTGACGACGACCTAGCCGTGCGCGACCTCCTCGTCAGTTTTCTGACGTCCATAGGGTACCAGGTCGAGGCGCTTCCGGATGGCGACGCGGCGCTGGGATGGCTGGCGGCGAACAGGCCCGACATGCTCCTCCTCGACCTCTTCATGCCCGGCACGAAGGGGGTGGATGTCCTCGCAAAGGCCAAGGACCTCTACCCCGACCTCCCTGTGATGGTGATCAGCGGGGGCGCCGACGAGGCGCTGGCCCGCCGGACGCTCCGGGAGGGCGCCTTCGACTTCCTGCTCAAGCCCTTCGATCTCGGGACCCTCGAGCGGCACCTCGCGACGAAGCTGAACCTCATGGACCAGCC
>CAZMRF010000040.1:26505-45093 GCA_964568735.1 uncultured Acidobacteriota bacterium
GGCGCGCGCTCGCCAATCTCCATTCCACCAACAACTTCCCCGAATTCACCGGGCGCGTCTGTCCCGCGCCCTGCGAGGCGTCCTGCACGCTGAACCTCATGGACCAGCCGGTGAAAACGAGCCGCTGAATGAGCAGCCCCATGACGGCGCCCGCACCCCGATCCGGGGCTCCCCGGGCGATGGCCGATCCCGATCAGGCGCGGGTCATCGAGATCCTCAAGGCGGCCTTCGACTCCTCCGCGAGCCATTTTCACATCGACCTGGCCGCCGACGGGGTCCGGATTCGCGCGCGGATCTCCGGCCGGCTCAAGGATCTCACGAGGCTCGACCCCGCCGTCGGCTACAGGCTGGCGACCGTTCTGGAGCAGGGCTCGCGCGGCGGATGGGGCTGCGTGGAGCTGACGGGAGGATCCACGGCCCTCTACTACAGGCTGGCCTCCTGCCGCAGCGCAGGCGGCCACCGGCTCGTCGTGACACCCGTCCCGCCTCCCGACCAGGCCGCCGCCGACACGCTCGACGGGCTCGGTGCCCCTGAAGACACGACGAAGCTTCTCGAGGCGCTGCTCTCCGGTGAGCGCGGGCTCATCCTGATCGCCGGCCCGCCGATGAGCGGCCGCGAGCGCACGCAGATGGCGCTTGCCGGATCGCTCGTCCAGGCCGGTGCCAGCGTCCTGCGCCTCTCCTACGGCGTTCCCGAGCGCACCGAGGTGGAGCCCCTTCCGATTCTTGGAGTCGATTCTCAATCCGAGCTCTGGTCGATACTGGATGGCGTCGAGGCCATGGACGCCGATGGCGTCGTCCTTCCGGAGATCGAGTGCGCGCTGCACGCGACGGTCTCCCTCGCCCTCTCGGCCGGCCGGCGGATCGGCCTCGCGACGATCCGGGCGCAGGATGCCGCCGGAGCGGTGGCCCGCCTCGTGAGCCTCGGAGTAAGCCGCCACCGGCTCTCCCGCGATGTCGTGGCCGTCGTGGCGCAGCACAGGCTCCCGACTCCCTGCTCTTCTTGTGGCCCGCTCTGCTCCATCGCCGAGGAGGACGTCCCCGTCGCGGGATGGGACGCCTCCTCCCGGCAGGAGCTGCTGCGCAGCGGTCCGAAGGCGCGGATGCGCGGGCGGGGCTGCGCTTCCTGCCAGGGATCGGGCTACGAGGGGTGGACGATTGTCTTCGAGTGCCTGCCCTTCGCCGGGGAGGTTCAGGAGCAGATCCGTCTCGTCGAGGATCACGGGCAGCTCAGGGAGAGCCTCAAGCGCTTCAACGCAGGCAAGAGCCTGCTCGGAGCGGCGTGGCGCGAGGTCCTGCGAGGCCGGGCCGAGCCGAAGGCCCTCAGGAGCGTACCGGGCCCCGAGGTCGCTCCCTTCAAGATCTCCCGTGCGAGCCTCAGGCAGGTCCCCGACGTCTCCCCGAGAGTCGCCGCGGAAGCCGGCCATCGCGAGGAGAGCGGGGGCGGGCGGGCGGGCGGCGCTGGGGTCGCCGAAGCGAAGCCCGGCAGCGTGGGACACCAGCTCTACGAGGACTGCTACGGCGTGGTCAAGCAGGCGATGGAAGTGCTGGGCTCGGGAACTCTCCTCGAGCCAGGACCGCTCAAGCGGGTCGCCCGCAGGATCGTCCAGTCCATCGAGCGCGACCAGGAGCTGGCGAACATCGCCCTGACCTCGAGGGCGGGAGAGGATCTCGTCGTCCACCAGCTCAACGTGGCCATCCTCGCCGTGCGCATCGCTACGGGTCTCTCTCTGGATCGGCCGGAGCTGGAGCGGCTCGCCCTGGCTGCGCTCGTCCACGACGTGGGCCTGCTCCGGGTCTACGACGGCGTGCGGGACACGTATTCGGACTCGCGGAAGGAGCAGGGAGACCATCACGGCCATTCGAAGGAGGGCGCGGAGATGATCCAGAAGAGCCTTCCCAGCCTCGACTGGCTCGCGACGGTCGTCTGCCAGGTCCACGAGAGAGTCTCCGGCCGCGGAGAGCCCGACGGGCTCAGGGGCGACGCGATCCATCCGCTCGCTCAGATTCTGGGCCTGGCCGACATGCTGGAGTCGCTCACCCGCCCGCGTCCCGGAAAGGAGACATTCACCACCTACGACGCGATCCAGCACCTGATCCGCGACATACCCGGCGAGTTCGACGAGCGTCACATCCGTGCGCTGGCCCGCCACATCTCGTTGTTCCCCGTGGGAAGTTTCGTGCTCCTCAACAACCGGAGCATCGCCCGTGTCACCACGATCAATCCCGACAACTTCCACCGACCCAAGGTCGAGATCCTGCGGGATCCGGGCGGGCGCCTGATGAAGCCGGCGACCAGCGTCGACCTGGGGGACTCTCCCTTCCTCTATATCACGGGCCCTCTCAGGGAGCTCCCTCCGACAGACGGTGAGGATCTCCCCGCATGAGACGGGACTCCATCGCCCTCATGCTCGCATTCTGCCTGATCGCCTCCGGAGCGTGCCGCTCGCTGCCGACTCGGATCCTCGATCAGCCCGAGATGCCCGAGCCGCAGCCGGCGTCGAAGGAGGCGGGCGCCTCCAGATGGCAGGAGGTCCCCGGCATCCCCTCCGACGGGCACTACTTCGCGGCCTCCCTGGGTGACGTCAACGGCGACGGCCTCGCGGACGTGGTCGCCGGATCGTTCGAGCCGGGCGGCATCGCGATCTGGCTGGGGCGGCCCGACTCCACCTGGCAGAGCGTCTTCGTGCCGCTGGCCTCGTCGGAGGCGCGCGATCTGATCCTCGTCGATCTCGACGGGGACGGACGGGACGACATCGTCGCGCTGAGCCGGGGAGGCATCGACGGAATCCTCGTGATGCACGCGCCACGGGAGGGGCCCTGGGGACATCCCGTGCCGATCGCCACCGGATCCGGCTACGAGGCGCTCGCCTCGGGCGACCTCAACGGAGACGGCTCGCTGGACCTCGCCGCGGCCCTCGGGGACGAAGGCTCCCAGGGGGGCGTGGAGCTCTTCTTCGGCGACGGGCATGCGGGATTCGTCCAGGGTTTCGCTCCGGTGTCGGGTGGGAGCTACCGCGATGTTCTATTGCGCGATTTGAACGGCGACGGCCACCTCGATCTCGCGGCTGCCGGCTGGGGCCTCCATGAAGGGATCCGCATCTTCCACGGCGATGGGCGAGGCGGCCTCACCGCCGGGCCCGTCCTGGGCGTGCCCGGATACTACCGGGGGCTCGCCTCGGACGACATCGACGGCGACGGCCAGCCGGAGCTCCTCGCGACGACCTATCGAGGCGGAGCCGTCGCGTTCATGGATCTCGCCGAAGAAGCCGTCCCGTGCGCCGTCGTCGAGGAGGGCTCCTTCTGGAAGCCGCTCCTCCGGGACTCGGACGGGAATGGACGGCCGGAGATCTACCTCCCCTCGACGAGCGGTCAGGGCATCAGCGTCTGGACTCACGATGACGGCTGCCGCTTCACGCGGATCGATCAGGGGCTGCCCGATGACGAGGTCTGGTACCGGCTGGGGACCGGACAGCTCCGGCGCGACGGGCCCGAGATCCTCCTGGCGGCGGGCTACACCGGGGGGATTCGTGGATTCGTCTTCTCCCAGGGCCCCCCGAGCGAGCCGTCCAGGGCGGAAAGCGCGCCCCTCGCCGACGGGGCCGAGGAGACTCACGCGCGCGGCAACTCCGCCTTCACCCACGCGCTCGGCTTCGACGAGTACCGCCTGGGCGTGGGAGACGCCGTCACGATCAGGATTTTCAACGGGAGCGAGACGAGCGAGATCGCGGCCTCCGTTCAGTCCGACGGCCAGATCTTCGTGCCCGCCCGAGGCATCGGGAGCCTGCGCGCCGCCGGAGTCTCGCCGACCCAGCTCAAGAACTCCGTCATCGAGAAAGCTTCCGAGGTCTGGCGCGAGCCCGAAGTGGAAGTGGTGGTCACCGGCTACCAGGCCCACAAGGTCGCGATGCTGGGCGAGATCCGCTCCACGACGCGAGCGGACAGCGGTCCGGGTCAGTACGCGCTGGAGGGGAAGACGCGGGTCGTCGATTTCCTCTCGCGCCACGGAGGGCCGACCGAGCAGGCCGACCTCAACCGTGTGCAGCACATCAGGCCGAACGGGCGCTCGACCTATCTGAACCTCTACAAGGCCATCTTCGCGTCGGATCAACGTGAGAACCCGATCCTCGACGTCGGCGACACGATCTTCGTCCCGTCGCTGGCCCTCTCGAACCGGAAGGTCTTCGTCCTGGGGCAGGTTCGCAAGCCCGGCCTCCTGGAGCTGCGCGAGAGCATGACGCTCCTGGAAGCCGTGGCAAGAGCCGAAGGATTCACGGATCAAGCCAAGCTCAGGAACGTCATCGTCGTCCGCGGAGGCGTCTCGGCTCCCGAGCTCATCGCCGTCAACGTCGAGGATCTCCTGGAGCGGGGCGACGTCTCCTCGGACATGGTCCTGCGCAACGGCGACATCGTCTACGTGCCCAGGAAGTTCGTGGCGGACCTTAAAGAACTTTTCTCTGCGATCGAGCCCGCGCTCAGGCTCATCACCGACGTTTTCATCATCAAGGAACTGGCGGACAACAACAACTAAGGAAAAGCCGATGGCGCAGTCCATGGAGCTCAACCTCAGGGACTACCTGAGAATCCTGCAAAAGCGCTACAAGGTCATCGTGGGCCTGGCGGTGCTCTGCACGCTGTCGACTCTCCTCCTGACGCCGGAGACGAAGCCGGCGTGGGAAGCGGATGCCACGGTGAAGATCACTCATCAGAGCACGGTGGCCAGCCTCTTCCTCGACAGCGTGACCTGGACCGCGGGCGATGACTTGCAGACCCAGTCCAAGATCATCGCGAGCCTTCCGATGGCCCTCAAGGTGGGCCAGGCCCTCGAGATGTTCCCGGAGGAGCTCACCGCCGCGGATCTGTCCCAGAACGAGGCCCTCTCCTCCCAGGTCGCCTCGTTCAAGGCTCTCTACAAGGCGGCGCCCGTGTCGGGGACGGGCCTGATCAAGATCACGGTCACGACTCCCCGGCCGGACTACGCGGTGCAGCTCGCCAATACCGTGGCGGACGTCTTCATCCAGGAGCAGACCTATCAGCGCAACCGGCAGATCATCGAGAGCAGGCGCTTCATCGAGGAGCAGCTCGCCTCCTACCAGGATCGGCTCCGCACCTCGGAGGCCGTCCTCACGGACTTCAAGAAGGAGCACCTGACATCGCTCAGCCTCTCCGAGAACGAGATGGCGAGGCTGAACGAGCTCATCGAGGAGGACTCCCAGAGGATCCGTGCCCTGGAGAACCTCGTCGCCAACCTGAACGCCCGGCTGATGTCGCCGGAGATGACCTATGTCGATCTGATCCGGGGCGGAGACGAGGATCGCGCCCTCGAGGAGCTGAACAGCGAGCTCGTCAGGCTCCAGATGGAGCGGGAACGCCTCCTGGTTCTCCAAGTGTCCTCCTCTCCCGAGATCGCGGCCGTCGAGAGCCAGGTCCAGGGCCTCGCGCGGCGCCTCCTCGAGGGGTACCGAAAGACCCTGGACTTCCTGGTCTCCCGCCGCGACGGTCTGGAGGCGAAGCTCGCCGCTCTCCCCGAAAATGACGCCCAGGCGGCGCGGCTGGCTCGCGACGTCAAGGTCAACGAGGACATCTACACCCTCCTGCAGCAGCGCTACCAGGAGGCGCTCATCAAGGAGGCCGAGAAGATCCAGGAGGTCTCCGTCGTGGAGTACGCCGCGGAGGCTGCGCGCCATGCCGTTCCGGGCCGGTCGGTGAGGGGCCTGGCCGGGCTCCTCGTCGGCCTCCTCCTCGGGCTGCTCGCCGCCTTCGTCCAGGAGACGCTCGACACCTCGATCGACACGATCGAGGACGTCGAGTCCTACCTGAACGTTCCCGTGGTCGGCATGGTCCCCCAGTTCAACCTCGAGGACTGCGTCGAAGCCGTGGTGAGGCAGCAGCCGTGGATGGCCGAGACACCGCACCTGAAGGAGTACGCCTCGGTCATCGCCCGGCACGACCGGAGGTCCGCGGCGTCAGAGGCCTACCGAACTCTGCGAACGAACCTCCAGTTCACGGCCATGCGCCACGGCAAGGGAACGCCCGGAGAAGACTCCGGGCAGATCTTCCTGTTCACCTCGTCGTCTCCCGGGGAAGGGAAGTCCACGACCGTCGTGAACCTGGCCGTGACGATGGCCCAGATGGGGAAGCGCGTCCTCCTGATGGAGTGCGATCTCCGCAATCCCCACATCAACAGATTCTTCGGCGCGTCGAGATCTCCCGGCCTCACCGACGTGATGCTCGGCACCGTCTCCATCGGCGAAGCCGTTCGCTCCGGAGCCGACCTGGCCGTGAGCGGAGGCGACCTGGGAGGGCTGGCGACGGAAGGGCTCGACC
Organism: uncultured Acidobacteriota bacterium; assembly: GCA_964568735.1. Classification (GTDB taxonomy): domain Bacteria; phylum Acidobacteriota; class Polarisedimenticolia; order JACPZX01; family JACPZX01; genus CAZMRF01. The sequence continues at coordinate 32,833 of CAZMRF010000040.1, forward strand.
GGCTTCACCTCCTCACGAGCGGCACACTGCCGCCGCAGCCCGCGGAGATCCTGATCTCCCAGCGGTTCGGCGAGCTCCTCGAGTCCCTGAGGTCTAGGTTCGACGTGATCCTGCTGGACTCTCCGCCCGTCCTGCCCGTCACCGACGCCGCCATCCTGGGAACGAAGGTCGACGGGGTGATCATCGTCTACCAGCTCGGCCGCGTCTCGCGGAATATGCTCCGCAGGGCGAAGATCCTCCTCGAAAACGTCCACGCTCCGATCTGGGGCATCGTCCTCAACGGCCTGCGAGCCAACCTGACCGGCTACGCCATCGATTCCTACTACGGCAGGACCGAGTCCGCGCGGGCCGAGGAGGACGCGAGCGTCCTCGTGCACCAGGCGTCACGGCGGGAGGCGAGCTGGTTCTCCACCGTGCGCCGATTCTTCTCGGGCTTCGGATCGAACGGCCGGCACGGCGACACGACCCGCGAGGACGCTCCTCCTCTGTCCGGAGCCTAGGAGGCCAGCCGGATCATGAGACTCGCGGCCTCGCGCGTTGAGGGTCGCGCGCTGTACGCGACTCTCGCGTCCTGCGCCGCGGCGCTCTGCGTCGGATGGATGGCGGGGCGGGCCCCCCTGGTGGTGCCCTTCATCGTCGTGGCGGGCCTGGTCGTCTTCGCCGTCGCCTTCCTCAAGACCGAGCTGGCGGTCCACATCCTGATCCTCTCGATGCTCCTGTCGCCGGAGATCGCCGTCGGCGGCTCCATCGGCGGCTCGGGGATGGAGGGCGCCAGGTCTGCGGTCGTGAGGATCGAGGATCTCCTCCTCGTGGTGATGGGCGTCGCATGGCTCGCCCGCATCTCCGTATTCAAGGAGCTGGGCCTCGTCCTCAAGACCCCGCTCAACGCGATCATCGGGCTCTACGCTCTCGTCATCACCATCAGCACCCTGGTGGGCGTTTCCGCGGGCCGGGTCAGTCCGGCCATGGGCCTGCTCTTCGTCGGGAAATACCTCGAGTACTTCGTCATCTACTTCCTCGTCGTGAATCACGCCCGGAGCCGCCGATCCCTGGATCGCATGCTGATCACTGCGGGAGTGACGGCCCTGGCCGTTGCCCTCATCGCCATGGCCCAGATCCCGACGGGCGAGCGCGTCTCCGCTCCCTTCGAAGGCGAGCGGGGCGAGCCCAACACCCTGGGCGGCTACCTCGTCCTCATGATGTGCGTGCTGGGCGGCATGGCCCTCGAGGCTCCCAGGCGAAAGACCCGATGGCTCCTCGCCGCCGCCGTGGCGATGCTGGCGGTGCCGCTCCTCTACACGCTCTCGCGGTCCTCGTGGATGGCGGCGACCGCCTCCGCCCTCGTGCTCCTGGTCATGTCACGGCAGTGGAGACGCCTGCTCCCGGTCCTCGCCGTGGGAGGCATCCTTCTCGTGGCCTTCATCCCCAAGGAGGTCGTGGATCGCGCGGGCTACACCTTCAGCACGCACAGGGAGTCGGTCGTCGTCGGGGATGTCGCGCTGGACTCGTCCACTTCGGCGAGGATCCGCTCCTGGTCCGAGGCGCTCACCGACTCGGCCAGCCATCCCTTCCTGGGCCACGGCGTGACCGGATACCACTTCATCGACGCCCAGTATTTCCGCATCCTCGCCGAGACCGGCCTGATCGGCTTGGTGGTCTTCCTGGCCCTCATCTACCAGCTCTATCGAAGGACGCGCGAGTCCTCACTGCGCCTCTCGGATCCGATGCTGCGGGGACTGTGCACCGGCTTCCTCGCGGCGCTCGCAGGTCTCCTGGTCCACGCCTTCGGCGGGAACACCTTCATCATCGTCCGGATCATGGAGCCCTTCTGGCTCGTGGCCGGCCTCGTCATGGTGGCGCCCCTCATCGAGGGGGACGGCTCCGAGGACTCGAAGGAGATCGCTCATGCCGGGGCCTGAGAATGTCGGCCCGCGCGCGCGCCTCCTGATCCGGGGCGTCCTCACGGGAGGGGGAAGCCAGGCCGGGATCCTCCTCGTGTCCCTGCTGGTCACGCCCGTCGTGGTCCACCGGCTGGGAATGGAGCGCTACGGACTCTGGGCGCTCGCGGCTGCGCTGGTGAGCCACCTGGGACTCCTGGACATGGGAGTCGGGAACGGCCTCGTCCGGTACCTGGCCGCCCATCGCGCGAGGGGAGACGACGCCGCCTTCAACGGCGTTCTCCGGCTGGGTCTCTTCTTCTACGGAGGCTTCGGGGTTCTCCTCTTCCCCGTCGTGATCCTCTCCATGGGCCCGCTCATGGAGGCGCTGGCGGTGCGGCCCGAGCTGCGCGGGGAAATCTCCTTCCTGCTCGCGGGCGTGACGGCGATTTTCCTTCTCCGGACGATCTTCTCGGTCCATCGCGCCGCCCTCGCCGCCGTGGAGAGGATCGATCTCAACAACAAGATCGCCTTCGCCATGGCGATCCCAGGCGGCATCGGCTCCGTCCTGGCCGTCACCCTGGGCTTCGGCATCCCCGGCCTGGTCGTGAACGGGGCCGTGACCGCCGCGCTGGCCATCGTCGTCCAGTGCGCCGCGGCCTATCGCTTCGTACCGGGGATCCGCCTCCTGCCCTTCGAGCTGGACTTCAGCCTCGCCCCGGAGCTGCTCGGCTACGGCCTTCGCGTGCAGGGGACCCGGCTGGCCGAGCTGATCTACGGGCAGGTGGACAAGGTGGCGCTCGGCCTCCTGATCGGCGCCGTTCCGGTCGGGGAGTACGACATCGGCATGAAGCTCTCCGTCCTGGCCGCGGCCCTCCCGACGCTGATCCTTCCCGTGATCCTCCCCACGACCTCGATCCTCGCGGCAACCGGGGACAGAGAGCAGCTCCGGGTCCTCCACCAGAGGGCGGCCAAGTACGTGGCCCTCGTCGTCGCGCCCGTGACGGGCTACGTGATCGTCGCCGCTCCGTCCATCCTGGGACTATGGATCGGCACCGCCGTGGCGGTGCCGGCCGCGCCCGTGGCGCGGCTCCTCGTCCTCGGCGGCTCCCTCTACCTCGCGCTCGGAGTCTCGAGGCTTGTCTCTCGCGGCATCGGCCTGCCTCAGCTCGAGATGAAGGCGGGCCTCATCATGGCGGCCGCGAACGTCGCTCTCACCTTCGCCCTGATCCCGCTCATCGGCCCCGTCGGCGCCCCCATCGGCTCGTGCGCTGCGGGTCTCGCGGGAGGCCTCTGCTTCCTCGTCTTCTTCATGCGGGAGGTGAGCGCTCCGTGGGGGCTCGATCCGCTGGGCCCCATGCTCGCCCCCGCGATCTCGGCCGGCGTCGCGGCGCTCGGAGGCGCGGGTGGAGCGCTCCTCCTGCGTGCCTTCGTCACGCCGTCGGGCCGGATGGGGGCGCTTCTCGAGATCCTCGCCTCGGGGATCCCCTTCGTCGTCATCTACGCCGCGGGCATCTTCAAGGGCTCGCTCATCGACGAGTACGACCAGCGCGTCGCGCGCGAGACCTGGAGCGTTGCGCGGGCTGCGCTCTCCCGATCGGTGGCGGCGCCGTGAGGGTCCTTTTCAGCGGCTCCTTCAATCCCGGCTTCGAGGCGCTTCCCGAGTACCTCTCGAAGGCCCTGCGCGAGTCGGGGCACGAGGTCTCCTGCTTCGATCACCGCGAGCGGATGCTCCCAGGGCGCGTGCGGCAGCGCGTGCCATCCCTCGATCGGATCGACTCGGCCCTCGCGAGCCGTCGCCTGCTCGGCCAGGCGCGCTCCTTCAGGCCCGATCTCGTCCTGGTCAACCAGGGGGCCGCCATCGGCAGGCGCACCGTCGAGGCCGTCCGAAGTGAAACGGGGGCCATCACGGCGAACTGGTGGTCCGACTACCCCGGCGAGTTCGACGAGGGGCTGGCCCTGGCCCGCAGCGGAGCCTACGACCTTTTCTACGTCTCGGGGACCGATGCTAGGAATCGCCACCATTCGGGCGGCGCGCCGCAGACGCAGTGGCTCCCCTTCGGATGCGACGCGGGCGTGCACAGGCCCGTGGATCTCTCGGCCGAGGAGAAGCGCCGCTTCGGAAGCCGTGTCGCCTTCGTGGGATCGGCCTATCCCGAGCGGCGGGAGCTCCTGACCTCTCTCGCGGATCTAGGTCTGGCCGTCTGGGGGCCGGGCTGGGATCGCTACCGCTCCGACCCCGTGCTCGCTCCGTGCATCCGGGGCGGTGCGCTCGGGCCGGAGAGCTGGGTGAAGGTCTATACCGCCTCAGAGATCGTCATGAACATCTCCTGGGGCTTCGGCGGCCCCTCGAAGCCCTACGGGACGATGGCCAACGTCCGCGTTTTCGAGGCGCTGGCCTGCGGGAGCTGCCAGGTCGTGGACGCGAAGCAAGACATCGCCTCGCTCTTCCGCGACGGAGAGCACCTCGTTCTCTACCGCACCGTGAAGGAGGCCCGGGCGAAGGTCGAGGCGCTCCTGGCTGACGAATCGCGCCGGAGCCGCATCGCGAGCCAGGGGAAGATGGAAGCTCTCGCCCGTCACACGTGGCGCCACCGCGTGGAGGTGATTCAACGGGACATGAAGGGCGTGACCACGCGCGCAGCGGCTGGAGTCCACCGATGAGCGCTCCGCCGAGCAGGAGACTTCGCGTCGTCCAGGTCGTCGAGCGGCTGGAGCGCGGGGGGCTCGAGCAGGTGGTCGAGAGCCTCGCCTGCGGTCTCACGGCGCGCGGTCACGACGTTCGGATCCTCACGCTCTGTGGGGGAGGCGCCGTCGCGGATCGCATCACGCGGGCTGGAATCCCGATCGAGCAGGCCTCCGCCCCTCCCATACTGAGGTTTGGAGCCGTCCGTGCCCTCGCCCGTCAGCTCGGTTCGATGAAGGCGCAGGTCGTCCATGGGCACGGATACCTCGCGGGGACGCTCTCGCGGCTCGCGGGCCGGATCTGCGGGGCGCCCTGCCGCATCATCCACCGCCACACTCTCGATGAGAACGAGGGGGCGCGCCACCGGCTGCTCGAGCACGCTCTGAGATCCGGTGCCTGGACTCTCTGCTGCTCCGAGGCGGTGCGCGCCAGGGCGGTGACCTTCGGCGCCGATCCGTTGCGGACGGAGGTCGTCTACAACGGGGTCACCCTCGATCGCTTCTCCCGTGCACGCGTGCCCCGCACGGGAGCCGCGCGGATCCTGTGCGTCGCCTCCCTGCGCGCGCTGAAGGGCCACCGCGTTCTACTTCAATCGGCCGCCCTCCTCGCGCGACGGGGCGTGCAGTTCGAGATCCGTCTTGCCGGAGAGGGGCCGGAGCGCGGCGCCCTCGAGGAGCAGTCGGCGGCGCTCGGCCTGGGCGCGCGCGTCCGCTTCCTGGGGGAGAGAGACGACGTCCCCGATCTCCTCGCCGGAAGCGACCTGTTCGTCCTCGCCAGCACGAGCCGCGAAGGGCTCTCCCTCGCGACGCTGGAGGCGATGGCCGCGGGGCTGCCCGTCGTGGCGGCCCGGACCGGCGGGCTCGAGGAGATCGTGCGGGAGGGCTCGACGGGCCTCCTCGTCCCCGCCGGCGAGCCCGGGCCCCTCGCGAGCGCCATCGAGCGGCTCCTCGCTGAGCCGGCTCGCGCGCTCTCGATGGGCCGGCAGGGGAGGGAGCGCGTTCAGGCGTTCTTCGGCTCCGAGCGGATGCTCGACAGGGTCGAGGAAGTCTACGCCCGCGCCTGCCACGGAGTCCGCGGCGCGCGGACGGTCCTCTACCTCTCCGCGCGCGGAACCGACTTCGGTGGCGGGCAGGCGGGGCTGAAGATGCTGGCCGCTTCGGCTGGTGAGCGCGCCTATGAGCCCGTCGTCGTCGTGCCGGAGCCGGGAAGGCTCGCCGCCGATCTCTCGGCATCCGGAGTCCGCACGGTCCTGCTCCCTCTCCCGCCTCTTCGCTCCCTCGCGGCGCACCGCGTAGGTGTGGCCATCCTCCGGCTGCGCCGGCTTGCGCGGATGATCAGGGCCGGCGTCGTGCACGTGGACGACACGCGCGGCGCGCTCTACGCCCTCGCGCTGCCGCGGAGGATCCGGCGGGTCTGGCATCTGAGAGACGTGCGGCCCGACCCGCTCGATCGATTCCTCGGCGCGCGATTCGACCGGCTCATCGCCGTGAGCGGCGCCGTGGCACGTCGCCGCTTTCCCGGGATTGTTCCACCGCGCCTCACGGTGATCGCCAATGGCGTCCCCGAACCCCATGCCCTTCGCAGCCGCGAGGAGATCCGCAAGGAGATGGGAGCGGCGCCCGGTGACCTGCTCCTCCTCGCCGTGGGGCGGGTCGAGCCTCAGAAGGGGATCCACGAGCTGGTCGGCGCCCTGGCGCGCATCGCGGGAGAGCTGCCCGGCGTGCGCGTCGTGGTGGCGGGGCAGGTCTCGGCGGAGGAGCGTCTCCGCCTCGAAGCCGCCGCCGCGGAGCTCGGCATCGCGCGCTGCTTCCGTCTTCTCGGGACGCGGGACGACGTCGCTGATTTGATGTCAGCGGCCGACCTCCTCGTTCACTCCTCCTGGTACGAGGCGGCGCCGCGCGTCGTCCTCGAGGCGATGGCCGCAAGCCTCCCTGTCATCGCCACCGACGTGGGCGGGATCCCGGAGATCCTCGAGGGCTGCGGCGAGCTCGTGCGCGAGAAGGACGCCGAGGCTCTTGCCCACGCTATCTCGGCGATGGCCTCGGACCCGGAGCGGAGGCGGAGCAACGCCGCGCGGGCCCGCGATCGCTACGAGTCGCTCTACACGCCCGGCCGCCATCTCCAGGCGGTCCATGCGCTCTATCGCGAGCTGACGCGCGAGGGAGCCGGGATGGAGGCCTCATGAGCGTGGCTCTCGCGGCTCCTCCGGTGGCGGCCACTCTCTGCGCGGTCTGCGGATCGCCCGAGAGGAAGGCCGTGGGCCGTGAGCCCGCGGGACACGAGCTTCTGGAGTGCGGAGGCTGCCGCGTCTGGTCGATCTCTCCTCCTCCCCGGATGGTGCCGCCCGAGGCGCTCTACGGCGAGAGCTACTACGCGGCCTGGCGCGCTGAGGCCGGGCCGCGGCGCCGCATGTGGAAACGGAGGCTGAGATTCCTCGAGGACTCCCGGCGCGGACGGCTCCTGGATGTGGGCTGCGCCGAGGGCTCCTTCCTCCGGGAGGCGAAGGCCTCCGGGTTCCAGGTGGAGGGGACGGAGCTGTCGCCGCATCCTGCTCGTTTCGCGGCCGCGCTCCTCGGTGCGCGCGTCCACTGCGGCTCCCTTCCGGAGCTGGGTCTTCCCGGAGCCTCATTCGCCGCCGTCACCTTCTGGCACGTCCTCGAGCACACGGAGGATCCCGGCGCGAACCTCCGCGCCGCGAGGGAGCTTCTGGAGCCCGGCGGCCGCCTCGTGGTGGCGGTCCCCAATCGCCACAACACGATATTCCGCGCCGCCTACAGGATCGCCCGCGGCCGTCCGGTCCATCTCTACGACCCGGCCGATCGCGAGCAGCATCTGCATCACTGGGATCCTGCCTCCCTGCGCGCCTCGCTCGAAGCCCACGGATTCCTCGTGGAGGCGGTGAGCCCCGATCCCTGCGCCATCGGCCTCGCGAAGTGGATCGTCGACGCGGCCGGGAGGCTCCACTCCGCGGCCGCGCGCGAGCCGCGCACTTCCGCCATGGTCGCGGTGGCCTCGGCGCCCGGAGGCGATCGATGATCGCCCGCCTCGCGGAACGAGCCGCACGCCGCTGGGCTCGTCGATCCTGGAGAACCTGCCGCGGCCTGGCTCTCAACCTCTCGCGTCCCTCCCGTCCCACGCCGGCGCCGATCCTCGATCGGGGCATCGGGAAGATCGTGGCCGTGAGGCTCGATCGTCTCGGCGATCTCGTCCTCACGCTCCCGGCGATCGACGCGCTCGCGGAGGCGAGGCCGGGCGCCGACCTCGTCGTCGTGGTCCGCGCGGCTCTCGCGCCCCTCGTCGAGGGGCGCCGCGGAGTGGCACGGGTCCTCCCGGTGGCGCCAGGCGAAGGTGAGCGCGCGCTCGCGGATCGCCTCGCGCAACTGGACGCGGACCTGGCTGTCTGCTTCTCGTCGCCCGACGATCTCACAGCCGCCCGCGCCCTGGCGGCTGCGGGGATTCGCATCCGGGTGGGCCTGGCCGGAGGCGGCCATGAAGCCTTCATGACGCATCCTGTCCTGCCGCCTACCGAGCCTCTCTCGCTTCCCGCACTGAACAGCCTCCTCGTGACGGAGGCCGTCGGCCGTAGCGGCGACGCCCTCCCGGTGCTGGAGCTTGCACCCGAAGAGCACCGCACGGCCGAGTGCATGCTCCGAAGCCAGGGAGCACCGGCCGAGGGATTCCGGATCGCTGTCCACGCGGGGGGCTGCTATCCCTCGCAGCGGTGGCCCCTGCGCCACTTCGCCGCAGCGGCTTCGACGGTGGCCGCGCGCCACGACGGCATCGTCGTCGTCCTGGCAGGCCCGGGAGACGAGGACGAGGCGGATCTCCTGCGCGGCCTTCTTCCTCCCGGCGCCATCGTCGTTCCTCCGGGGAGCCTCCGTCTGCTCGCCGCCGTCATGAGCGCCTGCGATCTTCTCCTCGCCAACAACTCGGGCCCGCTCCACCTGGCGGGGGCCGTCGGTGTGCCGTCGGTCTCCGTGATGGGCCCGACCGATCCCGTGCGCTTCTGGCCGCAAGGCCGGGACCAGGCCGTCCTCAGGCGCGCCTCGCTGCCATGCAGCCCCTGCTCCCGGGGACGGTGCGCCCCTCACGACTGCCTCGTGGGAATCCCCCCGGGCGAAGTCGTCGATGCCGCGGAGGCGCTCATCGATCGGCTGAGGTCGAGCGGGAAGATCGGGGCGGATAGGCGGAGCCGGCGGCGGGCGGCCTCCGGGGCTCGGGCGGGAGATGCGTCGCGCGAGCCGGGATCCATCGGTTCGGATGCAAGCCGGCGGGAATCCCGGCGGGAGGTGGCTCATGAGCCTGCCGGCGTCCGTTGAGCCGCGGCCCGTTCCCGCGAAGGGAAGGGTGCTCCATGTCATCACGCGCCTCGATCGCGGAGGCTCCGCCGACAACACGGTTCTCTCCTGCATCGGGCTGCGCGAGCGGGGCTGGGAGGTGACTCTCGCCTACGGCCCGACGTCGGATCCGACGCCGATGCTCGGGAGTCTCGAGCGCACCGGATCGATCCCGATCCTTCGAGTGCCGGACCTGGTCCGCGCCATCCGGCCCCTCTCCGACATCAGGGCCTACCGGACGCTCCGGGCCATCATGGTCGACGGGGGATTCGACATCATCCACACCCACACGAGCAAGGCCGGGCTCCTGGGCCGGCGCGCCTCCCGGGGATTGCGCAGCAAGGTCGTTCACACGCCCCACGGCCACGTCTTTCACGGCTACTTCGGATCCACGCTCACCCGGGCCATCATCGCCGCGGAGCGTCGGGCCGCGCGCTGGTGCGACAGCATCGTGGTCCTCACGGACCGAGGACGTGAAGATCATCTCGAGGCCGGCGTCGGCGAAGCACGCCAGTTCGTGACGATTCCCAGCGGCGTCCCGCTCGCGTCCTTCCTCGCGGCCTTCCCCGAGAGCGGGCACGCGCGAAAGGCTCTGGGCCTCGAGCCCGGGATGGCCGTCGCCGGGTGCGTCGCGCGACTCGTTCCCGTGAAGGGCCAGCAGATCCTGCTCGAGGCCGCCGCGCTCCTGGCAGAGCGCCAGCCCTCCCTGAGGATCCTCCTCGCCGGCGACGGCGAGGATCGTGCGCCACTCGAGGAGCGAGCCCGCAGGGAAGACCTTCGCGGCCGGGTGATCTTCACGGGCCATCTCGACGATCCGCGCCCGGCGCTGGCCGCGATGGACATCTTCGTCCTTCCGTCGCTCAACGAAGGGCAGGGAAGAGCCGCGGTCGAGGCCATGGCCGCAGGCCTCCCGGTCATCGCGTCGGAGGTGGGTGGCCTGCCCGAGGTCCTCGACGGCGGAGGAGCCGGGCTGCTGGTGCCGCCGGGAGATCCCGCAGCCCTCGCGGCGGCGCTCGATGAGCTTCTCTCGAGCCCGGCGAGGAGGGCGGCGCTCGCTGAGGCGGGCCGGCGGCGCGTCTCCCGCTACGGCCTCGAGACGATGATCGACGGTCTCGACGGTCTCTACCGCCGCCTCCTGGAATCGGCCGGCCGCATGGAGGCGATGGGATGATCCTCGCGGCCCACCAGCCCCAGTACCTGCCCTGGCTCGGCTACTTCGCCAAGCTCGCCCAGGTGGACATCTTCGTTCTCCTCGACACGGTCCAGTTCAAGAAGAACGAGTGGCAGAACCGGAACCGGATCCGCGGCGCCGGCGGCTCCCAGTGGCTGACCGTTCCCGTCCGCCACCGCTTTCCCCAGCGGATCCACGAGGTGGAGATCGCGGGCGACAGATGGGCACGCAAGCACAGGGCGACGCTGGAGCAGAGCTACGCGCGTTTCCCCTTCCTGAAGCAGGAGGCCGATCTCCTGGAGGCTCTCTACGCTCCCCGGTGGGGGAGCCTCGTCGATCTGAACGTCGCCTGCGTCCGCCTCCTCGCGGCGCGCTTCGGGATCACGACGCCGATTCGCCTCTCCTCGGAGATCGACGAGCTTGAAGATACACAGGCCGACGAGCGCCTGATCGGGCTCTGCCGCCGGCTGGGCGCCGAGGTCTACCTGGCCGGCGCGGGAGGGCAGGACTACATGGACCTGGAGAGGTGGAGGGCCGCGGGGATCCGCGTCCACTTCCAGCACTTCACGCACCCTCGCTATCCCCAGGGGCGCGAGCCCTTCGTGTCGGCGCTCTCGGCCATCGACATGCTGCTCACATGCGGCAAGGAGAGCTTCACCTTCGTTCGTGAGGCCCAGCTGGAGGTCGTCGCATGAAGATCCTCGCCATATCCCCGCACCCGGACGATCTCGAGATCGGCTGCGGCGGCACGCTGCTCAAGTACGCGCGCCGCGGCTTCGAAGTGTCAGCGCTCGTGATGACAGATGGATCTGTGGGGGGCTCCGCAGGCGCCAGGATGGAGGAGCAGCAGGAGGCGGCCCGCGTCATGGGGATCCGCCGGGTCATCTGGGGAGGATTCAGCGACGCCGATCTTCCCGGCGACAGGGAGGTCATCGACCGCATCGAGCAGGTCCTGCGCGACGTGGATCCGACCTTCCTCTTCGTGCCCTACGGCCAGGACACGCATCAGGATCACCGGAAGGTTTCGAGCGCCGCGCTCTCGGCCACGCGGTATTCGCGCAACGTCCTTTTCTACGAGTGCCCGACCTCCGTGCAGTTCCACCCGACCATCTTCGTGGACATCGGCAACGAGATCGAGCCGAAGATCGCCGCGCTGGCGGCGCACCGAAGCCAGGTGGAGCGGACCCACATCGAAGGGCTTTCCATCACGGAGATCGCGCGCTCGATGGCCCACTTCAGGGGCACCCAGGCGAGAGTGAGCCACGCCGAGGGATTCCAGGCCGTGCGGCTCTTCATCAACCTGTGAGGCGGACCATGCTCGTGGACGAGAAGATTGACCGGGCCGCAGCCGCCAGGGCGCGCGTTCCGCACTCCCGGCCCACGCTCGGCCCCGAGGACGAGGCCGCGGTCACGGCCGTCCTTCGAAGCGGGATGATCCGCGGGGGAGAGAGGCTTGGTGCCTTCGAGTCCCGGATCGCGGAGGCCTTCGGCCGCTCCCGCGCGATGGCCGTGACGAGCGGCAGCGCGGCGCTGCACCTCGGGCTGCTGGCCATGAACGTCGGCCCCGGTTGCCGCGTGGCCATCCCATCGTACGCCTGCATCTCGCTGCTCCAGGCTGTGAGGCGAGCCGGCGCCGAGCCGCTGCTCGTCGACTGCGACCCGGCGACCTTCCTGATGGATCTCGATGATGCACGGCGGAGGCTCAGCGGTGGCACGAAGGCTCTCGTCCTCGTGGACACCTTCGGGCTGCCCGCGGATCCCGCCCCCTTCGTCGCCATGGGGATTCCGGTCATCGTGGACGCGGCCGCCTCACTCGGTGGCGTGCGAGACGGGAAACCCGCGGGAACGAAGAGCGTTCGCGCCATCACGGCGGTCTCGCGGGAAGCGGCGCAGGCAACCCGGCCCGCGGGATCTGAAGGAGTCTGCGCGATCGGCTCCTTCAACGCGAACAAGATGATCACGACCGGCGGCGCACCCGAAGCCGCATTCGGTGCCCTCGCCTCGGAGCTCGCCTCACTCGGCGGACCCGCGGTCGTTGTCCACGGCGGCGGCGCCGAGGTGAGCGCGTGGTGCGAGCGGCTGGCGTTAGCACCCCGCTTTCTGGACGGGCTCAGGGTCACCGATCCCGCTTCACTCGAGGTCGCGGTGGCCGTGCTGGCCGGACTCGCCAACAAGCGGCTCGTCGCCGAG
>CAZMRF010000041.1:0-44822 GCA_964568735.1 uncultured Acidobacteriota bacterium
AGGAGTCTGCGCGATCGGCTGCTTCAACGCGAACAAGGTGATCACGACCGGCGGCGGCGGTGCCGTGGCCTCGGATGACTCCGACCTGATCTGCCGAGTCGAGGATCTGCTGGATTACGACGCCCGCGAGGATCCGGAGGTCCGCTTCAACGAGCGGATGGGCGATCTCGCAGCGGGGCTGGGCCTCGCTCAGCTCCAACGTCTTGTCTCCTTCGTGGAGCGCCGCCGGGAGATCGCGGCGCTCTACCTCCAGGGCCTCTCGGATCTACCGGTGAGCCTCCCCACGGCGGCGGAGGGGGTCGCTCCGTCGTGGCATCGCTTTGTTATCCGCGTACCTGGCGGCTCCGGGCCCGTCCGGGAGGCGCTGCAGCGCGCGGGGATCGACTCGCCGCGTCCGATCCATGCTCCGATTCACATGATCCTCGGCGAGCGCGGGTTCCCCGGTGCGGAGGCGGCCCACGAGGAAGCCCTCTCGCTCCCCATCTTCCCCTCGCTGCCCGACGAAGAGGCGCTGCGCGTCGTCACGGAGGTGCGCCGGTGCATCAGAGGTCGGTGAGTCTCCTGGAAGCCGAGGCTCCCGCGGCCGAGACGTCGCGGCCGCGTGCGGCTCTCCCGGTTTTGGAGCGGGGGCAGCTCTGGATGATGACCATCGGGCTCGTCGTCGCCGCGGCCCTCATGGTCGAGCCCCTTCGCGGCCTCGTTCAGGAAGGAGCCGGCCGCTGGCTGCATGTCCTCGGCCTGGCGTGGGCCGTCTGCCTGTCCCTCACGCCGCTCACCGCGCCCCTCGCGGCTCGCGTCGGAGCCGTTGACATCCCGAACTTGAGGAAGATCCACGCGACGCCGACCCCGCGCCTGGGAGGGCTTGCCGTCTTCGCCGGGATCGCCGTGGCGCTCGCCGTGAACGGAGTCCACGACACGCCCCTGACGATCCTCCTCGTGGCGTCGGCGGGGCTCCTCGTCGTGGGAGCTGCAGACGACATGGGCGGCATCAGCGCCCGCCTGCGCCTGGCGGCGCAGATCGCGGCCTCTCTCCTCGTCATCCAGGGAGGGCTCATCCTGAAGGTGCTACCCGAAAACGCCTGGATGAGCGGTGCGGGGAATCTCCTCCTGACCGTCCTCTGGCTCGTCGGGATCACGAACGCCTTCAACTTCTTCGACGGGATGGATGGTCTCGCCGCGGGCCTCGCCCTGGTCATGGCGGGCTTTCTCGGGGCCGTGGCCTTTCAGACGGGCCAGCAGCACCTGGGCTGGGCCAGCGTCGCCATCATCGGAAGCGCCGCAGCCTTCCTTCCCAGCAACTTCAGGCTTCGCAGGCCCGCGGCGATCTTCCTGGGCGACGGCGGGAGCACCTTCCTCGGCTTCCTCCTCGCGGGGCTGGCGGTCCACGGAGAGTGGGGGCAGGGAGGCGGGATCTCGGATCTCTCGGCACCGCTTCTCATCTTCGGCGTCCTCGTCTTCGACATGGTCCACACGACCGTGGCGCGCATCGCCCGGGGCGACGTCCGATCGGTGCGGCAGTGGATCGAGTACACGGGCCGCGACCACCTTCACCACCGCCTCGAAGCGCTGCTGAGATCGAGAAGAGGCTCGGTGCTCCTCATTCTCCTCCTGCAATCGACTCTCGGGCTGGGCGCGATGGTCCTCCGCGGCACCGGCTTCGGAGGCCAGCTCTTCCTGCTCCTCCAGTGCGCGGCCATCCTCCTGGTAGTGACGGTCCTCGAGCATGCCGGGAACATCCACGAGCGACGAAGGTCGGGACAGCCGTGAGGGGATCCCTTCGCATCCTCGTGGTCTCCGACATGCCGCCGCTTCCCGTCACGGGCGGCGGCGAGCGCGCGCTGTGGGAGACCGCATCCGGCATGGCGCGGCGAGGGCACCGCGTGACGATCCTCGCGCGCCGGGGAGGCGCAAGTGGAGAGAATGTCCCCAGCAGGCACGATGTGAGCAGGTTCACGCACCGCGGGAGCGGAGAGGATGTCCCCCGCAGGGACGATCTGACCAGGATCACTCACGGCGGGGACGAGAATGGAGACGGGGTGCAGTGCCGGGACGGCGTTACGATCCGCACCTATCCCGCTGACCGGAGGTCCTCCCTTCGCTTCGCGCGCAGCGCGATCCAGGGAGCCCGTCGCGTCGCCGCCGACGAAATCAAAGAGAACGGCTGCGACGTCATTCACGTCCACCAGCCGGTCGCGGGCTACGGCGTGCTCCGGATCCCGGAGTCGGCGGAGCTGCCCAGCCTCTACACGGTCCACTCGCCGGCCCCCCTGGAGTACCGCCTCCGGAGGGGGACGACCGCCATGCACCGGGGAGGACTCCGCGGCCTCATCGGCTCGCGCGCCCTGAGATACGTCGAGAGCGCCTGCCTCGCGCGGGCCAGCCGCATCCACGTGCTCAGCGAATACTCGGCGGGGCTCGTCCGGCAGCTCTACGGGATCGATCCCGGCCGGATCGTCCGCATCCCGGGTGGCGTCGACCTCGCGAGGTTCCATCCTGCCGCGGATCGGCGTGAGGTCCGCTGCGGGCTCGACCTGCCCGGAGATCGTCCCATCCTCCTGACGGTCAGAAACCTGGAGGCCCGGATGGGCCTCGATCTCCTCCTGCGCACGGCGGCGCTCCTCGTCCCACGCATGCCGGGTCTCCTACTCCTGATCGGAGGCGAAGGCGGGCTCCGTCCCTCCCTCGAGAAGCTGGCCTCGACGCTCGGCCTGGTGGATCACGTGCGCTTCCTCGGCTTCATCCCTGAAGACGACCTCGCGAAGTACTACCAGGCCGCGGACCTCTTCCTGCTGCCGACGACGGACCTCGAGGGCTTCGGCCTCGTGACAGTGGAGGCGCTCGCCTGCGGGACCCCCGTGGTCGGTACGCGAGTAGGAGCGACGCCGGAGATCCTCGAGCCGCTGGATCCGTCGCTGCTCTTCGAGGCACCTGTACCGGCAATGATGGCCGCGCAGCTCGGCGCGCTGCTCGATCGCATGGCCGATGATCCCGATGCAGCGGCGTCGCTTCGGGAGTCGTGCGTTCGCCACGCATGGCGCCACTACTCGTGGGAGTCGAGCCTGGACCTCCTCGAAGCCTGCCTCGTCGATCTCTCTCGGTCCGCCCGATCCGCAAGAGAGCTGGTCGGCATGGGGGGCGGCTCGCGTGACTAGACGACAATGGTTCGGGATCAGAAAAGACCTTGCCGTGCATCGAATGCGCGATTCTCGCCCTTCGCTTCCGGCTCCGGCCGTAGGCGATGGTCTGGTAACCCGCGAACCAGCGAGTGCGAGAGCTAGATGATGAGGATACCTGGCTCCAGCGGGGACGCGCTGAGCGCAGCACGGCTGCGCGGATCCTGCCTACCGCGCGCGCTCGCGCTGGCCTGGAAAGCGGCGCCTGCTCTGAGTTCCGCCTATGCCGCTCTCGTCGTGCTTCGAGGCATTCTCCCCGTCGCCACGGTCTGGCTGGTGCGATGGCTCGTCGACGACCTGACGGCGATCCTGGCGAGCGGAAGGGGCTGGGATGCCGCGCTTTCCCTCATGGCTCCGGCCTCGCTCCTCGGCGCTTTGATGCTCCTGGCCGAGATGGCGAGGTCCGCGGCCTCCTGGATACGAATCGCGCAGGCCGAGCGCCTGCGGGACTTCATGAGCGATCTCGTCCATGAGAGATCGGCCGCGGTGGATCTGGAGTTCTACGACTCGCCCGAGTTCTTCGACAGGCTTCACCGCGCGCGTGACGAGGCCTCCTACCGCCCCGTCGCGCTCGTGGAGAGCGCGGGAGGCATCCTCGAAGCCGCCATCACGACAGTGGCCCTGGCGGCCGTCCTCGTTCCCTACGGCGCCGCCCTCCCCCTGCTCCTGATCGCCAGCACGGCGCCCGCGCTCCTCGTCGTCCTGCACTACGGCTTCCGCCATCACCGCTGGCGCGTGGAGACGACCGCCGACGAGCGCCGGAGCTGGTACTACGAATGGCTGCTGACGAGCCGGGAGGCGGCGAGCGAGCTGCGCCTCTTCGGACTGGGAGATCGATTCCGCTCCGAACACCGGGCGATCCGCGGCAGGCTGAGCCGCGAGCGGATCCGTCTGGCACGGGAGCACGCAGCGGCCGAAGCCGCCGCCGCCGGGGCCGGACTCCTGCTCGCGGCCGGCGCCATGGCGTGGATGGTCTTCCGCGCGATCCAGGGGCTCGTCTCCCTCGGGGACCTGGCCCTCTTCTACCAGGCCTTCAGCCAGGGCCAGAGCCGCACGCGCACCCTGCTCGAGGAGCTGGGCCAGCTCTACTCGAACAGTCTCTTCCTGAAGGGCCTCTTCGAGTTCCTGGACCTGAAGCCGGCGATCGTGGATCCGGAGCGCCCCCGGCCGGCGCCAGAATCTCCCGCGGAGAAGATCTGCTTCAGTGGCGTCGGCTTCGGCTTTCCGGGATCGAACCGGCCGGCGCCGAAGCCTCTCGCGGAGTGTATCCGCTTCCGCGGCGTGGGCTTCTCCTACCCCGGGTCGCAGCGGGCTGCGCTCGAAGACTTCTCGCTCTTCGTCCCCGCGGGCCGAGTCGTCGCCATCGTGGGCGAGAACGGAGCGGGGAAGACGACGCTCACGAAGCTCCTCTGCCGCCTGCATGACGTCGGCGCCGGCAGGATCGAGATCGACGGCGTAGACCTCCGGGAGATGCCGCTGGCCGATCTCAGGGAGAGGATCTCGGTCCTCTTCCAGAGGCCCGTCCGTTACAACGACAGCGTGGCCAACAACATCAAGCTCGCCGATCCCGAACCGGAGGCCTCCGACCGGAAGACAGAAGAGGCGATCCGGGCAGCGGGGGCAGGAGATCTTCTCCGCCGCCTCCCTGGCGGCACGGCCGCACTGCTAGGCAAGACCTTCACCGACGGCGAAGAGATCAGCGAAGGCGAGTGGCAGCGGATCGCCCTGGCTCGCGCCCTGTACAGAGATGCGCCCATTCTCGTCCTCGACGAGCCCACGAGCGCGATGGACCCCTGGGCTGAGATCGATTGGGCCGAACGATTCGCGTGCGAGGTCCGCGGCCGGACGGTGATCGTCATCACACATCGCCCCGTGACCGCTGCCGCCGCCGACGAGATCCACGTCATGGAAGCTGGCCGCATCGTGGAGTCGGGCAGTCACGAGGAGTTGATTTCGAGAGGTGGGCGATACGCCCAGCTCTGGCGTCAGACCCCGCCTGCGCCCCGAGAGTACCGCCCGGAAGAGCTGACCGCCGCATCAACCTCCTGAGGGACCCGGCAGCCTTCGATCGGGGCGCCCCACCTCTACATCCGTGAGCAGACGGGCGTTGAACTTGGAGTCCCAGAATACTCGCTTCTCCCAACGGCGGAGTGGAAGTTCGATGGGATACGCCTACGAGATCTCAAACAAGGGACCTCATCTCTCGCTGGAGGAGCCACGGACTCCCCAAGGTAGGTGTCGTCCTGACTCGCAAACCTGGATGTCTCTTGGCACCCGAGCCCGGGCTCGGCCGAAGCCGGGCCGTGGCGGTTTCCATGAGAGACCGGTTGGTATACTCTGGTCGAGCGGATTCCGGCGTTACCCGCGGGGCGATTGATCGGAGCTCTCAAGGCCGTCCTCAAGATCTTCGGCGGATTACTGGCCCGACAAGAAGCTCGCCGGCGGAGGTGACCGATGACTGACGACGATCAGGATGCTCTGATGGAGCGGTTGCACTCCGACCCCGCCGTCTCCGGCGGCCAGGTCTGCATCAAGGGAACCCGTATCCCCGTCTCCCTCATCCTCGACGCGCTCGCCGGTGGCGACTCGGTCGAGGACCTCCTGAGGGGCTACCCCACCCTCAAGCGCGAGGACGTCGCCGCCGCTCTCGAGTACGGCGCCCGCCTCGCGCAGGAGCGGATCCTCCCTCTCGCCCGCTCCTCGTGAAGATCAAGCTCGACGAAAACGTCCACGGCGACGTCGTCGGGGCTCTCACGACACAGGGCCACAACGTCGCCACCGCCCGCGAACAACAGGTCGATCAGGTCCTCGAGCAACCTGCCCTCTCGATTTGGCTCATAGTCGTCGGCGGGTCCTCTCATCTGAAGCCGCTCTGCACAGCGAGACCGAATGTCGTCGGCGTCCTCGATCGTGAGGCTCACTTGGACGCGGCCCCTCTCGTCGGGTCCACGTTGCTCGGCGTTCAGCCTTTCAAGCAGAGGCTCCGGCAGATCCAGAGATTGCGACACCTACTCCCCGTGAGTCTTGGGGAGGAGGATCCGGAAGCTGGCTGAGTGCATCGGCGAATGCCTCACGAAGACACCATCAGGGATCTCGCTCACGCCTTGCAGCGGGTCTGAACGGGAATCGCTTCCTCAGCTATCGCCGGGGCTTCGAGCGTTCCCGTTTCCGCTCACCGATAGGATTGCGCGCGTCAGCGAGCCCGCCGTCGCACCGGCCAGCCTCGCGGCGCGTGAGGACGCGGCGGCGAGCCTGCCGGTTGTCCACCCGGCACTGCCATCGGCCCTCTCGCCGGGCGGCGAAATCATCTCCCACAGAGCCATGGAGCGGGCGCCGACCCCTTCCAGCTGGCTCAGGAGCAGCCACTCGGAGAAGAGAGGGCAGGAGCCCCCCTGAAGGTAGGCCTCGAAGAGCCGATCGGCAAAGCTCCTTCCAGGCGGCGGGATCTGCTCCAGGAGTTGATCGAGGACGGAAGCGCCGAGCCGGGCCCGGGCGGCCATCAGAGAGTAGTAGAGCGCGTCCGAGGTTCCCTCCTCCAGCGCCTGGCTCGCGAGAGTGGCCGGGTCCGACCTCAATTCACGCCAGGCCTCGGCGATGTCGACGAGGCGGATCAGGCGGTCGAAGGAGTGCTTCACCGTGTGTGCGCACAGGATGAGGAGTCGATCGGAAGGCGAGGTGCGAAGCATGGGGGCCGCCGAGAGCGTGGAGAGACAGGCGCGGGAGAAGATTCCGGCGACATCAGCCGTCAGGATCCGTCCTCGCGACGGCACGCGGAACCTGTCGTAGGGGTCGCTGTGGAGATCTACCAGGGATCTGTCACGGCGGAAGAGAGTCCACCCGCACAGGACCTGCTCGAAGCCGATGGACTCGAGGATCACCCCGGCGGCGGCCATTTGATCCGGCGGAACGAGGATGTCGTGATCGACCTGGGGCCTGAGCGATCCGTCACCCAGGTAGATCTCCTCGACGAGATCGTGTCCCCGGAGGAGGATCGGGTGAAGATCCGCGGCGTCAAAGGCGCGGAGGATCTCCGCGAGGACCTTCTGCTCCCAGGCGTGCGCCGCGGCCTGATCGAGGGCGACCCGCCGCAGGGCCGCGCGAACGTCGGGTGGGACCTCGAGATCGCGATCCACTGTCGTGATGGCGCGGAAGACGAGGCCGGCCACTCCCTCGCGCCGGGCAACCCTCGCGAGGCGCGCCCATCCTCTGGCGTCCAGATCCCGCGCCTCGGGGGCGGCGACCGGGTGAACACGCGCCCACGAGCGGAGAATCCGCTGAATGACGTTCATCGGGCCCTGCGCGAGGAATCGCGGTGGACAGCTGCGCGCTCGTCCACACCGATCGGAGCGTCAAGAAGGTGGCGCTCGACAGGGGCTTTGACCGCAATCGACCTCGGCCCTAGGTTCCCCGGGCAGGCAAAGCTCCGAATCGAGAGGGCCCCTTCGTGACAGGAACGTTGCGGCACGCGCGACCCGGGATGATCCAGGCCGGGCTTCGAAGACTTGCGGGCCTCTCGGCCATCGAGTGGATTCTCCTGGGTCAGCTCATCGTGATGGCAGCGGCCCTCGCCGTGGCGCTTCGCCTCAAGTCCCTCCCGAGGCTCGTCCATCGGCTGACTGACCTCGCGCGAAGTCCGGTGATCGGCCGCTTGCCTCTCTTCCACCGCCGCCTCCCGGCACAGCGGCTTCACGAGATCGCCGACCTCGCCGCCGCCGTCGTCGCGGGGCGAGGGCGCTGCCTGCCGCGATCGCTTCTCATCATGTGGCTTGTTCATGCGCGCGGAGGGTCGGCGCGTCTCCTCGTGGGCGCTGAAGTGCGAGACGGTCGGCCCGGCGGTCATGCCTGGGTCGAGAGCGATCACTGGCCACGCCTCGAGGGGCCCGAAGCGACCCATCGGCTCCCGGTATTCCTGGAGCTTTGATCCGGTGAGGTGATCCTCTCCGGCATCCGCGACCCTTCCCTCGCAGTACCGTCTGGTTGCGTCCCCGCTGAGGGTGCTCCGCCGAAGGAGGCCTGGAGCAGGCTGCTTTCGGCTTCGGAGCGGCCAGTTGGGTCCCGACGTAGCGGCTCGGCTCCGGCATCCTGGAGGCTCCGCACGTCGCTGCGGACCGCCGCAGCCACGGTGGGGAGCGCTTCGAGATCACGTCGGAAGGTGAGCCGCCGGACGGGGACCTCCTCGGAGAGTCGGGCCAGCCGCTCGAACTCGGCGCGAAGCCTGGCGCGGTCCGTCGTGTCGAGCCGGAAGAGATACTTGAGGTAGACGAGGAACCTCTCGCTGGATGGGATGGGCGTGATGGAGACTTCTCCGTCGCGGTTCTCCTGCACCCTCGGATCAAGAAGGTAGACGGCGCGCAGGGGGACCCGACGACTGCACATCCCAAGCACCATGCTCCCCGCGTCCACGCGCCTCTTGTCGCTGTAGTGGGCGACGGGGCGAGTTCCGGACGCGGCGCCGAAGAGGGACCGAAGCGCGTCGGGCCAGAGCCGGATCCCCGGGTAGCTCGCTTCGGCCATGAATCCGCCGCGCCCTTCGCGCAGGGGAAGGCAGTCATCAGAGAGCAGCGACCATCCCAGGCGGCAGAGGCACGCTGTCAGAGTAGATTTCCCCCAGCCGGCTTCGCCGAGGAAGGCGACCCCGAGGTTGCCATCGGCGACCGCGCCGGCGTGGAGGACGAGCCTTCCCCGGTGGCCCAGCGCGAGCGGCAACACCTGATCGAGGAGGAGGTGCCGGATGGTCTCGTCGGGCGTCCCGGGAACCGGGCGGCACTCGATCCGTCCGCCATCCTCCGAGAGCGTGAAGTCCGCAAGATCGTTGAATCGAAGGAGAAATCCCGACTCGTCCTTCGCGAAGGAGAGCCACGTCGAGCCATCGGCGTTGAGCGTTCGGTGGTACCAGGAGGGCTCCTCGCCCCTCTGACCGGAAGGGGAGAGAAGGTGGAAGCTGAAATCCGGCTCCTCGCTGCCATGGGGGAGCAGCTCGGGGAGGGGCACGTTGCTCGCTAGTGTCGATCCGCAGACCGCGTAGGAGGCCGTCTTTCCGTCAAGCCTCATCGGCCCCTCTCGCCGGCTTTCGTCCCGGGCAGCCGGCAGCTCCTGCCGACGACCTTCGAGACGAAGGCCGCAGCTTCCGCGGAATCGCTGAAGAGGCCGGGATGGCGGCGCCGGATCTCCGCCTCGATCTGGACGAGGCTCGTGTGCCCGTCGCACAGGTTCAGGACATCGAGCTGCGCCTGTCCGAGCGGGCTGAGCGACGGCGCGTGGTCGGGGCGCCGGGCCTGAACCTCTTCGCGTGAAACCAGCATGCCCTTGAAGGTGGAATGCTCGAAGCGGATCGTGCTCGACTCGCCTGCGGCCCCGCGCGGCCCGCCGCTCCTCGCCACCTCGACGCTCCAGGTGACCAGGTCGATGGGCTGGATCTGCATGCGGATCCTGACCCGATCTCTCTCCGAGACCTCGATGGGTCTGCCGATGGGGAAGAAAGCCTGGGGCCGGTCGATGGCATCGGAATCCTCGGGTGAATTGGAGATGACGACGCCCGGCGATAGGAGTGCCCGGCACCAGCCGCCGATGCCGTGGAGCATGCCGGGCCGCCGGATCTCGATCTCGGCTTCGACGCGCACCCGTTCGCCGTCGGGCCCGCCGAGCGCAATCGATCCGGCGCGCGAGCCGTCACCCAAAAGCTCCTGGCGGCCGAGCCTCACGAGAAAGCACGTATTCTCAGCCCTGCTCCGTACCGGCTTGAGGTCGAAGCCTCCGTGCCGGGTGCTCCAGAAGCCGACCTGGTCCCACGAGGCCTGCGAGTCGACGGGAGCGAGGTACAGATCGAGCGAGGAGGGCATGAGCCTGCCCTGCGGCTTGAGGAACCTCCGCTTCGCGTCCTGGAAGAAGGCGATGAGTCCCGCCTCGTGGCCCAGGAAACCCACCTGGTCGGCGACGACCAGATCGACCTTCTCCGGAAGGTCGATCTGCGTGGACATCCCCTGGATGAAGACCATGCGCCCGCCGAAGCCGTTCAGCTCCGCGATCTCCCGCGCCAGCTCGATGATCCCGCCTCGATCCACGGAGTAGACGCGGCGGGCGCCGGCCCGGCACGCGAGGAGTCCCAGAAGGCCCGTGCCCGTCCCGAGGTCGAGTACGGCGCTGCCTGGAGCGAGGCTCTCCTCGAGCGCCCTGCGGTAGCCGTTCATCCGGCTCGCGTCGGCGAGGTAGCGGCGGTGCTCTTCCAGGACGTGATGCAGCATGTTCGGGGCTCAGCGCCTCATCATGTTCGAGCCATGGTCGGGAGAATTGGACTTCGTCCCGCCCTCGGTGAGCTTGACGATGTTGCCGTACTCCACCAGCTCGGGAGAGGCCCAGGCCCGCTTGCGGCCTCGCGCCTGATCCTCTCTGGTTTCGCTCTCGTCGTGCCCGCTGTGCTTCTTCACAAGTGCTCCTTTTCGGTATTCAGCGCGGGGAACCGATTCACCCCCGCAGTGCTCCGGTCAGAACCGGTTCCCGGCCCACCGGGATGGAGGCCGGAGCCTCCGCAGTGGCCGTCCGTAGCCAGAGATCGATTCCGTGGATCATCCAGAGCGGCCAGCAGGATCCGGCCTCCGGGGCCTTCATGGCGCGCAGGCGGTTCAACTCATCGAACATCCGTTTGACGACGATCCCGTCGATCCAGCCCCGTCCCGCGGCTGCCAGCCCGGCGAAGGCCTCAGCACCCCCGACCTCGTGGAGCGCGCCGGCGAAGACATCCGAGAACTCGGCCTTGCCTGGCCGTCGGAGGAGATCCGGAGGCAGGATGGGCTCCATGGCCCTGCGCAGGATCCACTTGTGCATGCCCGGCCGGCAACGCTGCTCTTCGGGGATCGCAAAGGCGAACTCCACCACCCTGCGATCGTGAAAGGGGTGCCGTTGCTCGACGCCTGCCCGGGCCGCCAGTCTGTCCTCCATCTCCAGCCCATGACTCAGGCCGCCGTCTTCGAGCGTCGCCTGCAGCTCGGCGCGGGCGAAGGACCTGAAAGGCCCTCTCACGATCTCGTGCCGGATCCTGCCTTCGAGATCGATGCGCCGCGCGAAGGCGCTATCCACCCAGGCCGGGACGGCGCTCCGTCCCATCATGGCACGGGCCGCCTCGCGAAGCTTCACCGGAGCGAGCGGCCAGAGCCCGTACTTGATGATGGCAGAGCGACGGCTTCCGGGAACGGCGGCAAGGGCCTCGTCGCTTCCGGCTCGGCGCAGCAGATCGCCAAGCCTGAGCTTTCGCAGGAGGTCAGCGTAGTGCCACCTCGAGCCCGAGAACCACTCGTCACCGCCATAGCCGGTCAGGACGACGCGAATGCCTTGCTCTTTCGCGGCCCCGAGGAGCGCGAGCGTGGAACCGTCGTCCGGGTAGCCGGGGAAGTCCAGATGCGTGCGGGCCTGCTCCGCGTACCAGGTGCTCCCCTGCTGCTGCGCGGGCAGCAGATGGGACACGAGATCCCGTCCATCGACCACGGTGCGAATCCAGGGGCTCTCGTCACAGCCCAGGCCCGGATAGGTCTGTGAGAACGTCTCGAGGGCCGGATGGCCGGGCCGTTCTTCACGACGGAGAGCCTCGGCCACGCAAGTGACCGAGGAGGAGTCGAGCCCTCCGCTCAGCATGACGCCCACCGGAGCCGTGCTGCGAAGACGACATCTCACGGCCTCACGCAGCAGGTCGCGGAGATGCTCCGCGTAGTCCCCCTCTTCTCCATACCGGATCTCGCGGCCCGGGTCGATGTTCCAGTATCGCCACATGCGCATGCGGCCGCTGGAGACCTCGATGACGTGGGCCGGGGGGAGACGGAAGACGTTCCGGTAGAGCGTCTCCTCCTGGCTTCGCACGGCGCAGGCCAGGTACTCGCCGATCATCCCTTCATTGAGATCATCTCCGGATACCGAGGCGGGGAGCACCTGTCTGAGAGATGAGCCGCAGCAAAAGTCCTTCCCGCTCGACCTGTAATAGAGCGGCGCGACGCCCAGGGGATCCCGCGCGCAGAGGAGGACATGCCTCCGGCGATCCCAGATCACGAACGCGAAGTCGCCGAGCAGGCTCGAGAGGAAGGTGTGCCCGCGCTGGAGGTAGGACTTCAGGATCGTTTCGGCGTCGGACGCCGTGCGCAGACGGACGTTACGACCATCGAGGTGCGCGGCCATCTCGTCCTTGTTGTCCAGCCGGCCTGCGAACGCGAGGCAGACCTCGCGCGCTTCATCCCAGAGGGGTTGGACTTCGGAGTCGTGGGAATCGTGCGAGGTGCGGAAGAGGGCGTGGCCTATTCCGGCAGGGCCGTCGAGGGCGATCCCTCGGCCGTCGGGTCCACGATCGGCGATGCAGGCGAGCATCTCTGCGAGCGGCTCGCGCTCGGCGGGCCTGCCGTCCAGGTTGAGGATGGCCGCGAGTCCGCTCATTCCCTGGGAGCGGTCCGATTCATGGCTCGAGGCACGAGGCGGGAGTCGTGTCGGCCTCCGACTCGATCCGGACGAGGCCTTTCGCGGAGAGGGTAGCGACCAGATCCTCCACCTCCCGCCGCAAGCGGGACTCCTCGACGTCGTACTCCTCGAGGAGGGCCGCGATGATCTCTTCCGTCGTGGCCCGCTCTTCGAGCATGTGCCAGACGCGGGTGCCGGCCTCGTTGAGGCCGAAGTAGGTCCCGGTTTCCAGATCGAGGATCATGGCCTCGCCGGCCAGGTCCCTCGCGACGACGTCCTGCGCGATCGAGATCCTCGTGGGCATGGGCTCCATCCCCGGGGGGGCCGGCCAGGCGGACCACCCCCGTCAGCAAACCGACAGCATGTGCCGGCCATTGTCGGCTCTTTCTCCACCGGGCACGTCCCGTGCCGCAGAAGGCCGCCGGACGGGGCCTCCCGAGCGCTCGCGGCCCGGCGTGCTGGGCACGCGGGAAGCTGCAAGTTCCAGACCACGGAAGCGGCCGCTCATGTAGGATTGCCGCTCTCAGTGGAGATGCCGCCAGATCGATGCGCACGGTCATCCTATTCTTCGCAGTGCTCCTCTCCTGCTCGAACATTGGCGGCGAGCAAGCACAGATCGTCGCGGCCATCCACGTCCACTCGCGATTCAGCAACGGCGATCTCTCCATCGAGGAGCTGGCGCGCCTGGCCGAGGGGAGGCGCGTGGACCTCCTGGTCGTCACGGATTCGCTCCTGACGAAGGTGAGCTATGGGATCTGGCCGCTCGACCGTATCGGCATCCCCGGCCTGAACACCTTCGCGCGCCCCTCCGTCCTCGATCATGGGATGGACCGCTACCTCGAGGAGATCCGCTCCGCCCAGGCGAGTCACCCCGATCTCGTCATCCTTCCCGGGGTCGAGGTGGCTCCATCCTGGCACTGGGAAGGATCGCCCTGGAGCGGCCTCGCGCTCCATGGATTCGACCACCACCTGATCGTCTTCGGCTTGAGCGGGACCGACCTGGTCGATCTCCCGGTCACCGGGAACGAGAGGTGGACGAACACGGATCTGCGCTGGAGCCGTGTCAGTCTTCCTCTCGCGACGCTCGCAGGGGGCGTCGCATTGCTGTGGGCGGGCGTGCTGCGCTCCAGGGTGCGGGGCCCCACGTCGAAGCCGCCCCTCAGGGGGATCGGCGTGGCTCTACTTCTCGCGGGCAGCCTGGTGGCATGGAACAACTACCCCTTCGGTCAGATCTCCGATCCTTCATCGGGGCGGAGCGATGTCGCTCCTGACCAGACGTTGATCGACTGGGTAGCTGCGCGAGGGGGTGTCGTCTACTGGAGCTACCCGGAGGCGAAGGCCGGACGCGTGACGTCGGGGGGCGCCACGATGGTGAGCACGGCACATCCCGAAGACCTCCTCGACACGCAGGGATATCACGGCTTCGAGGGCCTCTACGGAGACGAGATCAAGGCGACCGCTCCCGGGGCCATCTGGGATCGCGCCCTCATCGAGTATCTCGAAGGCCGCAGAGCCAGGGCGCCCTTCGTCGTCACGGGCATCGATTATCACGGACCGAAGAAGGGGGGCGATGGCTGGGACGAGATCGACGGCGGCCGCACGATGGTCCTCATGGAGGAGAGATCGCCGGAGGCGGCGCTCGACGCTCTCAGGGATGGCCATGCCTACGCGACGTTCCAGGCTTTCCCGCAGAAGTGGCGCCTCGACGAGTTCGCCGTCACGACGGCCGATGGGACGAGCGCGACGCACGGAGAGAGGGTCTCCGGCCCGTCGCCCGTGACGCTCTCGTGGAAGATGGGCTGGATCGATGAGACCCCGGAGGCTCCCGTCTCCTTTCGCTTCGACCTGATCCGCAACGGCGAAGTGATCGAGAGCTTCACGAGCCCGCTCCCGATCCAGGGGAGAATCGTCCAGGAGCTACCCCGGGGCGAGTACTACTTCAGGGCGATGGCCGACGCACACCGCCTGAACAGGCTCGTCACGAACCCCGTCTTCGTCACGGTGGAGTGAGCCTCCAGCGGGGGTTTCCCTGGGAGAGGCCGCGAACCCGAGTTGCGAGCACCGCGCGCTCGAGCGGCTCCGATGGCTAGACCGCGTCGCTCTTCGACGAGAAGTTGAAGTCGCGGATCCGTATCGCCGGGAGGACCATGGTTCCCGTCGAGACGGCCGCGCTCATCGCTTCGACGTTCTTCAGCGCGTTGCCCGGGCTCTCGTTGAAGCGGAAGTTGTTCACCGGCCCGGTGATCTTTCCTCCCTCCACCAGCCAGAGGCCGTCGCGGGTCAGCCCGGTTTGCTGCAACGTCTGCGGGTTGACCGAGCGGATGTACCAGAACCTCGTGACCAGGAGCGCCCGATCGGCTCCGGCGATGAGGTCCTCCACGGAGCCCGAGCCCCCTTCCATCACAATGCTGCCTGGATAGGGGAGCGGCTCGCGCTGAGTCTTGGCGGCCCAGTAGCGATCAAGGCTCAGGTTCTTGAGGACGCCCTTCTCGATCCAAGTCACGGGTCGCGCCGGCAGGGCCCAGACGTTCGCCCCGCCGCCCTGGAAGCCGCCCCCGCCCCCGGTTCCTCCTCCCGTCCAGGGGCGGCCGGGGATGCGGGGATCGGTGGGATCCGATGAGAGAGTCACGCTGTCGGCGAAGATCTTCTCGCCGATCCGATGGCCGCCTCCCGCCTTCGAGAAGTAGCTCCGCCCTTCGTCGGCGGCGCGGGCCGAGAGGCTGAAGCCGAGGGTCCCGAGGAAGTCGGAGACCGCCGCGGGCTCGAGGATCACGGTGTACCGCCCCGGCTCGAGCTCTCGCGGCTTCGCCGAGCCTTCGGCCTTCCGGGCGGCGCGGGCCGCGAGATCGCCCGCGCGGATCTCGCCCACCCGGGGAGAGGCGAAGCCCGCCCATCCCGATCCCGTCCCGTCCTCCGTGCGCAGCGTCGTGGAATAGGAGGCCGCGGTCGCCCGGTGGAAGGCGAAGAGCCCGCGCTTGCCGGCGATGGCCGACCAGCGCGTCTCCGTCTCGAAGAAGCCCGAGGCCTGGAGCCCCTTCGATCGGCCCGCGTCGAGCGCCGCGCGCACGCCGTCGCGCCTCTCGGCGGGGCCCGCCCGCGCGGTCTCCTCGTGGTAGGCGGCGATGGCGGCGTAGGTCTGGGGGCCCAGCCCCTCGACGTACTCGGGATCCACCGGCGCCAGCTCCATCAGCTCCTCGCTGCGCGCCACCGCGCGCTTCAGGGAGTCGGGATCGGTCTCGCTGATCCTTACCGTGCCGCTCTTCCCCTTGCCCCGGCTCGCGATCGAGATCGTGAGGTTCTCCGAGAAGCTCGAGGTCGTGACGTCGTTCGCGGCGAAGCGCGTGTGGGCGGAGTCCTCGGCCTCGAAGGTGATGTCGCACTCATCGGCCCGGGAGAGGGAGAGGATGCGCTCTGAGAGCGACTTTGCTTCTTCCTGTGTCCAGCTCATCAGCTACTCCGTCTTGAGGACGTTGACCTGCCGGAACCGCGCCGGCGGGCAGCCATGGCTCATGGCATTGATCTGCTGCGGCTGGCCCTTGCCGTCGTTGTTGAGTCCCACGTTCTCCCAGGTCGCCTCGCCTCCCAGGCCGTCGCAGGCCTGCCAGAAGTCCGGTGTCCGGCTCTGGTAGGCGACGTCGGCGATCATCTGCCCGACCTTGCCGCCCTTGATCTCCCAGAAGACGTCCCCGCCGAACTGGAAGTTGTACCGCTGCTGATCGATCGAGTAGGAGCCGCGCCCGTCGATCAGGACGCCGTCGTCCACGCCGGCAACGAGGTCCTCGAGAGAGACGGCCGTGGCAGCAGGCGCCAGCCACACGTTGGGCATCCTCTGGAACGGGACCGAGGCGAAGGAGTCGGCGTAGCAGCAGCCCATCGACTCGTCCTGCCCCACGAGGTGGGCCTGGTCGCGAATCGTCTGGTAGCCGACGAAGATGCCCTTCGCGATGATGGGAAACTGCCTCGTCTTCACTCCGTCGTCGTCGTAGCCGCACGTTGACAGGCTCTCCTTGCGGATGCGGTCGCCGTTGAAGTTGATGATGTCGGCTCCCACGCGGAACTTTCCGAGCTTGTCAGGGGTGAGGAAGGAGGTGCCCGCGAAGTTGGCCTCCCACCCGAAGGCCCGGTCCAGCTCGGTGGAGTGACCGATCGACTCGTGGATGGTCAGCCCCAGGTGCGTGGGAAGCAGCACGACGTCCTTCCTGCCAGCCTCGCCGCTGGGCGCCTTCAGGTGGTTGACGGCCTCCTCCCCGATGCGGCGTCCATGGTCCGGCATGGCGGCCCGTTCGACCGCTTCCCAGCCCGCCGTCACGGCGTTGGGCCGGTAGGTCCGCGACTTCGACTTGCGCCCGCGCTCCACGGCGGTGGCGGTCATCTCGGGGGCGATCTGATAGACGTGCTGCTCGATCACGCTCCCCTCCGTGGAGGCGAGGAAGCGGTGCTCCACGCGCTGCGAGATCGTTCCGACCGAGGAGAAGACTCCCGCGACCTTTTTCACTTCCTCGTTGGCCGATCTCAGGAGTGCCAGCTTCTCGCCGACGGGCACCTCGAAGGGATCCTTGAAGATCGGGGTTCGATAGACGTCCTTGTAGGAGCCTGCCGGAGCCAGCCTGACGGGTGTTCGCCGCAGCGAGGCGTTGGTCTTCGCGATCTCCACGGCCTGGCCGGCCGCTCGCGCGATGGCGTCACGATCCACGTGGTGGGAGGCGGCGAATCCCCAGGCGCCGCCGGCGAGCACCCGGATGCCGAAGCCGAAGGTCTCCGCATCCGAGACCGAAGGGACGTGGTTGAGCTGCCCCGTCGAGAAATCGGCCTGGGATCGCAGGTTCACGACCTGCGTTCGATAGCGGTTGATCCGGATATCGGCGTAGCCCGCCCCCGCCTTCTTCGCCTGCTCGAGCCCGAAGGCGGCCAGCACTCCAAGCTCATCGGGCGCCATCACCGCCGCTTCAGCGCGGGTCACGAGGAACTCGCCGGGGACGAGCCTCGTGGCCGCCCAGGCGGCAGCGCCCGCGGCGCAGTTCTGGAGGAAATCTCTCCGGGATGGGCTCATGGGGCCTCCATGGGGCGCAATCCTACTTGTCTCTCAGGTTGATTCGCTCGAGGATGTCTTTCTGTGCCAGCAGCTCGGCCCGCGTCGAGGCCGGGTTATTCCGGATGCTCTCGGCGGTCAGGAGGGCTGACGCGAAGGTCGAGTCGTTCACACCGTCCCCGTTCGTGTCTACCGGATCCGGGAGGCCGATAGCCCCATCGGCGAAGTTCAACCACGCGGCGAGGAGCTGGTGGTCGAAGATCTCGTTGGTGGTGCCCTGGTTCTGCTTCACGAACAGGATTTCGACGGCATCCAGCCTGTCGAGCGGGCTGTTGAAGACCTTCGAGACGAAGACGACGATGTCGAGGTAGCACTCGAGGGTCATCGGCGTGAAGTCGTTCGGGCGATGGAGCCTGTACTGGTTCAGCCACCAGCCGGAGCTGCGCATGAGGGTGGCGTTGCCGGTGATGAGGACCACCGCCTGATCGCTCCCCGATCCGCCATCGTCGTCCTGCGAGCGGAACTCCAGGTTGTAGAGGCATGCGTCTCCGTAGAGGTGGCTCTCGGAGAGAGTCTCGTCCCGGGGCTGGACCGAGGGGCTCTTCGGCGGGTCCGGGGTGGGCGGGTTCA
The DNA here is from genome assembly GCA_964568735.1 of uncultured Acidobacteriota bacterium. Taxonomy (GTDB): domain Bacteria; phylum Acidobacteriota; class Polarisedimenticolia; order JACPZX01; family JACPZX01; genus CAZMRF01. The sequence continues at coordinate 18,265 of CAZMRF010000041.1, forward strand.
CCAGCGAAACCACGACGCTGTCCGCGCCATCGTCCCAGTCCCACGTGAGCGTCAGGTCATCGGAGCCTGGGTCCCTCGAGCGGGCCTCGACGCTGATCGACTCGCCTGCGTGGGCGACGTAGGCCGATACGCCGTCGTAGGTGCTCTGGCCGGAAGGCGCGATCGTCGCCGTGGGGTTTTCATTCAGGACGACCGCGTTGACGCCGTCGCACGTCGTCGTGTCATCGTCCATTGCGCAGACCTGGACGGCGAAGGTCGCGTTGTCGCCGTAGACGTGGTCCCGGGAGAAGCTCAGCGTCGCATCGGGCCGGATATTCTCGAGCGTGCCCGGCAGAGCATGCGGGCCTGTCCCGTCATCCCAGCTCACCGTCGCCGAGAGGGCCTCGAGCCAGCCGGGATCGGAGGCCGAGCCGCTCAGCGTGACGCTCCCGCCTTCGATCACCGGGAGAATCGGATCCAGGTGCACGGCGGGCGCTACGTTCGTCACCGTGACGGTGTCGGTGATGCCGGCCGCATTGGTCACGCGAAGGCCGATCGTGAAGAGGCCGTCCTGGCCGACCGTGGTGAAGGCAGCGGTCGCGCCGGTGGCGTCGTCGTAGTCGCCGTCGTTGTCGAGATCCCATTCGTAGAGGACGATCGGGGTGGTCGAGGGATCGGAGCCCGGACTCGAAGTGGCGCCGCTCAACGGGGCGTTGGTGCCTTCGGGCGTCGTGTAGGGGCCGCCCGCATCGGCGACCGGGAGGCAGCCGGCCGGCAGGTCTGTGGCCGGCGTGACCGTGTCCGGCATGGTCGCGTCATTGGTGGCGATTGTCGAGGCACTCAAACCCATCTCGCGGCCGGCGAAGGCGGCCCAGATGGCGCACTGGTTGGCGCCGCCGTTCGTGATCACGTCGGCGGCGAGGATCCCGTCCCGCGCGTCGAGGAAGGTTGCCGTCGGGATCGTGTTCTTGAAACCGTCGACGACGAGCTGCTCCGTCGCCTGCTTGCCCGGGCCGCTCCCGTAGCGGCCGATCAACGATGTCCGCAGGTCCCATAGGGCAGCGGTCCAGATCTCTCCGTCCCTGTGGGGCTCGCAGGGGATGCTGGTCAGCGTGCACAGGTCCGAGTAGACGAGGGGCGAGTTGTCGTAGGCGTAGAAAGGGCATCCCGTCGTCGGGTTGCCGCAGACGTACTCGCCGGCGACCGGGTCGTCGTAGATGGAGGTCCCGAAGAAGTCGCTCCAGCCCTCGCCCAGCGCCCAGGTCTGGTTGCCGAAGGGAAGACCCTGGTTCGCGATGATGCGATTCGCGACGCCGTGAGTGAACTCGTGCGTGACGAGGTCGGCATCCATCGCTCCGTCCACGATGCCCGTGTTCAGCTCCATGCGCGCGTTCCCGCCGTCCGGCGGGCTCTGGGTGTTGGACGTCTCCTGGTTCGGATTGCTGTTGAAGTCGTTGTGTACTTCGACGTCCATGCTGTCTCCGCCGAAGCCGCCGCGCCCGAAGTTGTCCTCCTGGAAGTTCCTGGCCGGCTCGTCGAATCCCAGGACGTAGAAGTAGTCGTGCAGCCAGTTGATCCGGTAGAAGGCCTGTGTGATCGCGGCGTCGCGATCGGTCATCACGTCGGTCCCGCCGCTGGTCACGTAGGCGTCGGTGAAGGGGTAGTTGAAGTGCTGGTAATTCGGGTCGCCCGAAGCCGGCGTCTGCGTCTGGTAGTCCGGCGAGTCGTCGTTGTTCAGGTCCGTGTAGGCATTCGCGTTGTTGCCGGCCGTGGCGCGATCGGTCACCCACCCCGCGTTGTCGAAGGCGGCTCCCGCGAAGGAGACGATCTGCTGGCTGCCCAGCGTGGGGTTCTGCACCGTGAAGACGTTGCCCTCCGGCGCATGCGCGGCGTAGGTCGTGCGGTAGAGCAGATCACCGCTCCGGGCATCCACGACCATCTCGTACCAGCCCGAGTCCGCCTCGATGACGAGCTTCCATCCTGCTCGCGCCGGCTGGCCGGCCTGCATCGGGAAAACCACCAGCTCGGCGGTGATGGGGGAGGGGTTCTTCATGCGGCCCGCAACCGAGTTCTCGAAGGTGATGGCCATGGATGCGGGCCATTGCGATCGGAGGCTCGAGGTGCGCCCGGGCTGCATTCCTTCCGTTCGAGGGAGAACCACGAGGGGGCGCAGAGGCGCCGAGTCGACGCTTCGGGCCGCTGCCTCCACCGCTTCAGCAGCGAGGAGGGTCGGTGCGGCCGCCACGGAGAGGCCAGGAAAGAGTGAGCCGCCCACGAAGACGATCCGCCCCTGCCGATCTAGAGTCATCTTCACGAGGGAGCCGTAGACGGGATGGCTGCTGTGGAACTGCTGGAACTCGAGATGTCTGGCCCCATTGTGCCGGGTCGTGTACTCGTAGGTCAGCACGAAACGGCCGGCTTCCTCGAGACTCAGCCGCATCAGGGGGGCAAGGGAGCGCAGGAAGTCGCGCGCGTCGGCATTGGGCCCGGTCAGGTAGCCCCCGTGGCGGATCAGGAGGGAGGGCACCCCCAGCCGCTCGTTCCAGCGAATCGTCACGCCGGGCAGCGACTTCATCGCCTCGAGCTGCCCGGCGGTGGGAGCGAGATGGATGGTATCTATCGAGCGGGCATCGAAGCCGGGAAGTGGGCGCCGAGGAGGCTGCGCTGCCACCTCGCCGCAGGCGAAGGCGGCTGCGATCGCGGCAATGATCGCCCCGAACACTCTCATTGAAGATGGACGCGCCGGGGTCTTGGTCGAGGTGAGTTCGAGCGTCCTCATAATTCCGCCTCCTTGGATGGGCACCGAATCCGACGCCGCGAGATCCCGCAGCGGGGATGGAGCGTTCTCCCTGGGAAGGGCGAGGAAGGCCGAAGGATACCCCGGAAGGAAACGGCGAGCCAGTGAAAATCCAGGCCTTCCGGCCTGGCTTCAGCGTTCGAGGCGGGTCACCCTCTCCGCGCCCTCGGGCCAGCCCCCTTCGATGAATCCCCGGAGGGCGGGGAGGACCACCTCCGGCCGCTCGAATCAGGCCACGGGCCGCTTGAGGTGGCGGTCGTAGGCGATCACTCGATCCTCCCACTCCTTGAGGCGCTCCGCTTCCGGGGGCATCGCGAAGATGCCCACACTCCGGATCCTGTACATCACGGCGGCGGCGGTGATATCGGCCGCGGACATCGCCTCGCCGATCAGCCACGTGCGCCCGCCCAGGCGCTGCGCCAGATCCCGGACCGCCTGGCTGAAGGCGGCGGCGCAGCGGTTCTTCATGGCCTCGTCCGGGGCGCCGCCCGACCTGCGATGGTGAACCATCTCCATCATCGGCCCCGCGAGCGTGACGCGCGCGAAGAACTCCAGATCCTCGATGGCCCACTGCTCCTCGATGCTCGATCCGAAGAGGGCCGGCCGCCCGCGGTAGTTCGCCTCGAGGTAGCGGAGGATCGCCGCCGAGTCGAAGAGCACCCGCTCGCCGTGCACCATGATGGGCGTCAGGCGCTGCCCGGAGAGCTTCATGATCTCCGTGCGGTCGGCGGGGTCGATCGCCTTGAAGGTGTAGGGAATGTCCTTGTAGCCCAGCGCGACGCGGACCTTGATGTTGTTGGACGTTTCGTACCCGAGGATGACGAGGTCGGACGACATGGCAGTCTCCAAATCCTGAAGCCGGGGGGCCACGGCTCACCCGTGGCCGGGGGTCCACCATCATAACCCGGCGAAAGCTGCCATGAGAGTGCGAACCTTCCGGCGCCTCCCGTGTCTATGGGGCTGACCGACCGGCAACCGAGGGGATCCGGAATGAGCTTACGGATTCTCGCGGAGCCGATCGGACCACCGCACGCCTGGTCCCGGCCATGACGGAGGTGGCCCATGACACGCGCGTGCCCCGCTGAAGCAGCCCGCATCCCGTTCAGGCTCGGATTCATCCTCTCCCTCGGCATCGCCGGCGTCTCCGCGACGTCAGCCGGCCTGGAAGAGACTCCACGGGCCTCGCTCACCGTCCTTTCGGACATCGGCGAGCCCGTCGAGATGCCCCTTCGCAAGACGTCCGATCGAGCGGAGATATCCGCGTTCGTGGCACGGGTCCAGGTCGAGCAGATCTTCGCCAATCCACTCGATGTCGCCATCGAGGCCCGGTACGTATTCCCGCTGCCGGAGAGGTCGGCGGTCGACGGGTTCGTCATGACCATCGGCGAGCGGAGGATCCAGGGGGAGATCCACCGGCGTGAGGAAGCCGCCACGATTTACCGGCACGCCCGGGACGCGGGCCATGCCACGGCGCTGCTCGAGCAGGAGCGCCCGAATATCTTCACGCAGTCGGTGGCCAACATCCCTCCGGGGCGGGACATCCGCGTCGAGCTGTCCTACGTGGAGTTCCTCGTCTACGAAGGCGGCTCCTACAAGTTCAACTTTCCGATGGTTGTGGGACCGCGCTACATCCCGGGGAGCGTCAGGGCGGCGAGCTACTCGATGGGAGATTCCGGAGAGAGCCTCCAGGCGCGAAGAATCGTCGATCCGAGGGCCGTCGAAACGAATCCGCCTGTGGACCGGGTCGCTGACGCGGCCCGGATCACCCCGCCCGTGTTCCGGCCCGGGTTCATTCCTTCGAATACGGTCGACCTGGAGCTGAGCGTGGACACGGGTACACCGCTCGCCTCGATTACGAGCGAGAGCCACGAGATTCATGTCAGGCGGCGGGGCGCCTCGGGAGCCGTGGTTCGCCTCGCCAGGCGTGACGTCATTCCCAACCAGGACTTCATCCTGACGCTGGGTGTCGCATCGGACGAGCCGGCTCTCGGCCTGCTCGCCCATCGGTCCAATGAAGAAGGCTACTTTGCTCTGAGGTTGCAGCCGCCTGCGGAGACCTCGGCTGAAGAGGCGGCGCCGAAGGAGATCATCTTCGTCGTGGACGTCTCGGGGAGCATGAGCGGCGTGCCCATCGAGATGTCCCGGCGGTTGATGAAGCGCGCGCTCGAGAACCTCGGGCCCCTGGATACATTCAACATCGTCCTCTTCTCGAACCGTCCTTCGCCGCTGGCGCCGCGCTCGCTGCCCTCGACGGCGGCGAACGTCGCCCTGGGGCAGAAGGCCGTCCGGGAGGTTGGGCCACATGGGGGCACCGAAATGCGCGAAGCCCTCCGCGCTGCGTTCGCGCTTCCCATGGATCCCACGAGGCTCAGGATGGTCCTCCTGCTGACGGATGGTTTCGTCGGCAACGAGACGGAGCTCTTCGATGTCGCGAGGACGTTGCGGAACGACGCGCGCGTCTTCTGCCTCGGCGTCGGTACGTCCGTCAACCACTACCTGCTCCGCGAGCTGGCGGAGATCGGGCACGGCGCCTACACCTACGTCAGGCCCGACGGGGATGCCGCTGCGGCCGTGGATCGCTTCAACGACTGGGTGACCCGCCCCTTCCTTACCGATCTGGAGATCGACTGGGGGAGCCTCTCCGTCGAGGACATCCGGCCCGAGCGCCTCCCTGACCTCCATTCGGGCCAGACGCTCACCCTCGTCGGACGCTATCTCTGGGAGGGTCGCGACACGGTGATCGTCCGCGGGCGCATGGGCGGCCGGCCCTGGGAGTCGAGCCTCGACGTTGTGCTGCCGGAGAGATCCGAATCCCACGAGGCCCTGGGATCCGTCTGGGCGAGAGAGCGGATTCGAGAGCTGATGCTCGGCGCGACAGGGAAGGCGCGACGAGACGTCGAGATGCAGGTCACCTCGCTCGCCCTGGCCTTCCGGCTGATGAGCCCCTACACGTCCTTCGTCGCCGTGGACTCCACGGAGATCTCCAACCCCGGCGAAGCTCCCGTGCTCTGGGAGCAGGCACTCGCGATGCCGCAGTACGTCTCCTTCACGGGCTGCTTCGGCCCATCGGGTCCCAGGGTTGGCCCGGCGCTCGCCGTGCCCGCCGTCGTGGAGCCCGAAGTAATGGAAAAGGCGGCCCAACCGGCGAAGGGAGAACAGAACGGCTCGATCCAGGGGCGTGTGCTGGACATCCGAGGTGCCGCTCTTTCCGGAGTGCCCGTCCAGCTTCGCCGACCGTCCGCGCCGAACAGCATATGGACCGTCATCACGGATCTGAACGGCAACTACCGATTCGATAATCTGTCGCCCGAGCCCGGCTACGTCCTCTTCGCGGAGTACCCGGGCTTCGTGTCGATGGAGATGGGACCCTTCGACCTGCGTGGAAGACGGCACGCCGCTGCGGACCTGACCCTTAGAGACGGTGGCGAGGTGACTGAGACGATCGAGGTCTTTGCCCAGGGCAGCAGAGTCAACACCGATAGCACGAAGTCGTCGACGACCTTCAATACCGAGTTCGTCGAGGGGCCGTCCATCATCGGCCGGAACTACCAGGACATCTTGACGGTCGCGCCTGGAGCAACCGACACCGACGGTGACGGGAACCCGAACGTCCAGGGAGCGCGCGAGACGGGGCTTCAGCACCGGTTGGACAGTGGAGTCGTGGCTGGTGTGGCCGGGGGCTTGCCTTCGGGCAGCATCACGGATCCGGTCGGGGGCACCTTCGGCCCGAACCTGAACATCGATGCGATCGAGGAGATCGAAGTCGTGACAGCAGGTGCGGCGGCCTCCTTTGGGTGTGCCGACGGCGGCTTCGCGAACATCGCCACCCGGTCCGGGACCGGTTCCGGGGCTCCGGACCGCGAGATCGAAACCCTCGCGCTGCGCATCCTGGCTGATCTCGCAGACGATCGGCGGCTCTCCCGTGCCGAGGGTCTGCCGGCACTGGCGGCGTTGCTCGTGATCCAGTCAGCCGACGGCCGCTTCAGCGGCCGGCACAGGACCAACGCGCTGGCCACGTGGGCCCTGGCGGAGAGCGCCGCGCTCGAGCCCGAGCTTCCCTGGGTGCGCGAGGCGCTCGCCCGTGCGGCGTCGGCCTGGGAGAGCGTGGCCGCCACGGAGGGCTCGAGCGAGACCCCAGGAGCCGTCCCGCCCGTCGGTCGCGCCGGGCCATGGACGCGCTTGGCACTCGCGGCCCTGGCCTCGTGCCGAGGGCAGGCGCCGGATCCCGCTCGACCCGATGAGAAACAGCGTATCGCCGGCGAGGCTCGCGCGTCGGAGGTCGACCTGAATGGGCTGCTAGGTGACCTGGACGTCCTGGCGGATCCGCTGATCGACCGATTAGTCGAGCGGATACTCGACGGGGACCGTCCGGGGCCGGCCTGCCTGCGGGCCACGGCTCCCCGGACCCGGAGATCGGCTCACGAGTAGGCTATCCTCTTCGATTCGTCGGCCCCGCGGCGGGGCTCAACGAGGAGGCCATGATGCATCGGGGCGGCATCGCGGTTCTGGATTTCGGCGGGCAGTACGTTCACCTCATCGCGACCAAGCTGCGGTCGCTGGGCGTCTACGCCGAGATCCGCGAGCCCGATGACGCGGTAGAGAGCTACGCGGGCTACGACGGGATCATCCTGTCGGGGAGCCCGTCCCTGAGCGCGCACGACGAGGACTCCGGCTGGACGCAGGGAGTCCTCGGCCTCGGCGTTCCCGTGCTCGGCCTCTGCTTCGGGCATCAGGAGATCGCGAAGCACGCGGGGGGCGCGGTCGAGCACACGCGGCGCGAGTACGGCGCCGCAAGGCTTCACGTCGTCTCGGAGTCGCCGCTCTTCCGGGGGCTCGCTCCCGAGGAGACGGTCTGGATGAGCCACGGTGACACGGTCACACGCCTCGGCGACGGCTTCTCCGAGATTGGCTACTCCACCGGCGGGAGCGATCGATCGAAGAGCCACCGCAACGCGGCCATCGCCTGCGACGCTCGGCGCCTCTACGGACTTCAGTTCCACCCCGAGGTGGACGACACGCCGTGCGGCCTGCGGATCCTCGAGAACTTCGCCACCGGCATCTGCGGCGCCACGCGCGACTGGGCTGTGGGCGACCAGGTCGAGGAGCGAGCGGCGGCCATCCGGCAGGAGGTCGGGGATCGCGCGGTCCTGCTCCTCGCCTCGGGCGGCGTCGACTCGACGGTGGCGGCCAAGCTCTTCGAGAGGGCCCTCGGGACCTCGCATCTGAGGCTCCTGCACATCGACAACGGGCTGATGCGCAAGGGGGAAAGCGCACGAGTCGTCGAGCGGCTGACGGCGGCGGGCCTCGGCCCGAGCCTGAGCCACGTCGACGCGTCGCCGGATTTCCTCGGAGCGCTCGAAGGGCTGACCGATCCCGAGGCCAAGCGCCGGGCGATCGGCGACACCTTCGTGAAGGTCTTCACGCGCGAGGCGTCGCGCCTCGGCCTCGGTGAAGCTCTCCTCGGGCAGGGGACGATCTATCCCGACACGATCGAGACGGGCGGGACGCGCCGCGCCGATCTCATCAAGACGCACCACAACCGTGTGCCGATCATCCAGGAGATGATCCAGGCGGGGAGGGTCGTCGAGCCGCTCAAAGATCTCTACAAGACCGAGGTGCGCGAGCTGGGCCGCGCCCTCGGGCTGGATCCGGAGAGCATCGACCGGCATCCCTTCCCCGGGCCCGGCCTCGGGATACGGCTGGCTGCCGCGAAGGAAGTCGCGGGCGACTACGACGAGCCCCGGCTGCGCGCCGACATCGACGGAGCGCTCCACGAAACCGGGCTGCGAGGGCTCCCGCTCCCCGTGCGTTCAGTGGGAGTGAAGGCGGACCTTCGAAGCTACGAGCACCCCGTGCTTCTGACGGGGGCCTTCCCGGGATGGGAGCGGCTCACGGCCATCGCGACCGGCCTGACGAAGCAGGTGCAGGGGATCAACAGGTGCCTCTACGAGCTTTCGGGCCGCGAGCCGAAGGAGGCGCGCCTCGTCCCGGCCACCGTCACGCGGCGGCGGCTCGACCTGCTGCGCGAGGTGGACGCCATCGTGATGGGCGCCCTGGAGCGGCACGGCCTGATGCGCGAGGTCTGGCAATGCCCGACGGTGCTCGTGCCCGTGAGCCTCGACGGACGTGGCGCGGAGCTGGCCGTCATCCGTCCCGTGCACTCGGAGCGCGCGATGACGGCGAGGCCCGCCTGGATCGGCGAGGCCTGCGCCGCCGAGATCACGAAGCAGGTCCTCGCCTTCGACCCGATCGGCGCCGTCGCCATCGACGCCACCACCAAGCCCCCCGCCACGATCGAGTGGGAGTAAGGTTGCCTCTCACCCGAGCGAGGCGGTGCGGGTAGAAGTCATCGCCCGAGTGGGGCAAGCGCGGTGAGCGTCCGAAGCGGCGATTCGTGAGCCGGCGGTACTCGCTGGACGCGCTTGATCATCTCCGGCGAACGTTGGAGCCCAGCGCAGGACGCTCACCGCGCGCTGCTCGCTCAGCGCCCCAGCTCCTTCGGCAGGGGCGGGGGCTCCTTCGGAATGGGTGACGTGTAGCCCTTCAGGGCCGTGAGCATTTCGGCGATCGCCCGCTCGAGCTGGGGATCCTTCCCTTCGATCACTTCCTCTGGGAGTTGCTCGACCTCGATGTCCGGAGGCACCCCCTCGTTCTCGATGGACCACTTGCCGGCAGGGTCGAGGTAGCGGAAGTAGGGGACAGTCAGCCGGCCTCCGTCGATGAAGAGCGGGTTCGTGGAGATCCCGATGAGGCCTCCCCAGGTCCGCGTGCCGACGAGCGGGCCGAGCCCGAGATGGCGGAAGGACCAGGGGAGGAAGTCACCCCCGGATCCCGACGACTCGTTGATCAACATGACCTTGGGGCCGGGGACCACGCCCGCGGGCGTCGTGAAGAGGAGCCCGTCGCGGTCCTTCCAGGACGACAGCCACGGCCGTCCGAGGGTCTCCGTGATGTAGTTCGCGGCCTGGCCTCCCCCGTTGAAGCGCTCGTCGATGACGAAGGCCTCCTTGTCCACCTGGGAGAAGAAGTACCGGTTGAAGTAGTCGAAGCCGTCGCCGGCCGTGTTCGGCAGGTAGACGTAGCCGACCCTGCCGTCCGTGGCCTCCTCGACGCGGCGCCTGTTCTGCTCGACCCAGTTGCGGAGCCGCAGCTCCCGATCCTCGGCGATGGGAACCACCGTGACGTCGCGCCCCTTGTCGGGATCGGATCCCGGGGTGACCCTGAGCACGACCTGCTTGCCGACCGTGTTCTCGAAGAAGGAGAGAATGCTGTCCTTCGCGGTCAGCTCCCGGCCGTCCACCGCGAGGATGTAGTCGCCCACGGAGATCCCGAGGCCCGGCACGGCAAGCGGTGCCTGGACGAAGGGGTTCCAGCTCTCCGCCGTCAGCAGCCGCCTGATCCGGTACTTTCCGTCATTGATTTCGTAGTCGGCCCCGAGGAGGCCGACGGGCACCGGCTCCGGCCTGTAGACGTCGCCGGTGAAGACCCGGTTGTGGCCCACCTGCAGCTCGGCGATCATGTCGATGATGATCGAGTTGAGGTCCTCGCGCCGGCCGAGGTGGGAGACGAGGGGCGCGTACTTCTTCTCGACGCCCGCCCAGTCGAGCCCGTGCATGTTCGGGGCGTAGAAGTAGTCGCGCTCCATGCGCCAGGCGTCGTGGAAGATGTGCTCCCACTCGGCGCGGGGATCGACGCGTGCTTTCAGGCCCTCGAGCTTGACGGCCTCGCCGCGCCCTGTGGGCTTCTTGTCCGTGCCGGCGACGGACCAGCCCTGTCGCGGCCCCTGCACGAGCATCTTCGTGCCGTCCCCGCAGATATCGAAAGCGGCCACGGCGTCGAGGAAGATCTCCTCCTTGCGCTCCTTGAAGTCGAAGCGCATGAGGGCGTTGACGGCCTCCTCCTCGCTTCCCGGCGGGTCGTTCGAGGCGCCCGCCTGCCGCCTGTCGAGGTAGAAGAGGCTGCCGTCCTTGCCGACGCGCAGGTTGCCGTAGTCCTTTTCGGCGACGGGCAGGGCGACGATGCGGCCAGCCAGCCCCTCGAGGCCGACCTTGACCTCCACGTGCGTCTTCGCATCGGAGCCGTCTTTCCCGGCCTTCGAGGCCTCCTCGCCTTCCGCCTTCTCCGTCTTCTCACCCTCCGCTTTCGAGCCGTCGCCCTTCTTCGAGTCCGGCTTCTCTTCGTCGCTCTCCGGAGGCAGGGGCGAGGTGCCGTCCGCGGCGAGGACCACCGCATAGAGGCCGCTTCGCACGGGGCGGTCCTGCGTGGTCATGTCGAGACCGATGGTCCTGTTGCCGAAGTTCGTGCTCGCGGCGATGTAGAGGTACTTCCCGTCGCGGCTGAAGGCAGGCGAGCTGACCTCCGCCAGCCCATCGGTCACCTGGTGGGATCTCCCGGATCCGACGTCGTAGAGGAAGAGAGATCTCAGATAGTTGGGCAGAGCCTTCACGTAGGCCACCCAGCGCCCGTCGGGTGAGAATGCGGCCTCGAAGCTCCGGCCGAAGAGGCGGCGCGTGCTGGTGTCGATGAGGCGGTGCGTGCCCTTCTCGACGTCGAGAAGATGGAGACCGAGGTGCGCGTCTTCGTAGATGATGAACCCGCCGTCGGGCGACCACCCTCGCAGGAAGTAATAGGTGTCGTCGCCCAGCGAGATGCTCCGCTTCTCTCCAGCGCCGGACTGATCGGCGATGATCAGCTCGAAGCGGTCGTTCTCGTCCGACACCCACGCGACGCTCCGGCCGTCGGGCGACCAGAGCGGATCGCGGTCGTGGGTCCCGCTGGAGCGCGTGAGGTTCCTCGTGTCGCCGTGCTCGAGAGGCACCGTGAAGATATCGCCGCGCGCCGCGAAGACGGCCCGGGCGCCGGTGGGGGAGAGGCCGCTGCCCGTGATCATCTTCGAGGCGTCCTTCCACTGCGGCTGGAGCTGCGGCAGATCGGCCTTCAAGGCTATCGGGAGGGGCCGCCCCTCCCCGCGAGCGGGATCGAGGCGGTAGAGGCGCCCCCCGGCGCCGTAGATAACCGCGCCGTCCGACGCGGTCAGGCCCTCGACGTCCCAGTCATCGTGCCGGGTGAGCTGGGTCACGGTGCGCCGGCTCGTGTCGTAGGAGAAGACGTTCACCTTCCCGCTTCGATCCGATAGGAAGTAGATCGTATCGCCCACCCAGACGGGATTGGTGTCGTTGACGCGGTCGTGGGGGATCCTCTCGATCGCGTGGCTCGCCATGTCGAAGATCCAGATCGGCGGCGTCCGCCCGCCCCTGTAGTGATCCCACCCGCTGGGGCCGTACTGCGCGGGGGTGAAGAGCTGGTAGGCAATCCGCTTGCCGTCCGCGGAGAAGGCGCCGTCGGCCGCCTGCGGCATGGGCAGCGCTACGGGAAGTCCGCCTTCGAGCGCCACGGTGAAGAGCTGATCGCCGCCGCGGGACATCACCTCGCGGTTCGACATGAAGAGCACGGCTTTGCCGTCGGCCGTCCAGCCGCGCACGGTGTCATTGGAGGGATGCCACGTCAGCCGTTTCGGCGGACCCCCCTCGGAGGGGATCACGTAGACGTCCGAGTTGCCTTGATACTGTGCGCTGAAGGCGACCCACCGGCCGTCCGGTGAGAGGGCGGGCTGGCCCTCGGAGGCGGGATGGCTCGTGAGCCGGGCAGGTGCCGACCCGTCGAGCCCTGCCACCCAGATGTCTCCGGCGTAGACGAAGGCGAGGCGGCCGGCTGCGGCGCTCGGCTCCTCGAGCATCAGCGTCTCCGCGCCGGCGGGTGCCGCCATCGCAGCGACGGCGGTCGCGAGAAGTGCCAAGGCCGCTCGACGTGCGATCAGCGCGAGTCCGGATCGTTCCGTCTCTATAGTCATCGGTGTAACTCCTGACTTCATCCGGGGAGGCTCCCTCGGCAAGGCGGGCAGTATGACGAAGCGCCAGAGTCGCTCATCAGTCGAAGGCGCGGGCCAGATCGTCGAGAACCTTCTTCTCTTCGGGGGAAACCTTCGAGCTCAGTCCCAGCAGCCCCCCCGCCGTCTCGGCCACGGCCCGGGCCGAGCCCAGGAGGCGCTGGCGCATCTCCGACTTCTCCGCCGCAGTCAGGCTGCCGGAGACATGGCGGACGGACTGCTTCCAGAGATCCAGCAGCTCGCCATCGGGCCTGTGCGCCAGCCAGGCCGTGAGCAGCTCGGCCGCGTGCTCCCCGGAGGTGACGCCTTCCTTCTCCGCGGCCTTCCGGATCGCCTCACGCTCGCGCTCGTCGATCCGGCCGTCCGCCCAGGCCACGACGACGAGCGGGACGAGCCTGAGGGCCAGCGCCGTCTCGGGGCCGATCCCGAGCTCGGTCAGCCGATCCAGGAAGGCCTCGTGGTGGATCCCGACCGCATCGCGCAAGGCTGCGCGCCGCGCATCGGCCTCCGCCTTGTGACGGAGCTTCTTCAGCAGATGCGCGTTCTCCCTCGCGAAGAAGGCATCCTCGAGGCTTCGCGCATCGGGGTTCAGTTCCTTCGGCATGGCACTCCCTCCATCCGGATGAGGAAGCGCACATCTTACGACCGGGCGCCCGCCCGTGTCACGGGAAGGTCCACCGGGTAGAATGAGGCCCTCCATGATGTCTCCGGCTCGGATCTCCGCGGCGATTCTCCTCCTCGCTTTCCTCGAGGGCTGCGGCGCCGCCCCGCCGGGGGGCGGAGGCGCCGGAGAGACGCGCCGCAACGTCCTCGTCGTCACTCTGGATACGACCCGCGCCGATCGGATCGGGTGCTACGGCTACGAGGGCGCCGCGACCCCGGTCCTGGATGCCCTCGCGCGGCGCGGCGTGCTCTTCGAGAGCGCTTACACCTCCTCCGTCCTCACGCTTCCATCGCACACCACGATCTTCACGGGGAGACTCCCGCCCTCGCACGCGGTGCGGAACAACGGCACCGACCGGCTCGGCTCCGGTTTGAAGACGCTGGCCGAGATCCTGGGGGAGCAGGGCTACCGGACTGGAGCCTTCGTCAGCGCGGCGGTCCTCGAGGCGATGTTCGGCCTCGATCAGGGCTTCGACATCTACGACGACGCGACGACGAAGGAGGTGGCTCACACCGTGAGGTACGCCGAGCGGGACGCCGCCGCCGTGACCGGGGCCGCGCTGAAGTGGCTGGCCGCGGAGCGGAAGGAGCCCTGGCTGCTCTGGGTCCACTACTTCGACCCGCACTCGCCCTACGACCCTCCCGAGTCCCTGCGCGCGCGGTTCGCCGGGCGAGGCTACGACGGCGAGATCGCCTGGGTCGACTCGAACCTCGGCCGGCTCATCCACGCCGTCGAGGAGGGAGGAGGCGCGGAGCGCACGCTCATCGTCGTCGTCGCGGATCATGGCGAAGGGCTCGGCGATCACGGCGAGGAGACGCACGGAGTCTTCCTCTACGACGAGACGACGCGCGTGCCCCTGATCGTGGCGGCGGCCGGCCTCGTCCCGGCCGGGAGAAGGGTCTCCTCCGTCGTCCGCACGACGGATGTTCTACCAACCATCCTCGATCTCCTCGGCCTCGAGGAGCCGGCGGATCTGGACGGGACGAGCCTCGGACCTCTCATGGAAGGAGGGGCGTCGGGCGCTCCGCTCGCGGCCTACTCCGAGGCGCTCGCGCCGGCCCTCATGTACGGCTGGAGCCCGCTCGCGTCGCTGCGCCAGGAAGGCTGGAAGTATGTGCACGCTCCTCGCCCCGAGCTCTACGACATGCGCGCCGATCCCGGGGAGCGGCGGAACCTCCTCGCCGAGGAACGCGATCGCGCGGCGGAGATGCGCGCCTCGCTCGAGGCGATCCTGGGGCGCGCGGGCGCGCGGGCGCCCCGCTCCGAAAGGGTCCATCTCACACCCGAGCAGGAGGCCGCTCTCCGGAGCCTGGGCTACGTGACCGGCGGCGATCTGCCGCTGAGGCAGGCGCTGGAGAGAGACCCTCTCGCACTCCTGGCGGCAGCTTCCGGGGGGCTCGCCGATCCCAAGGACAGGACGGCGCTCCTCGAGCGGATCCAGGCGGCGCTGCGGGCCTACGGGCAGGGCCACCTCGAAATGGCGGTGGATCTGATGCGCGGCATCCTCGCCGAGAGCCCAAGAAGCAACTTCGTGCGGCTCTATCTCGCCGCCGCCTACCGGCGCCTCGAGAGGCTCGAGCCGGCGCTGGCCGAGTACCGGAAGATCATCGCCCGGCAGCCGGAGGAAACCGATGCCTGGATCGGAGCGGGCTGGGTGCTCATGCGGATGGAGAGGTTCGGCGAGGCCCGAACGGCCTACGAGAGAGCCCTTGCCCTGAACCCGAGGCACACGGACGCGCTCTCCTCGCTGGCCAGCCTCGCCTTCATCGAGGGCGACCTGGCACGTGCGGAAGCGCTCTACCGGCAGGTCCTCGATCAGCGCCCCGGGGAGATACGCACGCTGATCCTTCTCGCCGGGATTGCCGAGGCCCGGGGCGCCGTCGTCGAGGCCGAGGCGCTCTACCGGCGCGCGTTGGCGGCAGAGGCGGGTGACTTGAATGCCACGCTCGCTCTGAGCCGCCTGCTCTTTCGCGCCTCGCGGCAGGAGGAGGCGCTCAAGACCATCGATGAGGCCGCGGCGCTACATCCCGACCGTGCCGAGCTTCACGTCGCGCGCGGGGAGATCTACCTGGCTACGAACCGGCTGGAGGAGGCTGGACGCGAGTTCGGCCAGGCTATTGAGAAGGCGCCCCGCGCGGCGCAGGGCTACTACGGGCTCGGCCGAGTGGCCATCAGACGAGGCAATCAGCCCGAGGCACGCCGGCTCTTCCAGCAGGCATTGAGCGTGGACCCCAGCTTCGACGACGCCCGCAGGGAGCTGGCCCGCCTCGGCCCCCCCTGATCCACGCGGGCGATTCACCGAGCCCATGGTGGATTGTCCGATCGGCTCAGGCGATCCCGTGCGCTCTGAGAGCCTGCAGGGATCGCTCCGTGACCTCGGACTCCTGGACGGAGGCGTCGGGGAGGTAGCCGGCCGAGGGCGCGACGATCAGCGGAGCCCATTTCTGGTGGATGAGCCGGCTCTCCTCCATGAAGGCCGCGGCGTACTTGTGCTGGTGGTGCTCGACGCCCCTCGATGCCAGCGAGGCGGCCAGCTCCCTTCGGCACACTTCCAGGTCGCCCGGGTGGGCATCGAGCCGGTGCCGGAGCGATGCGGCGGAGCGGGAGGTGAGAGCCTCGTCGAGCGAGGAGGTCGCGAGCTTCTCGGAGTCACCGAGCGTGTCGATGATGGGTCCATCCGCAACCTGGGCCCTCAGGGAGACGAGATCCCGGCGGAGGTCGGACAACCAGCCCGCCGCCTGGAGGACCAGGAGACGCTTCGTCGAGTCGCTCTTCGACCTCCTCCACGCATGACCGAACGCATTCGTGACGGTGACTGCGTGAACGGGCAGGAGCGACCCGCCTCGCTCAGGAGGCCCGGGCGGGCGCCTCAGGAATTGCTCTGAGGCAGCCAGCCGCATCCCGTCCCAGATGGTGGCGGGGCCGAGGCCCCCGCGGAAGGCCTCGATGACCACGTTCTGCGCCTCGTCAGAGCTGGAAGCGCGCAGCTTTCGGAGGATCTCGAGGCTCTGGGGGGGATCCTCTCTTCCCTCGAGCCACCGATCCGGGAGCGAAGGGGCAAGTGCCCGGCTCTTCTCGAAGACTTCCGTGCGGCCGACGGGCCCGCCGTGAAGCAGGCCCAGGATCAGCGAGCGCAGGACGGGCTCCGCGTGGCGCCAGCCAATCCTGGAAAGGACACGCTCCACCTGGGCGGCGTAGATCATCTTGTGCCCGATGCTCACGTAGCAGCGTGCCGCGAAGGGCCACAGCAGCTCGAAGAGCGAGTCGTGGTCGTTCCAGGCCACAAGGCCGGTGACGGCGCGGTCAGCGCGCTCCGGGTCCCACGACTCCATCGCCGCGACAAATTCGCGGCGCGCCGCCGTCTCGTCCGGGAAGGTCACATCGGGACGGGGAGGGAGGTGCCAGTCCCCCTCGCCCTCGTCGATCTGCTGGGACCGCTTGAAGTCGTCCAGGTTCCAGAGAGCCATGAGCGCGGCTTCTCGCTTTCCGATCGAGTGGCAGAGCTGGAAGGCCGACTCCACCATCAGCACGCAGTGGAGCTTTCCGCCGACATGGCGCGGACGCACTTCGCGGATCCCGGCGAGGAAAACGGCTCCCAGGATCGAGGCGGTTTCCGCACCCCCGGCCATTGCCTTCGCCGCGATCTGAGCCACTTCCCCGCGGGGTGCGGCAATGAAGCGAGCTGCCAGCTCGTCGAGTGGATCGGGGGGCGTGGGGGTGGCCCGAAGAGTGCGCGGGAGGAGGAGCAGGCCTGCCGCTCCGGCGGCGACGCTCTTGAGGGCCTCGCGTCTCTTCAAGGAAGCTCCCGGGAGGGACCGCCGGGATCCTACCAGCCGGTATGGGGTGCCGCCAGGAAGCGGCGAGGCGTGCATGCAAGCCCGGCGCAAGCCTCGATTCGAAGGGGCTTCACTCGCCGGTCAGTCCGCCGTGAAGCTGTACTTGCCGCTCTTCCTGTCGATTCCCAGCTCGAAGCCGTTCGTTGCGGGGGCCCAGCTCTCCTCGAGCTTCCCGCGCCAGGGCTCGAGTGAGGCGCGGATGGCTTCGGGGAGGCTCTCGTGCCAGGGGAGGCGATCAGAGTCCTGTTTCATCGCTTCGATCTCGGCGGAGAGGGATGCACGGAGGCTCCCGGACGCCCCCGCGGGCAGCGCGCCGAGCTGGTTCTCCAGCATGTGAAGCAGATCCCCGCGGATGCGCGAGCGGAGCCTGGGTCCCATCATCTTCACGCTCTTTCCTGAGTCGTCGTCGCCGGGAAGGCGCGCGCCCACAGGGCCATCCGATGGAGAGTGGCCCAGGAGGGAGTAGTAGGCGACGGAGTAGATGTAGGTGTACTCCCCGAGCCCCATCTCCGCCTCGAGCAGCGCTTCGTTGCGTGCGCGGAAGAAATCCCCGAAGCTCCCCGCGAGGCCCATCGCCGAGCGGCTGATGTCGAAGACGGCGGCCAACCTCTCGAAGATGGGCTTGCGATGCAGCTCCTCTGCAGCCTCCTTCGAGAGAGGCATTTCCGAGAAGACGGCTGCGATCGCACGGCGCGACGGGCCGAGCGCTTCTCGCACGGCCAGGAAGGCCTCCATCCGGGAAACAGGGATCGATCCATCCGCGGCAGGGGTGAAATCGCCCGTCGTTCCGTAGCGCTCCTCGATCTGGGTGCGCGCCTCGACGGCGTCATCGAAGCCCTTGAGCATCCCCCGCAGCCAGAAGGCGCCTGAGACGCCGGTGAGAATCGCGCCGAGAAGGAGGACGCCGCAGCCGATGCCGCATCCCAGGAGCCAGCCTGAGGCTTTCTTGGTCACTGGGTGGGTCCCTCGACGGAGAGGAGCTTGAATCTACCGCACTTGTAGACCCGACCCTGAAGCGACCCTTGCGGGCTTCCGTCTTGGATGGATGTGTGTGGTGCTCGAACCCGTACTGGTAAGCACAAGGCTGAGAAATCCCCTGAGACCCTTCTATTTCACCGGTACGGTGTATCCGCCGACGATCTGCTCTGGCGTTACCCGGTGGTGTAGGAGCAATTTCGCCATCTCCTTCTCTGACCACGCTGACGGCGATCTGGTGACCAATGCCTCGACAAACTTCTCGACCGCATCGAGCAAGCGCTCAAGCCCATCAGGCATGAGGATTCGCGTGCCGGCAGGCAGGACGACCTGATTGGACACTCTTTGTGCATTCACCACCATGACTGGCGTCGGAACACGAGATGGATAGCTCTCCTTGAACCACTCCACGCTATGGTGTAGTTGTGCGGCGTCCCTTTTCGGGATTGCGTCATAACTGGCACCATTTTTGACTTCGACCACCAGGCTTACTTCGGCCCATAGCAAGAGGTTATCTGGGCCGCCGCCAAGCTCTCGCTCCGGGCGGAATCCTTCCGCCCCAACGAAACTGGCGAAGTCCCGGAGAGCTTGCTCAAATGTTGCTGGGGTCGAAGAGAACGCGAGTTCCGCCCTGGTAGCTTGATACGCGGCGATCGCCCCGTTCGGATGCGTGAACTCTCCATACCACTTGAGAATACGCGCAGGTGTTTTGATCGTGCTCGCCTTGGGTGGGTGCACGACGACGCCCTTCGGTGGACGGAGCACTGATTTGTCTGCTCCGAATGCCTGATGCTGGATCTCAAGTGCCTCGCCCTCATCGCTTTCGTATGTATAGTTGGCCTTTTGCTGAAGGTAATGTGCCTTCACGGCATCAACCTCGACATACGTAGCTATTGCCTCGCTCAAGGTCTCACAAGCTCCCCTTATGTCACCCTCGGCTGCGCGACCAGCAGCTACCTGTTCCGCATGTGCCTGTTGGATGGAACTTGTGGTGGCACGTCGCAATGGAGAGGGTACGGCCTTCCTTACGCGCTCGTCGTAGAACGCCTTCCAGCCAGCGTCGCGGCCCAGACACTTATTCAGCATGTCCATTAGCGCGCGGGCTGGGGTCGTATGTACCTCCGAGGCGGCCAATGAGGCGAGCTCATGTGCTAATTCCAACTGAACGCGTGCATCAGAACTCATGAGATTTCGAACTTCAGTCTTTGCGGTAAAACTTGCCAACTCGGGACCGGCAAGTATGACGACAGCGTAGTCTGCGGGAGAGCGAACGGCCCTGCCCATACCTTGCTCTATACGGAAGACTAACCGATCTCGGATCCCACCTACGGTGCGAGTGCGAAGACTATCATGTTTGTCGACGATGCCTTGCCCATACGGCATTCCATCGAGCACCAGTACACGGCAAGCGTCATCGGGTAAGTCGATTCCGTCATATCGCTGGGCCAGCGCCACGAATTGAATATCACCTGATCGGACTTGATCCACAACTTCCGTGACTGCATCGCCAGTAACTACTGTTGCTCCGACGGCAGTCCAGTCACGAGCGAATCTTTCGCTGGAGCACAGCGCAACAACGCGGACACGTCTTGCGACTCTGCGGCAGAGCTTCATAACCCATGTTCGACCTAGGTTGCGGTCGAGAAGTGTAGGAGCTAGGACCATTCTTTCACCGAGGCCTACATCGACTCCTGCTATGATCGGCTCGGAGGCTGCCCGGACCGCGCAATCGAGATCTCGGACCAGTATCGACTCGTCCGCAAGAGTCCCAGACATGAACAGTCGATGCTCAGCGGTGCGGTATGGACGAACGCGCCGGACCGGTATGACGTGAGGAACGATCTCGATTCCGTCCGCCGCGATGACGCAGCGGCACCACCTCAAGTGCTCTCGAAGATTAGGCCATGCAAACATGACTTGATCGTGCTCGGAGTGCCTTGCGAAAAAGTCGCGGACAGGCTCGACAAGGGGTGCCCAGAGCCAGAACGGGATCTCTATCGTCTCATCTGGTCGGCCAAGTTCAATCTCCTCCCATGCGCCTGGTGCATAGGTGCGACAGGCTCCACTCAATAATTTCATTAGTGGTTCGACGAGCTCAGAGTCAATGCAACGGAGGGTAAAGGCGTCGCGCACAGCCTCGATTCCAGCATGAGCGTCGTCGAGAACGAGCGCGGAAGGTGTGATACTCACGTCAGGGCGATCAAACGTTGTTCTTCCGTTGAAGAGTTTCGCGTAATTGCAGACAATGACTGCCTTGCCGGCGCTACACTCTGGATGCGGATGCGACTCGCCGCCGACGTACGCGTAGGCGTCAATGCCAACCTTGCTGGCCTCAGCGATTACCTGCCTAACAAGTTGGTTCGTTGGACACAGGTACACACCCGGACGCCTTGACTCGGCCATGTGCGATTTCAAGTAGAGCAGAGCGACCGTGGACTTGCCCATGCCCGTTGGCATCTTGAGGACGAGATCTAAATCCGCTCGACGGTCTCTGAGCGCAGTAAGCGCGGCTACCTGTGCCGGCCTTAGCGTTGCGTGAGAGCCCTTCCGATCCAGCGAATCAAACAGTCTGAGCGGATCGGTCGCCTCGACAGGCACTCGCTTCCCGACGAGCTTCTTGAAGTCGACCATTATCTACGGTCCCAGGCGTTCTACGAGAATAGCCCCTCTGAATGGCCCCGCTTCCGTCGGCCCGTGGCCTTCTCCAAGGAGGCACCGTGCGGTGGTTCAAAGCGAATGCCGAAGAGACCACCGTCCTCAGTGGCATCAGTAAGACGTTGCTCCAGGAAATAATCCTGGATACGAAAATCGGCAGGCAGCTCCGATAGTACGTCGGAGTTGAGGGTCACTACGTACTGGAACCCGATGTCCTCAGCTAGGCGAGCCCCCACAGCTAGGGCGCGGCACGTCTGGCGGGGATCCACGCCGTCGAATAGGTGACTGTCGTGGATCAGAAAACCGGGTCCGATGCGCTGGCGGGCGCAGATACGCTGCAGCATCATGTCGAAGCAGAAGATCTCCATGTTGCCGATTCCTCGGCTTCGATCGCCCTGTATGGCAATACGCAACTCGGGCCCGTTGTACGTGGGATGGAATTCAAGGCGCCCTGGCTCTCCGTACAACTCCTCTACGGTGTTGCTGAAGGCGGTGATCGCATCGGTGAGCACGCCACCACGCTCATCGAACTCCTGTCTTAGGCGCTCTATCAGACGAACGCGATCGGACTCAAGCGAGGAGCTTGTAGCCTCCAGCTGTGACGCCGCTTCGAAGCGCTTGCGTAGCGTCTCTACGTCTGCCCGGAGACGACCGTGCTCTGCTTGGAGCTCGATGAACTGGTCGAGGGCGCCGTGCGACTTCAACATGAGCATCAGTTCAGCGCGACGGCGGTCGACCTCCTTCCTCCTAATTAGTCGCGTTTCCATACGCCTTGCGGCCGCCTCGTGTTCTCCGTGCAGGTAGCGTCTGCGATTCCGGATTACAGACTCGTGAAACTTCAGGACATCCTCGTAGCGCCGACGAGCAGTGTCAGGGAGCACGACTCCCGCTTCCTCATACAGCCTGGTGAGTTCCGAGGGAGGGGGCGGCGTCTCCACCTCCATCGCAGCTTCAAGCTCTGAAAAGTAAATTCGATCCAATTCGTGTTCGTCCGTGAGTTCAGCAAGTTCGCGCGTTAGTTTGGATGCTTCACGCTCCAAATCGTGATACTGATCGTGTACGCGAAAGGAGGAGAGGGTACCAACGACACGTCTAAGTTTGTCTTCCGCTACAACCAAGCTCGATCTGAGAGAGGCGGCTGTGTCTAGGATTCCACGTAGGAAGCCCTGGCCTACAATCTGCTTGAGCTCGCGGATCTGTTTCTCCTTCTGCCGCACACTTTCCCACTGTTGTGCGATCGTCCAGTCGAGCCCAATTAAGTACGAGATCGCGATCTGGACATCGCCTATCTGTTGCTTAGTATTGTGCCGCGTTGGATAGTCGAAACCCCCGATGGGTTCGCGCCGCGCGAAATAGGAAAATAACGAGCGGAACGTTGGATGACCTACTCCGTCGTCAACTTCGGCTACATCCGCGTGCTCGTCTATTCCGAAGAAGGCCCTACCCAACACAGATCGCCATGCCGAATTCGAGATGATTCGCCGCCCTGAGCCCTTGTCCGCTCGCGGCTGCTTCGGCCACCGTGTTGTTGTCCCTTTTTCCACGCAGATTCTTGCGGGTTCGGATGCGGACCGTGAAACGCGCAGCAGTTCGCCAAACACTTCGATTTCGAGCCCAAAGGACGACTGGATCAATTCCTGTGCTCGAAAGGCGGAGTCTGCGTCACAGTTGCCGCCCAATACAAAGTGTACTAACTCAACAAGCGTGGACTTTCCCGAACGATTCCGCGTTTGCTGCTCAGTGGCGCCCGGGCTCTTGTCGGAAATGAGGATGTTGAGCCCAGGTCGAAAGGTCAGGGTTTTGAATGTCCGGAGAGAACTGAAGACGCTGTGGATCATCGCTGCGTACTGGGAGGAGATCGATGAAGTCTGCCGTCCCTCAGGTCCACGGCACCCAAGAGGTAAAGAAGATCTAGTGCCAGGAGGAACCAGTCGTAGGGAATTGTGTCAAGCAGGGTGCTTTCTCGGTGGCCTATCTGCTCCCAGAGGCGTGAAACTGTTTTTGGCCGGTCGAGTCGACGAAGTACCTCCGCACCGACAGACAACAAAGCGCGATCTACCGCCAAGCCCTTGGTCGGCAGGATCATGATCGCATCGCTCCCTGACTTGGCGGACGCTCGAAGATCTCGCACGCCTCAAAGAAGAACGCCAGGATGGCGAGTGTGGCTGCTTGGTGTGAAGGACTTGCTAGGCCGTCCCCAGAGATGAAAATCTGGAGGTTCACGAAAATGTCGTCGGGCGGTAGTCCTTCTGCCCGGAGGTTGGAGTACGTCAGCTTGAAGGCTGCGGCGACTCGATCGTATCGGGTCTGATCTGCCAAACCGCGAAGGTATTTCTTGACGACCTCAGCTCGGGTCATTCCGGCTTTGAGGAGGGTTGCCGCGGGCTCAGACAATTGATTGTATTGCAACTTTGAGGCAGGAACGGGCCGAACGTCTGTAGTGAGTGGCTCGGGCTGGAGCGCGATATGCTCTAAGAGCCGCTGCACGTCTTCGATACCGACGGCAACAAGCTCTCTCGTACCCGGCGCTGGGCCGAGTAGTGTTTCAATGTCTCTCGGCGAGAGTCGCTTGAACTCACTCAAGAGTCCTGTCAGGCCCCATTGGAGTGCCTTGATGGGCGCGTGCGTCTTGCTCAGATCGAGGAGGAGCTTCAAGACGTCTGAAGGTAGGCCATCCGGATCGTTATGCACGAAGATCCACTCATCGAAGTACTCTCTCCAGTACGGCAGAGCATTCGTAAAGTCCTCGTTGACCTTCTTGATGCACTTAGAGAGAGGGGACATCTGCTTGGGCCCGAAGCACTGGAAGAGTTGTCGCTTGGACCGCAGATATCCGTCATTCTTGCGGTCTCCGTAAGTACCCCATGGTCTCACGCGGGTGAAATCCCCGTTGGGGTAGCGCAGCTCCATAAGCGTCGAAAAGAAACTTTGGAACGCCTCACCCGTCTCTCGATACTTGAGGCGAAAGTACATCTCGTAGTAGGCAGCTGTTATGGCTTCCATTGTCCTCCCCTCTCTCGCATCCGAGCCCTCTGTCGAAGCGGAGAAGGTTGAACACTCCGTGCGGAGGCGTAACATTGGCTTGCTGCCGAGACCGTAGCCGCGGTCACTGCGAGTGAGAGAGTACCATCGTCCAACCGGCGGATGGTAGGCATGAGCGACTCCAGTTGATAGGAGAGCGGCCAACCCGAAGGTCCGGAACTCGACTCGTGCGTTCGATCATGAAGCTGGTGTCCTAGGCAGAAGTGCAGACAGAGACAAAGGACGCACTGGGAGATACGAGGAAAGTAGCTCCGTCACGATGAGCAAGGACACCGTGAGATCCTTCGATGGCGTCGCAGTAGGGGGGCGGCAGATCGGCTTCGAGTTGACGCATAGGACTCGGGAGGAGCAGACGCACATCAGCAGCGATGGGGGACGATCGCATCGATGGCGTTGGATGTGGGCAAGCGCGCCTGGTGGCCACTCTTGCGACCTGCCGGACAAGCTCTCGCCCGCTGCAGAGGTGCCGGAGAGACCTCTGGTTTTCGTGCTCACCTGGGGAATTCTGCGCATGTGCCGAAGCTTCCTGTGTCGTGTGTCCCGCCGACAGATGATACGCCAGGATCGGGGCGGGTCCGACACGGGGCCTGGGGGCGAGTCCGGGCCCTGACAGCCATCTGAAAGGCGTCCGGATCCCCCGTTGGACGGCCTGGCAAGCCTATTGCTAGACTACGTGCCTGTAAGACATCGAATTCAGCCGGGCGGCCCCCGCTCTCCCTCGATTCAAACGCATTGGCCCTCGGGCGCTACCTGCGCCCCGGCCGGGGAGGGGAGTCGGCCGTCCGGATTACCGGGAGCCTGTCCCCGCCGGGGGCGGCTCACCCATCGCGGCCGTTCCAGGATCGGGGCGCGCCGCAGCGGAGGTCCGTCAGATGCACGCAGCCGTGAAGGCCCTCATGCAGGACGTGAAGGCCAAGAACCCCGTCGAGCCCGAGTTCCATCAGGCCGTCGAGGAGGTCGCCGAGTCCCTGGTGCCCGTCCTCGACAAGCACCCCGAGTACCGGAAGGCGCGGATCCTGGAGCGCATCGTCGAGCCGGAGCGCGTCGTGATGTTCCGCGTCCCCTGGGTCGACGACGAGGGTGAGGTCCAGATCAACCGGGGCTTCCGCATCGAGATGAACAGCGCCATCGGCCCCTACAAGGGCGGGCTGCGCTTCCATCCCTCGGTGACCCTCGGCATCCTCAAGTTCCTGGCCTTCGAGCAGGTCTTCAAGAACTCCCTGACGACGCTCCCCATGGGCGGCGGCAAGGGAGGGTCGGACTTCGACCCCAAGGGCAAGAGTGACAACGAGGTCATGCGCTTCTGCCAGAGCTTCATGACGGAGCTCTTCCGCCACATCGGCCCCAACACCGACGTCCCCGCGGGTGACATCGGCGTGGGCGGACGCGAGATCGGCTTCCTCTTCGGCCAGTACAAGAGGCTGGCGAACGAGTTCACCGGGGTGCTCACCGGCAAGGGGCTGAACTGGGGAGGCTCCCTCATACGTCCCGAGGCGACGGGCTACGGCTGCGTCTACTTCGCCGCCGAGATGCTCAAGACCCGGAACCAGTCCCTGGAAGGCAAGCGATGCCTCGTGTCGGGCAGCGGCAACGTGGCCCAGTACACCGTCGAGAAGCTTCTCGATCTCGGCGCGAGAGCCCTCACCCTGTCGGACTCCAGCGGCTACATCTACGACGAGCAGGGGATCGACCGCGAGAAGCTGGCCTTCGTGATGGATCTCAAGAACCATCGCCGGGGCCGGATCAAGGAGTACTCCGACAAGTACCGCAGCGCGGTGTACACCCAGGTCAACTCCTCGATCGACCACAGCCCCATGTGGAACCACAAGGCCGACTGTGCCTTCCCGAGCGCGACGCAGAACGAGATCAACGGCAAGGACGCCCAGAACCTCGTCAAGAACGGCGTCACCGTCGTCTCCGAAGGCGCCAACATGCCGACGACGACCGAGGGGGTCAACGTCTTCCTCGAGTCGAAGATCCTCTTCGGGCCCGCCAAGGCCGCGAACGCGGGTGGTGTCGCCGTGTCGGGGCTGGAGATGGCGCAGAACAGCATGCGGTACGGCTGGACGCGCGAGGAAGTGGACAACAGGCTGAAGATGATCATGAAGAACATCCACTCGGCCTGCACCTCGGCCTCCGAGCGCTTCGGAACGCCGGGCAACTACGTCAACGGGGCCAACATCGCGGGCTTCCTCAAGGTCGCCGACGCGATGATGGACCAGGGGATCGTCTAGCGCCTCGCAACTGAAACGATGGTGAGTCCTGGGGCCCAGTTCGACCCCTCCCCTCGAGGGGTCCTGGCCCTGAAGATTCCCCGGCGGAGGAGCGAGCGACAATCCTCCGCCGGGGGATTCGTGTCATCCAGCCCCTTCACATACTTTCGATTGTCAAAGACCGATTCCGGACAGCCCGCTTCGCGAGCGATGCGGCCCGGCGGCCCGCCTGATAGCGGGTCCCATTGTCGTGCTGTCAAACCAACTTCAAGGAGCGGCACCTTCGACGAGCCCTCCTCGCGATCACATGGCCATCCCCGCCACACAGGTCTCCCCCACGTAGACCCGATAGCGAATCCCAGTCGTCTGCTTCAACTACGAGGTTGCTTCACCTACGCAGCCGCTCCCCCCACAAGGGTCTCCCCCTCGTAAACGAGAAATGGGTCCTGACCCTCCTCGACTCCGAACGACCAGACGAGGTCGTCCGGCGCCTCACCCGTGCAGCGCATGA
>CAZMRF010000042.1:0-43279 GCA_964568735.1 uncultured Acidobacteriota bacterium
GTGGACGCTCAGCTCGCGAAGGCGCTTTCACTTTCCGTCGAACGGGGCGCTCTCGCAGGCGACGTATCTCCCGGTGGACCCGCCGCCCAGGCGGGAATCGAGCGCGGCGACGTCATCGTCTCCTTCGACGGCAAGGCCGTCACCGACAGCGCGGAGCTGCGGAACCTGGTCGCGCACGCGACGCCCGGCAGCACCGCGACCGTGAAGCTCGTGCGGGACGGAAGGGAGCGTCAAGTCCGCGTGACGCTCGGCGAGCGCCCGGAGAGCGACTCCGGGAGAGAGGCTCCTGACGCGGGGCCGGCCGAGGGCGAGCACCGGCTGGGCATCGCCGTCGAGGACCCCTCGCCCCAGACAGCCCGGCGGCTGGGCTACGCCTCGGAGGCCGGGGCGCTCGTCACGGATGTCGAGGCGGGGAGCCCCGCGGAGGAGGCCGGCATCCGGCCGGGAGATCTGATCCAGGGCGTGAACCGCGAGGCCGTCCGCTCGAGCGAAGAGCTGAGACGGGCGCTGGCGGGGCTTCCGAGTGACGGAGCCCTGGCCCTCCTCGTGCGGCGGCAGGAGCACACCTTCTTCGCCCCGATCGCCTCATCGTAGGCGCACGGGGGTTTCACCCGGGAGCCGGGGGCGGCGGTGCGAAGCCGCCCCCGGTGCCGTTGAATCATCCCGGCCGTGCTCGGGAGGGAGCCCCTGAATCCTCCCTCCCCTCTCGTGACGCGACGCCCCGATGCGGCCGCCTGAGAAGCAGCCCGCCTGGCCGCCTCGACGCTGGACCGCTACTTCGTATCGACGGTCACCTTGAGGATGCGCCCGGTGAACCTGTTCTCGCCCTGCTGGTACTCCTCCGTCACCGGCGTCTCGTTGTCCACCCCGACGTCCACGCCTTCGTCACCGGAGTAGGCGAAGGGCATCGTTCGGGCGACGCGCACCTCGCCAACTTGCTTTCCGTCCACGCTCAGCCGGCTCAGTCCGCCCGAGCCCGGCTTTCCGCCGTCGTAGACGAACTCGTAGAGGATGGTATGGCGGCCCGACGCCAGCGCCTCGGGCGAGGAAACGGTGAAGCGCTCCAGGCCGCCGAAGTTGTAGACCTCGTGGACGCGGCCTTCCTTCATGTAGAGGCTCCAGCCGGCGAAACGGCCGGCCTGGGCTATGATGACGCCGTTGGCACCGTTCTGAGGCACTTCGACCTCTGCGGTAACCTTGTAGGACCGGCCCTTGATGTTGATGAAGGCATTCTCGGTGATGCCGGTCATTCCCTCGTAGAGCGTCAACGAGGTCCGTGGCCCCATCAGATCCGGCCGGCCTGCGATCTTCGCGTCGAAGCGCTCCACGCGCCGGTCATCGAGCGGGAAGACGTTGTTCCGGATCGCCTCCTTCGTGAAGAGGTCCTTGAGCTCCTTCAGCTTCTGAGGATTCTGCGCCGCGAGATCGTTGGCCTGACTGAAATCCTCCGCGACGTTGTAAAGCTCCCAGCGGTCCTGGTCGAAGGGCGGAAGCTGGGCCATCAGCCACGGGAGCGAGTGGCGCGTCGCCGCAACCCAGCCGTCGTGATAGATGGCGCGGTTGGCGAACATCTCGAAGTACTGCGTCGTGTGGCGGTCCTTGGCCTTCGGGTCGGCGAAGGTGTAGAGCATCGAGACGCCGTCCATCGGCCGTTGCTTCGTGCCATTGACCATCACGGGCTCCGGAAGTCCCGCTGCTTCGAGGACCGTCGGCGCCACGTCGATGACATGATGGAATTGCGAGCGGACCTCTCCGAACGTGCCGCGAATCCGCGCCGGCCAGGAAACGACCATCGGATTGCGCGTGCCGCCGAAGTGGGAGGCCACCTGCTTCGTCCACTGGAAGGGCGTATTGCCGGCGTGAGCCCAGCCGATGGCGAAATGAGGGAAGGTCATCGGCGAGCCCCACTCGTCGATGTGGTCCAGCTGCGAGGAGACGTCACTGACGATGCCGTTGAGAGCCAGCATTTCGTTGTAGGTCCCGTCCGGTCCGCCCTCCGCGCTCGAGCCGTTGTCGCCGACGATGTAGAAGAGCAGCGTATTGTCCAGCTCGCCCATGTCACGCAGCGTCTGCACGAGGCGCCCGACCTCGTGGTCGGTGTGCTCCGCGAATCCGGCGAAGGTTTCCATCTGACGGGCGAAGAGACGCTTCTGATCGGCCGAGCGCGAGTCCCACGAGGGGATTTCGGCGGGCCGGGGCGTGAGCTTCGTGCCCGGCGGGACGACGCCGAGCTTGATCTGCCGCGCCAGGGTCTCCTCGCGCAGGCGGTCCCAGCCCATGTCGAACTTCCCCTTGTACTTCTCGATCCACTCCTTCGGGACGTGGTGCGGCGCGTGGGTGGCTCCCGTCGCGAAATACATGTAGAAGGGCTTGTCGGGCGTCAGCGCCTGCTGGAAGCGCACCCAGGCGATGGCCTGGTTCGTCATGTCCGTCGTGAAGTGATAGTTCGGGTCGTGCGGCGGCTCGACCCGGATCGTGCCGTCGTAGATGGCGGGAGCCCACTGGTTCGTCTCCCCGCCGATGAAGCCGTAGAACTTGTCGAAGCCCGACCGGGTGGGCCAGCGGTCGAAGGGCCCCGAGACCGAAGCCTCCCACGGCGCCGTCTCGTGGTACTTGCCGAAGGCCGCGGTGCTGTAGCCGTTCAGGCGGAGGACCTCCGCCAGCGGCGCCACGCTCTCGGGCCGGACCCCGGTATTCCCCGGAAAGGCCGTGGCCAGCTCCATGATCGCGCCGGCATTGTTGACGTGGTGGTTGCGCCCCGTCAGAAGCGCGGTCCGCGTCGGTGAGCAGAGGGCCGTGGTGTGGAACCGGTTGTAGCGCAGCCCGGTGCCCGCGATGGCCTCCAGCGTCGGCATGTTGATCGGCCCGCCGAAGGTTCCTGCGTGGCCGAAGCCGATGTCGTCGATGAGGACGATCAGGACGTTGGGCGCGCCCTTCGGCGCCTTCACCTCGAAGCGCGGCGGAGGCGTCGCCTTTCGCGCGTCCATCTCGGTGATGGTTGGAGTCACCGGGGCCACGAGCGGCAGTACCTTGCGATCGGGCTCGGGGCCCTCGGCCCCTGCGGCCGACGATTTCGGAGCCAGGCCCACGCTCATTGCGAGTGAAAGGAAGCCGGTCAGTAGAAAGCGATTCCACGTCATGCGGTGCACCTCGGGTTTCTGATGTTGGGATTCG
Organism: uncultured Acidobacteriota bacterium; assembly: GCA_964568735.1. Lineage (GTDB taxonomy): Bacteria > Acidobacteriota > Polarisedimenticolia > JACPZX01 > JACPZX01 > CAZMRF01. The sequence goes on from CAZMRF010000042.1 coordinate 3,175, forward strand.
CGCGGCGACGCAAGGGCCCGCGAAACCGCAGGCGGCGCTGCGAAGCAAGCGCTCGAGAGGGCACGCAGCCTATACCCTGGACGCAAGTCCGGTCAAGATTCGAGCCGGCCCACGAGCACCCGGAAGGTGGCCCGGGGGGCTACGGATTCGCACGCAGAGGGCCTCTGATCGAGGCTCGCCGTCTGAGGGAGACCCGGCTTCGATGAACCTCCTTCCGCCCGCTGCGTATGGTGTAATGTGCGCGAAACCCCCCTCGAGGACCTGCCATGAAAACGAGCGTGAAAGTCGGATTGGGCCTGGGCGCCCTCCTCGTCGTGGGGCTGGGCGCCGCCAAAGTCGCCGGTGTCGGCAAGAAGCCCGGCACCACGGTCCAGACCGCGAAGGTGTCGCAGAAGGACCTGGTCTCCAGGGTCCTCGCCAACGGCAAGCTCCAGCCTCGCAACAAGGTGGACATCTCGGCCAACATCCCGGGCCAGATCGTCAACCTGGCGGTGCGCGAAGGGGACCGAGTCGCGAAGGGGCAGTTCCTCCTCCAGATCGACCAGGTGCAGTACAAGGCCTCCGCCCAGTCGAGCGAGGCCAATCTCCAATCGCTCATCCACGACCGTGACGCCGCCAGCGCCAACCTCGAGCAGGCGCGCTACGACCTCGGGAAGGCCACCCGCTCGTACGAAGGAGCGCTCATCCCCGAGACCGAGCTGCAGCGCGCCCGCTCCGCGCTCGATGCCGCCGAAGCCAACCACCAAGCGGCGCTGGGCCGCGTGGAGCAGGCCCGCGCCTCGCTCGAGGGCGCCCGCGACTCGCTCATGAAGACCACCATCCGCGCGCCGCTCTCGGGAATGATCACTTCCCTGCCCGTCCACGAAGGTGAGGTGGCCGTCATCGGCACGATGAACAACCCGGGGACGATCCTCATGACGATCTCCGATCTGTCCATCATGGAGGCCGACCTGGCGGTCGACGAGACCGACATCCCGCGCCTCGCCGTGGGGCAGGTGGCCACGTTGACCATCGATGCCTACACGGACCAGACCTTCGAGGGGAAGGTGCGTGAGGTCGGCTCCAGCCCGATCCGTCCCGGCTCGGAGGCCGCCACCCGCACGGGCAGCGTCACGACGGAGGCCATCGACTTCGAGGTCAGGGTCGTCCTCCTCACTCCTCCCGAGGGCGTCCGGCCCGGCTTCTCCGTCTCCGCCGAGATCGAGACGGGGAAGGCGCAGGGCGTGCCCGTCGTGCCGATCCAGGCCCTCGTGACGCGCGAGAAGCCCCGCCCCGAGGGCGCGAAGACGGATGGCAAGGCCGCCGAGATCGAGGAGGGGGTCTACCTGCTCGAAGAGGGCAAGGTGCGCTTCGCACCCGTCAAGACCGGCCTGACGGGATCGCTCGAGGTCGAGGTGATCTCCGGGGTCGAGGCGGGGAAGGAGATCGTCCTCGGCCCCTTCCGGGCTCTCAGGGAGCTCAAGGACGGAGATGCCGTGGTGGTGCAGCAGGAGGCCGCAGCAACTCCGGAGTAGCCCCCGAGAACACCATGAGCCGCCTCTTCGAGATCCTGCGCGTCTCCGTCGCCGCCCTCTTCGCCCACGGGCTGCGCAGCGCGCTGACCCTGCTGGGCATCGTCATCGGGGTGGCCACCATCATCCTGGTCGTCGGAAGCATCTCGGGGCTCAACGCCTTCGTAGAGGAGAAGATCTTCCAGCTGAGCCCCGATGTCTTCATCGTTTCGAAGTTCGGCATCATCACGAGCCGCGATGCCTTCCTCGAGGCGCTGCGCCGGAAGAACCTCACCGCCGCCGAGGTCGACCAGGTCCGATCGCTCTGCACATCGTGCCGCGGCGTGGGCGGCAGCCTCCAGGGCACCAAGGCCCTGCGCTTCGGCAACCAGCGCAGCCCCGACGTCCAGGTCACGGGCTCGACGGCCAACCTGGCGGAGCTCTACAACCTGGATCTCGCGGCAGGCCGCTTCTACACCGAGGCGGAGGTCCGGCGGGCCTCCCCCGTCATCGTCATCGGCTGGGAGGTGCGGGAAAAGCTCTTCCCCGCCGTCGATCCCCTCGGCCGCGTCCTGAGCATCGACGGCTACCCGCTCAAGGTCATCGGCGTGCTGCGCGAGCAGGGAAGCGTCCTCGGCCAGTCCCAGGACAACGTGGCATGGCTGCCGCTCAAGCTGTACGAGAAGATCTTCGGGCGCAACCGCAGCGTGGACATCTGGGTGCAGGCCGCTTCTCTCGAGCGCTTCGACGAGACGCAGGAGGAAGTACGGCTGCTCCTGAGGCGCATGCGCGGCACCCCCTTCCGGAGCGAGGATCCCTTCGGGATGGTCAACGCGGAGGCGCTGCAGGGGCTCTGGAGGGGGATCTCATCGGCGGCGCTCGCGATGATGGTCCTGATTGCCGGGATCTCGCTGGTCGTCGGCGGGATCGTGATCATGAACATCATGCTCGTCTCGGTGGTCGAGCGCACGCAGGAGATCGGCGTGCGCACCGCCGTCGGAGCCCGGCGCCGCGACGTCCTGATGCAGTTCCTTCTCGAAGCCGCGATCCTGGCCACGGCGGGGGGGATCGTCGGCGCGATCCTCGGCGTGGGCGGCACCCGGCTCGTGACGGGCCTCACCGACTTCCCCACCCTCGTGCGCCCCTCTCTCGTCGCGGTCGCCCTGCTCATGGCGACGGCTACGGGCCTCGTCTTCGGCATCTGGCCTGCCTGGAGAGCCTCAAGGCTCGATCCCATCGACGCTCTGAGGTCGGAATGACCCGCATGGCAGGTACGCGATCGTGAGCCTCGCGCGCCAGCTCCGCGCCGTCTGGGAGGCGGTCCGCTTCGCCCTCGGGGCCATCCGCGCCCACAAGCTGCGCTCGCTCCTGACGATCCTGGGGATCGTCGTGGGGGTCACCACCGTCATCGCCATGGTGGGCGTCATCGAGGGCTTCAATCGCACCGTGATCTCTTCGTTCCAGGCGTTCGGCTCGACGCTGGTCCAGTTCCAGAAGTACGAGACCGGCTTCCACGGGCCGGGCGGAGTTCCCGAGGAGCAGCGCAAGCGCCGCGACCTGACCTGGGAGGATGCCATGGCGATCCGCGACCAGGCTCCGTCGATCGCGGCTGTGAGCCCGGAGCGCTACCTCTTCCAGGGCTCGGCGGAGATCACGCTGCGTTACCGGAACCGCGAGGCGCAAGCACCCTCCGTGGCGGGAGTCGTCCAGGACTACCCCATCGCCAACAATCACTTCGTCGCGCGCGGGCGCTTCATCAGCGATGCCGACGTCGTTCACGCCACGGACGTCTGTGTCATCGGCCCGGACATCGTCGAGTCGCTCTTCCCCGGCGTGGATCCCCTCGAGAAGGAGATCCTCCTCCAGGGGCGGCGCTTCCGCGTCATAGGCGTCCTCGAGTCCAAGGGAAGCCGGTTCTTCAACAGCCAGGACAATGCCTTCTTCATGCCCTTCTCCACCTTCGACCGCTACTTCCCCTGGATCAAGAACGGGCACGAAGACACCATCCACATCGCCACCGTGCCGAAGAAGCCGGAGTGGGTGGATCGCGCCATCGAGGAAGGCACCGCCATCCTGCGCCAGCGGAGGGGCCTCCGCTTCTGGCAGGAGAACGACTTCGCGCTCCTCACGCCACGGAAGATCATCCAGCAGTTCGAGCAGGTCACGGCCGGCGTCTACCTCGCCATGATCCTCGTCTCGGGCATCGGGCTGCTGGTGGGAGGCGTGGGGGTCATGAACATCATGCTCGTCTCGGTGACGGAGCGGACCCGCGAGATCGGCCTGCGCAAGGCGCTCGGCGCCCGGCGAGCGGACCTCCTGGGGCAGTTCCTGGTGGAGGCGGCCACCCTCACTGGGATCGGCGGCCTGATCGGAGTCGGCGTGGGCGTCGGAGTCGTGGGGGCCATTCGGGCCTCCAAGCTCCTCCCGGCCGCCGCTCCGCTGTGGGCCGTCGCTCTCGGCCTCGCCGTATCCGTGGCGGTGGGGCTGGCCTTCGGAATGTACCCGGCGATGCGGGCCTCCCGCCTGGACCCCATCATGGCCCTGCACCACGAGTAAGAGGATACTGGCGCGGGAGCGGAGGGCGATGCCCTCCGTCTCGCGCTGAACTGCGGCCCTTCACACGGCGGTCACTCAGGGATCCACGAAGCTCGTCAGCACGAGCTCTTCGTCCATCACGATGCCGATGCCGGGGCAGTACACCTTTTCTTCCGGGTGCTTGCCCTTCGGATCCTCCTGCTCGTCGGTTTCGAGGACGAGGACGCAATGCGAGAATTCTCCCGCAGGGACACTCACTTCCAGCCCCATCGCCACGTTCTCGCCGCGGTCAAGAGACACGCCTGGCGCAACTTGCTGGTAGTAGCGAGAGCCAAGGAGGTAGGCTCCACCGGGGAAGATGAGCCCCGCGCGGGCGCCGTTCATTCCCGCTCGCCAGCTCTCGGGCAGCGGCGTGCCGCTCCCGTCCTCGATGTCCTCGCCGAAATAGTAGATGTCGCCCGTGTCGAGGCACTCGACAAGGTAGTTGCGCGACACCTCGACGAGACTGCCGTCCACCCGCTCGCGCTCCTCGAGGACGCGGGTCAGGACGCCGTCGACCATCTGGGTCTCGTCGAGGATGGTGATGGTCGCTTCCTCGAGTTCTTTGCACTTCCCCGCGTCGAAGCAAGCCTGGTTGCTCAGCTCCCAGACGCGGGTGATCTCGAGTGGGAGGTACTGGTTGTGCGCCCCGATCGCCGTGCTCGTCACCAGCGACGAGCAGGCACCGATGGGGACTTCGTCCGTGTACTTCAGCTTCTTCTTGCCGGCCTCCAACGGACTGGCCGTGACAATTGCCAGAAGCGCGAGGGCGACCGCCAGCCCCATGGCACCGGCCAGGATGGATCCGCTTTTCCTGATCTTCTTCCTCATCGATGGATTCTCCTCTTCGTTACGATGCAGTCTCGGAAGGTGGCCTTCTTAGCCGGGTAGCCTCTGCACGTGCACACGGTATGAGGCGTGCCTAGGTCCAGATCCTTCTCGGAAGCAGCTTCGCAGGGACACCCCGTGCGCGACCAGCCCAGCCCCCCCTGCCTCCACGGATCGCAGAGCCTCATCCGCGCAGCCAGCCCCTGCTTCGCCTTGATAGGTGTGTTTCACGCGGCGGGGGCGGGCTCCGCTCCTCTCGAAGCCCGAGCAGACGACGGGTACAGGGGTCGGCTGATGACGGAGGTCCTCGAGGAGCTGAAGTCCGCCGGCCTTGCCCTCGTCTACACAGCACTGCGGTCATCAGGTCCGATCTGCGCGTCACGGTCGAGCTCTCCGCGCTTGAGCCGAGGGCGATGCCCTCCGTCCCGCGCTGAGCTGCGGCCCATCGTACGCCGGTCGCTCAGGGATCCACGGTGCTCATCAGTAAGAGATCCTCGTCCCCCACGAAACCGATGCCGGGGCAGTAGACCTTCTCATCCGGGTGCTTGCCCTTCGGATCGTCGATCTCGTTCGTGTCGAGGACCAGCACGCAATCCGAGAAGTCGCCCGCGGTCACGCTCACGTCCAGCCCCATCTGGTCGTGCTCGGCGCGGTCCAGGGCCACGCCCGGCGCCACTTCCTGGTAGTAGCGGGCGCCCAGGAGGAAGGCTCCGCCGGGGAAGGCGAGTCCCGCGCGGGCGCCGTTTACTCCCGAGCGCCAGCCATCGGGCAGCGGGCTGCCCATGCCGTCCTCCACGTCCTCGCCGAAATAGTAGACGTCACCCGTGTCGAGGCACTCGACATAGAAGTTCCGCGATACCTCGTCGAGGATGCCGTCCACCCGCTCGCGCTCCTCCAGGACCCGGGTCAGGACGCCGTCGACCATCTCGGTCTGATCGAGGACCTTGATCGTCACCTCCTCGAGCTCCTTGCACTTGCCCGCGTCGAAGCAGGCCTGGTTGCTCAGCTCCCACTCGTGGTCGATCTCGAGGAGGAAATACGGGTTGTGCGCCCCGTCCGCGGTGCTCGTCACCAGGGACGAGCAGGCACCGATGGGGAATTCGTCCGTGTACTTCAGCTTCTTCTTCTTGGCGGACTCAACCGGATCGGCCGTTGCCATCGCCAGTAACGCGAGGGCGGCCGCCAGCCCGATGGCACCTGCAAGAATGGTCCCGATGCGCTTCATCGTCTTCCTCCAGTATGGATAAGTGCACACAGTATGAGGCCTGCCTGGGCCGGACTCCTTCGCGGAAGCAGCCTCTCAGGCAGGCCCACGCACGCCCGGCGGTCGGCCCCTCTCAGGCCATTGCAGCGCTCCCGGGGCTTGCCCGGCTCCCCCGAGGTGGGCAAGAATGGCGCTCCATGCCGCTGCACGGCTCCCCCTGGCACGGATTGCAGAGCCTCATTCGAAGCGCCGCCCTCCCCTGCGTTGCCCTGACAGGGGTGCTGATCGCCGCGGGGGCGGGCTCCGCCACCCTCGAAGCCCGAGCGGACGCTGGTTACAGGGGTCGGCTCCTGGCGGAGGTACTCGAAGAGCTGAAGTCCGCGGGCCTCGCCCTCTTCTACAGCACCGCGGTCGTCAAGCCGGACCTGCGCGTCACAGTCGAACCCTCCGCGAGTGAGCCGAGGGCGATTCTGGATCAGATCCTTACGCCACTGGGCCTCGAAGCGAAGGAGGGCCCCGCCGGCTCGCTCCTCATCCTGGCCTCGAACCGGGATGCCCATTCCATCGGTGGGCGGGTGCGCTCGGCGGCCCGTGGCGTCCCCGTCGCCGACGCGATCGTGAGCATCCCGGAGCTGGACGGGCCGGTCGTCACGGGGCCCGACGGATCGTTCCAGCTCGAGGCGCTCCCCTCAGGCTCATGGGAGCTTCACGTGGAGGCCGAGGGCTTCCTTCCTGCGACAGTGACCGGAGTCCGAGTCCCTTCGGACGGGAGCGGCCATCTCACGATCTGGCTGAGGGAGCAGCCGGACTTCGTGACCGAGCTGGTCGTGACGCCCAGCCAGCACTCCGTAGTCGAGCAGGAGGTCGCCTCACGCCGCTCGCTCGGGAGTGAGGAGACCGTCCTCATTCCGAGCTTCGGAGGCGACATCAGCCGCGTCGTGGGCTACCTCCCGGGCGTGACGGCCGACGACAACTCGGCGGCGCTCCACATCCGGGGAAGCGAGTCAGGTGAGGTGTCGTTCGTCCTCGACGGCCTTGAGCTCTACGACCCGTTCCATCTCCAGACCTTCCAGAGTCCCTTCACGCTCATCGACAGCAACATCGTGGACCGTGTGGACTTCTCCGCGGGGGGCTTCACAGCGGATTTCGGCGACAGGCTCGGAGCCCGGCTGGACATCCAGACCCTCCTGCCGGAGCGGTCGCAGAAGGGCGAGATCGAGCTGGGCACGCTGAATAGCCGCTTCTCAGCCCGCGGCCCCCTCCCGGGCTCAGCCGGCTCCTGGCTGATCGCGGGCCGCGGGTGGTACCCCGAGGTCTTCTACGACAACATCGAGCTGGGCGGCGGCGACCGGGTCGACCCTCGAATGGGAGACCTCTACACGAAGCTCTCCTTCAACGCCTCGCCCCGTGCGGTCATCTCGTTGCACGCCCTGGGGGTCTACGACTTCCTGGACTGGACCGAAAGACCTGAAGAGCCCGGGGAGGCAGTCGAGAGTGCCCATGCCAATACCCGGAACGCGTACGTCTGGGTGAGCTTCCTGACGGCTCAGACCGCCGACATCACCTCGGCGACCGTGGTCTCCTACGGATCGATCGACCGGCAGCGCAACGGACTCTCCGCGCCGGAGGATGTGACGTCCGAGGTGGATGACCACCGTACCGTGAGCTTCATCGGCTTCCGTCACGAGACCGCCTGGCGGCTGGGCGAGGCCAACGTGATCAGGGCGGGGCTGGATGGCCGTGAGCTCAGGGCCCGCTACTCGTACGAGAACCAGTTTGTGGGGCTCCCCTCCTCCGCGGAGAGGATTCGGCTGAACCCCGACGGGCGCTCCATCGGGGTCTTCGCGGCCCACAGGGCGCGGCTCGCCCCCGGCTTCACGACGGAGCTGGGACTCCGGTGGGACAGGCAGGACTACACGGACGACAACCAGCTCAGCCCGAGGTTCAACGCCGTGTGGGCGCCCGGCTCCGAGACCGAGCTGAGAATGAGCGTGGGGCGGTACTACCAATCGCAGCGGATTCACGAGCTCGAGATCGAGGACGGCGAGTCCAGGTTCCGGAGAGCCGAGGAGTCCTACCAGACCGAGATGTCCTTCCAGCAGGGGCTCCCGGGAGGGTTGCGCATCCGCCTGGACGCCTACGACAAGCTCATGACCCGGCTGAACCCCCGCTACGAAAACCTCTGGAAGCACATCGAGCTCTATCCCGAGACCTCCACCGACAGGGTGCGCATCGCCCCGGACCGCGCGCGTCTCAGGGGCGTCGAGATCCTCCTGCAGGGGAACGCCGCCCGTCCATTCATGTGGTGGGCGAGCTACGCTCTCACCTCAGCAGAGGACGAGTTCGGATCCGAGGAGATCCCCCGGAGCTGGGACCAGACCCACGCGGGGAAGTTCCTGGTTGGTTACCGATTCCGGGAGCGCTGGACGATCTCCCTGACGGGCACCGCACATACCGGCTGGCCCGTGACACCCGTATCGGCCACCGCCACAGTGGATCCGAACGGGACCGTGCAGATTATCGAGACCATCGAGGAGCGCAATTCCGACCGGTATCCCACCTACATCCGTTTCGACGCCAAGGCCAGGTACTCGATCGATTTTCGGGGAAGTCGGCTCTCGCTGACGGGAGAGGTGATCAATCTTGCTGACAGGGACAACCCCTGCTGTGTCGACGAGTTCAAGTTCGATCCCCAGCCCAACGGGGACGTGGACGTGGATCTCGTGTACGACGACTGGCGGACTCTCACCCCCTCCTTCAGCCTCCTGTGGGAGTTCTGATCGGAACATCCGACACCGGGGGCGCCCACCCGGGGAGAAGGATTCTCCGGTAACCGGCCCTCCAACCACCGGAGCCCTGACCGCGGGGAGTCCCTTCACCATGCGGCCGGAGCCGGAGACTGTATCGGTTATCCGGTCGGGGGGATGCGAAGGAGCGGATGGGCCCGCTCCAGGCGCAGGAGGCTGATGCCAGACATTCAGGGGGTCGCGGCTCTCCCGCGGCGCGGGGTGCTGCATTGAGCCGGACCGACCGTGCGCTCGTGCAGCGGCTTCTGGCCGGGGACGAGGAGGCCTTCGACGCGTTCTTCGACCGGTACTTCCCCGGCCTCTATCGCTTCGCGCTGACCCGGCTGGGCCAGGATGCGGCCGAGGAGATCGCGCAGGCCACGATCTGCAAGGCCATCAGGAAGCTGGAAACCTACCGGGGGGAGGCGGCCCTGTTCACCTGGCTCTGCACCTTCTGCCGGCACGAGATCTCCGCGTGGATCAAGTGCAACGGCGTCGCGGGCGCGAGGGTGGACCTCGCGGAGGACATCCCGGAGGTGCGGGCAGCCCTGGAATCCCTCGGGAGCGGCATCGAGGATCCCGATGCCGCCCTCGGGGTGAAGGAGCTCGGACGCCTCGTGCGGGTAACCCTGGATCACCTGCCGGGAAAGTACGGAGATGCGCTGGAGTGGAAGTACCTGGAGGATCTGCCGGTGAAAGAGATCGCCGACCGCCTCGGTCTCAGCCCCAAGGCGGCTGAATCGTTGCTCACGCGTGCGCGCGAGGCTTTCCGTGACGGCTTCACGGCGCTCACGGGCGCCACGCGCACTCAGGCGGCCCGCCCGAGGCGGCAGGAGACCCCATCATGACGGCCGGCAACGGTTCGATGCACAACGACGGCGACGGTATCGGGACGCTCGTCCGCCTGGCGAGCCAGCGGCCGCCCGTCCCGGAAGAGCACATCGCCCGGGCGCGGGAGGCGGCACGGAGCGTATGGCGGCAGAAGGTCCGGAGGCGATCCCTGGGAAGGTACTTCTGGGCTGGAGCTGCCCTCGCCGCGGCGGCCTCCATCATCCTCTTCGTGTCATACAGCCTGCCGCCCGCCGGGAGGGCGACCAGGGCGGGACTCGGCGGGTGCGGCCCCATCGAGGTGGTGGCTGGAGAGGCCCGGATCCAGGAGCCTGCCGGAGCAGCCCTCTCCCGGGAGCGAGCGCTCGTCGCTGAGGCGATGGTGCCCCTGGACTCCGTCATCTCGACGTCCGCGACGAGGCGCGCCGCGATCCGTCTGCCCTCGGGCCACTCGCTGCGCCTCGACTTCTCCACGCAGGTGCGCCTCGCCGGGGCGGACACGCTTCACCTGGAGCGGGGCGCGCTCTACGTCGCTTCACCGTCCGGCGTCCTCTCCGCCCGGCCCCTGACGATCGAAACGTCACTGGGCCTCATCCAGGAGATCGGAACGCAGTTCGAGGTCCGCCTGGCGGACTCCGCGGTAATTGTCCGCGTGCGCGAGGGATCCGTCGTCCTGAGCCACGAAACCGGGCGACGCGAGGCCGCAGCGGGCACCGAGCTGACGCTTGCGGCCGCCGGCTCGGTCTCGGTGCGCCAGATTCGCACCTACGGAGCGGAATGGGACTGGGTCTCCGGGATCACCCCGATGCTGAATCTCGACGGCCGCACCGCCCGGACCTTCCTGGACTGGGTGGCGCGAGAGCAGGGCTTCAAGCTCGCATTCGCCGATGCGCGCCTCGAAGAGGCCTCCAGCGCCATCCATGTCGCAGGCGACCTCGAAGGAATGACCTTCACGCAGGCCCTGGATGCGGTGCTCCCGAGCTGCGGGTTGGGCTACCGGCTCGAGGAGGGAGTTCTGAGACTGGAGGCCGCGCCCTGGGCCTCCTCGTCCCCGCAGTCCCCATGAGCCTCGGGGTGGCTCACACGTGACGCGACACGCACGCACCCTCGTCCGTGTGATGGGTGCGGCACGCGGCGGCTACTGGACGTAGCCCAGCGCACGGAGCCTCTCCAGCAGCTCCGGGTCTATCTCCGTCGACTCCCTGGGTGGTCGCTCGAAAGGTCTCACCATCCGGCCCGCGGCCTCGAGAAGAGCGGCGTGGATCGCCTCGATCTCCGGGCTGCGCGGCTGGGTGCCGAGGAGGTTGCGAGTCTCGGAGGGATCGCCCGCCAGATCGAAGAGCGCATCCCTGGTCGAGTCGGGCCCCTCCTGAGGCTGGAGGAGCAGCTTGTGCGTCCTGCTGCGGATCGCCCGGTTCTCCGGCTTGAACATGACACCCTCGTGGAAGACGTATCGCTCCGTGCCGGCCGCTCCGGGGCTGCGGGGCGCGAGGAGGTTCTCGCCCTGGACGGACTTCGGGCAGGCGGCACCGAGGTAGCCGCAGAGCGTGGGCATCAGATCGATGAGCCCCACCGGGCAGCCGGCCCTCCCGGAGGCCTCGACGCCGGGCAGGCGTGCCGCGAGCGGTATAGCGAGCTCGTCGTCATAGAGTCCCTTCCCGTGGTTCCCGTATCCGCGCGCGAAGAGCGCCTCTCCATGATCTGACGTCACGACGACGGCCGTCTTCGCCCAGGCCGGCCTCGACGAGAGCCCGGCGAGGAAGCCCCCGAGCGCCCCGTCGAAATTCGCGAGCCCGACGTCGTAGCTGGCCTCGACGAGAGCCGGCGTCGCGGGATAGCCGGCCGTGACCGCCGGCGCTCCCTCCACGAGGCGCACGAGCTCGGCGATCCTCCTCGACACGACAGGGGTCACGGGACGGGTGTCCCCCCGGATCACCGCCTCCTTCTCCCTCAGCTCGTCGCGGGTGAGGGCCGGATAAGGCTGGTGGCTGTCCATCGTGTGGAGATAGAGGAAGAACCGCTCGGTGGGCTCGATGGTCTTCAGCCAAGCCAGGGCGCGATCCGCGACCATCGTCCCGGGAGTCTCCCAACCCGCGAGCGAGTCGTCGTAGACCTCGAACCCCTGCGCGTAGCCGAACTTCCTTTCGAGCCAGGGATTACCCACGAAAGCCGCCGTACGGTAGCCCTGGAGCCGGAGCGTCTCGGCAAGCGTCGTGAGTCCGGAGGCGAGAACATCCGCCTCGAGGCCGTGATCCGCGGCGGCCTGGTCGCGCCTCTCGCGGATCTTCGGATGCGACGTGACTCCGTGCTGCGAGGGGTAGAGCGAGGTGAAGAGCGTCGCCATCGAAGGCGCCGTCCAGGGCGCCTGCGTGAAGGCCCGATCGAAGAGGAGGTTCGCGCGCGCGAAGGCATCGAAGGCCGGAGTGCGGGCCGGGCCGCCATAGGCCCCGACGCGATCACGCCGCATCGTGTCGTTGACGACGAGGACGACGCCCGAGGCCCGGCGTGCGGGATCGAAGCGGAGGTCCTCGCACACGAGCGGCGCGGCAAGGGCGGTCGGGGATGGCCCCGGGAGCGCCGCGCCGGCCGCGACCAGCAGCGCGAGGAGAATCAGGGGAGACGCCGTGAAGCGAACCATCCCCTCAAGGGTGCACCGTGATCGAGGGCACCGCAAGGGCTCGACGAAGGTCAGGCAGGTGTCAGAGCCTCTGTGGAGATCCTGGCGGCCTGCTTCGACCCGCAGGCGACGATCTGCAGATTCGTGGGCAGGCGGGCCTCGTGGCCGAGCTTCCGGATGATGCTCAGGACGTTCCGCTTGATGTCCTCGACCCGATCTGTCGTCAGCCGGTCCTCCACGAGCTTGCCGACGTAGAGGTCCGCGCCGAGCCCGCACAGATGGAGAAACGTCGAGCCCTCTGCGGAGACGTACTGCTTGTCCGCGTCCTTGAGCGACTCGAGCTGCATCCGCAGCCGGCTGTCCACCTTGAACCCTATGAAGATCGCCTGATCGGTTATGAGCTCACGCACGATCATCCCCGATAGGAGAGCTGGCCCGCGGCGACGCCGTAGCCTTCCGAGCCAACCTCGGGCCGCGAGGCGGCCCACCGTCGAGAGTTCGTCGTCATTTTCCGCCTCCTGTTTTGCGGCCTTCCGCGACCATTTCCAGAGCCATCGGGTTTCCGGAGGCTCACGGCTGCCCGCGCAGCCGGAGGACTCCCGGCAGGGAGGATGGATCGGCGTGCGATGGGCGCGCCCATCCGGATCTCGACCGCGCGAACGAGCGCGTGATCGTCGGCCGTGACGAAGGTGTACGCCTTCCCCTCGCACTCACTCCGGCCCGTGCGTCCGATCCGATGAGTGTACGCATCCGGGGTGCCCGGCATGTCGAAGTTGACGACGTGCGAGACCCCTGCCACGTCGAGGCCGCGGGCGGCGAGGTCGGTCGCCACGAGGATGTCGAACTGACGCTTGCGGAAGCCCGCCATGGCGCGATCCCGCTGGCCCTGGGACATGTCACCTTGCAGTGCCACGGCTCGGTACCCGGTCCTCGCGAGCTGCTGCGCAAGCCGCCGGGCGCGGTGCTTCGTGCGCGTGAAGACGATGGCGGACGTGAAACCGTCGCCGGCGAGGACGTGCTCGAGCAGGCCGAGCTTCTCGGCGCCCTCGGTCGGGTACAGGGCGTGCTCGATCATGGCCGGACCCCTGGAATGCGCGAGCTCGACCACGTGCGGGCCTTGTAGAATTCGATCAGCCAGCCCCCGGATTTCCGCGGGCATCGTGGCCGAGAACATGAGGTTCTGCCGCTTCTTCGGCAGGGCCGACAGGATGCGGCGGACGTCCGGCAGGAAGCCCATGTCGAACATGTGGTCGGCTTCATCCAGCACCAGCGTCTCGATACGATCGAGTCGGACGGCCCCCTGCTGCAGGAGGTCGAGGAGCCGGCCGGGGCAGGCGACGAGGATCTGAGGCCTGGCCCGAAGCGCCGCGCGCTGGGGCTGCGCGGAGACGCCGCCGAAGATGGTGGCGATCGTGGTGCGTGTGAAGGCGGCGAGCGTCCGTATCTCGGCGCTGATCTGCGTCGCCAGCTCGCGCGTCGGAACAACGATCAGGACCCGCGGCCCCTCTCCGGGTCTCGCGGAGAGCCGCTCGAGGAGGGGAAGGGCGAATGCGGCCGTCTTGCCGGTCCCGGTCTGGGCGAGCCCGAGGACGTCCCGGCCTTCGAGTGTGGCGGGTATGGTCTGGCTCTGGATGGGTCTCGGTTCGACGAACCCTGCGGCGGCGATGCCGCGGTTGATGGCGGGGCTGAAATTGAACTTGCTGAACCCGGTTACGGGCTCGGGGTGGGAATTGGACATGCTTGGAGGGACTCCGGCTGGCCGCGAGCGCCCGAATCGGGACACATCAGGGCCGCCTAGCTTCTACCCACACAACAGTTGTAGGCGAGATTTCGAGGTCGGCGGCGCGATCGAGGTATGGATCCTGTTGGGCGCCGCAGGCTGATGAACTATCAGCCGATGGGTGTGCGGACTGAACTATAGCAGGAACCGGGGCTCAGCGCCACTCCTGTGTGGAATGTGGCTCTCTCGCCGGCTCTCCGGGTCATGACTCGGCTCGGCTCCTAGTAGCTCTGCTGCGACTCGTGTCGGCGGAGCGCCCTGAGCCGGCGGAAGCCGATGAGTCTCGCGCGCTGCTCATCCCAGAGGCGGAACGAGAGCGACTTGAAGCTGGACCACAGCGTGATCGGAGGCACTTCCTGGAAGATCGGGTTCTGCTCGTGGCACTTTTCGAGGCTGTAGTTCGGGATGGCCGGGCTCAAGTGGTGGATGTGATGGAACCCGATGTTGCCGCTGAACCACTGGAGGAGCTTCGGCAGCTTGTAGAAGGAGCTGCCGCGCAGGGCCGCCTCGACGAAGTTCCACTCCGGCCGCCTCTGCCAGTAGACGCCTTCGAACTGGTGCTGAACGTAGAAGAGCCAGACCCCGACCACGCCGGCGAAGATCATGATGGGCAGCTGGATGAGCAGGTAGGCCTTGATGCCGATGGTCATGCTCATCAGCAGCACGATGGCGAGGAGCGCTCCGTTCGTCCAGTAGACACCGCGGCGCTCACGCTTCCCCACCGCCCAGGATGGAAATCGATGATGGATCAGGAACAGGTACAGCGGGGCGACGACGAACAGCACGAAGGGGCTGCGCAGGAGGCGGTAGGTGAAACGCTTCCAGAGGGAGGCCTCCAGGTACTCCTGCACGGTAAGGGTCCAGATGTCTCCCGTGCCGCGCCGATCCAGGTCGCCCGACGTGGCATGGTGCAGAGCGTGCTGCTGCCTCCACTGTCGGAATGGGGTGAAGGTGAGCACTCCTGTGATGAACTCCACGAGCTGGTTCGCGCGCCTCGATCCGAAAAAAGAGCCGTGCGTGCAATCGTGAAAGATGATGAAGATGCGCGTCAGGAAGCCGGCAGCGATGAGAGCGAGAGCCAGGGTGATCCAGTAGGAGACGCCCAGGGACCAGATCATGAGGCCCCACAGAGCGAAGTAGGGCACCATGGAGTTCACGATCTGCCAGAGGCTGCTTCGCAGCACGGGCTCCCCGTGCTCTGCGAGAGCCTGCTTCCAGGCGAAGGTCGACGATGGGGATCCGGTTTTCGTCTCTGGCATTTCTCCTTCCCGGGGTGAGCACACGGGCTCGGATGGGATGGCACGCGTGGCAGCCATGTTCTGGGTTTTGGTCGCGCCCATGATCAAGAGGTCAGGCCTGCCCAGGTCGGCCTCTCAGGGTCCCGCAGGCGAGTCCCACAGGGCGACGCAGTCTCCATTAGAGCCCCTGAGCGCGCGAATGTCCAGAAGGCCGCGAAAACATTCATTCTTCGAAAGGGCCTCTCTACAGGTGCGTTGAGTCAGGATTCCGATCGGGCCGGCTCTCGAGCGAGCGGTTCCAGCCTCTCGAGACGGGCCGGCTGCGCCGTCCAACGTGGGGCGGCCGCGCGGATCCTGTCAAGCCCTCCCCCAAAAGACCCGAGAATCCTGATTGCCCGGGAGAAGCCCTTCCCCTATCCTTCGCCCGCCATGGGCTGGCAGCCGGGAACGAAGCTGGGACCCTACGAGATCGTCGCGCCTCTCGGCTCCGGCGGGATGGGCGAGGTTCACCGCGCCCGCGATACTCGCCTCGACCGGGAGGTCGCGATCAAGCTCATCCCCGCGGCGCTGGCGGGCAATGACGCCTTCCGCCAGCGTTTCGCGCGAGAAGCCAAGGCCATATCCTCGCTGAACCATCCCAACATCTGCACTCTCCACGACGTGGGGCAAACCGCTGCAGAAGGCAGCCCCGAGACCGGCGGGCTGGTCCACTACCTCGTGATGGAGCTGATCGAGGGGGAGTCGCTGGCCGATCGGCTGGTGCGGGGCCCGCTGCCGCTTCACGACGTGCTCAGGTACGGCCGGCAGATCTCCTCGGCGCTCGATGCCGCCCATCGCCACGGGATCATCCACAGAGATCTCAAGCCCGGCAACGTCATGATCACGAAGTCGGGCGCCAAGCTGCTCGACTTCGGCCTTGCGAGAAGCACGATGGGCGAGCCCGGGAAGGCGGGCGAGTCTACGAGCACCCCCACGGCCATGGCGACCGCCGCCCACCCTCTGACAGCCGAGGGGACGATCCTCGGGACCTTCCAGTACATGGCGCCGGAGCAGCTGGAAGGGGCCGAGGCCGACGCCCGCACCGACATCTTCGCCCTGGGCGCGGTGCTGCACGAGATGGCGACCGGGCAGCCGGCCTTCAAGGCGGCCTCGAAGACGAGCCTCATCGCCGCGATCGTCTCGAGCCAGCCGCCCCCCATCTCCACGATCGTCCCAACGATCCCGCCGGCGCTCGATCACGTCGTGCGTCGCTGTCTCGAGAAGGATCCGGACGACCGCTGGCAGAGCGCCCATGACGTTGCCGGCGAGCTGCAGTGGATCGGCGAGGCCGGCTCCCAGGCCGGCGTCGCCGTCCCGATCACCCGCCGCCGGAAGGCGCGGGAGAAGCTCGCCTGGGGAGTCGCCGGGATCTCGCTCCTCGCCGCCCTGGCGCTCGCCCTCACTCTGTGGACCGCTCCCCGTACGACTCAGCGCGCCTTCCGGGGATCGATCAGTCCGCCGCCGGATCAGTCCCTCATCCCCTTCGACCTGATGGGGCTCTCCCTCTCCCCCGACGGGATGACGCTCGCCTTCGTCGCGTCCGGCCATGACGGCCGGAAGCAGATCTGGCTGAGGCGCCTCTCCGAGATGACCGCCCGCGCGCTCTCCGAGACGGAAGGGGCCGGTTACCCCTTCTGGTCGCCGGACGGCCAGAACCTCGCCTTCTTCTCGGAGGGGAAGCTCAAGAGGATCGACCTGAGGGGAGGATCGCCGCGCGTCCTCGCTGATGCCCCGTCGGGCAGAGGGGGGAGCTGGGGGAGCGAAGGCGTGATCCTCTACGCGCCGAACATTACCTCGCCGATCCTCCGGATCCCGGCGGACGGCGGCAGCGCCGAGCCCGTCACGACGCTGGACCAGGAGACCGAGGTGACCCACCGCTGGCCCGTCTTCCTTCCCGATGGGAGCCACTTCTTGTACGTGTCGCGGGCGAGGAGGGCCGGGCAGGGAGAGGTGGGACGCCTCATGCTGGCGGAGATCGGCTCGCCCGAGCCCTCGGTCCTCATCGAGGATGCCTCCAACGCCCTCTATGTCGAGCCCGGGTTTCTCATCTATGGCCGCTCCGCCAACCTCTACGCGTGGCGTTTCGACGCGGGCAGCCTCCAGCTGACGGGGCAGCCCATCCCGATCGTTCCGGACAAGCTCAGTTACTGGGAAGGCAAGAACTTCGTCCCCTTCACGGCCTCTGATGACGGGACTCTCGTCTACCTCGCGGAGGCGATCCGCCCCACGGAGATACGCTGGTTCGACCGCGATGGCCGGCCCCTGGAGGCCCTGGGCTCCCCGGGCTTCTACGTGACCCCGAGGATCTCTCCGGATGGCCGCAGGATCGCCTACATGCAGGGGGACTCCCCCCAGTCGGCCACTGACATCTGGATCCGCGATCTGGATCTCGACCGCACCTTCCGCCTGACGCAGCAGAGCGGTTTCTACTCCTCCCCGGCCTGGACGCCAGACTCCGCGCGAATCGCCTTTCTCTGCCAGCCCAAGGGAGTTCAGGATCTATGCGTGCGCTCCGCGGGCCCCGGAGGTGACATCGAGATCCTCTACGAGTCCAGCACCTGGAAGACCTCAGGAAGCTGGATGCCGAACGGGAAGGGATTCCTCTTTGCCTTGCAGGATCCCGAGACCAACCAGGACATCCTGATGCTGCCAGGCGGAGCAGGTGCCAAGCCGCTCTACGTCGTTCGCACTCCCTTCTCCGAGGACTTTCCATTCGTTTCGCCCGACGGCCGCCGCCTCGCCTACGTCTCCGATCAGTCGGGCCGATTCGAGGTCTACGTGCGGAGCCTCGAAGGAAGCCCTGAGCAGTGGCAGATCTCCACGGCGGGCGGCCAGGAGCCCAGGTGGCGGTCTGACGGGAAGGAGCTTGTCTACGCCGCCTCGGACGGATTCGTGACCTCCGTCCCTCTTCAGACCGAGCCAGCCTTCCGCCCTGGATCACCCGTCCGGCTCTTCGCCCTGCCGGAGCCTCCCGACGTCCAGACGCCCATCTTCGAGGACATGACCGCCGACGGGAAGCGCCTCCTTCTGAACGTCCCCACGACGAGCCGGGCCAGCATCGTCTTCCACGCCATCCTCGGCTGGACGACCCTGCTACAGGACGAAGGTGAGTGAGCCGAGCCGCGGCTGACGGCGATCTTCGACGGAGCATTCCCTCTGTCCGGGGCTCGTCGTGAGCACGGCGCTCGTCATCTTCGCCCTGACCTACCTCGCGATCGGCATCCAGAGGCTGCCCGGACTGCACGTCGACCGTCCCTCCGGCGCACTCATGGGTGCCGTGGCCATGGTGGCCTTCGGTGTCCTGACCTTCGAGGAGGCCCTGGCCGCGATCGACCTCGATACGATCCTCTTCCTGCTGGGGATGATGATCGTGCTCGCCTACCTGGAGCTGTCCGGCTTCTTCCAGGTCATCGAGCGCCGCGTGATGGGGCTGGCGCGGAGCCCGCGGGGGCTCCTCGTCTGGATTGTCGTCTCGTCGGGCCTGCTCTCGGCCCTATTCATGAACGACACGATCTGCCTCATGCTGGCACCTGTGGTGATCCGGGTCACGCGGAGGCTGGAGCTGCCTCCCCTGCCCTATCTCCTGGGCCTGGCAGCGGGAGCGAACGTCGGCAGCACCTGCACGATTCTGGGCAACCCGCAGAACGCGCTCATCGGGGTCCGCTCGGGCCTGCCCTTCCTCTCGTTCCTGGCCGCGCTGGGGCCCGTATCGATCCTGGGCCTGGCGGCGACGGCGGGGCTTCTCGCGGTCCTCTACCGCCGCGAGGTGAGCGGCGCGCCCATGACGATGCCTCCGCCTCGGCAGGGAGCGACGATCGAGCCGTGGCTCCTCGCGGCGGGGATGGCTTCAGGCGCCGGAATGGTCCTCGCGCTCGCGCTGGGCGTGCGCCC
Organism: uncultured Acidobacteriota bacterium; assembly: GCA_964568735.1. Classification (GTDB taxonomy): domain Bacteria; phylum Acidobacteriota; class Polarisedimenticolia; order JACPZX01; family JACPZX01; genus CAZMRF01. Next base: position 22,450 of record CAZMRF010000042.1, read on the forward strand.
GGCGGCCGCCGCCATGACGGCCGCGGCCGCGGTGATGCTCGCGGGGGCGCGCCAGCCGCGGCAGGCGCTCCGTGAGGTTGACTGGATGCTCCTCCTCTTCTTCGCGGGCCTCTTCGTCGTGATGCGAGGGGTCGAGCACGCAGGCCTCTCCGGGGAGCTCATAGTTGGAGTTGCCGGTCCGCTCGACGCCGTAGGCCCGGTGGTACTCGCTCGGATCGGCGCGGCCGTAACGCTTCTATCCCAGGCCGTCAGCAACGTCCCCGCCGTCCTCCTCTTCGTCCCGGCGATCGAGGCCCTGCCCGCGACCGCGGCGGGGAAGGCATGGCTGGGGCTCGCGGCCTTCTCGACGCTGGCGGGCAATCTCACGATCATCGGATCGGTGGCCAACGTCATCGTCTTCGAGAGCGCCCGGCGAGAGGGGATCGAGGTCGGCTTCGGCGCCTACTTGAAGGCGGGCCTGCCCGTCACCGTGATCACGCTCGCGATCGCCTGGGCCTGGCTCTCCTTCGTCTGACACTCGGCGAGGCGCGGCGTCAGCGATCGATCCAATCGAGAATCCGCTCTTCGTGGTGCCCGTCGAAGTACTGATTCGTCTGCTGCGCGTGCTGCGTGAAGCGCGGATTGTGGGTCACCATGCAGATCGTCGCGCCGTCACGGTGCAGGTCCTGGGAGACTGCCCGGCCGTCAGTCACGGCTTCCGATGAAGCCGTGGAGCCCCGTGCTGTCCCGGTAGTACCCGACGATGTCCCCCCGTGCGTTGATCCCCAGGAGCGTCGTGGCCGAAGAGCCGGGAACGTCGATGAGTGTGTAGACGCCGTGGTCGAGGTGGAAGCCGCGCGCGTCCGAAAAGCCGCCACCGGCGATGATGTAGGACCCGACGATCTCTCCGGCCGCGTTGATGCCCTGGAGGTCGGTGTGGACCGCGCCGGGAACGTCCACCGTCGTGAACGCGCCGTTTCTGAGAACGAAGCCGTGGGCGTCCTCGACCGGATTGACGAAGCAGCCGGGATTGTCCCAGTAGCTGCCGACGACATCCCCGCGGTCGTTGGTGCCCCCAGCCAGGGCGCAGCTCCAGCCAGGCACCTGGATCTGCGTCACCTCGTTCTTCCTGATCACGAATCCGCAGGTGTCACAGGCAGGGCCGAAGAAGAGTCCGACGACGTCTCCCCGGTTGTTGATTTCCGTCGCAATAGTCCCGTACGTGCCATCCACCTCGATCTCCTGGAACCCGTCCCGGCTGAGAGTGAAGCCCTTCGCCCCCAGGCCCGAGTCGAAGTAGCCCACGATTGCTCCCTGGGCGTTGATGTCATACGCGAAGGTATTGTCGGCGCCCGGATAATCGAGGATGGAATAGCTCTCGCCGTCGTAGAAGAAGCCATGGTAGTGGCCGTCCGCCGTTCGATGGCGGCCCACGACCTCTCCGCGATCGTTGATGCCGACGAGAAAAGTGTTCGTGCTCCCCGGCGGATCCACCGTCTGGAATGTGTAGATCGGCGGGTCCCCTGCCAGCGCGGGGGCGCCGATCAGGAAGGCCGACAGAAAGGCCTGCATGAGCGAGCGGAAAGCGATGGGGCTTCGAGAGGTCCGAATCGCCGTCATGATTCTCTCCTTGTGGCTTCCCGATGAAGTTGCGTCACCGCGCCCCTTACGTGGGACCGCTGAGCCGCCAGTACCCCATGATGTCGGGGCCGCGGATGTCGGGGCCGACGGAACCGAAGCCCCAGAACCGATCGTTCACGTCGGAGATCCCGAACTCCCCGTAGGGGCCCATCGCGGCCCACACGAAGCCTGGGTCATGCGTAATGATCACCGCCAGGGCCCAGGCCTGGACCAGCGTCAGGTGCGCCCCGTACGAGTGGGAGTAGGGATTCGTGGCGGTGCCGAAGAGGTAATCGGCGAAGATCCCGCCCAGCTCGCTCGTGTCCAGGGCAACCGTGTCGAAGCCCAGAACGCTGTGGAGCCCCCTGAACATCGCCTGCACGCGGGAGAGGACCTTGCCGTCGACGTTGTTCAGCACGAGGCAGGTATCCAGCGCCAGCCATTCCAGGTCCCGGTCGCCCAGCCGCAGCTTTTGGGCCGCCGTGATCCAGGCGAAATCTCTAAGACTCGAGAAGGTGAACCCTCCCTGGAACCCGTGGCCGTTGTAGTAGGTCAGGTCCACATTGTCCACCCAGTAGAGATCCTGCCCACCGGAGAGCAGGTCGGTCCGGAAATCGGTCTCCCACGACATCAGCTCGGCCGCGACGAACTTCGTGCTGACCGATGGAACGGCCGCTGCAACCCCGACCACGAGCTCCTGGGAGCTTATGGCGCTGCCCCAGAGGCCCACGGTCGAGCATTGATACTCAATGCCGACGGTGCGACTCGAGGGATCGGGGCCTGGAATCGGCTGATTCCCGAAGGAAGGCATGGAGCCGGAGTTGCCCGAAGACCCCGTGAGCCCTTCGGCGTCGGTCACGATCGCGTTCACGGTCTCCGTGGAGGTCGCGGGATCCCGCGAGGTCGCATCGTAGACGATGGCGGAGCCGTTCGCCGTGGGGGGGAGGGGCGTGTTCGCCGAGGTCCAGGTGAACCGGTACGGAGGCATCCCGCCGATGACGTCGGCCTGCGCGAACATCGTGCTGCCGGCCGGGTTCGCGGTGACCATGACGCTCGGCGGCCCCAGAGGTCCGCCCGGCAACGTGGCGGGGATGTAGCGAATCTTGAGCCGCTCCATCTCGCCGGAGTCGGTGGGTGCGGAGCCACCGCACTGGTAGTGCGGGACGATCGCCGTGACATCGAGGTAGAGCGGGGGCGCGTAATGGACGAGATCGGCCGTGACCATGGCCCCCGTCGGAGCTCCGACCGCGCATTGAGCCAGAGCCTCGGCTTCCGTCATGATTGGCACGCCGGGGCCCGGAGCTAGCTCGCGGGTTGCGAGCCAGACGAGCGTGGCCTTGTCCTGTGAATCGAAGGAGAAGTCGGCCTGGGCCCCCGGGCCCACGAGGGGCGTTCCGTCGGGTGTCTTCAGATCGAAGGAGACATTCGTGGCGACGGGACGGTGGAGCCAACGCCGGCCGCGGGGGCGGAAGGCATCGAAGTAGGTCTTGGTGAGACGGGGCGTGCTCCCGGCCAGCGAGATCCCGGCCGCTCTCAGGGCCTGGCTGACCATCACGAGAGCCTCGATCTTCGACGGGGGGGACATGGCGCGCAGGGCGTCGAAATCGAGGCCATCCGACGCAACCGGCGAGAGGTCCTCGTTGTTCTCCGATCCCGGGATCGGCGCCACGGGGAGTGTGGGCAGCATCATGAAGTGCTGCGGGTCGACGTACTGGTAGGCGCCGCCGGCGATCTGCCCATCGACCGGTACCCCGAGGGCCTGGCCCAGCGCCATGGCCTGATCGGTCGTCAGTCCGCTCGAGACGACGACGTAGGAGGGCGCCATCTGCCCTGCCTGCGCCCTCGCGGGCGGGCAGACACCTACGAGGAGGAGAGCCGGCACGGAAGCGAGGAGCAGTGTCCGCCCCCGGGGTCTCCTCCGCGCCTCACCTTGTGTGATCAACGGTCCGATTCCCTTGTGCATGTTCAAAGACCTCCCTCGGTGCAGCAGCGGCCAGCCTGCAGCGCATCTGAAGCGCAACGGTATGCCGGAGGAGCGCGGCGCGGCAGAGCATGGACATGCTGTTTCGTGAGGCGAGAGCCCGGGCGAGGGCTTCACCAACAAGGAGGCCCGGCGGACCGTGCGTCTGAGGTATCCGGGCTACCGGGGTATCCACTCAGGCCGGGGCCGCCTGGTTGCGCTCGCCGGGGTGGCGGCCCGGAACCGGGTCCTTGCCCGGCGTGAGGATCTCCGGCCTGGAAGGTGACGTCATCCCCTCGGGAACGTCGAGGGGGAAGGACGGCTCGAAGCGGTGGCGGGACTGATAGAGCCTCCCGGCGAAGCCCGTGTAGACGTATTTCACGTTGTTCCACATGAGCCAGAAGCTCTGCCGCGGCGACGCTTTCCAGATCCCGTTCCGCAGGATGTAGAGCGGATCCCAGTAGAGACGGATCCCCGCCGTGGTCATGATGCGCGCGAGGTCGCGCTCCGAGAGGTGCTCGGTGCGGACGTTGGGGATGAAGCCGTTGTAGCGGTCGAGGTCGTCGGGCTCCGTGACGAGGCCGCGATCTAGGAGCTGCTGGCGCAGCTCGGTCTTGGGGTAGGGCGTCAGGCACTGGACGATACCGTGGTCCACCCCCACCTCCTTCACGTACCTGAATGTCGCCCGAACGTCGCGCTCGGTGTCTTCGGGGTTTCCGACGATGAATCCCCCGATCACGATGATGCCCGCGTCGCGCAGGGCGCGCACGACCTTCTCGGTGCGGCGCGCCTGTCCCTTCTTGCCCAGCACCTTGAGGTTCCGCTCGTCGCCGTTCTCGATGCCGAGGAAGACCATTCTCACGCCGCCGCGGGCCATGATCCCGGCCATCTCGAGATCCGCCGCGATCGGGAATACGCTCGCCTGCATGACGATGAAGAGGTCGTTGACCTTCTCGGACTCGAACCTGAGGCAGAGATCCTTGAGCCTCGGCCCGTCCAGGGTGATGTTGTCGTCCACGAAGAGGACGCCCTTCGAGCCTCGCGCCCGGATCGCCTTGAGGTCCGCGATCACCTGGTCGTCGGGATAGAGGCGGAAGGTCTTGCCGTACATCCGCCGGATGCTGCAGAAGCCGCAGGGCATCGTGCAGCCCCGGCTCGTCTCCGCGACGTCGAAGGGCCTTCCCATCCACCGGAAAGCCCCGGAGACGCGGCCGCCGCGATCCGGCGGCCTCACCTCCGACAGGTCGAGCAGGGGCGCCGGCACGTTGTGGACGTACCCGTCCCCGCGCTTCCAGGAGAGCCCGGGAATGGTCGCGAGGTCGCCTCGGGAATCGAGCGTATGGACCAGCGCATTGAAGATGGCCTCGCCCTCGCCCCGGACGACGAAATCGAAGTACTTCCGGTCCGGCCCTTCACCGATCTCCTGCCACATGATCGTCGCGTGGTAGCCGCCGAGGACCGTGATGACATCGGGTTTCATGGCCCGCGCCAGAGCGGCTGTCTTTCGCGCCGAGCCGATCTGGAACGACATGGCGGAGATTCCCACGAGATCCGGCGAGAACTCGCTCATCTGGCGCTCGAGCGCCTGCGCGGCGCGGCGCCGGTGCTTGACGAGATCGAGGATCCGCACTTCGTGACGCCCGTCGAGGTTGCCGGCCAGGCAGCAGAGCGCGAGGTTGGGCAACTCCATGATGTGGTCGAAGCACGATGCCGAGTCGGGCATCGCGACGAGAAGGATCTTCATGGGCATTTCCCTCCATCGTTGACCCTGGAGATGAGCTCGAGGGCCCGGCCGAGCAGCTCCGGGCTCACCGGACCGGCCAGCGTGCCGCAGGCCCTGCCTCCCGGGTCGAGCACGGTCACCGAGACCTCGGCCTCGGGCAGCGCGTAGGCTCGGGTCAGATCACCAGCCCAGTCGATCAGGATCGAGACATCCTGCGGCACGTTCTTCTTCAACCGCTCGCAGACCTCCTCCTCGGTCTTCTTCCCGCGCACGCTCCTCGCGTCGACGGCACGGAGGATTCGCGGTGGCGCGTGGCTACCGTCGAGAATGGCCAGCTCCCATGCCTTCATTCTCCGCAGCGCCGGAGGCTCGGCGTAGAGGAGCAGCACGGTGCCTCCCCGGTGACGCGAGGGACCGTCCTTCTTCCCGAACTGATCCTCGAGCAGGATTTCGCCCTGCTCGGAGGTCCACGTCGAGCCGGCAGAGGCGAGCAGCACCACAGCGAGCGCGACGACCACCCCGATGCTCCAGGATGAATGCCCGTGGTGCGTCATCTGGAGATCCCTCGCGGGCGGCCGAAGGGCTTGAATACGATGAGGGTCAGCGGCAGGAGCACGGCTTCGCTCGCGAGCCCCATGAGCAGGGCGGCGCCCGTCAGGAGAGCGAAGTGGACGGAGGGTCGGAACGAGGCGAAGACACCCACCCAGAAGCCCGCCGCGAGGACCGCGGTGGAGAAGACGACGGCGCGCCCCGAGGCGTCGAGCATGTCGCCGAGCGCAGCGGCGTAGTCGCCGCTGCGTCGCCAGGCCTCCCGGAAGTGCGTCATCAGGTGAATCGTGTTGTCCACGGTCATCCCAATCGCGATCCCGGCGATCATCGCGGTCGGGACCGAAAGCGCGATGCCCATCCAGCCCATGAGACCATACACCATCAGCACGGGGGCGCCATTGGGGATCACGCTGAGGATTCCGAGGCGCAGCGAGCGGAGCTGCACGGCCATCGCCGCCAGGATCAGCACGACTGCCGGCAGGAGCCCGCGTACCTGGTTCGACACGAGAGAGGTCGACATGTTGGACAACACGACGAAATCGCCCGTCAGCTCGACTCCCGGCAGCCCCGCCCGCGAGGCCGCGTCGCGAATCTGCTCGAAGAGCCGCTGAGAGGAAGCCGTGTCCAGGGCCGCGACACGCGCGGTGAGGCGAAGGCTGCGTTCCTCCGAGGAAGCGAAGCGCGAAAGCTCCTCGGGCGCCTCGCGAGTGAGCAGATCTCTCATATCGCGCAGATCGGCCGCCGCCTCCGGCCCCTCGGGGAGCCGCTCAAACCTGTCGTCGCCCGAATGGAAGGCTCGGTTGACCCGTGCGAAAAGGTCCGGAAGCCCGGTCACCTTCTTCACGCCCGACATCGCCTCCACCTCCCGCTCGAAGGCGTCCAGTCTCTGCAAGCCCGCCGGGTCGCCGGGCGCCACGCCGGCAACGAGGATCTCCAGCGAGTTGACTCCGGTCAGATGCCGATCGATGAAGGCGGTCGCCTGGTACAGCGGGCTCTTCGCGCTCAAAGAGCTGATGATGTCCGTCTCAACGCGAATACGCATCACGCCCGCCACCGAGAGAACGAGCACTGCCACCGCCGACACGGCCGTGACGACCGGACGGCGGCAGACCCACGAGGCCGTGGCCTTGAGCGCGTGCTCGACAGGCCCGGGATGGAACGTTCCAGTGACCCGTGGGGGAAAATCCGGCAGCCACGCCAGCAGGAGCGGTGCCAGAACGATCGTGAAGCCCCAGGAGATCATCACTCCAGCCGCTGTAAAGAGCCCGAAATCTCGAATGGCTGGCACCGGCATGAGCATCAGCGAGCTGAAGCCGATGGCCGTTGTCAGCGCGGCGGTGAAGCAGGGAAGCCAAGAGCGCTCGTGGGCGCGCCGGAGCGCCTCCGGCCGGCTCTTCCCCGCCGCCCGCGCGCCGAGGTAGTGGTTCATCAGGTGAATGACTCCCTCCACCGACACGACCAGCACGACCGGCGTCATGAGCGACGTGACCGGGTTGAGCGAGCGGCCGGCCATCCCGTAGAGCCCGAGCGTCCACAGCAGTGAGGCGCCGACGACGCCCAGCGGCACAGCCACCCCGGTAGGATGGCGGTATAGGGCCGCCGTGAGGATGGCCAGCATCGCCAGGATGAGCGGTGCGAATAGGACCTGGTCCCTGCGCACATAGGCCGCCACGTCGACCTTCTCCACGGGGAGTCCGGCAACCTGGGTGGTGAACCCCGGACCTGCTTCATTCGCGAGCCGGCGCACCTCCTCGACCAGACCCCGGCGGTCGGAGCCCTGCTCTGCGGCCCGCTCGACCTCCAGCAGGAGAGCCGCAGTGCGCGCGTCCGACGACACCAGGGAGCCGCCGTAGAGAGGATGCGAGGCAAGGCGCCGCCCCAGCTCGTCCGGAGCCAGCTCACCGGCGATGACCCTCTCGTAGGGAACGAGAGAGAAGGGCCCCAGCTCGTCGCCGTCGAGATCCCGGGCGTTTGTCGGCGACAGGACGCGCACCACACCGGGAAGCGCTGCTGCCCGGCGGGTCAGCTCGTCGATGCGCTCGAGGTTGGGCGGGGTGAAGAGAGGATCAGCCTGAAAGGCGACGACGATGATCTCGCCGGAGCCGAAGGCCGCGTTGAACCGGCGAAGCCGGTCGAGGTCCGCGCCATGGGACGGGATCAGCGATTCGATCCCCGGGTCCACGCGCAGGTACAGCGCGTTGCAGGCCATCGGGAGGCTGGCCGCGGCCAGAAGGAGAGCGACCGCGGTGCGGCGGGCCAGCAGGAACGGAATCACCCCGGGAGGTTACATGGCCGTGCGGAGCCTGGCGAGCCCGGCGCTCAGAGCCGATGGGAGCCGGGCGGCGAGGGCTGCGTCGTCACGTTCACGAGGCGGCCGTCGAAGAGATGAATAGCCCGCTGAGCGTGCCGGAGCCGCTGACAGCCGGGCGCGGGGCCGCCGATGTACTTCATGGTTGGGGTGCGTGAGATCCAGGTTCGCGATCCGGCCGGGCGTAGATAACCCCGCGCCGCGCGAGGATCTCCTCCGCCGCCTCCTCGCGCGAGGCAACGATCGGCCGGGGCACGAGGCCGCCTGCCAGGAGCAGGAGGGAGCAGAAGGCGAAGAGGACGGTCTCGCGCATCCGGAGGCCCACGATCGCTCCGGGATCGGAGCGGCCGCAGAAGAGCGCGAAGTAGGCACGGAGGAGCGCGATCCCGCCGAAGGCCGTCGCCACGACGACCAGGAAGCCCGTGCGGGGATGCTGGGCGACCGTGCCGGACACGAGCAGCTCGTGGCCGACGAAGCCCAGCGTTCCCGGGAAGCCGACGGCCGCGAGGGCCGTCAGGAGGAAGCTCGACGCGAGGAGGGGCATGCGCTCGTAGCCGCCGTTGAAGCGGTCGAGTCCCAGGCGTCCGCGCCGGGCCTCGAGCACCGCGAGGCAGCGCGCGAGGGCCGCAAAGGCGATCCCCGAGCTGAGCCAGAGCGAGAGCGCACCCGTGAGCCCTTCGACGGAGACGCACTCCAGGCCGGCCAGAACCAGGGCCGACTGGCTGATGAAGAGGTAGCCGAAGGCGCGCCGCGCATCCCGCTGGACCATCGCCGCCACCGCGCCGTAGACGGCCGTCGCGAGGGCGAAGAGTCCCATGGCCGTCAGAAGAAAGTCGGAGGCCCTCGGCACGAGGTGAATGATGGCGACGTAGGTGCCGATCTGAGGCGCGCTGAAGAGCACGGCGGGACCTATCCGGCCATGCTCGAAGGTCTCGGGCAGCCACCCGTGCAGCGGAAAGATTCCCTTGCGGATCATCACGGCGAGGAGGACGCAGAGGCTCCCCGCCGTGGCGACGCGTGCGTCGTATCCGAAGAGATCGGTGGCGAAGACGCCCGCGGCGAGGAGAAGCGTCGAGATGCCGAGGTAGACGCTCGCAATGCGCAGCGCGCGTCGAAAGCCGCCCGCAGACAGCCCGCGAAGCAGGACCAGGATCGACGCCGCCCAGAGCACGACGATGAAGACCCGTGCCTCGGTCAGGAAGGTCGCGAGCGTGATCAGCGTCGCCGCGGCCGTACGCCGGATGCCGTATCTGTCGAGCGCCCCCTTCGGCGTGACGCCGACCGCGAGGACCCAGAGGAGGGCCGTGAAGGGGATCAGCAGGCTGCTCAGCGCATCGATCCGGAAAAGTGGCGTCCCGTAGAGAAGGGCCGCCGGATCCCAGGGATCCGTGGCCGCGGGGATGGCCAGGCTCCGGAAGGCCGCGGCCAGCGCGATGCTCCCTCCGAAGAGGAGACAGGCCGCCCCGAGCGCGAACCGCCGCAGCCGCTCGGCATCGATCGGGAAGGACCCGATCCCCACGATGGACGCGGGGATTGCCAGGAGTACCAGCAGCCACGGGAAGCCCAGATCAGTCACGGAGAGACCACTCATGGACATGCGGGCTCGTCATGGTTCCGCCGGCGAGGGCCTGGAGGGCCTTCGATCCCCTGCGATCCGGTCCGCGATCCACTTCTCGGCGCGATCCGCGGCGCGGGCCAGCCCCAGCACCGGGGCCACCGCCACCCGATCGACAAGAGCCTCCACGTAGCCGCGCTCCAGGGCGAACCTGTACAACCACAGCTCCAGCCGCTCCGGGATCAGCCTCCGGCGCCGTCCGCGCTCCCGCACCTCTCCCACGGCGTTTCCCGCCTCGTGGAAGTCGTGCAGGACCGAGGGCGCCCTGAGGAACTGGAGCAGACGCAGGCAGGCATTGCCGAGCATGTGGAGGAAGGCGAGGCGGTGGAGCCCGAGCGCGATCTCAACGAGGATGAGGCTCACGTGCGTGAGCGATGAGAAGGCCAGGGCCGACTTGACGTCCGTCTGCACGCGCCGGGTGAACGCGGCATAGACGGCCGTCGCCGCCCCCATCGCGCCGATAAGGACGCACACGACCGTTGAGCGCTCGATGATGGGCGCCGCCCTCAATAATAGATACGCCCCCGCGTGCACTGAGAGTGCGCCGTAGTAGACCGCGCTCGAAGGAGTGGGCCCTTCCATCGCGCGGGGCAGCCAGGCCGAGAAGGGAAGCTGGGCGCACTTGCCGGCGGCCGCAATCGTGAGCAGCAGCCCTATCGCGGTGGCCGCCCCGCCCGAGATGGCAGGGTCCCCGCCCCCGCTCCCACGGCTGAAGAGCGAGGCGAGGCCGGTCTCTCCCTGGAGATGGTGCACGAGGATGGCCGCACTGAGCATGGCCGCGTCGCTGATCCGGTAGACCACGAAGGCGCGCATGGCGTTCATGACCGGCGCGGGCCTCTCGTGGAAGAAGCCGACCAGCAGGGCCGAGCTCAGGCCGATGAGCTCCCACCCGGCGTAGAGCACCTCGACGCTGCCCGCGAGGACGACGAGGAGCATGCCCGTCAGGAAGGCCGCGTAGAGGACGAAGTACCGATGGTAGCCGGCCTCGCGGTGCAGGTATCTGTGGGAGAAGGCGGCCACCATGCCGCCGATTCCGGCCGTGGCCACCGCGAAGGTGAGAGACATCGGATCGAGGAGCAGGCTCAGCCTGAAGGCGCTCCCTCCGGCAGCGAACCACTCCCCCATTCCGACCGAGACTTGCGGGACAGACGCCGCGAGCGCCACGGCGAGCGCCACGGCGAAGGCCGCCGCGGAGAGTCCCGTGAGGATTCCCGTGATCGTTCCCGCAACCTTTTCCGGGAGCCGGCGTCCCACCATCAGCGGCGCGCCGAGCGCGAGGAGAAGCAGGGCGGGCAGGCCGGTCCCCAGCAGCGCCAGGGATTGCACGAGTGCGGCTGCGGTCACGGGCGCATCCCGGCGCCTGCGGCCGGGAGGATGCGGGCGAAGCCCAGGAAGTCCCGGCGCCCCGAGTACCAGTCGGCGGAGGTGGGGGCCTGAAGCGGCTCCTTTTGCTCGGGCTCATGCTTCACGAAGGCATCGCCCCTTAGCTCGTGGATCGCGCCGGAGCCGGGATCGAGAGCCGCGGCGACGATCCAGCGGTTCGACACGAGACTGTCGAGGAGTGGATTCGCCCGGACGAGATCGCGGAGAACTTCGGCGGGAGTCTCCACGAGGAGGGTCAGGCGGACCGGCTCGTGGATCTCGACCATCTGCCTCGGCAGCCCCGTGCGGAGATCGCTGGAATGGCCGTCCATGACGCCGAGGAGCGCCGTCACGTTGTGCGGGAGCTTCGTGCCGCACCCGTAGCCCGAGGGGTCCACCTCCGCGAAGTAGTACTCGAGGTTGATCCCCGCCGCGACCGGCACGACCGCGGCCAGGATGCGGGCCAGGATCGACGCCTTCGCGTCGTCGGCGGTTGGATCGTAGGAGACGAGGAAGGCGCGGCGATCGAGGAACAACCCGCGCGTCCTCGAGCGCCGGCCCACGAGGCAGAAGGCGTTCGTGGCATGGCCGTACTCGGGGCGGGTCTGGGCCAGATCTTCCGAGCGCATCTCGACGTGCTCGAGGGCGAGGCGCGGCGGGTCCCCGAGAGGGGCCGCCCTGAATCGCCGGCAGCGTTCGTGCGCGTTGTGCATGCGCGCCTCTTCGAGCGCCCCCATCGCTTCGCGCAGGCCCGGCCAGGATCCCTCGGGCACCCGATCCAGGTCGAACCAGTCCACGGAGTCGCTCGCAGTGTTGTGCTCGGCGCCCACGAACCAGGTTCCCTCGGGGATCGGCAGGCCGCTTGAGGCGAGGAGGCCGCGGACCTCGGGGTGGTTCGCCATCTGCGCGAAGGCGCGAGCGTTGGGCCCGCCGCGGCCGCCGCCGCAGGCGCCGCAGTCGTGCGCCGACTCGTGGGGATTGTTGAGACTCGTCGACCCGTGGCCGACGACCAGGACGATGGGAGCCATCCCGAGCGAAAGACCTGTCTCCTCGAGGAGACTCCGCACGATCGCGGCCATCTCCTCCGGAGTGAAGCCCTCGCGCCGGCCCGGGGCCGGGGCCTCGGCGCGGTGCTCGAGGACGAGCAGATCCCAACCGCTTCCCGCCAGGAGCCTGCGGCCGCGGTGGAGGATCCGGGCCGCCATCCTCGGAGCGAGCACGCGGAGGACGAGCGGGATCGCGGCGAGGGCTCCCAGGAGGACCGTGCCGAGCGTGCCGCGCACGACGCTGCGGCTTCCGAGAGCGAGGCCGATCCCGAAGTGGCCCCAGGTGCGGCGGAGCTGCTCCCTCCAGCCGCGCCGCCCCCCTTCCTGCACCCGGATCTCCACGACCTCGTGCTCGGGGCGGATGCCGACCGGGCAGAGCGGGCGGGAGTGAGTCTCGGCTGCGCCCCGGTAGTACATCGCGACGCCGAAGAAGCCGGCGGCACCGAAGGTCCGGCACTCGGGGGTGACCTCTTCGAGGTGGCGGCGGATCGACTCCTCCCGCTCGTCGAGGCAGAAGATCGCGTCGAAGCGATGCGCAGGAGCCTCGTCGTCCTCGTGTGTCGCGACGGCGTCGTACCACTGGTGGCGGAGCCTCCGCTCGTACGCGAGGTGGAAGAGGCGCCTGCGGCTCACTCCGTCGAAGGCTTCGATCTCCGCGAGGAGATTGAGAATCCCCTCGGTGCTCAGCCCGGAGATCTCGTCGGCGCACAATCCGAGGATCTGCGCGATGTGGAAAAGCGGCCAGGCTCGTGTCGAGACGGAGGGCGGCCTGGGCGCCGGGAGAGTTCCAGCAAGCGCCCCCCGGATTTGCGATAACTCCGGGCACGGTCCAGGCAAGGCACGGGCGACCTCCGCGGCGGCGGCCCTGTCGAGCAGGAGCCGGATCGCGAGGAAATCGGCGAGGGTCGCCGGCGGGGCGTGCACCGGTACCCGGTCGGGCCGCTCCTCCATCTGCCGCATCATTCCGGCCCATCCACGAAGAACGAGCGCGGTGGCCGTGAGGAACTCATCCCACTCGCGGGGCTCCACGCCGAGCCGGTCGAGAGAGTGCCCGAGGGACTCGAGAGGCGTCCGCCCGGCCGCGACCTCCTCCGCCATGAGCTGATGAACCGATCTCATCCAGGGATCCGGAGAGCCGGCGGGCAGGGCGTAGAGGCGCGTGACGCAACCGAAGAACCCGAGCTTGCGCAGGGGCATGGGCCGAGCGGCGATGCCCTGATCGAGGTAGGCCGCGCTGAGCCGGATGAGCAACGGATGGACCAGCTCGTCGGCGTCGAGGCCCGTGGCCGCGAGCAAGTGATCTCGATGCCTGACGGGCGATCGCACGGGCGCCGGGAAGGCCGGGGCGATGCTGATGACGGCACCCAGGCAGGCCTCCCAGAGGGCACGCACCAAGGCGCGCTCCTCATGTGGAAGGGATCCTCCGTGTCCGAGGATGCTGGCGCGCGCGTTATCGGAAAGATCCGGGCGGAGCCGATCGAGGAGATCGGTTTCCCTGAGGAGCCAGTCCAGGGCCGTCCCCTCCGCCTCGGGCACGCCATGCTTCAACCATGCGAGCCGAAGCGCGTGACCAGAGACAACGCCTTCGCCAGGCTCGGCTGCGATCAGGGCTGAGCCGTCCGCGCGCACCGGGGGCGTTCTATTCCCTTCGATCAGGTCCGGGGCCTGGCTCCACGCCACAGCGTCGTCCGGTGTAGTAGTCCCGCCTCGCGCTTCGCCGCGCAGGACGGCCTCGAGATCCGACTCCCGTATGCGTCCCCGGCGAAGCTCTTCGCGGTATCGCTCCTCCGAGAGGAAGGGTTCGCAGCCGAGGAGGCGCCCGCCCTCCACCACGGCCTCCTCGAAGGGCATGTGCTCGAAGGCGTGGAGCGTGTTGTGGTGGATGAAGACCGTGATCGGCCCCTGGGCCGGGAGGAAGTGGGCCGCGTGTTCGATGGCGTGCTCGAGGGGGCTGGTCAGCGTCGATCTCCGGACAGCGAGCGGGAGCACATGTTGTCACGCGCTCGGGAGCGCTTCCACATGCACCCTTTCGAAGCTGCCTGATCCTGCCGGAGGGTATGGTCGGCTTGGCGTGCAGGTCAGCAGTCGCAGTCGCGGCGGCGGAAGTCCACCACCTCGCCGTCGGAGCCCAGGTGAACCTCGCAGCAGCGGTGCAGCTCCTCGCGGAGCATCCTGCGGGCCCGCTGGATGCGCGACTTCGCGCCCGACAGGGACAGCCCGAGCTTCCTGGCGACTTCACTCTGAGCGCGCCCCTCGAAGTCGGCCATCATGAGCGCCTCGCGGTAGCTCTCGGGGAGGGCGCGAGCCATCGGCTCGAGCCACGAAAGGACCTCCTCGTGGACGGAGTGCGTGCCGTGGAAGCTTCCGAAGCCCTTGCGCGGATCCTCGGGGGCGGCAGGCTCTTCTTCCTCGAGCGGCTCCGCGCGATCGAGGCTCGCCGCCCTGGCCCGGTAGAAGTCCGCGATCGCGCGCCGGGCGACCCCGTAGACCCACGACTCCGCCCGTGCAGCGTCTCGGAGCGAGGATGCACCACGGTGGAGGCGGAGAATCACGTCCTGGAAGACGTCCTCGATGTCCTGGCCGGGGACGCGGCGGGCGATGAAGGCATGGAGCCCCTCGATGAAGGGGCGCCAGCCTTCAATCGCACTGTTCGCGTCGCTTGCAGTCGTGCTCATGGAACTCTCGTCAAGCCGTGTGCGCCGCGCGGCCTGTGGACGGGTTCTCCTCGCGGCAGCAGTCCGGCGAGCAGCAACTCGATTCTCGAGCGGCGCCGGCCGCGATCGGGGCCGCCGAGGGGGCCTCCTCCGCGCTGCCGTGAGTGTAGAACATCTCCCACGGGACGCCCTGCTCGTCGGTCACCCAGGCCTTGTCCGAGTGGGCGTAGCAGCATGTCACCTCGCCCTCGTTGTCGACCCTCACTCCGGTCCGCGCGGCCCGGGCGCGGAGATTCGCAAGCTCCGCCCGACTCTCCGCCTGGATCCCGAGGTGCTCCAGTCCCCCGCTCCCCTTCGCCTTGACGATAGCGAAGTTCACCCGGGGATCGTCGAGCATCCACTTGGCGTAGTCGTGCTTCGTGATCGACGGCGCCGCGCCGAAGAGGCTCGTGTAGAAGCGCATCGACGCCTCCAGATCTTTCACCCTCAAATTGACGTGCATTCTCATCCTGCGTCTCCCCGGGCCGCCTGCGGGACTGGAGGGCTATCCCCCGAGGTCATTGCGGCCCTCGATGCCCGGGCGGCTTCATTGCCGCCTTCAGTGCATGTAGTCGGGGGAGGCTGGAAAAGGACGCAAGGCCGGAGGGGGGGTGCGCCCGCAAGCACACTCCCCAGGGATCTCAAGGAATACACTAACCCGTTGACTCCACGAAGTTTGCACTGGCCGAGAGAAGTGGCTTGCGGCTACTGGATCTGCAGCGAGTAGGTGGCACTCCTGGTGGCTCTCCCGAGCGCGTCCTTGGCGAAGATAGCGAAGTGGACCGTCCCACCCCCTCGGGGAGCCAGCGCGCTCTTGATCTGCTCCCAGGCCACATCGGGGATCGTCCACGAGTTCCCACCGAGCGTGTATCCCTCGCCCGACTGCACCTTCGGCTTGCCCTTGAGATCCGGTCGCCAGGAGAAGACCACTCGGTAGGACTCGTTGTGGTTGGGCTCCCATAGCAGCGTCGGGGCCGGGTCCTGCGATGAAAAGACCTGTCCGTCGGCAGGCGCCGTCAGATCGGGCGCCTGCGAACCGGCGACGAGGATCGTCCCCGGCTCCGAGGACTCGAGACTCCCCGACCCGTCCCGCCCCTTGACCATCCAATGAACAGCCCCGGTCGATCCGGCCAGGCGGAGGATCCTCCCCCACAGTTCTGGATCGGGCGTGTACGCATCGCCCGTGAGCCAGGCCTTGCCAGTCGTCACGCTGTTCTTGCCGAACGCAGGAGTGGCCGACCAGAAGACCTTGAAGCTCTCTCTCGTCCCGGGGTGCCACTCGAATGCTGGTTGAGGAGCGTCGGCGTAGTAGCTCGTCGCCTGTCCCGGTCCTCGCAGCAGAATCGGAAGATGGAACCACGCCTCGACGCTCTGCGGTCCCTCCACTGGCACGGTGCAAGGACCGGCGCCGGAGCACCGACCCCCCCACCCCTCGAAGCGCGACAGCGGCTCAGCCTCAGCGATGAGCGTGACGGGGCTCCCCCACGGATACGGCTCCGAGCAATCCATGCCGCACCAGATGCCGGGCGGATCGCTTCTGATCGCTCCGGTGCCGGGCCCCTTCCTGCTCACCGTGAGGCGCGGCCCGACGTAATCGAAGTAGGCATAGATCACTCCGCCGGGCCCGAAGGGCGTCTTGCAAGTCCCGTCGGGCGCCGGCACGCAGGAGAAACCCTCCCACCGATCGAACGTGGAGGTCGGCTCAGGGATGGCCTCGAAAGTGACCCGCGTGCCGGCCGGGAACCAGGCCCTGCACGTGGGGCCGCAGCCGTACTCGTGAGGCCCGCTGCACTCCGGACCGCAGTTGATGCCCGGCGGGCGGCTCACGACAGTCCCCTTTCCGCCGACAGGTTTGATGATCGTTACCTCGGCCGCTGCCGGCGCCGCAGTCATCTGGTTGGTCAGGACATGGAGCCTGCCCTGGATTTCCGCGTACGCGAGGTCGGGCCGCCCGTCCCCGTTCAGGTCTCCAATGCCGAGCGCCTGGTGGTTGAAGCTGTCAGATCCGGGGAGCGGATCCAGAACGTAGGGATACAGCGTCCCCCGGCCCGTCCCGAAAAATGTCCCGACTCCCCCCCAGCCCGCGTGCGCCGTGACGACGTCGTTGCGCCCGTCCTGGTCGATGTCGGCGATCTCAACCGAGTGCGGGATCTCGAAGGCCGGATACCTGACCGGCTCCTCGAAGGAGCCGGTGCCGTCCTGAAAGAAGATCACCACGTAGGGGTCCGTGGCGTATCGATTACCCCCAAGGGCCACTGCGATGTCGGCGAGCCCGTCGCCGTTCAGATCTCCGACGCCGAGGCTGTCCGCATACGCGAGCAGTGTCCGATCGCCCAGCAGGTGCGTCATCACGAAGGACCCGCCCGGCTCCTGCCGCAGAACGGCCACCCGCCGGGAGTTGATCGCGGGGGTCGAGGTCAGGAGAGCCAGCACGACGATGTCGTCGAGGCCGTCGCCGCTGACGTCCACGATGGCCAGATCGATGTCCCATGTCGGGTCGGGGAAAGTGACCTGGAGAGGCACAGGTGGTTGGAGGTTCCCGGCGGCATCCTGAAGGAACATGTCGAGGAGCGCCTTGTTTCCCGCGCCACGCCCGGCGAGGAGATCCATACGGCCGTCGTGGTTGAGGTCACCGACCGCGACGCGCTCGGAGTTCCCTGTCGCGTAGCGAATCACCGGACCCAGCGTGCCGCCCGGCTCCTGATAGAGGACCCCCACGAAGTTCCCGGACATGCTCGAAAGCCACGTGCCGAATGCCGCATCGGTCCGCATGTCGCCGTTCAGGTCCCCCAGAGCCACCGTGGTGACCAGAGCGGTGATGCGAGGATCGCCCACGTAGTAGGCAACCGGGCCGTCGAGGCCCCCGGCCGCGTTCTGGAGAAAGACCGTCAGGGTGTCGCTCGGTACATTGACGTTGA
The DNA here is from genome assembly GCA_964568735.1 of uncultured Acidobacteriota bacterium. Taxonomy (GTDB): domain Bacteria; phylum Acidobacteriota; class Polarisedimenticolia; order JACPZX01; family JACPZX01; genus CAZMRF01. Next base: position 40,223 of record CAZMRF010000042.1, read on the forward strand.
AGGAGCCCGTCGTCACGACGACGTCGTTGAGGCCGTCACTGCTGATGTCACCGATCGCCATGGCCTCCATGGTCAGCCCCGGGAGCCCCCGGTAGGAGGTGCTCGAGAAGTGGGGAGGAACTTCGCTTTCCAGGACGCGCACGGCCACGCGATCGTCTCCCGGGAAGACCAGCTCGTAGTCTCCTGCGGCATCCGGAGCCCACATGCCCGAGAAGACGCCGTCTCCCTCGGCCTCATCGGGGAGGATGCCGTCGTCTTGCATCGGGATCGGCACGGAGCCCGGATCCAGTGCAACGACCGGAGCTTCCCCGGGTGCGGAGCATTCGATGCCTAGGAAGCTCAGCGGAATGTTCTCTCCGATGGCGGCCACGATGGCCCGCCCCCCGGGAGCCAGCCGTGAACGCACCGCGCTCGCCTCGCAGGTGAGAGCCCCGAAGGCATTGAGTCGCTTGCCGGTCACGGTCCTTCCCAGCTCGGGAAGATCGTCCCCGCCGGCGAGGATGAGGTTCCGGATCGAACGCCAGTCGGCGGCCGGATTAGCCGCCCTGAGGAGTGCCGCGACCCCCGTCACGTGAGGAGCAGCCATCGAAGTGCCGTGCCTCATCTCGTACGCCCCGCCGGGCGTGGTGCTGAGAATCTCCATTCCAGGAGCGGCAAGATCAATCGAGTAACGCCCCTCGTCCGAGAACCAGACCAGCGAGTCATTCCGATCCGTCGCCGCCACCGCCAGTACGTTGGGCAGGCTGAAGCCATTCGGAAACGTGGGATAGGCGTCGTGGTCCCGGAAGCTATTCCCCGCCGCGGCCACGAAGAGAATCCCTCGCGCCATCTGCTCCTGCACCGCCTCCCGGAGCGAGCGCGAGTAGGTGAAACCGCCCCAGCTATTGTTCGTTGCGACGACATCGATGCCCCGTTCCTTCAGGAGCGCGAAGTAATCGAGGCAGGCGATCGCGCCCGACACGTACCCCGAGCCGCGTTCATCCAGGAACTTGCAGGCTGCGAGTGACGCCCGCCACGAGACTCCCGCGACGCCGATGCCGTTATCCCCGACCGCTGCGATGATCCCTGAAACATGCGTCCCGTGTCCGTTGTCGTCTCTGGGATCGGAGTCACCATTGAGGACATCGATGCCGTGGCAGTCATCCACGTATCCATTCCCGTCATCGTCGAACCCGTCACCGTCGCAATCGAGCGGATTCGACCAGAGGTTCGCCACCAGATCGGGATGCGTGTAATCGTATCCGCTGTCGAGGACCCCGACGACGACCTGACTCGATCCCGTCGTCACGTCCCACGCCGCCGGAGTGTCAATGTCGGACCCGGATACCCCGTTGTTCTGCCCCGTGTTCGAGAGTCCCCACTGCGAGCCGAACTGCGGGTCATCCGGCGTATCACCGATTCGAACAACGTAGTCCGGCTCCGCGTACAGGACCGCCTCATCCTCCCGGAGCGCCCGAATGGCCGCCTCAACGGAAACACCCGACGGCAACTCCACGAGACGGAGGTGCTGAATCCGACTGAATCTCCTGAGGGTCCTAACCCGGACCCTGGTTATGGTCCGCTCAACCGCGCGCTCAGAGGAACCGTTCCGGAAGCGGACCAAGGCTCGGTCGGCGGCATGTGCGTCGTCTCTCCCGACAAGATACTGCTCATGCGGCCGCAACCCGGCGACACCTCCACTCGAGACAACGGACGTTGCGAGGGCGACCGTTCCCAGCATTGCCAGAATCGCGTACGCACCGGCACGCATCAGTCCCTTTCCAGGCACCCAGAAAGCCTTGCTCTTCACCCCGACCGAGGAAGCCGCTTGCCCATCACGAAGGATTACTAGCATTTCATATTCCGTAACCTGCCGTAGAGCCGCCTGTCGTAGCCATGCCTAGCATGAAAACACGACGGCGAACGCTCACACGCTGTACTGACTGGACAGTGCCGAGTTCGGCCTGATGGTACCTCACCCGGCGTTGCGGATGGACGTGGCCTCGTCTGATCGCCGGTAGGCGGCGAGGAGTTTTCGCAGTTGTTCGTCAGCGCCTCCCCCATCGAGAAATTCCGGCAGTCCCTCCCGTAGCGAGGAGGCCACGACGAGTTCCGAGGGCGGGCGCGAGGGGTCCATGGTCCTGAGCCACGAGCGGAAGCTGTCCCACACGAGCGCGCCGTGATTGACGGCAAGGTGCAGAAGCAGTCCCGGAGCGATGCACCCGAGCTGCACGTGGAGGTGGTAGGCGTTGTTCTTGCGGCGGACCTTCTGCCGGTACTCCTCGGAGCTCATGTGGAGGTGCTGGCCGGCGCTGCGGCGCCGGATCGGAGTCATCTCCTCCATCCAGAAGTGGTAGGCGTAGACGCCTAGCACGTGGATGGCCTGCCGGAAGCCCGTCTCGATCTTGAAGCGGTGGAAGTACAGCACGATGACGTCGAGAGGGTCCATCTCGGCGTCGCTCGTCATCAGGAGGATGCTCCCTCGCACGGGGTGCTCCACGACGACGAAGCGGACCTCCCGTCCGACGGGACGCCACAGCAGGTTGGCGCAGGCGTAGCGGATCTTCACGTGCGACTCGCCGGGGATGGGACTGAACGCCGAGAGCATGAGGGAGGACTCCTCGAAGAGAGTTCTGAGGTGGATCTTCTCTCCGTAGAGGCGCGGGCGGCCGCGCCGGCGCTTGTCCACCGGCTCGACCGGCAGGTAGGCCACCGAGTTGATCCTGGCACGGGTGACCAGGTGGTGGCCGCCTTCAAGCAGCGGCAGGATGATCTTGCGAGAGGCGTAGTAGGCGTCAGCGACGAGGATCACCTTGCGCTCCCACGGCCTCGTGGCGGAGTAGAACAGTTCCACCATCCGGTCCAGAAGCGTCCTCTGATCGCGGTTCGACCAGACGAGCCCCTCGTGGATCCGAGCCACGAGCGGGACGGCGCCGACGTGGCCGGCCGGCCCCTTCACCAGAAGCGACACCGCCTGGAAGGAGTGTCCCATGATGAAGGGGGGCTTCGAGTTGCTGTCGGCCGACTGGTGAAGAGACCGCACGGCGGGCATCTTGCGGCCCTCCTTGGGCGCCTTCA
>CAZMRF010000043.1:0-43228 GCA_964568735.1 uncultured Acidobacteriota bacterium
ACAATCATGCGGAAGGTCCGCCGTTGTAAAGAAGCGTCAGAGGCAGGACACTAGCGACCCCTTGCGGCTCCCGCGTGAACGCGGGAGCCGCACACGTGTCCAGGCGGCGGGATGCGAGGGTGATTGAGCTCGACGGGGACGGCCTCGAGCGCGTCCCTTCCGCCGCCGCGTGCCTGCCCCAGGAGATCGCTGGCACACCGTGACTTCCAGATCACTCCGATTGCATCGGGGCTGATGACGGGAGGGACAGGAGATGCTCCGGTGCGATTCGCTCCTGCGGGTCCGGTAGTTCGCGCTGAGGAGCCCCCGCCGCATCCTCGCAATCCGCCAGGCAGTGGTTCGCCAGCGCATCCGGCCGCCAGAGTTGCGGCGGATCCTCGAGCTATCCGACGACGAGCCCGCCGAGTGCGGCGACGAGGAAGGTTCCCACTCCGAGGGCGAGAGCGTAGCGTGTGCCCGTCATCCGGCGCAGCGTGAAGAGCGAGGGAAGGTTGATCGCGGGCCCCGCGACGAGGAGCGCCACGGCGGCGCCCGCCGGCGCTCCGGCCGCGAGCAGGCCCAGGGCGAGGGGAATCTCCGCGAAGGTGGGGAGCGCGACGAGCACGCTCACGAGCGCCACCAGCAGGATGACGGCCACGCCCGTGGCCCCGCCGGCCAGGCTGCTCATCGGGACGAACTCGATGAGGAACGACGAGAGGACGACGCCGAGAAAGATCAGCGGGAGGGTCGTCACGCCGAGCCGGAGCACCTCCTGCCCGAAGGTGCGAAGGGCGAGGACGGGGCCGCCCTCGCCGGCAGACTCGAGCGCGCACTCCGAGGGGGCCGCCCCCGTCGCTGCCACGTAGCGCGCGGCGAGCGCGCTCACACCGAAGACGAGGACGATGGCCAGCGCCATCCGGGTGAAGGCGATGCCCGGAGCGAACAGCATGAACGTGAGCGCCAGCGCCGCGGGATTGAGAGCCGGCGCCGCCAGGAGCAGCGCGCTGGCAGGCCCCGCCTTCCGAGTGCGCTCATGGATCGCCGCGAAGACCGGCGCGACGCAGCAGGAGCAGAGCATGAGAGGCGCCCCGGCCAGACCTCCCAGCAACTGCGAGCGGACGGGCGAGCCGCCCAGGAGCGTCGCGATCCAGGCTGACGGGATGAGGGCGCGGACGGCCGCGCCAATCAGGACGCCGAAGACCAGCGCAGGCCACACGATGGCGAGGTAGTTGAGCGTCCGGGCGAAGGGCCGGACCTGCGTGGGAAGCGGCGCCGTCGAGAGGGCCTCGGCCCTGGGCGCGAGGACGTGAGTCTGCTGGACGCGGGCGATCGTCGCGAGCGAACCGCTCGTCTTGTAGGTGATGAGGGCCCCGACGAGGGCGAGCAGCACCAGGACCGGGAAGATCCACCTCCTGACCCTCTTCTCACTGCCCGTCGCCGCCACGGGTGCAGGCGTCCCGTCGCGCATGGCGGAATCCTAGCAGATGGCGGGGGTGCGGCACCGCGCGCGAGGTTGAGCCTCAACCGCGGTCGCTCGTCCTAGGCCGCCACCCGTTTCAGGAGAACGGAGATCGCCTGCTCGAGGTGGCCGCCGGTCCCCTGCAGGCGCCCCGAAAGCCCCTCGACGAAGGGGCGCAGGCGCTCATCGATGAAGCGCTCGCGAGCCCGCGCCGTCGTCCCGGCCGCCTCCTCGTCATCCGCCAGGCGGGCCATCGCCTCCTTGAGGAGCAGGTAGCCGGCGAAACCCGACTCGACGGCGATGTGATCAGGAGGATCCTCCGCGCGCGGGCGGTAGGCGAAGGCTTCGTACCAGGCGGACAGGTCGGCAAGCAGCCGCGACGGATCTTCCATCGTCCTGTAGGCCACCTCGCGGGGAGAGGCGTAGCCGCCCGGTCCGAGAGCCTTCAAGTACGCCCCCTCCGTGGCCCTGCGAGCCTCCAGCGCCGCTGCGCTGAGTGAGGGATCTGCGACCTCGCGTGCGAGCAGCTCGATCTCCTCCAGCCAGCCTGCGCGCGGGCGCTCGAGCAGAATCCCCAGCACGCGCCACGCCGCGGCCTCGCGGAGCTGTTCTCCGATGCGGCACGGCACGGGGTCGATCGCCGTCCCGTTCATTGCCGTCCCTCCACGGCGAGCGGGATCCACGCCGTTCGCATCTTCCTCGAGCCGGCTTCCTGGTTCGTCCCCTCCCAGACGGCGAAGGCCACCTGCGCGCGCCCTCCGCCGCCGAGCACCTCGGGAAGCGGCCGGGAGAGAACCACGCTCCATCCTCCCTCGCCTCTGATGCCGAGTCCCTCCGAGGTACTCGTCCCCGCGGGGCGGATCGTCCCCGGCCCCTCGGCGATGAGGTCCTCGACCGGCTTGTCGCGGGGACCCGCCATCCGGTTCCCGAGCGCGCGGGCAGGGGCGTACCGATCCTCCATCTCCTTCTGGGCCTGAGAGCCGGGCGGCAGCGAGGCTGCCTCGAAGGGATAGTGATCGACTGCGGCGTTGGGATAGAGCTCACGGATCGTGTCGGACCGCCCGTCCACCGTCGCCTGCCAGAAGGCGCGCCAGTAGGTGATCTCGACCGCGCGCCCCGTCTCTCCCATCTGCGGCGCCGGGAGGTCCGCCGTGATCTGTGCCGGGAGCTGCACTGCGCAGGCGTCGCCGAATCGCGCGGCGCCCGGGAGATCGTCGCGCGAGAGGTCGGCCCACTCGAGTCGGAAGGCGATGCGCGAGCCGTCCGTGATCGCCTGCACGCGGACCTCTTTCGTCGATGGCGCGAGCAGGCGCGGCTCGACCATGTCCTGCAGGATGAGCGGAGCCACGTGCAGGGGCGCCTTCCTCCAGGCCGCATCGCCGGGGTCGACGGGAACGGCAGCGGCGCGCATCACTGCCACCTCGGCCGGCGAAGGCGGGGGCGCGCCCGAGCACGAAACCACGAGAGAAGCAGCGCCCGCAACTACCAGGAGCGCGAGTGCCGCCCTCATGGCACGTTCGTCCTTGCGACGTTGCGCGCCGCGTCGAAGGCCTCGCGGATGTAGACGGGCTCCGTCAGCGGGACCCGGATGATCTCCCCGCCCTGCTCGTCGTAGCCGAGCATCGTCTCTTCCTGGCGCTTCCAGCGGAAGACGATCTTCTCGGTGGAGCCGAAAAGGGTCAGCAGACCGGCGAGATCCCGATCCTCCGGCGCCTTCTGGTAGGTCTGGAGCGCCGCGTCGACCCCCGGGCCGAACATCTGCCGCAGGTACGGGCGCGGGGCGTGGATGGGGGGGATGTAGTAGACGTTCGGCTCGAGTCCGAACTGCGGAAAGAGCGGCAGCGCGACCTTGCGCACGTGGACCAGGTAGTCGATGGGGTTGTCCTCGCGCGCCTCCTCGGGCTTCGAGACGAAGCCTGCGAAGCGGATCTTCCCGATGCAGTTGACGAAGCACTGGGGCTGGAGCCCCTGCTCGATCTTCGGGAAGCAGCCGATGCACTTCTCGGAGGTGCCCGTCATCGGGTTGCCGAAGACCTTCTTGTAGGGACAGGCCTCGACGCACTCGCGGTATCCGCGGCACCGCCCCTGATCGACCAGGACGATCCCGTCCTCGGGCCTCTTGTAGATCGATCCGCGCGGGCACGAGGCGAGGCAGGCCGGGTAGGTGCAGTGATTGCAGATCCTGGCGAGGTAGAAGAACCAGGCCATGTGCGGCACCTGGAGGTGCGCTCCTTTCTGGATGCCGCCCGCGCAGTCGTCCTCGCCCACGTTCGGGTAGGCGTAGTCGTGGTCGTCGGGGCGCCACCCCACGACCCGCTCGCCCGCGGCCGCCGCCTCGAAGAGCGTGCGTCCTTCGTACGTCGAGCCGTTCCAGCTCTGCGCTCCCAGCTTGTCCAGCAGCTTCACGTCCCATCCGAGCGGGTAGAACCCGTAGGGCTTGGTCTCCACGTTGTTCCAGAGCATGTACTCCTGCCCCTTGCCCGAGGTCCACGTGGTCTTGCAGGCCAGCGTGCAGGTCTGGCAGGCGATGCACTTGTTGATGTCGAAGACCGCGGCGAACTGGCGCTTCGGGCGCGCCTCCGGGTACCAGTAGGCCATCTCGCGGCCGATCTGCCAGTTGTGGACTCGGGCCATCAGGCTTTACCTCCCTTCTCGCTGGAGGGAACGAAGTCACCCTCGAGATACCTCTTCATCGCATCGCTCTCGTAGCCGGGCCTCAGCCCCTGTTGCGCGGGGCGCCAGAGCCCCACCCCCTCGAGACCGCCCGGCTCGGCCTTGGTGATCCGCACGATCGACTCGCGCGGTGCCCCCGTGGGACAGTGCACGTCTGGGAGGAAGCCCTTGCCGATCTTCTGTCCGAAGAGCTCCTTCCTCACGAGCGAGTCCGTCATCCAGGTGGGTTTCAGCCAGCCGCGCGTGGCCGACTGGTGCGAGCCGGAGCGGAACATCGCCTGGTAGCCGGTGCGCGGGTTCTTCGCGAGGCCGTCGGCGCGCGACTTGCGCCCCTCCACGGATCCTGGGGTCGCGCCGTACATGTTGAACCACATGCGCGTCACGCCCCGGGGCGTGCCCGGGTAGTAGCGCGCGCGGCAGATGAGGCGCGAGAACTCATAGTCTTGCGGCTTCTTCTGCCATCCACGGAAGGGCCGGTCGCTGGGATCCGAATCGATCCAGACGTAGTCGCCGTCCTCGATCCCGAGCCCTCTCGCGTCATCCGGGTTGATGTCCACGTACCCTTCCCCGACGAAGGGAGAGCGCTTGTCGCGCCGGTAGACGTCACCGAAGGGACCGAAGAGAACGGCGATCACGTCCGTGTCGATCGGCGTGGTGTGGGCTCCGTGACGGTACTTGGGCGTGTGGAAGACGAACCTGTAGCCGTCCTTGGCCAGAGGGTGCGCCGTCTTGCTGGCGGCGGCCCAGGTGCGCACGACGTTGCGGCCCTGGCGCACCTCGCACGAGAGATCGTCCTCTTCCACGCCGTAGTCCGCGGGCCCGGCCGGGCGGATCGCCTCGTGGGAGGGCGCGATGATGATGTTCGGCTCGTAGAAGGTGGAGTCGATGGGCTCGCGGTGGACGGGGAGGTTCTCGCCCGCCTCGATGAACTCGTCCTCCTCGCGGTAGTACTCCAGCCGCCCGGTCTTTGTGTACCACGGTCGCGAGTCCTTGACCTGCTCGTAGCCCACCGCCTTGGGGTAGGTCCTGTTCATCATCAGGGCGGGGATCCCCTGCTTGGCCTTCTCCTCCAGCTCCAGAAAGCGGTACCCCTTGGTGCACGTGGAGGTATCGAGGACGCGCTGCAGGTAGACGTCGGTGCGCCCCTGCCCGACGAACTTCCAGCAATCGGCGAAGCGCGCATCGCCCGTGAGGTCGGCCAGCTTGCGCCCCACGAGGGCCAGCACCTCGATGTCGGCCACGGTGTCGAAGATCCGGGGCAGCGGCGTCCGCGGGTAGATCGTCAGGAACGGGTTCGTGACCGATGCCGTCATGTCCGGGTGCTTGTGCTCGGACCAGGAGTCGACGGCGAAGACCACGTCGGCCCACTCGCAGGAAGTCGACCACCACCACTCCTGCACGGCGATCATCTCGATCCGCGGCAGGACGTTGATGACGGTGTTGTAGTGCCACTTCACGTTGCCGAGGATGGAGTTGGCGTTGGCGAACCACATCGACTTCGTCGGCGCGGGCATGTGCGTCGTGCCCGTGAGCAGCCTCTTCCCGACCCTCAGCGGATGGTCCTCGTGGTTGTAGTAATGCGCGGACTCGGCCTTCCAGTACTGCTTGAGGCGGGCCGGCCTGGCTGGATCCAGCTCGAGATCGAACGGGTTCTCGTTGATGTACTGCGGCGCGCCGTTGAAGAGCGCGATGCGGTAGTTCCCCGCGTAGCAGCCGAGGTTGCCTCCAATCCGGCCGACGTTGCCGGTGAGGCCCGCCAGGAGGAACATGGCCCGGTCCTTGTTGTCGTTGTTGAAGAACTGGTTCGGGCCCATGCCCGTGGCGATCAGCGTCGTGCCCGGGTGCTTCGCCATCTCGCGCGCCAGCGATTCGACGGCCGCGGCGGGGGCCCAGGTGATCCCCTCGGTCGTCTTCGGATCGAAGTGGGCGGCGTACTCGAGGATCAGGTCGAAGACGGGGCGGCACCTCACTTTCTTGCCGTCGATCAGGGTCACATCTATCGAGCCCTCGAGAAGCGGCTCTCCGGCGGAGGCGTGCACTCCCACCTCGTCGCGCGTGAGCCGCCGCGGCACGCCGGCCCGGCGATCCCACCAGACGAAGTCTCCCCACTCCTGGCGCATCTCCTCGCTGATGAGCATCTCGCGCTGCGCGCCCGGGGGCGGAACGGTCTCGTTCTTCCCGAGCACCCTTGTCTGGTTCTTCAGTGAACCCTGCGCTCCGTCCAGAACTTCAGCCGCCCTCAGGTACTTGAGCGTGTCGGTCCGCACCAGCACCGGCAGATCGGTCCACCGTCTGACGTAGTCGGCATCGTAGAGCTTCTCGCGCATGATGACGCCGGAGAGCCCCATCGCGAGCGCCGGTGTCGTGCCGGGCCTCACGACGATCACGTCGTCCGCCTTGGATGCCGTGGCCGAGTACTCGCAGGCAATCACGACGACCCTCGTCCCTTTGAGCCGCGCCTCGGTGAGCCAGTGGGCGTCGGGCATCTTGGTCGTGATCCAGTTCATCCCCCAGACGATGACCATCCGCGCATGCTCGACCGCGTTGAGGTCGAACTCGACCGTCTGCTGGCCCGTTACCATGGGATGGCCCGGCGGCAGGTCGGTGTGCCACGAGTAGTTGTCGAAGCCGCGGCCGCCCATCGCCTGGTCGGGCGCGACGCCCCGCACCTTCGCGTCGAGGAGCGCCATCGAGTTGGCCATCCTGTAGAGGCCGAGGATCCGGCTGATTCCCAGGAGGGGCATTCCTCCGCGGAACTTCAGCGTTTGCACTCCGGCCCCTTTCATGACCTGGATCATCTCCTCGTCGTAACCCTGCGCCTTCAACCGCCGCGCGCCCTCCTCGCCGCTGTAGGTCGCTGCGATGTTCTGGAGCGCCGCGGCCACGAGGGCCGCCGCCTCATCGTGCGTGGCGCGGGACCACTCGTCCCTGGCACGGTTGAAGTACTCAGCGGGAGCGCGCCCGTCCTCGCCCCGCGGGAACCCGTCTTCGACCCAGCGCTTGAAGCCGGCGCGGACCATGCAGTGGCGCAGCCTCCGGTCGCCGTAGAAACGCCGGGTCAGCGCCAGCCCCTTCTGGCAGACGCGCGGATCCCACCGGTGCGTCGCCTTGTTGCCGTACAGGTCCACCGCCTCTCCGTACTTCATCGTGGGCCCGATCCGGGTCACGACCCCCGAGCGCACGTAGGCATTGAGGATGCAGTTGTGCGTGTCGTTGGGCGCGCACTGGAAGGTGAAGAGCGAGTCGTACTTCCAGAGATCCCTGTAGGCCCGCTCCCAGCCCCGGTCGGGATAGTGCGCGAGAGGATTGTCCACCGCGTCGAGCCCCCAGGCTCTCGTGGCCGACCCCATGAAGGCGCCGAGTCCGGCCGCCCCCGCCGCCCTGAGGAAGCTCCTGCGTGTCACGTCCACTCTTCTCACGGCTTGATCTCCCATGTGCGGATGAAGGACACGATGGCCTCGATCTCGGGCTCGGACAGCATCTGGTGCGTGGTGGAGGTGGTGATGAAGGCCGGCATCGAGGTGTTCCTCCGCCCCCGGCGGATCGTCTCGACCAGGTAGGTGTCGGAGGCGGAGCTCAGGAGGACCGGGTTCGACAGAGCCGTCCCCTCCTTCCCCTCTCCTCGCTCGCCATGACAGACGGCGCAGTTGTCCGCGAAGAGACGCTCCCCCGACGCCGGATCCGCCGTCACCCAGCGCGCGGCCTTCGTCTCGGGGAGCCAGTCCGTGCCGCCCATCTCGCGGAGATAGCCGACCACGGCGCTGATCTCATCGGGGCGCAATCCTCCTTCCTTCTCCCCCCACGCCGGCATGCGGCGGCCGGGCCTGCCATGCCTGATGGTCTCGGTGATGAAGCCATCCGATGCGACCTGGAGGAAATCGGGGTTCGCGATCGCGGGGAAGGCGGTCAGACCCGGATAGCGCATCCCCTCGCCCAGCGGCCCATGGCAGGCGGCGCAGAAGGAGCCGTACAGCGTGGTGCCGTCGGTCGCGAACTCACGCTCGTCGAACCGCTCCGCGCGGATCCGGTCCTTCGGCCAGAAAGCCTCGGGAAGCCCGGCGCGCCTGAGCGACATCATGTAGAAGACGAGCGTCCCGATCTCATCCTCGGTGAGGCCCAGCACCGGCATCGCGGAGCCCGGCACGACGCTCGCCGGCGCCCGGAAGTGCTCGGCGAGCCACGAGGGGAAGGTCTTCGGTCCAGGCACGTGCGTGAAGTCCAGGCGTCCCGGATCCCGTTCTCCGACGCGCGTCAGCTCCGGGCCGTCGTCGCCGCCGACGCCCCCCAGCTTGTGGCAGCCTCGGCAGCCCCGCGAATGGAAGAGCGCCTTGGCCTCGACGAGACCGGGCGCGCCGACGCGCGACGCGAGGTAGGTCTTCACCGCGGCCAGATCCCCCTCGGGGATCTCCCCGAACGAGTCCTTCCACGGGCCCGAGGAGGCTGCCGCGTGCGTCCCGAGGTGCTTCTCGTACCAGCCGGCGCCTTTTCCGGTGATGCCTGAACGAGAGAGGTCGCCGCCGTCGATGCCGGCGGCGGCTCCGGGGCGCGTCGTGCCGCCGCGTCCATCCATGCGATGGCAGGAGAGGCAGTCGTACCGGTCGAAGAGATCGCGGCCCCTGAAGAGCTGCCCCTCATCCGGCACCGCCAGGTGCGTGTGACAGCTCCCGCAGCCGGCGAAGGCGTAGTCCCTGGGCACCATCGGGAGCGGCCAGTGCTCCACATCGCCGTGAGCGTCCGCCTCGTCCGTGGCCCGCCCCTGGCCTCCGTGGCAGACCACGCAGCCGTACTCCGCAGGGTCGTGCCCCACGTCGGGGTGGCGGCCGAAGACGCGGTCGCCTTCGATGGGCGCCTCTCCGGGGGCCATGCCGACGTGGCAGGTGACGCATCGATCGGTCGCCCCCATGGCGGGGATCACGATCTGTCTGAGTTGCAGGCTGAACTCGGAGCCGGCGTCGGCCGGAAGCGCCGCGCGGTATCGCGCCTGGAGCTGTCTCCAGCCCCGCTGGACGTTCTCCTGCCACGCCGCGAAGACGAGGACGCCCAGCGTCAGCAGGCTCGACACCAGGAGCAGGAGCTTGTTCGCGCGCATGGCCGTCTAGTGAGCGGGCCACTGGGCAGGAGACCAGTAGAAATCCCAGTTGGGCCCGCGGAAATGCGTTCCGATGATCGTGAGAACGACGAAGCCGCACAGGAAACACGTGAAGAGCGCCAGGGCGCCGGCGCGCGTCGAGTCGTGCCGGCGCATCTCGAACAGCGACCACGCCGCGTACAGCGCGGTGATGAGCGTCCCGGGGTTGACGAAGGTGATGACGATCTGGGGGACGCCCGGGAACCACTCGCGGATCCACCCGAACCTGATCGCGAGCGTCTCCACGAGGAGCACGGAGCCCAGGCCGAAGACGACCGAGCGCAGGACCAGCGGCAGCCCGCCCGGCCCGCCGAACCACTCGCCGGTCCCGTCGCTCTCCCGGTCCAGGTAGGGAATGAGCGCGAGTCCGATCAGCACGATCGCAGGGATCCCGATGCCGCCCATGAAGGCGGAGTGCGACACCAGTTCTTGAAGTCCGAGGAAGTACCAGGGGGCCTTGGCCGGATTCTCCGGGACCGCCGGGTTCGCGATCTCCTTGAGTGGCGCGTGGGCGATCACCGCCAGCACGACGCAGATGAGCACCGTCAGCATGAAGACGCCCATCTCCGCGTGGAAGAGGTGCGGCATCGAAGGAAGCGTCTTCTCCGGGCCCCGCCCCACGGCGGCGCTCCGGCCACGGACGACGGCGGCGAGCTGGTAGGTCTTCATCGGCGCCTCGGTGAAGACCGGATAGGTGACCGGATCGGGCGGGCCGAGCCTCGTGTCGGCGTCGGCTGGACGCGCGAGGCCGCCATCCTTCCGGATCCGCCAGAAGTGCACCGAGACGAGCGCCACGAGGGCGAGCGGGAGGATCATCACGTGGAGGAGGTAGAACCTGATCAGCGCCTCTTCGCCGACCTCCTCCGAGCCGAGGAGCAGGAGCTTCTGCAACCCTCCCGGATCGAACCAGGCGGTGATGCCGATCGCGTCGGTGATCTCCCGCGGCGATTGGGCGATGTTGGCGCCGATGGTGATCGCCCAGAAGGCGAGCTGGTCCCACGGAAGCAGGTATCCGGTGAAGGAGAGCCCCAGCGTGATCACCAGCAGCCCCATCCCCATCAGCCAGTTGTACTCGCGCGGGGGGCGGTAGGCGGCCGTGAAAAAGGCCCGGGCCATGTGCAGGAAGACCACCAGCACCATGAGCTGAGCCGCCCAGCGATGGATGTTCCGGATGAAGCGGCCGGTAGGCACCACGAAGTGGATGTCCTTGATCGAGTCGTAGGCGACGGCCGGGTAGGGCTTGTAGTAGAACATCAGCAGGACGCCGGTCACGAGCGTCAAGAGAAACGCGGCGATCGCAATCAGGCCCAGCCCCCATGTCGTGGACCACCGGAGGCTCCATCGATGGACCCGGACCGTGTGCAGGTGAAGGAAGACGTTGCCGAAGATGAAGCTGGATCGGGTCCGGTCGGTCGTGGGCGCGCCGGATCGGAAGGCTGACGCGCGCAGCCTCGCGGGTACCTCGCGGAGGTTCGCGACGAAGCGCGCGAGCGCACCCGGATCGGCTCGCCGCGCGGCATCCGCTTTCATGCCTCGGCTCTCCAGTCCGGCGAGACGGGCGTCCCCTCGTCCACGATGTAGATGCCGGCGCCCTGCTTCTTGACGGAGAGGCAGGCCAGCCGCTTGGGCGCCGGCCCTCGCGTCACGGTGCCGTCCTGCGCGAAGCGGGAGCCGTGGCAGGGGCAGTGGAAGCCGTCGGCCTCCTTCTTCACGATGCACCCGAGGTGCGTGCAGATGGTGGAGACGGCGTAGACACCGCCCTCGTCCCGGAAGATCGCGACCGATCGCCCCGGCGGAACCAGCGCCGTGCCCGGCGCCAGCGACTCCGGCAGGTTCACGCGGAACTTCCTCGACGGCGACGGCAGGACGGCGGCCTTCGGAAGGCGCGCCATGCCGACGACGGCGAAGATCAGGGCCGAAGCGGCCGACCACATTGCAGCGAGTCCGAGGAAGTCACGCCGTGAAGGCTGCTGGGGATCGAGGCGCGACGGCGCCACGGAGGGTTGCGCGGCCGGCCGGGTCGTCATGGGCATCTCCATGCCGTGCTGAAAGTGATCCTCTCCATCGTGATCGCCTCGACCGGGCAGCGCTGCTCGCAGAGCGCGCAGCGGATGCAGCGGTCCTCGTCCTTGAGGATCGCGGAGCCTTCGGAGGGACCCGCGCCGGGGCCGAGGGCCTCTTGGAGCACCGCGTCGAGGCCGGGCGCGGGTGCGAGATCTTCGAGGGCGACCAGCTTGAGGCAGGCCGTGGGGCAGACGTCCACGCAGCCGCCGCAGAGAACGCAGCGCCGGCCATCGAAGACGGGCGTGACGCCGCAGTCGAGGCATCGCGACGCCTCGCGGCGGGCCTCGTCCCGGCCGTATCCCAGCTCCACGAGCGCGCGCGGATCGGCGAGCCGCTCCTCGACAGATCGCGCGCGCATCTCCACGCGACGGATCCCCTCGTAGCCCGCCTCCCTCCGATAGCGCTCGAGCGGCCATTGCGCCTCGACCATGAGCGGCTCGATCGCGTGGCCGGTCACGTGCTCGTAGATGGAGCGGGCCGCCTTCTTCCCTGAGGCGACGGCGTCGATGAGGAGCCTCGTGCCGTGGGCCAGATCTCCGGCCACGAAGACTCCCGGCGCCGTCGTCCTCAGGGTGGCCGGGTCCACTCTGGGCCAGCCCGGCCTGAGCTGCTCGATGTCCTCGCCGCCCTGCTGGAGGAAGGAGAGATCCGTGGCCTGCCCGGCTGCGAGGAGGATCGTGTCGCAGGCGACGGTCTGCTGCTGCGTGTCGTCGAAGACAGGGGCGAAGCGCCGCTGCTCGTCGTAGACATGGAGGCACCGCCTCAGCCTCACGCCGGTGACGCTCCCCTGCCCATCGCGCGTGATCTCGAGCGGGCCCCATCCGTTCAGCCGCTCGATACCCTCTTCGTCGCCCTCCAGGATCTCGAGCGTGTCAGCGGGCATCTCTTCGAGTGTCTCGAGCGAGACGAGACGGACACGCTGCGTGCCGGGGAGGCGGGCCGCGGTGCGCGCCGTGTCGAGCGCCGCCTGGCGAACGACCGTCCGCGCAACGTCGTAGGCGACATTGCCGCCTCCGATGACGACGACGTCGGCTCCGAGATCACTCGGCTCGCCCAGCGAGGCCGAGCGAAGGAAATCCACGCCACCAAAGACGCGCGGCCCCCTTTCGCCCGGGAGGTTCAATCCGCGCGCACGCTTGGCGCCCACCGCGATCAGGACGGCGGCGAAGTCTCGCCGCAGGTCGGTGAAGGAGACGTCTTTCCCCACCGTCCTGCCGCAGCGGATCTCGACGCCGAGCGCCTCGATGACGGCGATCTCGTTGCGGATCAGGTCGCGTGGAAGCCGGTACTCCGGCACGCCGAGCGCGAGCATTCCGGCCGCGACGGGCTCGGTCTCGAAGACGACGGGGCGGAAACCCATCAGGGCCAGGTCGTGGGCGGCGGCGAGCCCCGCGGGGCCGGCGCCGATGATGGCCACCGCGACGCCGTCCACCTTTTTCAGCTCACCCGGGATGGAGGACTTGAGCAGTGCCGCCATCTCGTCCGCGTCGGCGCACACGGAGGGGGTCCACGCCCGGAGGGAGCGGAGCACCTCCTCCGGGGGATGCGCCTCGACGCCGGAATCCTCGCAGGCAACGCGCTTCAGCGCGCGAATGGCGATCGGCCGATCGGTGCCGACGAAGCGGCCTTCATCATCGAGCCGCGGGACCTTGCCTCGCCGGCAGGCCGCCTCGCAGGGCGCCCCGCAGATCCGGCCGCAGATCGAGGCGAACGGGTTCGGCCCCCGCGCGATCAGGTAGGCTTCCTCGAAGCGCCCCTCGGCTATCGCGCGGACGTAGCCGCGGGCGTCGGTGTTGACCGGGCAGGCTCGCTGACATGAGACGAGCGAGCGATGGTACCCATCGCCCGGTAGCTCCACCCGGATTCCAGCCGACTCGGCGCCTGGGATCATGACCCGTCCAACCTACAGACCAGGCCGGAGGAGCGGCATGATCTAGGTCATATTCAGAAGGACTTCATCTGCTGCACCAGCTCGGCGAGCCGGCCCGGCGGGACCATCTGGTCCGACATCGGGTAGAGGATCCGCTCTTCCTTGGCGTTGTGCTCCGAGAGGAGAGCCACCAGCGCGGATCGCAGTGGCTCGAAGGCCTCGGGAGCTGGCGGCTCGCCAGTGAAGAGATCCTGGATCTCGCCCAGGAGCCGCTGGATCTCGAGGTGCTCGCTGCGCATGACGCCGGTGGGCCCGCCTGAGCTGCCCAGCCCCGTAGCCTCCTCGAAGGCGGGGAATAGGAGCTCCTCCTCGATCTTGATGTGGCGAAGCAGCCCCACACGGAACTCTCCGTAGAGAGCGGCGGCTTCCTTCAGGCTGCCCGCCTGCACGAGCGCCTTGCAGCGCCCCATCAAGGCATCGAGCCGGCGATGATCTCCCTGCAAGTAGTCGGTGACGGTCTCGGTCTGCCCCTTCGTCGGCATGGTCTTCCTCCCGTTGTGTTCGATCGGCACGGGAGTCAGCGTAGGGCCAACCGTGCGGGGCCGGTATGACGGCGGTCATAGGATGCCCACGATCCGGGTGCGCACACTCCGTCGTGGCGGGACCGGTCAGCCGGCTTCGACGATCCGCTCGAGGGACGCGCGGTCTTCGATGACGAAGGAGGCCTTCTCGGTGCGGGCGGTTCCGTCACGACCCCACCGGCTCATGATCCGGATCGCCGTCTCGATCGTCGTCCCCACCATGTCGGCGATGTCCTGGCGCGACAGCGCCATCGGGATGATCGTCCTCCCCTCCTCCCTCCGCCCCATTCCGTCCGCGAGCTTCAGGAAGAGGGCCGCGATGCGGTACTCGACGCCGCCCGAGGAGATCTGCGCGAGCTTCTGCGTCAGCTCGACGAGACGCCGCGTCAGCCCCATCAGGAGGCCGCGGGTAAACTCGGGGTGCTCCTCGATGAGCTTGAAGAAGTCGCGTCGGCCGATACTGAGCACCGAGGTGGGCTCCAGCGCGATGGCGCTCGCGGGGAAGGGGCGCCCCTCGTAGGCCGCCACGGCGCCGAAGGGATCGCCGGGGCCGAAGATCTCGAGGATCAGCTCGCGGTCGTTGGGCGCCCACTTCACGATCTTCACGCGCCCGGAGACGACGGTGCAAAAGCGCTCGGAGGGGTCCCCCTCGCGGAAGATCACGTCTCCCTTGTCGTGCCGGCGGACTCGCACGAAGGGAAGCAGGCGGCGGCGCTCTTCCGGAGCGAGATGGCTGAAGGGAACGGTCGAGGCAAGGGCCCCTTCCTCGGGTGTGGGCTTATCCATGGAAGGAGTCTTCACGGCAACCTCCCCCTCACCCTACGACTCCCCCCTCCGGAGGGTCAACTCCTACCGCCTCACCCTCCCGAGCGGTCTCATGTTGACGCCCTGCCCGTACTCATGGCTGTTGGTTTCGTCCATTTCCGCGGGCGCGTAGAGGTTTCTTCGGGGGATCCAGGCGCCGGATCCCGGTCGAACGATCGGGCAGGCGCGGTGGTAGCCTGAGGATTCGTCCGTCCTCGTCGGACGGAGCCGGAGGCTGTCACCATGAGCCGAGCCGTCTCGATCCCTCTCGCCCTCTTCCTCCTCGCGCTGCTTCTGGTGCCACCGGCCCTGGCGTACGACCGGATCACCGGCCGGGCCTTCGCCTCCCGCTCCGAGGTGATCGCCCTCAACGGGATGGCGGCGACGAGCCAGCCGCTCGCCACGCAGGCGGCGATCGAGATTCTCAGGAAGGGAGGCACCGCCGTGGACGCGGCCATCGCGGCGAATGCCGTGCTGGGTCTCGTCGAGCCGGTGAGTTGCGGTGTCGGAGGCGACCTCTTCGCGATCGTGTGGGATCCGAAGACGAAACGGCTGCACGGCCTCAACGGCAGCGGCCGCTCTCCGCAGGGCCTCACGCTCGAACACTTCAAGAAGCTCGGCCTCACCCATATCCCACCACAGGGCCCCCTCCCCGTCACCGTTCCCGGCGCCGTGGACGGCTGGTTCGAGCTCCATGCCCGGTTCGGCCGCCTCCCGATGCAGGAGATCCTGGCGCCAGCCATCAAGCACGCCCGGGAGGGGTTCCCGCTCTCTGAGCTGATCGCCTACTACTGGCAGCGCAGCGTTCCCGTTCTCGGGCAGTGGGAAGGGTTCAACGAGACCTTCGCCCCGGGCGGCCGTGCCCCGGCCAAGGGGGAGATCTTCCGCAACCCGGGCCTCGCCGAGACGTACGCGACGATCGCCCGCGAAGGGCGCGATGCCTTCTACAAGGGGTCGATCGCCCGCCGGATCGACGCCCACATGAAGCGCGCCGGCGGCTTCCTCAGCTACGAGGACCTCGCGGCCCACCACTCGGAATGGGTGGAGCCGGTCTCGGTGAACTATCGCGGCTACGACGTCTGGGAGCTGCCGCCCAACACGCAGGGGATCGCAGCTCTACAAATGCTCCAGATCCTGGAGGGGTTCGACATCAAGTCGATGGGCTTCGGCAGCGCCGAGTACGTCCATCACTTCGTCGAGGCGAAGAAGCTCGCCTTCGAGGACCGCGCCCGCTTCTATGCCGACCCGGAGTTCAGCAAGACACCCGTCGAGGTGCTGATCTCGGATCGCTATGCCGCCGAGCGGCGCGCGAAGATCGACCCGAAACGGGCGCAGAAAGAGGTCGAGGCAGGGAACCCCGGCCTGAACGAGGGGGACACGATCTACCTGACGACGGCGGACGGGGAAGGG
This sequence comes from uncultured Acidobacteriota bacterium, assembly GCA_964568735.1. Lineage (GTDB taxonomy): Bacteria > Acidobacteriota > Polarisedimenticolia > JACPZX01 > JACPZX01 > CAZMRF01. The sequence goes on from CAZMRF010000043.1 coordinate 15,969, forward strand.
ATGATGGTCTCGCTGATCCAGAGCAACTACCGCGGGATGGGCTCGGGGATCTCGCCCGACGGGATGGGGTTCATCCTCCAGGATCGCGGCGAGCTCTTCGATCTCGAGGAGGGCCGCCCGAATACCTACGCGCCGCGCAAGCGACCCTTCCACACGATCATCCCGGCCTTCGTGACGAAGGACGGCAAGCCTTACATCTCCTTCGGCGTGATGGGGGGCGCCGTGCAGCCGCAGGGGCACGTTCAGATCATCGTCAACCTCCTGGATTTCGGAATGAACCTCCAGGAGGCGGGCGACGCGCCGCGGATCCTCCACGCCGGCTCCTCCGAGCCGACCGGCGAGCGGATGACCGACGGCGGCGTGGTCAGTCTCGAGACCGGATACTCGTGGGAGACGATCCGCGACCTGACGGGCAGGGGCCACCGGATCGAGGCGAACCTCGGCGAGTTCGGTGGCTACCAGGCGATCCTCTTCGACGCCGAGCACGGCGTGTACTACGGGGCCTCCGAGTCGCGCAAGGACGGCCAGGCCGCGGGGTACTGAGCGAGCGGCCTCAGGCCGAGAGCAGGCTTGCAGGGGCCACTCCGTGGCGGTAGCCTGCCCGCCATGATGCATCTCGACTTTGCGGTCTCGAAGGGCCCTGGATTCCTCGCCCTGGCAATCCTCCTCACCACGGTTCTCGCGGGGGCGCGCCCGGCTCAGGCGCAGTCCGCCCGCCCCGACTGGTTCACGGACGTTCGTCCGAAGCTCGTCCAGGAGCTCACAGGCGAATACGGTGCCGCGCAGCGCGCCGCGATCGAGCGCGGGCTCGATCAGGCGGCCAGCTTCTGGCGGGCCGAGGATGGCGACGCCGCGGCGTTCGGGGATTTCGCCCGCACGCACTACGCAGGAGCGCCGGCGGCCCGTGACTCGATGTTCGCGCGCTTCGAGCTCCTCTTCGAGGGGCTCGACGGCCACATGAACGAGATCGGCCGCGAGTTCCGCGAGCAGACGGACCTCGATCGCGGGCCGATCCTGCCCTTCGACGACCTCTTCGCAGCGTACAGCCCGTATGCGCATGTCGCCGACGACTTCTTCCAGAACAAGCTGGCATTCGTCGTCCTGATCAACTTCCCGCTCACGACGCTCGAACAGCGGGTGACGGAAGGGGCCCAGTGGACGCGCCGGCAGTGGGCGGAGACGAGGCTCGCGCATCGCTTCTCGAAGCGCGTCCCCGCCGCCGTCAACCTCGAGATCGCCCGCGCCGCCTCGGAAGCCGAGGCCTACATCTCCCACTACAACATCTGGATGCATCACCTCGTGGACGACAAGGGGCGGCGTCTCTTCCCGGCGAAGCTCCGGCTCCTCTCGCACTGGAACCTGCGCGACGAGATCAAGGCGAACTACAACGATGCTGAGAACGGTCTCGCCAAGCAGCGCGCGGTCCAGAAGGTCATGGAGAGGATCGTGACCCAGATGATCCCCGGGATCACCGTGGACAACCCGCACGTCGACTGGAATCCCTGGACGAACGAGGTCATTCCGGCAGCCGTGCGCGATACGGACGCCGCCGCTCCGGACGGCATGAAGGTCATGAACACCCCGGAGCCGCACACGCGGTACGCGATGCTCCTCGGCCAGTACCACGCGGAGCGCCTGGTCGATCCGTACTCTCCGACGGCCCCGACGCTCCTCGACCGGCGCTTCCTCGAGAACCGCGAGATCCCCGAAGCGCGCGTCCGGGAGATGCTCGAGAAGGCGCTCACGTCGCCGCTCCTCCCCAGGGTCGCGAAGCTCATCGAGTCCCGCCTCGGGCGCCCGCTCGAGCCTTTCGACATCTGGTACAGCGGTTTCAAAGAGCGCGGAAGCAACACGGAAGCCGAGCTCGACGCCATCACGAGGAAGCGCTACCCGACTCCCGAGGCCTACGAGAAGGACATCCCTAACCTCCTCGTCGGGCTCGGATTCCCGCTGGCGCGGGCCCGTGAGCTCGCCTCCAACATCGTCGTCGATCCCGCGCGCGGCTCGGGCCACGCCCTTGGCGCGCAGATGCGCTCCGCGAAATCACACTTGCGCACGCGCGTGGGCGCGGACGGCATGGACTTCAAGGGCTACAACATCGCGGTCCACGAGATGGGGCACAACGTCGAGCAGACGCTCTCGCTGAACGGGGTGGATCACACTCTCCTCGCCGGGGTCCCCAACACCGCCTTCACGGAAGCGCTGGCCTTCGTGTTCCAGGGGCACGATCTGGAGCTCCTCGGACTCGCGCCGCCGACGGCCCGGAGCGAGGCGCTCAAGATCCTGAACGATTACTGGGGCACGGCCGAGATCGCCGCCGTCGCGCTCGTCGACATCGCGGTGTGGCACTGGATGTACGATCACCCAGAGGCAGCTCCGGCCCAGCTCGAGGAGGCGACCCTCCGGATCTCCAGGGAGACCTGGAACCGGTACTTCGGCCCGATCTTCCCCCAGAAAGACGTCGTGCTGCTCGGCATCTACTCACACATGATCTCGTACTCGAACTACCTCCCCGATTACCCGATCGGCCACCTCATCGCCTTCCAGATCGAAGAACAGATGAGGAAGGCCGGCTCGATCGGTCCCGAGTTCGAGCGCATGGCGACCTACGGCAACGTGTCGCCCGACATCTGGATGAAGCACGCGACGGGTGCACCTGTGGGCGCCGAGGCGCTCCTCGCTGCCACCGAGCGAGCGCTGGCCAAGATCGAGGCCGAGTAGATCGCGCGGCAGGCGCTCGAAGCCGCAGCGGGGCGGCCCCCGGGGCGATTGACACGGACCGCGGGCTCACCTGAGACTGGGTGCGTGCCGTGGAGGGCCGGAGCCCCACCCGGCAGCGGTCACGGCCCTTCAGGAGCGAGCTTCCCCGCCGAGGTTTCCCGACCCATGCCCAGCCGCATCGAGATCACGACCGCGACGCAGGGAGAGGTCCAGGTGCTGGTGGCTCGTGGATCGCTCGACGCCAACACGAGCGGCGCGTTCGAGGCGAAGCTCCTCGAGGCCGTGGCGAAAGGCGGCCCTCCCCTCGTCGTGGTGGACATGGCCGGCGTCGATTTCGTGAGCAGCGCCGGGCTGCGCGCCCTGCTCGTGGCGACCCGCCAGGCGAGAGCCCGTCTGGGTGCTCTCGCCGTCGCGTGCCTGACGGACGCAGTGCGGGACATATTCGAGATCAGCCGGTTCTATATCGTGGTCCCGGTGCACCCGACCGTGGAGGCTGCCGTCGCCTCGATCTCGCCACCATCGGGCGGAGAGGGCTCGGGCTCTCCTTCGCGGTCCTGAAGCCCGATGCGCCTGCGCTTCTGGGGTACGCGCGGCTCGCTCCCCGTCGCGTTGGATGCCGAAGCAGTTCGCCGAAAGCTCGTGACGGTGCTCTTGCGCGCCTCGGGGAGGATCTTCACCGGTGAGGCGGACGCGAATCGCTTCCTGGATGCCGAAATCGGGTTCGCGGGGGCCGGAACCTTCGGCGGCAACTCCTCCTGTGTGCAGGTCGAGGCGGGCTCGGACGAGTTCGTGCTCTGCGATGCCGGAAGCGGCCTGCGGGTCTTCGGGAGCCAACTGGTTGCGAGCGTCAACCCGCCCGGCGGCCAGGTATTCAACATCCTCATGTCTCACGTGCACTGGGACCACATCATGGGGTTCCCCTTCTTCGTTCCCGCCTACGTCCCAGGCAACCTTGTCCGGATCTTCGGCTGCCACGACATCGAAGGGGTCCTGCACGAGGCCTTCCGGCGCCAGCAGTCCTTTCCCTGCTTTCCCGTGGACTTCAGCCGCCTCGGAGCGCGCATCGAGTTCGTGCCGCTCCAGCCGGAGCGCGATTACGAGATTGGCGGCTTCCGCGTCAGGGCGCGTGTGCAGGACCACCCCTACGATTCGTTCGGATACCGGATCGAGAAGGACGGCCATGCCTTCGTCTACTCGACCGATTCGGAGCACAGGGCGGACAGGATCAACGAGAACTATCCTCAAGTGGATTTCTTCCGCGACGCGGACGTCGTGATCTTCGACGCGCAGTACTCGCTGGCCGACGCCATGTGGACCAAGGAGGACTGGGGCCACTCGAGCAACATCATCGGTGTCGAGTTGTGCCATCTCGCGGCCGTGAAGCACCTGGTGCTGTTCCATCACGAGCCGGGCCTCGACGATGAGGCCCTGGAGACCATTCTGCGTGAGACAATCCGGTTCGAGGCTCTCGCGCGCCGCTCGAGCCCTCTCCGCGTGTCGGCCGCCTACGACGGCATGGTGATCGAGATCAAGTGATCGCCACGGCTCCTGCCTCCACGGTGCCGCCGCCCCGGCCGCCGGGGAGCTCTCCGGTGGGGTGGGGCCGGATGGCCCCCTGGGCGGTGCTCGTCGCCCTGCTGGGGATCCAGCTCCTGGACCCGGACCTCCTCGAGCCGCTTCGCCTCCACGTCTTCGACGCCTGGCAGCGCTTGCACCCCCGGCCTGCCGACGAGGCGCTTCACGCCGTCCTCATCGTGGATCTCGACGAGGAGAGCCTGCGACGACTCGGGCAGTGGCCGTGGCCCCGCCACCGTGTTTCGGAGCTGGTGGATCGGATCGCATCGGACTCGCCCGCAGCCATCGGCTTCGATATCATCTTCCCTGAGCCCGACGGCCGCTCCCCCGAGCAGATCCTCGCGCTCCATCCCGAGTTGGACGGCGTGGCTCGCGAGAGGCTCGAAGCGCTTCCCGCGCACGACGCGCTCCTGGCCGAGAGCCTCTCGAGGGCCCCGGCCGTTCTCGGCATGGCCCCCGTGCTCACCACCACCGGTCCCGGTGGGCCCTTCCGCCACCCGCCGGTCCGGCTCGCGCATCCAGAGCTCGCCGGGGCGCTTCCCCTCTTCGATGCGATCGTGCGCAGCATCGAGCCTCTGGATGCCGCGGCGCGCGGACACGCGTCCCTCGTGGCGACGCCGGAGCCGGACGGCATCGTGCGCCGGCTCCCCGGAGCGGTCCGTGTAGGCGATGCCATCGTTCCGTCGCTCGCCATCGAGATGCTGAGAGTGGCGACCGGAGCGGCCTGGTTCGGGATCGAGGGAGGCCGGGCCGGGCTCACCTCGCTGAAGACGGGACGCTACACCGTGCCGACCGATCCCGACGGCCGGATCTGGATTCCCTTCTCGCCCCACGCCTCCTGGCGCTTCGTCCCTGCCCACCAGGTCCTCTCCAGGGATATCCCCCCCGGTTTTTTCCGCGGCAGGCTCGTCATTGTCGGCACGACGGCCCTCGGGCTGGCGGATCTCCATGCGACACCCGTCGAGCCGAAGATGCACGGGATCGAGATCCAGGCGCAGCTCCTCGAAGCGATCCTGACGGGGGTTGTGCCGCGCCGGCCGGCCTGGTCGCTTCTCGTCGAGCTCGCGGCGACCGCTCTCGCCGGTGGGACGGCGATTCTGCTGGCCCGGCGTGTGAGCCGGCGGAGCAGCCTCCTGGCAGGACTGATCATCGCGGCCGCATTGGCCGGCGCCTCCGCACTCGCCTTCGTCTCGTACCGGCTGCTCCTCGCTCCTGCCCTTCCGATCCTCGCGGCCGCGGCCGCCTACACCGTCGCGCTCGGAGGACGGCTTACTGAAGAGCAGGCGGCCCGGCGGGCGGCCGAAGCGGCCCTTCGCCTGGAGCAGGACCACACCCTGCGGCTGGAAGGGGAGATGGAGGCCGCGCGCGATCTCCAGATGGGGATGCTTCCGCAGGCGCTCCCGGCCCTGGCCACCCGGCGCGACTTCGAGCTGCACGGCAGGATCATCCCCGCGAAGCAGGTCGGTGGCGACCTCTACGACTACTACCTGCTCGACTCCCGGAGGCTCTTCTTCCTGATTGGTGACGTCTCGGGCAAGGGCGCGCCGGCGGCGCTCTTCATGGCGCTCACCAAGGCAGCCTGCAAGACAGCGGCTCTTCGCGGCGTCGAGGATCCCGGCATGGTGCTGCGTGAGGCCAGCGAGGCGATCGCCCGCGAGAGCGGCGGCAGGGTATTCGTGACGCTCTTCGCCGGGCTTCTCGATCTCTCATCGGGGGAGCTCATTTGGTGCAATGCCGGTCACGATCCGCCGCTGAGGATGACGCGCGAGCGAAGCGTGCAGAGGCTGCCCCTCGAAGGTGGCCCTCCGCTCGGTACCGTCGAGGGGTACGCCTACGCCTCGGGGCACGGGCGGCTCGAGCAGGATGAGTGCCTGGTGCTCTTCACCGACGGCGTGACGGAGGCGATGGGGCCGGACGCTACCCGATTCTCACTGAAGCGGACGATCAGCGCGCTCGATCGGGCCGACCGCAGCAGCGCCGAGGCCGTCGTCGACGCGCTTTGCGCGGAGGTCTCGCGGTTTGCGGCCGGCGTCAGCCAGGCCGACGACATCACGATCCTCGCGATCCGTCGCGCGCCCCCCGGCGAGGACGGCCTCAGCGAACCGTGACTTCGACCCGCCGGTTGCGGGGCTCGGCAACGCCATCCTCGGTGGGGACGATGGGGTCCCGCTCACCTCTTCCGGTGGCGAGGATCGCCCCCTCATGGACGCCATTCTCGACGAGCCACGCCCTCACGGCGCCGGCACGCGCATACGAGAGGCGGTCGTTGTACTCGTCGTTGTCCAGCCGGTCGGTGTGGCCGATCACTTCGAGCTCACAAACCGGCCGCAGGCGGATCTCCTCGAGGATCTCCGGCAGGAGCGAGGCGGACGAAGGCACCAGCTCCTCGGTCCCCTCCTCGAAGTAGAGGGTGAACCTGCGCGATGGGAGCGGCGTGGCCGAGCGCGCCTGGCCGAAGACCCGGGTGACCTCCTCCTCGCTGAGCGCGGCCGGCTTCACCCGTCCACGATCGTCCACTGTGACCGCTTCGTTGGCCGTATCGAGGAGGACCGGCTCCGCGTTCGCCTGGACCGAGACCTGGCCCACACGTCCATCGGCGTCCGGAACGACCATGATCAGATCGGTCCGCTTGGCGGCGCATCCGATGGTGAGGGCCAGGCAGAGCGCCAGCAGGAGCGTGGCGCGGCGGAGACCTTCCGGGAGGCGCTTCACCCCCCCTGCCTCTTTCCTTTCGCCGGTTCCACGCGAACCAGGAACTCGGTGCCACGCACTCCCAGGATCGCGCGCGGCGTCCGCACCTTCACTGCCTCGGGCGACACCTTCGTCATCTCGCCCGTGACGACCGAGAGCGTGCCTCGCTCCATTCCAGCGAGCAGGTTCCCCTCGAGTGCGGCCGAGTCGAACTGGAACTCGTCGAGCGAGATCCGTGTCTCCGGCCCGAGCGCAAAGGTCGTGCTGTCGTTGAAGGTGATCCCCAGCGATCCAGCGGCGCCGGTCTCCACCGCATCACCCTGCTGGAGCGCCTCGCCGATCGTGATCGGCGTTCGCTCACCTCCGCGCCAGAGAAAGGCCTCTCCTGACATTACCTTTACCCTGCCGATGATCTCCGCTCCCGATGCGGCCTCGCCGGCTCCGCCGGAGAGGAGGACGGCCAGCCCGCATACGAAAAGAGCCGTCCATCCTTTCCCGTGCTTCGTGTGCTTCATGGATTCTCCGATCTCGCGCAATTCGCGCCGGCAGGGGGACAGGAGTATACGCCGTGGCCGCGGGGCGGGCCATGGCCGGGCGGGGCCCTCCGGAGCCTCCTCCTGGCGCCGGCGGCAGGCCTCGCCGGGAGCGGATTGACAGTCCCGAAGTTGACGCCCGATACTCCCGGCCCTGGGAGCCAGCCTCACGCGGGGGTCGGATCTCAGCCTGCGCCACGGCGCGCCGATTCGCCTCATCATCATGATTCACCTCGAGCTCGATCGGACCGAGAACGCCATCCCCCGGGCTACTGCCTGGCTCGCCCTCTTCTGTGCCGACCATGGGCTCTCCCGGGAGACCGAGCTGGACTTCCGCCTGGCGCTCGACGAGCTGCTGAGCAACACGATCCGCCACGGGTATGCCTCCTCGGAAACCGGGAGGATCGAGCTGAGCCTCTCAATCACACCCGAAGCGGTCCGCCTGGAGCTACGCGACTGGGCGGCGCCCTTCGACCCGCTTGCCGCCCCGTCTCCGGACCTGACCACGCCGGCCGAGCGGCGGCAGGTGGGCGGCCTCGGGATCCACTTCGTTCGCGACCGGATGGATCGGATCCAGTACTCGTACGAGGATGGAGCCAACCGCCTGGTGCTCGAGCGATCGGTCTAAGGGATCATCCCGGCTTCGCGGAGTGCTTCGATGGTCCTCTCGATGGTCGGCGCTGGACTCGCCAGTGTCCACGGCGTCGACTCTCATGTAGAGATCGGGGTCGAGCGCGTTCGCGGCGAGCGCGCGCTTCCAGGCGCTCTTCCACCTCTTCTTGCTCGGCATCCACGGCGAGACCTTGAGGAACCCGCTGCCGCTCGAGACGGATGATGATCATGCGGAGAAAACGTGGCTTGTCGAGCGCACGCCGCTCTCCTGGGGCGCCCCCCCTGATGCACGATGCTAGAATCCCGCGGTGAGCGATCAGCTCGAAGTCCTCAAGGATGTCGTCGAGCGCCTGGATCGGGCCGGGATCAGGTACATGCTCAGCGGCTCGGTGGCACTGAACTACTACGCCGAGCCCCGGATGACCCGCGACATCGATCTCGTCGTGGAGTTGACCCTCGATGACGTTCAATCTGCGGCAAAGGCGTTCTCAGGGGACTACTACCTGGCCGAAGAGTCCATCCGTGCGGCCGTCGCCGAGCGTGGGATGTTCAACCTCATTCACCTCGATAAACTCATCAAGGCCGACTTCATCGTGCGCAAGGACACCGACTATCGAAGGGCCGAGTTCGCCCGGCGCCGAGAAGTCGTGGTGGGCGGGACGAAGGTGAATATCGTCACTCCTGAGGATCTGCTCCTCTCGAAGCTTGAGTGGTCGCGCGACGGAAGGTCGGAGGTCCAGATGAACGATGCACGGAACCTGCTCGACTCGGTTCGGGAAATGGACTGGGGATACGTCGAAGTCTGGTCAGAGCGGCTGGGTTTGGGCAGCCTGCTCAAGGAACTGCGCCTGTGAACGACACCACGCCGGAGGTCGCGCGGCTCTTCCACGACCTGATGATGAAACGGAGCGGTGAGGAGCGACTCCGCATGGGCTCCGAGATGTTCGACGCTGCGCGCGAAATCGTCGTGTCGAGCCTAGCCAAGGGGAGCGCGTCGAGCCTCAGAGTGCGCCTCTTCCTGCGCCTCTATGGCTCTGACTTCGAGCCGGCCGAGCGGGAGCGAATCCTCACGGCGATCACGGGGTGCGATTCGAGCCCTGCCTGATAGAGGTGCGCATCCAGCCACCTCCGCGGCTCACCGCGCCGCATTTCACCGTCCTTCGGCCGGCCATCGCGAGGCGGTCGTTCGTTACTTCGCGCGCTGCCAGCGCCACTCCATTCCCTCCCCGCCCACGCCGGCCATCGTCTCGACGCGGGCGTGCAGCGCGCCGTCGTCATCGAGCCAGTAGAGGATGCGCTGGGGGAAGTCGTGCTCCGGGTTCTCGAAGACGACCTTGCGGGCCTCGAGCGAGCGGAGGAGGAAGGGCGTGGCGGGAGCGCCCTGCGGGCTTGCCTGGTAGACCAGCCCCTCGGGCCCCTCCTCGATGCGCAGGTACTCGAAGGCGGTCTTCCTGCCCGGACGCGCATCACGATGGAGGCCCGGCATCATGCCCCCCCTCGGTTCCATCCAGTGCTCCTCCATGACGACTCCGCCCTCCTCGCCCGTCCAGGTGCCCGCCATCCACGACAGGCTCTCCACGGACGCCTTCTCACTTCCCGCCGGCTGCGCCGCCTTCGCGGCGGCGACCACCAGAGCGATGCACGTCACGACCAGCCATCCTGCTCGCATTCTCATGCCTCCGCTCCCAGTCCGCTGGGATGTCCGATGACCAATGCGAGGCGAGGATACCGCCTGCCTGGAGGGTGGTCTTGAAAAAAAGCGACATGCCGGGGACCGCAGGTGCGGAGCGACCACCGGGGTGCACCCCCCGAGGCATCCTTGCAGTGTTCGAGTGGCGGGAGTCTTTCGCGTGCCTCGAAGCACGCTCGTCACCGATGGCCCTGACTCGGCAGTCGTCCCGCAGCTCCTATCGCACGTCGTCGAATTCCGTCAGGGCTCTGCATCCGACGGGCTACCGTCGAAGATCTCGACGAGCGAGTGGCGGGAGGAACGGTAGGCGGCGGGCGTGATACCCGCGAACTCACGGAACTCCCGGGTCAGGTGCGGCTGGTCGCTGTACCCGGTTTCGAGAGCGATCTCCGCGAGGCCGCCGCGTCCCGGCTCACCGAGCGCTCGGGCCGCCGCCTGGAAGCGGCGCAGGCGCAGCAGGCGCTTGGGACCGATGCCCACCTTGTTGATGAAGAGCCGCTCGAGGTGGCGCCGGAAGCGACCCCCGAGGTGGAGGATGACCTCCATCCGCCCGTCGGGGAGGATCCTCTCACGCCCGGAAGACGCGGCGCCGGACTCCGAGACCAGCGACCAGTAGCGCTGGACGAAGCCGGCGAGCCGCGGGGTCAGAGCTTCCGGACCTTGATCGAGTACTTGCCCGTTCCCTTCTGCTTGCTGTAGTGGCGGACCTGGACGAAGTAATCGCCCGCGACCAGGTCGGCGGCGATCCGCGCGTTCAGCCCGTACCCGCTGTCGTCGTCCTCGGCGACGAGGGAGGTCGGGCTGCCGGGACCGAAGAGCTTCATGACGACGTCCGTCGGCCCGGTGGTGTCGATCGCGTAGCGTCCGTCCTTCGATGCCGTGAAGGTGTACAGGTCCTCCTCACCGGCCTTGCCAATGGAGGCGGGCGTGCGCTTCTCGGCATTCACCTTGAGCGCACTCCCCGACGGCGCGGGTGCGCCCGCGCCGGGGTACATCTTCGCCCCGGCGATGAAAGCCTTGTCGATCGACGAGAGCACCTCGTTGGCCTTGGTGCCGATCCCGTTGAGGGTCCAGGAGGAAGGAAAGAAGTAGAGCATGATCGAGTCGGGGTCGAAATCTGTCCCATTGATCTGGTCGGCGCTGTACTTTTTCAGGATATTGTGCCGCGTCATGTCTTCGTCCCAGAAGTTCGGTGACTTGGCCATCTCCCTGATGACGACGGGCTCGTTCCACTGGATCCCTCCCTCCGGATTCTGATGCTCGTGGGCCAGTCCGATGCTGTGTCCGAACTCGTGCGCGGCGGTTCCGCCGTCGAGAAAGCCGAGGTTCATCGTCGCTTCGCCTACAGGGATTCCCCGGCAGTCCGTTCCGATGTAGGACCAGGCGCCGTCGCTCGAATCGAATGAGAGCCGGATCTCGGCGTTCGTCCCGCCATTGAAATCGAACTTGAGGTTCGCGACGCGCTCCCACCAGCCGGCCTGCTCGCGCGCCACGGCCTGCTGCGCCGCCGTGCCGCCGAGGAACCGGACGTGAAGCGTGGACCCGTTGATCCAGGTCTTCCCGCGCGGGGATATTGCACGTACCCGCCCGCCCCGGCGCATGGTGGCCTGGTAGCGCATGGACTCTCGAGGAAGGAGCCTGTCAGTACATACCTTCGGCCGTTCGCTCATGTGCATCACCTCATGGGCATGGACTCGCCTTTGCTCGTGCGGAAGATCCCCATGCTACGCCCGGCAAGCGCGCGCCCGCAAGCACCCTCCGAACACATGAACTGAAGAGATGGGACGGAATGGGACACGCCCATCGGAGCAGCGCCGATCGACGCCGAAGAGCTCAATGGTGCCCTCGGCGCTCGTCAAACAGTCCTCGCGCATTCGGGACAGCCGGTTCGTGGACTGGCTGCTCGACGAAGCCCTCGAGCGCGAATGGAGGCGGGGGAGGATCTGAGCCATTCCGGTCTTGCAGTGGGCATCCTGTCCATCGTGTGGCGGCAAGCCATGCGCCGCGGGCACTTCCGCCTGCCGCGCCTCCGCGGGAGTCGACGTTGAGGCGTTCCCGATTCACCTGCCTCGAGCCCGGCCTTCCTCGAAACCCGGGATGATGGGGCGAAATGAGACAGGATCACGCGTTGAAACTCATTGACTCCATAAGCTTCAGTGATAGTCTCCGGCCCGCGCTACTGTAGAGTCCGGCATTGCGACGAGGTTGGGTGCCGGGGCGGCCACCTCATGATGCGCCGTCCCGGCAACGCATCCGCATTCCAATGCAGGCCGGGCTCCGGCGCATCGGAGGCTCCCATGCGAATCCTGGATGTCACGAAGTCCACGGCACAGGCGGACATCGACAAGGCCCGTGCGATCGTCATCGCGGAGATCTCGCACCCTTCGAAGGTCGTCATGATCATCCGGGGGTCATCCCCCGAGGTCGGCCAGTTCGCCGACCGGGCCAACGGCCGCGCCGTCGCCTTTCCATTTCGCGAGGTGCTCTGGATCAAGAACGCGGCAATCTTCGAGACCGGACAGGAGAGCGCCCTGTTCACCAATCATGGAACCGCCTGTGCCGTGGTGCTCGATCTCAACGACCAGCCCGCGGCGTGGCTCAAGACCAGTGACGGCGCCTACCAGGTGGAGAAGGCCTTCCTGAAGGCGCAGGCGGTGAAGTGAGAGCATGAGCATGGACGCCGAATCGAACCCGACTGTGCGGTCACGCTCCAACGTTGCTCGGGCTGCCTTGCTGGTTCTGGCCTTCGGGCTCGGGAGCGCCGTCGTATTCGCCGAGGCCGGGGATGGACCGGCCAGGCCCCCGGCGGTGGCCTATCTCGAATACACGACGGGAGGAGCTGACAGCCATCAGGCGATGGGAAGGGCGCTGCCTCCTGCCTCCCGATCGGGCATCTACGGCGTGGACCGCCTCAGCCGCGTCGGGATCGTCTTCTCTCGCGAGAATCTCGTCGCCGAGCTCGCCGCCGCATCCTCCGAGACGGGCGGCCTGGCGCTCCTCGAGCGAATCCAGCATCTCTCGTCGGCAACCCAGGTGATACGGGACAGCACGAGCGCCGCCCTCGACGCCTTCCGGAAGGCGGAGGAGACGGGAAACTGGGATGCGTCGCGCGAAGCGATCCGCGGGATGGGCGAGACGCTGCTCGGGATCTTCGAAGATCTGGAGGCGACGATTCGCGCACGCCTGCTCGACTCGGGCCTTTCGGGAGCCGATGCCGATGCCGAGGTTCAGCGGCAGATGGAGCGAATCGTCCCCCTCGGCGTCGAATACGACTACGATGCCCTCGAGCAGATCCTCTCGAGAGAGATCCGGGCCGTCAACGAAGACTACCTGGCTTCCTCCCCCCGGCCCTTTCTCGTCGAGGTCCAGGCGCACCTGATCGATTCGACGGGGCAGTTTCATCCCGTCTACGTGCCTGGGTACAACACGGTGGAGACCGGCCCTCCCAGGCTCTCGAAGCACGAGTTCGGGATGGACAAGGCGCAGGCGGATCTCTACCAGGGGTACGAGAAGCTTTCCGCCGAGATTGGCGAATCGAAGAACCTCGGCAAGGCTCTCGAGGCGAGCCTTCGCGCACAAACTCAGCCGCTTCGTGCAGAGATCAAAGACTTCCTGGAAGCGCTTCGCGCCCAGGCCGATGGATTCAGGGATGGCCTAGAACGGCTCGGCGCCTGGCGGGATTCAACCCGGTGGGAAGCCTGGTTGTCCGACATTCGGATCGAGCTGCAGGCGGCACCCGAGGGGCAGCAGATCGTCGAGGATCTGGAGGGATTGAGGAGAGACGTCGACGAGGCAGTGGAGGGCCTCCAGGAGCTGGCATCGTTGAACGAGATCCAACCGCTCCTCAACTCCTCGAATCCCTCTCTCGCGCTGAGCGGGCTCCTGACCTGGCTGGACAGCCTGCCAAAGTCGGTCGAAGGGCTGATCCGCGGGCCGTCCGAAGTTCACTGGTCCAGGATCAAGGCTCATCTCGCGGAGATCCTCACGCCGGGCGGATCCGCGATTGAAAGCTCGGCCGCTGTCCTCTCAGCGAATCCAGGCCCTCTGACGGACGTGCGGGCGTTGCAGGCGAAGGTCGACACGATCCTCGATCTCTTCCACGGAGCAGGCTCCTCCCTGCGAGCATGGCTCCAGGGAATGACCTCCAGCCCCACGCTGAACCTCGTCGAGGCCCTCCCGACGCCGCCCGGGCAGAAGCGGATCGACGTCGCCAAGGGCCCCATCGACACCTCGGTCGATTTCAGGACGATCAAGCAGGAGACTCGGGAGAACGACTACGTCCGTGTCAGCTACCGCTTCTTCCACGGCGACGACGAGATCGAATCCGCCGCCTGGTACAACGACTTTCTCCTCAGGGACTTCGGCTGGAGCTCGCGGGTGGTCGCCAGCCTGGCCTTCTCGCGGCAGGTCTCGGGAGAGGACAACGACTGGAAGCCGGGGCCGGCCGCGAGCTGGATAGCCCACTTCCGCCGCCGTCCGGTTGATGCGGCGACCGGACTTCACGGCTTTCGGACACACGGATGGGGTGCCGGGCTCACGACGCTCACGCTGGACGCGGACCCCGATGAGGCCGTTGAGCTGGGACTGGCGGCCAGCCTCGCGGTGCTGGACGACAGGATAATCCTCGGCTACGGGGAAAACCTCCAATCGGATCAAAGCAACGAATTCTGGTTCTTCTCCTTGAGGGTACTCGATCTGGCCTCCTTCCCTGCACAGTGAATCCTCTGCCAGGCCGGACGCTTCATGCCTGGCAGCGCCGGGATCGCGTGGACGTGGCGAGGGAGCGCGGCAGTCGTGGGGAGGTGCCATGCCCGTTTCCATCAAGGACTCGGTCGGAAGGGAAGGCGAAAACGACGCCCCCGACGTCTGCAAGGTACAGACGCTCTTGAATTCCGTTTTCCCACTGACTCCGCTGGAGGTTGACGGGAAGATTGGACCCAGGACCATCGCGCGAATCGAACGGGTTCTGGGAGGCGCTGGGCCGGGCCGCGAAGGACGAAGGTCTCTACTGGGGAGGGAGCTGGACCACCTTCAAGGACTGGGCGCACGTCCAGTACTACCCGAGCACCAGGCTGGCCGAGATAAGGCGCGAGAGCGGCCTTGCCTGAGGCTCGCGGACTTCCTGGGATTCACGTGAGCCGGAGGAGCGATGTTTGACAGCGCACTGATCCAGGTCGCAATCGTACTCGGGCTTCTGTACACGGTGCTCAGCCTCGTCTGCACCTCCCTGACAGAGGCGGCATCCAGTCTGGTGGCGCTTCGAGCAAGGACGCTCGCGATGGCCATCGCAAGCCTGCTCGACAAGGATGGCAAGAGCGCCGGGAACCCGATCGTGAAGGCGCTCCTGGACCATCCGCTCATCAGGGGCCTGAGGCGGCCGCGCCGCTTCCTCGGCCGTACTGCATCGCCGGAGTACATACCCAGCGGGCACTTCGCGCGTGCCCTGCTCGATCTTCTGCCCAGATCCGGCGACGAGAGAGTCGGGTCGGGAATCCCGGAGGATCTGGCCCAACTGCAGAAGCGACTCGAGGCGTTCCCTGCAGGGCACGTGCAGCGTGCGCTGATGTGCCTCCTCGCCGGGGCGAAGGATCTTCCAGAGGTCATCCCGCGCATCGAAGACTGGTACAACCAGACGATGGACCGAGCCCGCGGGTGGTACGCGCGCAGGGCCCAGGCTGTCACCTTCGCCTTCGCTCTCATCCTTACTCTCTCCGTGAACGCCGATACTCTGATGATCTCGCGGATCGTGTGGGAGGACGCTGACCTGCGCGCAGTGCTGGTCGCTCAGGCCGAGGCACTGAGCGAGAGAGGGATCGGCCCGGAGGCGGCCGAAGGAGACGACGGCGGGGTCGAGGGCCAGGCCGCCAAGGCCGACGCCATCAAGCAGGAGGTCGAGGCGACGCTGACCGGCTTCCCTCTGGGATGGGACCAGGAGCAGGGCTGGCCGGACGGAAGACGGGATCGAGCCTCGAAGATCCTTGGCCTGCTCGTCACGGCTTTCGCCGTCTCGCTGGGTGCCCCATTCTGGTTCGACCTGCTCAACCGGATGGTCAACCTCCGCTCCTCCGGTCAACCCATTCCTACCGCCCGGGACATGGAAAAAGAAGCAAAGCAGCAGGCTGGCTGAGCGGCACCCGACGGGCTCCGGGCACTTCCCGGGCGATTGCCCGCCGGGTCCGGTTGTCCGCGGTGTCGGTACTTGCCCGGTTTGCACCTGCACCTACGTTCCGCTCACGAACGCGGAGCCCCGGGACATGTTGATGGTGATACCTCGAGTCGCGTTGCGTGAAGGGGCTCGAATCCTCGCAGTGTCCCTTCTCGCGCTCATGTTCTCGCCGGCCGCCTCGGCGGCAACCTTCACCGTCACCAACACGGCAAACACGGGCGGCGGGTCGCTTCGGACCGCCATCACGAGCGCGAACGGCGCTCCCGGATCGCTCATCGTCTTCCGGATCCCGACCAGCGACTCCGGCTACAGCGCTGCGACCGGAGTCTTCACGATCCGGGTTACCAGCACGCTTCCTGCGATCACGGGCAGCGGGACGACCATCGACGGGACCACGCAGGCCGCGAACATCGGTAACACGAATCCCGGGCTGATGGGATCGGGCGGCACCGTCGGAGTGGACGGCGTTCCCCTCCCTCTCGTCGAGCGGCCCGAGATCGAGATCTTCGACGCCCGCAATCTCTCCATCGGGCTCGACGTGCAGGCGGCCAACGTCACGATACGGGGGCTGGCCATCTACGGTTTTGGAAGTTCCGGCAACAGCAACAGCAGCGCCAACATCCGCGTGGGCGCCGGCGGCAGCGGAGTCCTCATCGAGACAAACGTCCTCGGAACGAGCGCGACGGCCTTCTCCGATCCCGGCAACGGTGGCCGCCCGACGGGCGACCACGTCCGCGCCGTGGGGGCTTCGAACGGCAGGCTGCTGCGCAACCTGATGGGATTCAGCAACGGCAAGGGTCTCGAGCTCAACTCGGGCTCCAACGGCTGGCTCGTCGAGGGCAACGAGATGCGCGGGAACGGCATCGGCTCTCCAAACCTCGACGCCATGGACATCGAGAACGGGAGCGGCGGCGCGACGGTCCGCGGCAACCTCCTCACCACCTCGACCGCGATCGGCCTAGAGATGTACCAGAGCAGCGGTGCGAACCGTGTGGAGAACAACACGATTAGCGACAACGGGAAGGGTCCGGGGAGCCAGGAGACGGCCGGAATCAGGCTCTACGGAACGGGGAACGTCGTCGATCGCAACGTGATCACGGGGAGCTACGGCGCCGGCCTGCTGGTGACTTCCGCCTCGACCGGCAACACGATCAACCGCAACTCGTTCTCGGCCAATGGTGCCTCGACAGGGCAGATCGGCATCGATCTCCTCAGGGCCGCCGACAACCAGAACCTGGGAACCGCGCCCTTCGTGACTCCCAATGACGCGGGCGACGGGGACGCCGGGGGGAACGGACTCCTGAACTTCCCTATCCTCACGGGCGCCATGATTGGCAGCGGCACCCTGACTGTCTCTGGATTCGCCCGCCCCGGATCCGACATCGAGATTTTCGTGGCCGCGCCCGATCCGAGCGGCTTCGGAGAGGGAGCGACCTGGGTCATCACGCGGACCGAGGGGTCGGGAGCGGACCTCGATGCCACGACCGGCACCTACACCAGCCCCGTGAACGGCCTCAACGTGGGCACCGACACGACGAACCGCTTCCGCTTCAGCGTCGCTGCGCCACCCGGGGTCGTCGCCGGGACGATCCTCACGGCCACGGCAACACTCGGGGGGAATACCTCCGAGTTCAGCGGGAACGTCACGGTGGGCTCGGGGCCAATCCTGACCCTGCTGAAGTCGGTGAGCCAGGCCGGTCCGCAGCCGCCGGGCACGGACCTCGGCTACACGGTGACATTCGCCAATACGGGAGGATCTCCCGCCTCGGTGGTGGTCGTCACGGATCCCATCCCGGTGGGCACGGACTTCAAGGTGGGCTCCACCTTCGGCAACCTGGGTCCACAGGGTTGACGATGAGCGTGGCCTACTCGAACAACGGCGGGACCACCTGGACCTACTCACCCGCGAGCGGCGCGGGATCGGCGCCCCCGGGCTACGACCGCCTAGCGACGCACGTACGGTTCACCTTCGCAGGCAGTCTCGGCCCCTCGCCTCCCTCCAATCAGGGGAACGTGGGCTTCGTCGCCCGCATCCGCTGAAACTAGACCTCGGCATCGGTGACATTCCTTTCGAGCAGGATGACCACGAGATCACCCCTCCTGCACCGAAGCCTGAAACATCGTGCGGATCATCTCTTCAGTTGCGCCCGCCGAAGACCATGGTGGGCAGCAGGAGCAGGAACTGGCGGGCCTCGCTGATCTGCGTCGCATCGAGCGGCACTCCCTCCAGACCCTCGATGGACTCCATCGCGCTCGAGAGGGCGTCCTGCATTTCCGGCGTCGCCTCGACGGCAAGGCGCTCCGCGAGGTCCCGGAGCGTGTCGATGGTCGCCGGGTCGAGCTGAAATGAGCCTGGAGACTGATCGAGGCTCGCGAGAAGGTCCGAGCGCGCTTGCATGGCATCGCTTCGCAGATCGGGGTCGTCCCTGAAAATCCTCCGCACGTGCGAGAATTGAATCCTGCCTCGCCGCACCGGAGTCTGACTGCTCGTCTGAATCCCGGAGCGAGCCCCGGCGAGGCGAGCCGGCGCTGCACCGCCCGATTGCGACGCCGCCGGCCCGCCTGCCTGCTGGACTCTTGATGCGAGAACTCTCCCCTTGAGCGCTGCTTCTGCCGCCTGGCTCAGCGCCGGCGAGAGAAGCACGTACCGGCCCGACATCGCGAGGACAAACCTGCCGGGCGTTCGGGCCCGAAGCGCAAGGGGAGAGCTTCGAAGCGCGGGGACCAGAAACAGGATGGCCCTGTCGCCCGGCAGGAGGCTCGAAGGATTCGCCCTGACGAGGATCTCTTCGCTCGGGTGATCTCCCTTCAGAAACTCCTCCACGTGCACGGTCAGGGTGGCGCCCCCGGATCGCGAGGGAGCCGCCTTCACGACCTCTCCGAGAACAACGAGATCAGAGGCGACGGCAAGGTCCGCGAGCGAAGCACCGACTCCCTCAGGAACCGATGGCGCGGCCCCTGCCTCGGACGCGGCGGTTTCACGGGGTGCCCTCACAGGAGCTGCCCCGGCCCTGCTCACGGCCGTTGCGCGGGATTCCTCGAGGGAAGTCGTCTCGGCCCGTGGTCGAGATGTGAGCACTCCGCGGGTCGGCATGGAAGCAACCAAGCCGGCAACGGAGTCGAGAGCGTGCCTTGCTCGGACCTCCCTTGCAACGGGCGTCGCGGCGGTGGCGTGGCCCGTGAAAGCAGCTATCGCGGCGAGTGCGGCGGCGACGAGGACGATCAGGCTGTGCGCGGCGCGCCGCCGGGATGTTCTCCTCCTCCGGGCTGCAAGGAGAAGGAGGAGGCCGGCTCCGCTCCCGGCCAAGCCGATCCCCGCCGCCGCCGCTGGGAACTCGACGGCGAGAACGATGGGCGTCAGCGCCGTCCTGACCGCGGCGCGCAGGATCGGGCGCTGGGCGATCACCGCTGCGATCGGCGGCGAGACCCGGTAGTAGGTGTTCACGAAGAGCCTCCCGGGTGCGTTCGTCACGAGGTGGCGATCGCGGAAGTCGCGCAGCGCCTGGACGTGCGGGTCGAGGGGCGATCCCCAGGCGGCCGTGGCGATGAAGCAGCGGTGGTCGTGCTCCTCGAATTGCACCAGAACTTCGTTGTTCGAGGGCTCGTAGTCGGAGACGGACGGTTCTACCTGGAGCTCACGCTGGAATGGATCGTCATCGCAGTCCGCTTCCTCTCGCACGACTGTCGCTGTCTCACCGGGCGCGAGCTGACAGGAAGCGGCGGCAGTGCAATGTTCCTCGGTGAGGGGGCAGTCCCCATCGGAACCACCGCACTCGAAACCGCCATCCGTGAATATCCAGGTTCCGACGATGCCCGTGGCTGTATTCGGACCCCAGTTCGTCACGAACCCCGAGAAGAAGAGGTCGTCATTCCAAAAGCACTGGTCCCGTACCTGGATCCAAGCCTGCAGATCGAAGCAGCCCCCCGCGCCGACGCGAGCATCCGCCGAATCATTGAACTCGTTCGGATCGGTCGCTGCGGAATCGGAGGGACTCACGGTGGCCAACGCGTCGATGCACCCGCTCGCCTGGGGATCCACCCTCGCCGGCACGACGAGCGTTTCAGGCAGGCTCCCCGTGGGGTCGGGGATCAGGATCCCCGTCGTCCAGAACCCCGTGTTCGGGTCGTACGCCCCTGACGTCCGCGATGGGGTGCCGTTGGCGATGATTCCAGGAGGAAGGTGGAACTCGACCTCGGCCTCGGCGGGATCCGGGCCGAGGTTCCGCGCCGTGAGGGCGTAGTGGAAGGTGGCTCCCGGATTGAGATCCGAAGAGGATCCCACAAGGGAGATCGCGAAGTCGGCCGTGGCGTTGGGGGGCACGAGGACGACATGCGCGACGTCCTGCTGCGAGGTGCTGTTCCCTATGCGCGCGCCGTTCACCAGCGTGCCCACCGCGTCAGGCTGCACGCGGATCTCCACCTCGACAGTATCGTAGGCCGCCACGTCGATGAGCAAGCAGGTGACCGTCCCGCTGGATTCCATGCAACTCCCCTGGCTGGGCGTGGCCGACAGGAACGTCACGCCCGCGGGCAGCATGTCCTCGAACTGGACTCCGAGCTGATCCTGGGCGTGCCGGTTCGCGCCGACGATCGTGTACGTGAGAAGGCCGCCCACCGCGACCGGATCAGGGGCATGTGTCTTGACGACATCGAACTGCGGATCGATGAAGGCGGCACGGCAGGGCGAGAACTCCGTCGTGCTGTGCGTCGAGTCGTTCGTCGCCGTTGCCGTGAGATCGTGGTAGATCGAGGGAAGCGGCGGCGCCACCACGATGAAGGAAGCGAACCCATTGGGGTCGGTCTCGGTGAACGCCGAGCCGAACGTAAGCTGGCCCTCGCCGTAGCCGTAGACCGGATCGCAGTGCTCGTTGGCAAAGATCTGGATCGTGTAGAACGTAGACGGCTCGAGCCTCAGATTCCCTTCCACGATGGTGTTGCGGATGCCGTCGGCCGACGCCCCGGACAGGTGAGGCACGCCGTTCGGATCGGCGGGGTTTCCGTGCCCCGAGATGTCGATGCCGAGCCCGGCGTTGTCGAAGATTTCGTTCGACAGGATCTCGGTTCCGACGGTGTAGTTCCAGGCCACCACGATCCCCGTGGCGTTGTATGCGATGCGATTTCGCCGGATGTGGTGCACCCCCTGGTTTGAATGCTCCCAGACCTTGATCCCGTAGCCGGAATTCCCGAGCGGATCGATTCCGTCCGCCGAGGTGCCGATCCGGTTGTCCTCGATCGTCGTGTCGTTCGCCGTGAGGCCGATCACGATCCCGCTCCCGTTGCCGGATACGACGTTGCCACGGACCGTCGCACCGGTCCCTACGATCGTGATGCCGTCATAGTCGTTTCGAATCTGCGCGTCGCCGGCGGCGTTGACCCCGATGTAGTTGTTCTCGTAGACATTCCGGTCGGGGTGGGGGAAGTGAAAACTCTCTTCGATGATGCCGTATCCGAAGCCGGAGAAGACGTTGCGGTCCGCCGGGTTCGGGCCGCCGATGAGGCTATCGGCACTCCCGGTGCTCGTGAGCGTGTCGACGTCGAGGATGAGCCCCCACGGGACACTCCCCTGGGCCAGGGCCGTGGTTCCGCTCGGATCGGTCCCGAAGAAGTTGCCCGAGACGACTGCGCGCGGCGCGCCGAGGAGCCGCAGGTTGTGGAGGGCGAGCCCGCGGATCTCGCAGTCACCCGCGTAGACGTCGAGCGTGGAGAGGACCTGGATCTTGAGGATCGCGTCACTGCCGGTGGGAAGCGAGTTGGGCTGCGCGCCCGGCTGGGTGTAGCCGTCGATCCTCACGGGCGTTCTGATGTAGGTTACCAGCGGGATCGCCCACCACCCGTGAACGCTGTCGTACCCGGGGTCCGCCGTGGGGATGTCGAACTCGATGTCATCCCGTGTCGTCGGAGTGAGGCCGGCCACCTGGATCGCCGCGATCAGCGTGCACTCCGGGGCTCCGACGGCGTTCAGGAAACCGGTGTTGCACACGGAGCCTGACGCCTTGCTTCGTCCTGAAGTCGAGTTCACGACGATCGCCGCAGAGGCCGGCCACCAGGAAAGCCCGACGGCGAAGGCGAGGACTACCAGGAGCGAGTTCCGCGTGTGGAATCCCAGATTCGTGGCCATGTACCATCTCCTCCTTTCCGTTGGGAGCCCCGCGTCAGAAAACCACGTCCGCCTCGATGGCGGGCGTCATGGCCTCGCGGGCCGGATCACCCTTGGGGAGATCCCGATCCACGCCGAGGACCATGACGAAGAGGGCCGGAGTCGCGGGGTCCGCCGCGAGGGCCTTCGTGCAGGCGGCGCGCCACTTCTTGAGGGTGGGCATCCAGGAGGTCGCCGTCAGGAAGCTCTTCCCGCTCGTCACAATGTTCCCCTTGGTGAAGCCGGGATCCGTCGAGAGGAAGACCTTGAACTGATCGTAGGCGCCCCTCTCCAGGTGAAGGTGGGGCGGATCGTCAAGGGATCACTGCAATCGAGCGTCCCGCCCGGCATCGGGCTCGTCAGCTCGAAGGAACCCGCACCCCCGTCGCAGAGCAGGTCGCCGTCCTGGTCGTTGCAGAGACTCTGGGCGAAGACGCCCCAGTCCGAGCCGTCCTGCCGCCCCGTCGTCCAGATGTTCACCTGGAACTCGTTTCCGACAGGGCTCCCTGAAGCGTCGAGGATCTGACCGAAGATCCCGCGCTCGGAGCCGTCCTGGAGCAGGCTGCTCCATACGACCGCGAAGCCGCCCGATCCGTCCGCGGCGGCGACAGGGAAGCGCTGGTCGCGGCTCACGTAGGTGTTCACCACGAACTCGGCGCCGAGGGCGGATCCGGAGCTGCCGTAGCGCCTGGCGGCGACGCCGAAGCCCGTCCCGTCCGACCCGCTGCCGCTCCAGGCGACCAGGAAGCTTCCGGAAGGATCCATCGCGACGGCGGGAAACTCGGGGTCGAGGAGCGTATTCGTGTTGACCCGGAACTCGCCGCCCTTCCTCGCGCCCGTCTTGCTGTATCTCTGGCCGAAGATTGCCGATCCAAGCCTCCCAGGCGCGGG
Source organism: uncultured Acidobacteriota bacterium (assembly GCA_964568735.1). GTDB lineage: Bacteria > Acidobacteriota > Polarisedimenticolia > JACPZX01 > JACPZX01 > CAZMRF01. Next base: position 38,984 of record CAZMRF010000043.1, read on the forward strand.
ACCGGCCCAGACGATGACGAAGTTCCCGGCGGAGTCCGAGGCGATCGATGGAAGCCCCTGGCCCCCCTCGGTGGCCGAGTTGACTCTGAACTCCCCGGCCAGCGGGGCGCCGCTGGATCCGAAGCGCTGCGCGTAGACCGCGGCGCCGGATCCGTCCTGCGAGGGGAACCCCGTCGCTGCCCCGTCCATCCAGGCGACGATGAAACCTCCAGATGCTCCAGGTGCGATGACGGAGCGGTACTGGACCCTCAGCGTGTAGGTGTTGACCTGAAACTCCGCCCCGACGGACAGAATCTCCGACCCGGCCGGCTGCCATGAGGCCACGATGGCAAGAGCCAGGGCCGGCAGTAGAAGGCTCCGCGTATGGACTCGCTGGCTTCTGCTCATCTCCAACCTCCCCTCACTCTCTTTCCTTGTGCGGTTCCGGGGTCCTCGGAAGCCCGGGGACTCCAGCGTCACCTGATACCTGAAGCGGAACGGCTCGGGGGTTACAGCCGTGGGATGGGTCTCGTGGAAACCTGCGAGGATGAAGATGTGATAAACTCATCATCCAGTTATATTTATCCCAATGACCCACGGAGCTGGCCCGCATGGTTCCATCCGACTCCGGGTCGAGACGAGGGCGCGAGGGGTTCACGACGACCCGCTGGTCGCTCGTCGCCGCCGCCGGAGAGCGTGAGACCCCGGAGGCCCACGAGGCGCTCGCCACGCTCTGCGGGGCCTACTGGCCGCCCGTCTACTCGTATCTACGACGTCAGGGCAGCGACCACGACAGCGCCCTGGATCTCACGCAGGGCTTCTTCTCCACGCTCATCGAGAAGAACTACGTCGGGGATGCCCGGCGCGACCGCGGCCGGTTCAGGACGTTTCTCCTGTCGGCGGTGAAGCACTACGCGGCCAACGAGCGCGACCGCGAGCAGGCCCTCAAGCGGGGCGGCGGGCAGACGCTGATCTCTCTCGACGCGCTGCAGGCCGGGGATGCCGCCTTCATCCCGCCCGCCCACAACGAGACACCGGAAAGGATCTTCGATCGGAGATGGGCCCGCTCTCTCCTCGATGCCAGCCTGAAACGCCTCCGCGACGAGATGGGGCGCTCATCCGGGCTCCGGCGCTTCGAGGCGCTGGTCCCCTACCTCACGGGAGACAGCGAGACGGGCTACCGGGAGGCCGCGGCCTCCATCGGGATCAGCGAATCGGCAATCAAGGTGGCCGTGCACAGGCTGCGGCGCCGCTTCCGCGTGATTCTCAGGGATGAGGTGGCACAGACCGTCGGAGATCCGGCAGAAGTGGACGATGAGCTGTCGCACCTCATGTCGATCCTCAGCTCCTGATCCATGAGAGGCCTGTAACCATCGCGCGGTCTCGCTTCAGATTTCCCGCAGGGAGATTCGCCACTTGACCATGACACACGCGACCTCGTGTCCCCAATGCGATAGCTCCTTCTCACCGGAGGAGACGGACGCCGGCGCCTGCCCCCGCTGCCTCATCGCGATTGGCCTGGGCAAGGCCCCTGCGGCGGCGGCCGCGGAGGATGCCTTCTCGATCGAATCCCTCGAGGCGATCGGCGAGCGGATCGGTCCTTACGAGATCCTCGACGTGATAGGCGAAGGCGGGATGGGGGTGGTCTACCTCGCGCAGCAGGTGGAACCCATGCGCCGGCAGGTGGCTCTCAAGCTGATCAAGCCCGGCATGGACACGCGGGAGGTGCTCGCCCGCTTCGAGACCGAGCGCCAGGCCCTGGCGCGCATGAACCATCCCGGCATCTCGCAGGTTCACGACGCGGGGGCGACCCCGCTGGGTCGCCCCTTCTTCGTGATGGAGCTGGTGACGGGGATTCCCATCACTCGCTACTGCGACGACAGGCGGCTCGATCTCGAGGAGAGGCTGTCGCTCTTCCTCCAGGCATGCGCGGCCATCCAGCACGCCCATCAGAAGGGGATTATCCACCGGGACGTCAAGCCTTCCAACGTGATGGTGTCCAATGAAGAGGGCCGGCCCCGCGTCAAGGTGATCGACTTCGGGATTGCGAAGGCGACCGAGAACCACCCGGGCCAGTTCAGCTTGCACACCCGTGACGGGCTCCTCCTGGGGACGCCCCAGTACATGAGCCCGGAGCAGGCCGTGGCGGGCGGGCGTGACGTGGACACGCGCACGGACGTCTACGCGCTGGGCTTGCTGCTGTACGAAATGCTCACGGGGGCCCTGCCCTACGACGATTCCGAAGCGACCCGCGACGACCTCGAAGCTCTTCGGAGGCAGATCCTCGAGCAGGACCCGCCTCGGCCTGCCAGCCGCGTCCACGCCCTCGGCGAGGCCGCTTCCCGCGCCGCTCATCTGCGAAGGACCGACGCCGCGAGCCTTCGAAGGCGAATCCAGGGAGACCTGGACTGGATCGTCATGAAGGCCCTCGAGAAGGACCGTGCGCGCCGCTACGCCTCCGCCCACGAGCTGGCCGCCGACATCGAGCGGCACCTGAGGCACGAGCCCGTCGTGGCCGGGCCGCCGGGCGCCGGCTACCGGACGCGGAAGTTCGTGCGCCGCCATCGCGTCGGCGTCTTCGCCGCCGCGCTCTCCATGACGTTACTGCTGGGCGTCACGGTGGCTGTCTCCCTTCAGGCGAGGCGGATCGCGGCGGAGCGCGACAGGGCGAACCGCGAGGCCGAGGCCGCACGACAGGTCTCCCGATTCCTCGTCGATCTGTTCAACGTTTCGGATCCCGGCGAGGCGCGGGGCAACACGATCCCGGCGCGCGAGATCCTGGACCAGGGTGCCGCGAAGATCGAAAGCGAGCTGTCGGGGCAGCCCGAGCTCCAGGCGAGCCTGATGTCCACGATCGGCTCGGTGTACAGCAAGCTCGGCCTCTACGGTCAATCGGCGCCCCTGCTCGAGAAAGCGCTCGAGACCCGCCGCCTCGTCCTGGGGGAGGATCACCCGGATACCCTGAGGTCGATCCTGGAGGTGGGAGCGGTCACTTTCTCCCAGGGAAAGCTGCCGGAGGCCGAGGCGTTGCTGCGAGAGGCGCTGTCGAGGTCACGGCGAGCCCTCGGGGAGGATCATCCGACGACGCTGACCGCCCTGTCGGATCTCGGTGTCACGCTTCACTTCCAGGGGAAGCTCGCTGAAGCGGAGCAGATCTACCTCGAGGCTCTTCGCAGGCGCAAGCAGGCGTTGGGCGGCGACCATCCCGAAACGCTGGAGACGGTGAACAACCTGGCGACGCTGCTCTACGCGCAGGGTAGGCTCGACGAGGCGGAGCCCTACCTGCGCGACGCGCTCGAGGGACGCCGCCGTGCCCTCGGCGCGGATCACCCCGAGACCCTCGACTCGATGATCAACCTCTGCCCCGTGCTGATGGCTCTCGAGAGGCTCGACGAGGCGGAGCCGGTCTGCAGGGAAGCCCTGGATGCGGGCCGCCGGATCAGACCGGACCATCCCAAGACGATCGTGTCGATCAACAACCTGGGGAAGCTCCTCGCGCTTCAGGGCCGTGACGACGAGGCCGAGGCCTTCTTCAGGGAAGCGATGCTCGCCCTGCGGCGCACCGTCGGCGACGAGCATCCGGATACGCTCGTCGCGATCGGGAACCTCGGGGATCTCTACACGAAGCAGGGCCGGCTTCGAGAGGCCGAGGCTCTCCTGGTCCCGGCCGTCGGCGCCGCCAGGCGCGTCCTGCCGCCGGGGCACGTCGTGACGGCGCTGACCCTGACCAACTACGCCCGGTTCCTGGCGGCGGCGGCGCGCTACGAGGAGGCCGAGCCCGTGCTCCTCGAGGCTCACAGCATCCTGGACGGGGCGGTGGGCTCCGCCCATCGATTCACCCGGAGAGCCGTCGACAGCCTTGCCGCGCTCTACGAGGCGTGGGGCAAGCCGGACGAGGCGGCTCGCTGGCGATCCGGGATCGCACTGCCCGCAGCCGCCCCGCCGGGGCGCGCCGAGTAGGAGAGGCGCCCTCTGGAGAACACGTCGTGGGCGATCAATCCGCGGTGGGCGATTCGCGCAGGATGCGGCGTCCGGCCAGCGACATCCGGAAGCCGTAGGCGGCTAGCGCCGCCAGGACGAGCAGAACGAGGATCGTGTTCCACGCATACCAGGCCGATAGATCGAAGGTCATGGGGAACAATGTCAGCAGCGAGCTGCCAAAGCCGGTGAGCAACATCGCCAGGAAACCGATTCGCAGGAAAACGGCGAGGTTATTGACCTTTGCGTAAGTAATAGAACGTCTACTGCCATGGTGCTGATGGGAGA
>CAZMRF010000044.1:0-42503 GCA_964568735.1 uncultured Acidobacteriota bacterium
GACTGGGCGTTACCCAGCACGCTGCCCTGCGGAGTTCGGACTTTCCTCCCCGGGGATTGCTCCCCGCGGCGGCCGTCTCTTCTCCTCCGGCACGCCGGCCACTCTATCACGGCACCACCGTCGCCGGACTTTCCCGCCGCGCGGAGCGATGGCCTGCTGGCAGGAAGATCAGTATTCTCTTCGCACTGGAACGGAAGATCTCTGTGCTATAGTCCGGCTCCTCCTGCCTCGCGCGCGATCCATGGCGCAGGCCCGTCAACATTCTCGCTGCTTCAGGTGGCACGCATCGACGCCGGGACGATGGACGTCACTCTGGAACGGAATCTCCCGCACAACCTCGACGCGGAGCGCTCTGTCCTGGGCGCGATCCTGATCGAGAACAAGCTCATCCACCTCGCGCAGGAGATCCTCAAGGAGGAGGACTTCTACCGCGACGGCCACCGCACGCTCTTCCGCGCCATGAGCGTGCTCAACGAGCGGCACTCCGCGATCGACTTGATCACGGTCAGGGACGAGCTGGCGCGCTCCGGAGAGCTGGAAAGGGTGGGAGGCGCCGCCTATGTCTCCTCCCTCGTCGACGGGGTTCCCCGGAGCGCCAACGTCGAGCACTACGCCCGGATCGTCCGCCAGAAGGCCGTTCTCCGAGGCCTCATCGGCTCGGCCAGCCGGATCCTGAACCGCTGCTACGAGGCCGAAGAGACGGCCGATACGCTCCTCGACGAGGCCCAGAGGGAGGTCATGCTCCTCGCGGAGGGCTCGCTGCGCACGGGCTTCAGCCACGTGCGCGAGGTCGCGACGCCCACCCTCGCGTACATCGACCGTCTCCACGAGCGCCGGGAACTCATCACCGGGCTCGCCACCGGCTACGAGAAGATCGACGAGATGACCTCGGGGCTCCAGCGCGGCGACCTCGTCATCATCGCGGGCCGCCCCTCCATGGGCAAGACCGCCCTCGCCGTCAACATCGCGCAGAACGCCGGCGTGCTTTCCGGCCGGACGGTAGGCATTTTCTCGGTGGAGATGTCGCGCGAGCAGGTCTTCCTCCGCCTTCTGACGGGGCAATCGCGCGTCGACGCGCACCGGCTCCGCACGGGTCAGCTCGAGCCCCGGGACTGGGAGAACCTCAAGAACAGCTTCGGAGCGCTCGTCGAAGCTCCCATCTACATCGACGACACCCCCGGGATCACCATCTTCGAGATGCGCGCGAAGGCCCGCCGGCTCAAGATGGAGCATGGAATCGACCTGCTCGTCGTCGACTATCTGCAGCTTCTGCGCGGGCGCGAGCGCTTCGAGAACCGGAACCAGGAGATCTCGGACATGTCCCGGTCCCTCAAGATGCTCGCGAAGGAGCTGGATGTGCCGGTCATCGCCGTCTCGCAGCTCTCCCGCGCGCCGGAGCAGCGCGGGGGCGATCACCGGCCGCAGCTCGCCGACCTGCGGGAGTCGGGAGCCATCGAGCAGGATGCCGACCTCGTGATGCTCCTTTTCCGGGAGGAGTACTACAAGCCCGACAAGCTCGACGCCCGCGGGATCGCCGAAGTCCACATCGCGAAGCAGCGGAACGGCCCCACGGGCAAGGTGGAGCTCGTCTTCATCAGGGAGTACACCCGGTTCGAGAACCCCGACATGTCGGGGATGGCCGGCGGGTTCTCGCCGATGGATTCGGACTTCAACGCCGGAGGCGGCTTTCCTCCGCACGGCGACCACGAGCCGATCCTCTAGAGGAGATCGCCATCACCACGACCCTTCCCGCCGTCGAAGCCCATCTGAAGGGGCGCAGGCCAACGTGGGTGGAGGTGGATCTCGACGCCGTCGGCTCGAACGTCCGGGCCATCCGGAAGTGGATCGGACCCTCGCGCCGGATGCTCTGCGTCGTCAAGGCGGACGCCTACGGCCACGGCGCCGTCGCCGTCGCGCGCCGGGCCGAGATGGAAGGCGCGGACTACCTCGGTGTCGCCATGGTCGAGGAGGGCCTCGAGCTGCGCCACTCCGGCGTCAAGCTCCCCATCCTCGTGCTCGGAGCCTTCGATCCTTCCCAGATCCACCTCATGGTCGAGGCGAGGCTGACGCCTTCCGTCTACTCGCCCGCCACGCTCTCCGCGGTGCTCGAAGCCGGCAGGCGCCTCCCGTCGGCGATCCCCTTCCACATGGAAGTGGACACGGGGATGGGACGGCTGGGATTCCCCGCAATGGAGCTGGGCCCGGCGCTCGACCGGATCGCCGCCCTGAAGCGTCCCGCGCTGGAGGGCCTCTACACGGTGCTGGCGAGCGGCGAGCAGGCCGACAGCCCCACGACCCCCGAGCAGCTCAGGCTCTTCAACTTCGCTTTGCAGGAGGTGAAGCGGCGAGGCCTCACCCCTGTGTACGTGCACGTCGCCAACAGCGGCGGCGTGCTGAACACTCCCGAGACCTGGTTCAACATGGTGCGGCCGGGCCTCGCCCTGTACGGCATCTCACCAGCCGAAGTCAGCCCCGTCCTCGATCTCACGCCCGCCCTCTCGTTCAGGACGCGCGTCATCCTGCTCAAGGAGGCGCCGCCGGGGACTCACCTCGGCTACGGGGGCGCCTACACGACGGCGCGGGAGAGCCTGATTGCCACGCTCGCGGTCGGGTACGACGACGGTCTCGATCGAATGCTCTACGACGGCGGCCGCGTACTCATCCGCGGCCGGCGTGCCCCCATCGTGGGCAGGATCAGCATGGACCTGACGACGGTGGACGTGACGAACATCCCGGAGGTCGCCGAGGGGGACGAGGCCACGATCCTGGGCCGCCAGGGCGACGAGTGGATCACGGCCTGGGAGCACGCCCGCCTCTGCCGCACGATCCCCTGGGAAGTGCTCTGCCGTATAGGGCCGAGGGTGCCCCGGATCTACCTCGGAGAAGGCTCCTCAAGGCCGGTGATCTCGCGCTTCAAGTGAGCCTCCCGCGCTGCCTGCCTTGAAACAGGGCGAACAATCTGGAAGCATGATGTGATGTACGAAACCGCAGCCCGCGTCGCCTTCGTCGCCCTGTGCGGCCTCCTCGCCGGGGCCCTCTCGCCCTTCCAGCTTGCGGGCCCCGAGCCCTGGGCCGGCCCGCTCGCTCACGGCGCGGGAGGCGTGCTGCTGGGGATCCTCGCGGTTTTCGCCGAGTGGCGGCTGCGCCGGATCCCGATGCGGATGCTCCTGGGCACCGTCACCGGCGCACTCACAGGCTGCATCCTTGGCTTCGTGGTTCTGCGAATCCTCGCGCCCGGCGGGACCGGAAACCTCGCCGGCCTGTCGGTCGATCTGCTCCGTCCCGTCGCCCTGCTGCTGCTGGCCTACGCGGGCGGCGCCGTGGGAGCCGCCAAGTCCCGGAACTTCAGGCCGGGGGTCTTCCGCTCCCTCTTCACCGACTCGGCCCATGAGGCGCGGAGCCTCAAGATCCTCGACACCAGCGTGATCATCGACGGACGGATTGCCGACGTCGCCGAGACGGGCTTCCTCGATGGCACTCTCGTCCTGCCTCAGTTCGTGTTGCGCGAACTGCAGCTCGTCGCCGACTCCTCCGATCCGCTCAAGAGGAACCGGGGGCGCAAGGGTCTGGACATCCTCCAGCGCATCAAGAAGAACCCCGACCTGGACGTGCAGATGACCGAGACGGATTTCCCCGATGTCCGCGAGGTCGATCAGAAGCTGATCGAGCTGGCGCGGAGCATCGGCGCCCGCATCGTCACGAACGACTTCAACCTCAACAAGGTCGCGCAGCTCAGCGGCATCGAGGTGCTCAACATCAACGAGCTAGCGAACTCGCTGAAGCCCGTCGTCCTCCCCGGGGAGACGATGAAGGTCTACATCGTCAAGGAGGGCAAGGAGCCCGACCAGGGAGTGGCCTATCTCGACGATGGCACGATGGTGGTGATCAACGGCGCGGCCAAGCAGATCGGCCGGACCGTGGAGGTCATGATCACGAGCGTCGTCCAGACGGCGGCCGGGAAGATGTTCTTCGCGCGGGTTCTCGCCGAGGGGGACAGGCTCCAGGCCCGCCGTCAGCTCCGCGAGCGGGCCTGAAGCGGCTACCCCCGCAGGCCCGCATGCTTCGAGGCGGAACGCGGTGATACCATGACCACCATGAGCCGCGACAGCTTCTCGACCAGCGCCCGCTTCGAATCGAGCGGCCAGGGCTATTCATACTTCAGCCTGGAGGCCCTCGAGCGCGCGGGCTTCGGCGTCGGGCGCCTCCCCTTCTGCATCCGCATTCTCCTAGAGAGCCTCCTGCGTAACGAGGACGGGAGGGTCTACCTGCCCGAGCACGTGGAGGCCCTCGCGCGGTGGGATGGAGGGGGCGGCTCCAGCGCCGAGATCCCCTTCATGCCGGCGCGAGTGCTGCTTCAAGATTTCACCGGCGTCCCGGCCATCGTGGACCTGGCGGCGATGCGGGACGCTCTCGCGGCCATGGGCGCCGATCCGGGAAGGATCAATCCGCTGCTCCCCTCCGAGCTGGTGGTCGATCACTCCGTCCAGGTCGACGCATTCGGCAGCCTCCGGGCCCCGGAGATCAACGCCGGCCTCGAGTACGAGCGGAACCGCGAGAGGTACGTCTTCCTGCGCTGGGGGCAGAAGGCCTTCGCCAACTTCCGCGTCGTGCCCCCCAACACCGGCATCGTCCACCAGGTCAACATCGAGCACCTCGCCCGCGTCGTCTTCGACGCGGACGGCGCGCCCGGAATGGGCGCCTCGAAGGTCGCCTATCCGGACACGCTCGTCGGGACCGACAGCCACACCACGATGGTGAACGGGCTCGGAGTCCTGGGTTGGGGCGTGGGCGGCATCGAAGCCGAGGCGGCCATGCTGGGCCAGCCCATGAGCCTCCTGGTCCGTGAGGTCGTCGGCTTCAAGCTCACCGGTACGCTCCCGGAGGGCGCGACGGCGACGGATCTCGTCCTCACCGTGACACAGAAGCTCCGGGAGAAGGGCGTGGTGGGCAAGTTCGTCGAGTTCTACGGCGACGGTCTCGGAAGCCTCTCGCTCGCCGACAGGGCCACGCTCGGGAACATGGCCCCCGAGTACGGATCCACCTGTGCCTTCTTCCCCGTGGACGCCGAGACGCTCGAGTATCTGAGATTCACGGGGCGGGCCCCCTCGCGGGTGGCTCTCGTGGAGGCCTACTGCAAGGCGCAAGGGCTCTTCCGCACTGCGGGATCGCCGGATCCCATCTTCACGAGGACGGTGGAGCTGGACCTCGGCACCGTCGTCCCCTCGCTCGCAGGCCCGAGGCGGCCTCAGGACAGGGTCTCTCTCGATCGCGCCGGATCGGCCTTCCTCGAGGCGCTGCCGTCGCTCGCCGGGGAGAAGGGGGAGGCGACGGCCGCTCGGAACGGAGGGATCGGGCACGGCTCGGAAGGGCCTGAGATCGCGGCCCTGGGTGAAGACGAGCCTCGCGCCCGGCTCCAAGGTCGTCACCGACTACCTCAAGGAGGCGGGGCTCCTCGCCGATCTGGAGGCGCTGAGGTTCCACCTCGTGGGCTACGGCTGCACGACCTGCATCGGCAACAGCGGCCCGCTCCCCGAGGAGATCGCGCGGGAGATTCAGGACCGCCACCTCGTCGCCGTGGCCGTGCTCTCGGGCAACCGCAACTTCGAAGGCCGCATCCATCCCCTCGTGCGGGCCAACTACCTGGCGAGCCCTCCGCTCGTCGTGGCCTACGCGCTCGCAGGTCGCATGGACATCGATCTGTACAAGGAGCCCCTCGGGAAGGACCGGGACGGGAAGGCGGTCTACCTGCGCGACATCTGGCCCTCCTCGGAGGAGATCCGCGAGACCACGCGGCGCGCGGTCAAGACCGAGATGTACTCGAGCCAGTACGCGCGCGTCTTCGAAGGCGATGAGCGCTGGCGCGCGCTGCCCGCCCCGGAGGGTGAGCGCTTCGCCTGGGACACCGATTCGACCTACGTTCGGCGGCCCACCTTCCTCGAGGATCTGCCGCCCGAGCCGCACCCGCTCTCCGACATCGAGGGGGCGCGCGTCCTCGTCGTGCTGGGAGACTCGGTGACGACGGACCACATCTCCCCCGCGGGCTCCATCGCCAAGGAGTCGCCCGCGGGCCGGTACCTCATCGAGCACGGGGTTGAGCCCGCGAAGTTCAACTCCTACGGGAGCCGCCGGGGGAACCACGAAATCATGGTCCGGGGCACCTTTGCCAACGTCCGACTCAAGAATCAGCTCGCGCCGGGGAAGGAAGGCTGGTGGACCCGGCGATTCCCCTCGGGCGAGTCGACGAGCATCTACGACGCCGCGATGGCCTACCGGAAGGAGGGAACCCCCCTTCTGGCTATCGCGGGGAGCGAGTACGGCTCCGGCTCTTCCCGGGACTGGGCGGCCAAGGGGCCCGCTCTCCTGGGGATCCGAGCCGTGATCGCGAAGAGCTTCGAGCGGATTCACCGGAGCAACCTGATCGGGATGGGGATCCTCCCCCTCCAGCTCGTAGAAGGCGACAGCGCCGCGAGCCTGGGACTCACCGGGGAGGAGAGCTACTCCATCGCGGGGATCGCTTCCGGGCTGAAGCCCGGAGGAAAGCTCCAGGTCACCTCGATGGCCGCCGGGGGCGGGACCCGGAAGTTCCATGTCGTGGCCCGGATCGACACGCCCGTGGAGCTGGAGTACTTCCGCCACGGGGGCATCCTCCCATTTGTGCTACGCCAGCTCCGGGACGCAAGCCGGCCCCCGGCCAACCCATGATGACCACGCAGACTCCTGGCCCACATTCCACAGGTTTGGAGCCCTCATGATCCTCGAGCAGCACTACCTCGGATGCCTCTCGCAGGCCTCCTACCTCATCGGCGACGAGAAGAGCGGCATCGCGGCCGTGGTGGATCCCCGCCGCGACGTGGACGAGTACCTCCAGGTTGCGTCGAGCCGGGGCCTCACGATCCGCCATGTTCTGCTGACGCACTTCCACGCCGATTTCCTCTCGGGCCACCTCGAACTTCAGAGAAAGGTCGGCGCCACGATCCACCTCGGCGCCGCCGCCACGGCTGAGTATCCCTTCACGCCCCTCGCCGACGGGGACGTGATCGAGTTCGGAGACGTGCGTATCCGGACGCTGGCGACTCCCGGCCACACGCCGGAGTCCGTCTGCTACCTCGTCTACGACCTCGCCCATGACGCGGAGCGCCCCCACGCGGTCCTCACCGGAGACACTCTCTTCGTCGGCGACGTGGGCCGCCCCGATCTGATGGCGAGCCGCGGGGTGACCGCCGAGGATCTCGCGGGGCGCCTCTATGACTCGCTCAGGAGCAAGCTCCTACCGCTTCCCGACGAGACGATCCTCTACCCCGGCCACGGGGCGGGCTCCGCCTGTGGGAAGAGCCTGGGCCGCGAGACCTCCTCCACGATCGGGAGGCAGCGACAGGTGAACTACGCGCTGCAGCCCATGTCCCGTGAGGAGTTCATCCAGCTCATGATCGCGGGGCTGCCGCCGACGCCGCGCTACTTCGGCCACGACGCCCGCCTCAACCGCGAGGTGCATCCTCTGCTGGACGAGACTTTGCGCCGCGGGCTGACCCCGCTCTCGATCGGCGAGGTCCTCTCGATGCGGGGCCGGGGCGTCCGCGTGCTCGACGTGCGATCCCCGGGGGCCTTCGCCGCGGGCCACCTGGCCGGCTCGATCAACGTGGGCCTCGAAGGCAGGTTCGCCGCCTGGGCGGGAACGATCCTCGATCCCGGCGACGCGCTCGTGATCGTCGCCGAGCCCGGGCAGGAACGGGAGGTGCTGGTCCGGCTGGCGCGTGTCGGCCTCGAGAGGATTGAGGGCTATCTCGAAGGTGGATTCCGCGCCCTCGAAGATCGCGAAGACCTCGTGGGCCGCTTCCGCCGATGGAGCCCGGCCGGCCTCGCCGACGGGATGGGCTCCTCCACGCCCCCGCTCGTCCTGGACGTACGTGCCCCGGGAGAGCGCGCGGAGAGATGGATCGCCGGAAGCCTCCACATCCCTCTGCCCGAGCTTCGCGAGCGCGCGGGAGAGGTGCCGCAAGATCGGGAGGTCGTCCTCCACTGCGGCAGCGGCTACCGATCGAGCATCGCGGCCAGCCTCCTGATGGAGGCGGGGCTGGCGATCGACGGCGACCTCGAGGGAGGCATCGAAGCCTGGAAGACCTCGGGACAGCCGCTCGTCACCGGCACCCCGGAGCCGGCCCGGAGCTGACCGAGGCGCCCACAGGCGTCGCGGCGAGCGTCGATTCCGGCGCTGCCTCCTTCCCAGGACTTCCCACGAGGCCGCCTATCAGGTTCTCGTCGAACTTGAAGCGCAGTGAGATGAAGGGCCCTTGCGAGCGCTCGTTGCCGTCCGGGAACTGATCGTCGCTGAAGCCGGTCACGTTGTAGCCCGCGACGAGCCAGAGATCCCGCGCAACCATCAGCCCGCTCTCCACTCCGACCCCCGTCGCCTCCGTACCCGTGGAGGGCTGCCGCAGAAGGCGCCCCGAGAGCCCCGCGGTCATCCTTCGCCCCACGTCGAACATCGTCCCCGCCTCCCAGACCTCGGTCCAGGTGCGTATCGAGGAGGCTGGAGAGTCATCGCGCGCGTAGCGGCCCGCGTACCGGCCGAGCAGGTGCCACCGGGGGACTGCCTCATAGTTCGCCTCGAAGACGCCCAGGAAGGCCCTCGCGGCCGGCGCGGTCGCGAGGCTCGTCCCCCCGCCCGGCAGCGCCGCCCCCCGCGTCGCCTCGAGCCTGCCGAGCCAGTTCAATCGGTCGGCACCGAGCGGCCGGTAGGCCAGCCCGAGGAGGCCGTCCGCGTCGAATCGGCTGTCGGCGAGATCGGGCCGGATCAGGTTGAGCTGGTTGCGGGCGAAGAGGACGAGGTCCGCCGACACGCGCACCGCGCCGGCCGTCGTGAGGAGATGGCGCTCCTCCGCCTCGCCGAAGCGTGCTTCGTAACGGCCGGTCATCTTGGATCCGCCGGGCAGGTACTCCGCTCCGGCCGTGAAGGAGGTGAAATCCGGGGCGGTGACGCCCGTCATCGTCTGCGATCTCTCGGCGCGCAGATCCGCGGTCCAGACGTCGCTGAGGGGCACGCGCGCCCGGACCCCGAGGGTCGCGTAGCCACGCTCACCGCTCAGCGCATCCTCGAGCGCGTAGCGGCTCTCGACAGTCGTGTGCTCCCCGAGCGCCCCCTCGACTCCCAGCAGGGTGCGGGCCTGATCGGTGAGATCGCTCTCGTCGTTCTCGTGGCGCAGAAAGCCCCTCGCGTGATCGTTGAAGCGATACCCGGCTCCCAGCGTCGTCCGTGTCGGGTAGCCCGCCACGGTCCCGCCCGAGACGATCTCCTCACGCTGGAGGCTCCCGTCGAGCCTGGGTGAGAGGCGTGCACGAAGGCCTGCCTTCGCGAGAGCGGAGCCGATGCTCTCGCCCGATCCCTCCTCGGGGCCCTCCACGCCGCGCCCTCCCAGCTCCCAGGTGACCGCACCCGCCGGGCGTTCCCAGCCCAGCGCCGCCGAGCTGCGCGAGGTCGAAAGCACCTCCTGCTCCTGCTGGAAAGCCTCGCCGAGGAGGCGGGAGCCGTCGGGCAGGGTGGCTCTCAGCTCCAATCCGCTCTTGCGCGATCCAATCTCCGACGCTCCGCTCAGCGAGGGGTTCGAATAGTCCTCCGGAACGGATCGGACGTAGGCGCCGAGCCCGGCGTTCGGGCCGAGCGGCGAGTGGAGGCGCACCGCCCAGGCTCCGGCATTCCCCGAGGCGTCGGAGGTCCCCGCATACTCCGCCCTGACCGAGGCGCCGGACCAGGGTCTCATGGTGACGTCGGCCCCGGTCAGGAGGAAATCCTTGCCCTCGCGCTCCTCGTGGACCGCGCTGCCCCCGATCTCCAGCCGCGCGCCGGCGCGGTAACCCAGCCGGCCGCCGGCCACGAGGTTCGAGCCGGCCGCATCGGCCACCTCGTAGCTGACCACGATCGTCACGATGTTGAAGCCCGCGTCGCGGGAGTCCACGGGCGAGCGGAAGAGGATCGTCCCGGCGCCGTAGTCGATGTCGTAGTCGTTGAAGCGGCTCTGCGGGCTCTCGGCGAGGACGCGCTCCGTGTGGAGCCGGTCGCGGACCTGGACCGTGACTCTCTCGCTGTAGGCCACGACCCCGCTGCGCGAGAGACGGTAGGGGCCCGAGGAGCCCTCGGCCGGGATCTCGTCGGTGCGCTGCGTCTGGGGCGTCGTGGCCCCGAAGCTGTCGAGCGTGAAGCGGGGAGACTCGAGGTGCGTCAGCAGGCCTGAGAGAGGCCGGTCGTAGCGGGCGAGCTCGGCCGCGGTGAGTCCCGTGTGGAAATCACCCCAGGCCGCCATGGAGCGCTCACGCTCCCACCGGAGGGCGAGCTTGCCCTGGCTCTCCACGGTGTGCACCTCGGCGCTGGCGTCTCCGTAGACGGGGAAGGGACGCATCGGATCCTCGACGCGGAAGAGAACATCCTCGTTTCGCTGCCTGTCGGTGTCCCACGCGACGCTGACCAGGTCCTTCTCGCCGATGCGGCCGCGAGCGAAGAGCGCCATCCGGGCGCCCGCATCGTCGCCGGCCGAGAGGTCCCGCGCGAGCTGATCGGCATGCAGGGCGTTGCCGTTCGCGGACCAGCCGGCCTCTCCCACTCCCGCCAGGATCCACTTCCGCAGCTCCGGCTCGAAGCGGACCTCCGCCTCCCCCATCGCCTCCCCCGACCGTGCCGTCAGCAGGCGGCTCTCGCCCTCCGTCGCCGGGCTGAGCCGGACGGCTGCGATGCCCTCCGTCGTGGCCGCCTGGAAGCCTTCAGCGACCGGATCCGCATCGCGGCCGAGAATCGTTCCCCGCTCCGCCGTGAGCGTGACCATCGTCCCGTCCGCCACCGCGTGGCCCCGCGCGTCGAGCACCTGGACCGCGGCGCGCCCCGGCGAGCGGCCATCCGCTCTGGAGCTTCCGCCGATCCCCCTGACCACCAGGAGCGAGGGGGCACCGACACGATCGACATGGATCTCCATGACCAGGGTCGGACCGGCCTCCGGCGACGACCTCGCCTCGATCGCGTTCGAGCCGGGGCGGAGCGCGACTCCGATGTAACGGCGGAGAGACATCCCCGAAAGGGAGGTCTCCATCCGCAGACCGATGCGATCCTCGGGCGCAGTTTCGCCATTCACGGCGAGCCGCATCGCGTGGCCCGTCGGGAAGGCAACATCGATGTCGATGCGCTCCACGGCGACGAGATCCCCGTCGCGAGGGCAGAGCAGGTGCAGCCCGTGAGGGAGCGCTTTCAGGATCGCCTCGGCAGGATCCGGTTCCGGCCCGGCCCCGAGCGCAATATCCGCCGCGGGCGGCTGGTCGTCAGAGAGGCTGCCGGCGGTCATGACAGCTCCTCCGTGCCCGCGAGATTCGGAAAGGGCCGCCGTCGTTCCTGGAGGCGCTCCCGCGCGCGGAGAGCCTGCGGCCGGCCCCGCGTGCTCCGGATCGAGCGAAGCCGTGAGAATTCCCTCCATCACCGAGGCCCGACGCTCGCCGAGCACTTCACCATCGACCCGCGAGACCACTCTGATCGTGGAGCCCTTCCCTCCGATCTCCGCAATCAGATCAGCCAGCGCCTGCAGTTGCTCTTCCGCTCCGGGGCGCAGCTCCGCGCTCTTGGGCTCGAAGATCGCCGCGGCCAGGATCAGCGGGAGCGGGGTCTTCACCGCACGTTCCCCCCCGGCCTCGATCGAGCTCGACTCTGCGCCCTCGTCACCGGCTTGGATCTCGAGGGCCGCCAGCGCCGCAGGCTCGCCCGTGAGCGCTACGTTCGCCTTGAAGAGATCCCCTGCCCCCAGGTCCACGAACTGGACGCCCGTCGAGCCCGAGGCGCGGAGCCACGAGGCGGTGCCCGGCATGCTCTCGGGAACGCTCTCGGGATCCAGCTTCAGGACGTGGAGGCCCGGACGGATCCCCTCGATGTGGTACTTCCCGGCGACGTCCGTGATCACCTGCGTCCCGTCCTCCAGGAAGAGGCGCGCGCCTGGAACCACGGGATCTCCCGGCGACCAGGTGCCGTCCCCATCGGCGTCGGCGAAGACTCTCCCTGCGATCACGGCTTGCGACGAGAAGAGCCCTTCGACGAGGCGAAGCTGCGTGGACGAAGGCTGTGCGATCACGGGGGTCCCCGAGCCCGTCACCGCCTCGGCCGTCGCCTTCGCTTTCAGCTCGCCCCTCTCCGCGGAAGGAGCAGCGGTCGCCGCCAGGCTCAGAACCACGCTCTCGCCGGGGGGGAGGTTCCCCACCGCGGCCTCCACAGTACGCCCCCTGCCGGCGAGGGCCGGAGAGGCGATCGACCTGCCCGCCGCGGAGAGGGTTCCTTCGACGTAGCGGAAGCCCTCCGGCAGCCTCAGCGTGACGGTGGCGCCGAAGAGATCGAGCGATGGATCGGAGTTGCCCACGCGGATCTCGAAGCCGACGACGTCCCCGATCTCCACGCGCTCCCTCGCGGTGGCGAGGAAGAGGGACAGCGCCGGGGCCACGACCGTGCTCTGGACCGCCGGGGATGTGACGCCGTTGGGGTCCTGGTCCGAGGACGATTGGAAGGCATTCACGACGATCGATTCTCCCGTCATCGCCGGCGAGAGCCTCGCGTGGAACTGGACTTCCCCTCTCGACCCCGGCCCCAGAACCGGGATCGCCCACCTCACCTCCCTGGTCACGGGATCCCAGAGTCCTGTCAATGAGATCACCCCCGTCCCCGAGCCCGTGTCGGGCACGGAGCCCGTCGTCACGGCGCTGACCGAGTCGATGAGGGGATCGAGAGGGTCGACGAGCACGACGTTCGTCAATGCGGAGGCGGAGGGGTTCCCGAAGGCGAGCGTGTAGACGAGCGTGTCACCCGGCCCGGCGATCCCGGCCGGGCTCACCTGCTTCGAGAGCACCATCGGGACGGCCGCGACGTCGGTCATGGCCGGATTGCTCGTCGCGACGATTGGCGCGCCTGAAGGCGAGCTGCGCGCCGAAACCTCCGCCACGTTGACGATCGTCGCCGCGCCTGGCTGCGTCTGCACTAATAAGGATGCGCTGACAGGGAGGAGGATGCCGAGAAGGACGACTCGGCTCCGGGCGTTCTTCCGTGCGCTCTCAACGACGGACCGGCCGGCGGTGGCCCGGACCTCCGAGCTCACGGTGCCCTCCTCGATGGTGTGGGGTCGCGAGGCTGACGGCGGCGGCCGCTCGCGCGGCCGCCGCCTCACAGGACTGCCTGCCCTCGACGGGCTAGTTGATCACCACCTGGAAGGAGATGGTCGCCGTTGCCGTCGGGATCAGGACCCCCGCATCGACCGTCACGGCGCCCGGAGTGGTGGCGTTGTGGTCCCCCTCGTCATCACCGCCCGCGTCGGTCTTGCTGACGCCGTTCAGCGTGAGCGAGCCCGCAACGTAGGTCGTGTTCGCCGGGACATTGTCCGTGAGCACGACGCTGCTGGCATTCGCCGTGCCGTTGTTCGTCACGACGATCGTGTACGTGAGCGTCGTCCCCGGAATCTGCGGTCCGGCCGGGTTGACGCTCTTCACGACGGTGACGTCGGGTGCGGTCACGGTCGTGGTGTCGGTGGCGATATCGGAGACGGCGCCGTTGAAGACCGAGGTGCCGGTCACCGTCATCGTGTCCACGGTGCCATCGGCCGTCCCCGGGGGAACCGTCACCGCCACGAGGATGTTCCTCACGGCGTCGGCGGCCATCGCGCCCGTGTCGACCACGCTGTCGCCGTTCGTGTCGGTCAAGGGCGTGTCACCGGCGTCGAAGGCACCGTTGCCGTTGTTGTCGCTGTAGCGGGCGGTGATCCAGCCGTTGCTGCTCACCGCGGTCAGGTTGATCGTGTCGCTGCCGTTGCCTCCGTTCGACACCTGGTGGGCGTACCAGATGGTGTCGCCCGGGTCCGCGTTTCCGGCCCGGTCGGGAGCCACGGTGACGGAGGCCACCTGGCTCACGGTCGTCGAGACGACGTTGGAAGCAACACTCAGAGGGTTTCCATTCGAGTCGGTGTAGGTCACCGTAGCCTGGTTGCTGATGACGGTCCCCGCCGGCGTCCCCACGGCCAGAGCGTGGGACACGCTCACGAGGGCCACGAGCGCCGTGAGGATCGCGGCACGTGTCACGGGCTGTCGCATGCGCATTCACTCCTTCCGTGGGTCGTTCGGTCGTTGTCAGATGTGCGGCGGCGCACACTTCGGCCGTCCGCGTTGGCGATGAGACCCGAGGCAGGGACCCCGGGGCAGATGCGTGGCCGCGCCTACGCGCGGCGGCGGGTCAGCGCACGATGACCTTGAAGGAAACCGTGCGAGACTCGCCGGGAGCCATGGGGGATCGCGCCGTCCAGCGGATGTGCGTGTAGGCTTCGGGGGGCGCGGGCTTCTCGACGGGCCCGCCACCTGCCGCGGCCACCTGGAGTCGTGCCGGGAAGGAGACGTAGCTCTTCCCCCCGTCCACGCTGAAGGTCACCGTGGTCTTGTCCCCCCGGACGCTCCCGGGAAGGAGGATCGTCCCCTCGGGGACGGCATCGTTGACGACGGCGTCGGGCACTGAGGCCTTGCCGACGTTCTTGTAGGTCAGCGTGTAGACGAGCACGTCACCAGGGTCGGCCATCTCCACCTCGCGGTGGATGACCTTCACGTTGCCCTGCTCGTCGGGGATCGAGACCTCTTCCTTGACGTCGACGCTGAGAGCAAGATCCGGATCCTTCGCGCCGGCGGCGGCGAACGACGGGCTCAGTGCCAGTCCGCAGACCGCCACGAGCCCAAGTACATTCTTCATGGACACCATCCTCCTCCTTCCTCCGAATCCGGCCGGGGCCCGACACCTCCGGGATTGCCGGATGCGGGTTGCCGTGGAGACTCCCGAATCGGCAGCGCGCCTCGTGCTCGCTGCTCGGTACGAACGTTCGCAATGTAGATGTCGTATATGCAGAGTCAAGGAAATTGGTATGTTAGCGCGCCACAACGACTATGAGGCTATCGGGCAAGCGAAACCCGGCGTCCCTCGCGCGCGGCGAGCCCGGAACGATCGTCGGGACTCTCGGGAAGTGCCTGCGGTCCGAGAATGCGTCCCCAACGGTTCGAGGCAAGTCCCCGAACAGGCTCCGGCGGAGGCGAGCGGGCACGTCTCCCCGGGGGCCTTCGGTGCATCCGGCGCCGTGACACAACTCAAATTGTTAAAGAGCGACTCCAGGCCGAGTCCTGCACGCATCCGCAACGACTGTCGCGCTGCTGCTCCGATCACACGGTTGCCTCCCTCGCCGACCTCACATCGGCGCAGACACGTGCAGTGCCGCGGTGGGCACCTGCGCTTCGGGCGAGCCCGCTACCCGGCGCCGCCGTAGACACGTGCACGCCCATCCGAGGTCCCACTCGGAATACATCCGACCCCACGAAAAAGTCTGCCCGCCTGGCGCTTCTGAATCGTCAAGGCGACAGGAGATCCGCGGCGTTGGACCGTGGCCTTGAGCGGAGTGACGCCAACTGGCAGGCCGATCTCGACACAGGGAGACTCCCGCGCCGCGGCGCCGACACCGTGTGCCGGTTTTTCGAGATGATCACACCCTCGGGAGGCGAGCCTCAGGAAATATCGGGGAACAGATCACACGGTCGCGTGGTAGGATCCCGCATTGCGAGGCCTCCGCGCGGCAGAAATGCAGTTTGGCGACCGCTTTCTATCACAAAGAGAAATCGCCGTTTTCAGGCCTCGTGAATAATCCGAGCTAGCCAAAGGAGAGCTAAAAGGAGAACTAACATGCGGAAAGTTGCGATTCTGTTGTTCTTGATGTGCTTGGCCATGCCGGCGGCTTGGGCGCAGTGCCAAGTGATCGACGATTTTACTTCAGGAAAGGTACGCGCCAGCCTGCGCACCCCAAACACATTTTCGACGGATATCAAACCAGGATCGATGCTCGGCGGCATCCGGGAAACGGTTTTTCTGATCGGAGGGAACCAGTTTCTGCAGCCCGCGGAGATGGACATCGACAAAGGCGGTCCTCTGGTAGTGACGATGGGGGTGAGGGAGTACTTCCGCCTGGATGTCGAATACGGCGTCGACAAGAACGGCGTTTTCACGCCGTTGGGGTATTACCCGACCGGCTGCGACCGGTTTCGAGTGACCTTCGATTCGGCCAGCCTGGTTCTGAACTTCAATATCTTGGTGTTCCAGGGACCACTGAACCCCTACTTCCAGGACGGACTGAACCTGGACCCCATCCCCTTCGCGGGGAATCCCTTCTGTGTGGATTTTCTCTTCTCGAACTTCAGGAATCCACTCATGGTGACACAGGATTTCGCCGGCCAGGGGATTAACGCGATCGACTTCATCTTTCAGACCGGCAGCGTGATCGGCGCCAACGCGTTTGCCATCACCAAGTTCGAAACGACCACCGCGGACGCGGGGTGTGTTGTAGCGCCACCACTTTTCTAGTAAAGGGGGTGTCCCGAGCTCCGTTGTAGGATGTGCGGCCGGACCAACAGCCGATCGTCCCCGGCTACTACCCGAAGGAAGCCTTCCGGTGATTCTGGGACTACCGGGTCGAGGGCTGGGCCCGTCACTGAGGGTTCGGTCGGCCTCGGTGAGGATCGAAGGAGCGGCCAACCGGGGGAGTCACCTTGAACGGCGGTCAGAAGATCTGTCGGGGTTCTCCTCGATCCTGAACGGGAGGACTCCGGCAGGAACCGGCGTCAACGCGGAGCGACGGCGACGCGTCGGCGGGCGAGGGAGGCGACGCGCTCTTCGGGGGTGAGAATGCCCCTGAGGTTGAGGGGGTCGGCGGCCGAAACGTGAACGGGCGCTGCCGCCTCGCGGCGGCGGACCTCTCGCAGGAGCGGGATCGCCTCGGGCAGAGCGAACTGCTCTCCGGAGAAGCCCCCCACGAAGCGGCCGCCACGGATCTCGCCCCGCAGCTCCATCCGCCTCAGGCTTCGCACCAGGTAACGCCACGGCACAGGAATCCTCTCGCGTTCCAGCAGCCGCCTGAAGACGACGCCATATCGCCGGAGAAGCTGCCTCGCGACGAGATCGACGAGCCGTTCGGGCGGCTCCACGGGCGCGCCCACCGTGCGGCCGGGCGCACCAGCAGCCGCGGAGCGATTGACCATCTGAGGCAGACGACTGGGCGCCTGACTCAGCCCCGAGCGATTCATCGCCTCCGGCAAACGACCCGCAGCAGCGCTCGCCTTCTCCAAGCCGGTGGCCCCACTCATTGACCGACGGCCAGCAGCTTGGGTCGTTGGGGCCGGCGCGGTGCCAGCCACCTCCGGGATGATGCTCCACCGGCCCGCGGGCCTCACGTCGGCCGGGCGTGCGCCCCGTGGACGCCGCGCGTCCGCGTCGCGGCCCCGCCGCGGCTTGATGAGCCTTCGCATCCCGCTGAACGAGTCGCAGGTGATCCGACCCCGGGCGATCAGCTCGGCGAGCCCCATTTCCAGATGATCGGACAGGGGCCCCGCTTCGCGGGCGAGATCGCGGGTGAAGAGGGCGCCTCTCCGCTCCAGTACCTCGAGCAGTGAGGCACCGTGCGCAGAGAGCGGCGCCGGGCCAACGGTCGGACTCGGAGCTGGATTGGCGACCGGGAGCGCGGCTGCATTCGAATCCGATCTCACTGCGGGGATCGCCAGGAGGGTCGATCCCTCCTCTGCTGTGAACGCAGGCATCGGACCCGCCACTGCGCTTGGGGTTTTGCTCTCCTCCGCGGTTGACGCCGCCGGGCTCGCGGTCGAGCTCGCTGCCGACGCTCGCGTTCCACGCAGCTCCAGCCACGCGTCGAGGTCCGCGGCGGGCAGCAGAGTAAGAGGTGTCGTCCGTGGAACTGTCGCACCCTCCCCCCAGAGACGCATCCATACCCACTCGCCTGTGAGCAGGATCCGGTCGAGCCATTCCGGTTTGTAGCCGCGCACGCGCGCCGGGAGAACGGAGCCTTCCCAGGCAGCGGCCGGGATCTCGAAGCCCGCGAGCTGGCGGGCGACCTCGGCCACGCCTTCCGGCCCTTCGAGGCGCTTCTCCTGATCCGCGTGCTGCCACACAGCGAGAAAGCGCCAGAGGTCGGCGGCGCTTACTGGAGAGATCTCCTTGCGCAGCCGATCCATCGTGTAGCTCTGAATCCGCGCCAGGAGCCGGCGCTCGCACCAGGCCTCGCGTCCTCCAATCCTGCACCGGAGCACGACACCCTGGCCTTCGAGCGCGCCCATCTCGCCGACGCGCTCAGCAGGCAGCCCCTGCTCAATCTCCTCCCCCACGACAACCGGCCCGAGAGCCTCGAGACGCCCGCGCAGAATGGCAGCAGCGCCGGAGGCGGTCTCGACAGCGAGGTATCGCAACCCTCCCTCACGTCGGTCCCCGGCGAAGGGACGCCCCTCGACAAGCGCGGCATACGCAGGCGCGCTCTGATCCGCGCCGGCTTGCGCAGGTCCCGCAGCGGAAGCTCTCCCCACGGCCAATCGCTCGGCTGAGTGAATGCTCTCGAGGTCTGTCTTCTCGACAACGAGCAGAGGAACGGTTTCCACCCGCACGCGACCCGCAGCCATCAGGATTTCGATCCACGCCGTCCACCCGGACCGACGCGCCTCCTCCTCGGTGACGTAGCCCATCCACCCGAGCGCCTCGTGGACCTCTTCTTCGTTCTCGGGCTGGGGCCAGGTTTCCTCCTTCACCCGCGCGACCGCCTCGGGATCGAGCGCGCCGACTCCGTCGGCCAGGCGCGCGTCGAGGCCCCTGCGCGACGCCACCGCCCGCGCCCGGCGCTCCTCCAGAGGCGCGTCGTCGAGGAAGGCCCACGGCATCGCGTTGAGGATCCCCCGGGCGAAGGCCGACGGCGCGGGCGTGTCCACCGCGACGATCTCGATGCATCCTTCCCGAAGCTTGCGCAGCACTTCAACGAAGCCCTCGACGTCCATCGCCTCGTGCAGGCAGTCCTCCAGGGTCTGCCGGACGAGGGGATGCTCCCACGGCACCGGAAGATCCCCGGGCGGAAGGGTCTCGCCGCAGGCGAGCATCTCCGGGAAAGCCCCCACGAGGAGATCCTCGGCGCGCATCCGGAGGAGCGCCGCCGGCACGCGCTGGGCGCCCCCGCGCGTCTTCGACAGGACCAGCGAGCGCACGACGTTCCAGCGCCACCGCGTCGTGAAGAGCGGCGATGGCAGGACCGCCTGCACCAGGACGTCGCGCGCCGTCTCGGGCTTGAGGTAGTCGAAGACCTCGCGGAGGGGGAAGCTGTGCTGCGGCCCGAGCGAGAGCAGGATGGCCTCTTCGTTGGCCGCCGCCTGCAGCTCGAATCCGAACGACCGGCAGAATCGCTTGCGAAGCGCGAGCCCCCAGGCCCGGTTGATTCTCCCACCCAGCGGGGAGTGCAGAATGAGCTGCATCCCTCCCGACTCGTCGAAGAAGCGCTCCGCAATGATCCGCCGTCGCGTTGGAACCGCGCCGAGCGCACGAGATCCTTCCGAAAGATACGCAGCGAGCTGCGCGGCTGCGCCCTCCCCCAGCCCGCACTCATCCCTGAGCCAGGCCGTGCCCTGCCCAACGACGTGATCACTAGAGGGTTTCGCTACTCCTTCACCAAGCTCACTCACATTCCTGGATCGAGGGGTCCCACCTTCGGATGGAACGCCATCCCGGCCCTGACTTGCTCGTTCGACTGAGTCCTGCTCTGTACCTCGCGCGGATCTCTCACTTTCCACCCCGCGCTCGCGCACTACCGACAGCGCCTCGCTCAGCTCCGCCGTGCGGGCCGGGCCCTCTCCGAGCCAGAAGGGGATCGTGGGCGGCGCGCCCCCTGCGTCGGCGACTCGGACCACGCCCGTTTCCACCTTGAGGATCCGCCACGAGAGGTTTCCGAGCTGGAAGATGTCCCCCACGTTCGCCTCGATGGCGAAGTCCTCGTTGAGCGTCCCGACGAGCGTTTCCTCGGGCTGCAGCACGACGCGGTAGTCGGCCGTGTCCGGGATCGCGCCCCCGGAGGTCAGCGCCACGAGTCGCGCCCTGCGCGTCGCCATCAGCCGGCCGCCCACCCCATCACGATGGAGGAGCGCCGCGCGCCCTCCCGTGTGCAGGCCGACCGCGTCATCGAAGTCGCTCCGCTGAAGCTCACGATAGGGCCACGCGCGCCGGAACGACTCGAACAGCGCCGTCTCATCCCACGCTCCGGCCACACATTCGGCGACGACCTGCTGCGCGAGGATGTCGAGGGAGCCTGGCGCCTCCGGCGTTCGATCGAGATCCCCGCGCCGCACCGCGAGCATCAAGGCCGCCGCGCAGGCGAGGTCGTCCTGCGTCAGCGGGAAGACCCTCCCCTTGGGCGTGCGCTGCGGCCCGTGGCCGGCGCGCCCGACCCTCTGGATCAGGACCGCGATCGAGGGAGTGACACCCGCCTGGATGACGAGATCCACGTCGCCGATGTCGATCCCCAGCTCGAGCGACGCCGTGGCCACGAGCGCCCGCAGCTCCCCGGCCTTCAGCCGCCGCTCGGCCTCCAGCCTCCGCTCCCGCGAGAGGCTCCCGTGGTGGCTCGTGACGGCGTCGGCCCCGAGCAGCCCCGCGAGCCTGGCCGCCACGCGCTCGGCCATCTTGCGCGTGTTGACGAAGAGAAGGGTGCTGCGGTGCTCCTGGATGAGAGCGGCCATGCGGGTGAAGATCTCCTCCCACGTCTCGTGGGAGCAGACCGTCTCGAGGGGCGAGCCCGGGATCTCCACCGCAAGGTCCATCTCGCGCCGGTGGCCCGTGTCCACGATCGCGCACTCGCGCTCCGCGCCCACGAGCAGCCGTCCCACGTTCTCGACCGGCTTCTGCGTCGCGGAGAGCCCGATCCGCTGAAGCGGCACGCCCGCCAGCGATTCGAGCCTCTCGAGCGAAAGCGCGAGGTGCGCCCCTCGCCGCGTGCCCGCTACGGCATGAATCTCGTCCACGATCACCGTGCGCACGTCGGCCAGCATCGCGCGCCCCCCGGCGCTCGTCAGCATGATGTAGAGCGATTCGGGGGTCGTCACGAGGATGTGAGGCGGGTTGCGCGTCATCGCGGCCCGGGCCGACGGCAGCGTGTCTCCGGAACGGACGAGGACACGGACTTCAGGCAGGGCCGGATCCAGCCCGCGGATCTCCTCGAGAGGCCCCGTCAGGTTCAGCCGGACGTCGTTGGCCAGAGCCTTGAGGGGCGAGACATAGAGGATCGAGGTCTCGGCCGGAAGATCGGCGCCCCGCGCCAGCAGACCGTCGATGGCCCACAGGAAGGCCGCGAGAGTCTTGCCGCTTCCAGTCGGGGCGGCGATGAGCGTGTTCCGCCCGGCTCGGATGAGGGGCCATCCCTCGACCTGGGGTCCGGTGGGGGCCCCGAAGCGGCCCTCGAACCAGCGCCGCACGGCCGGGTTGAAACCGGTCAGAGGCATGATCGAATCACTTGCCCAGGAAGATGATCTCTGGCTGGCCCCGAACACCTGACCTGGTCATATTGCCCGCGAGGTCTTTCGACATGATGAACTTCTTGGCCTTGTTCATGTCCGCCGCTTCGAACAGCACTACGACTTCGCTGGAGTTCTCGATGTTCCTCCAGAGATGCAGTTCCTTGAGCCCGGCCGCCTTGCGGGCTCCCGCGTGATCATCGTAGACCTTTTTCCAGGCTTCGAAGTTCGCGACCTGATGCCGGATGAGCATGTGCAGCAACGATTCACACTCCTGAGCGGGGGCCGTGCCCCGCTACTTCTTCCTCAAGTAGGTCAGATCGAATGACGGCGTCCAGGTCGTCCCGCCGTCGTTAGACGTATCCCCGCTCTGGCGCACGCGATCGGGCCCCAGGTTCTCGAAGGTCATGCGCTGGAGCTGGTGCGTCCCGTCGGGCTGCGGCGCGTCAGCGACCATCGTCAGCGCGTTCCCCCTGAGCTGACCGTCGCGGTATTCCGTCACGTTGCCGCGATCAGTCACCCATGTCTGCTCCCACCTTCCACGGACGGCGTTGAAGATGTTGAAGCTCTTGCCGCTTCCGCCCAGGGTCGCAGTCCAGTTCTCGAAGAGCACGCAGTCTCCGAGGATGAGCTGCACGGAGCTGGAGCCGGCTGGCTGGTTTCCCTGTGCCGTCACGACGTCCCACTCGCCCACCCAGAAGTCGAACTGCCGGGCCTCGGGGCGGTAGGCGCAGGGCTTCGCGGCGCGGCGAGCCTTCTCCTGCACCGCGGCAAAGCCGGGATCTCCTTTCAGCGAGGCGAGATCGGGATCGCTCTCCATCGCTTCGGGCCGGGCCGACCCGGAGCTTATCCACTTCTCGAGCCACTCGAAGGCCTTGGGGTTGTCCCCCATCCGCGCGTAGGCGCAGGCCAGGTTGTAGGGTACGGCAGGGTTGCCGCCCAGCTTGGAGGCCTTCAACCACGCCTCGACGGCCTCTGCGTACTGACCCTGTGCATGACGCGCGCTGCCGAGCCGGAACCATGCCATGGCGTTCTGGGGATGGGCCTGCGAGATAGCCTCGTAGGCGCTCGCGGCGGCGGCCCAGTCCTGCCTCTGGAAGAGGGCATTGGCTTCGGCCGGCGTCGGCACCGCATCGGACGCGTGCGGCGCCGACGTGAGCACGGAGAGGACGGCTGCCAGGGCGGTGCACAGATAGACGAGGAACGATCGGGCCGACGGACGTGCGGGCATGCGACAGTCTCCTGATAGGCGCCGGGAGATCCGCCGGGGGGATGGACCGGCAGGAGGATACACCCTGCCGGCCGGCTCCTTCAACGATTTCGCGCGCCGAAGGGTCACCCTGCGCTCCAACTTCCGCCCGGTGTCACACCAAACCACGATGGAGTATCGAGGCTGGGCTCCAGAAGTCGCTCAGATCGACCCCCCGGCGCGCGGCGCTGTGCCCTCAGAGGTTTACGTACTTCGGGCCGCCCTCGGCGGGGGCGCGCCAGTTGATGTTCTGGATGGCGTCTTTCCCATCCACGTCGAAGGGATCCAGGATGACGCAGGTCTTGCAGTGCACGCAGTTGCTGAAGTTCACCTGGATCTTCCGCCCCGCCCCCTCTCCCACCAGCTCGTACACCTTGGCGGGGCAGAAGTTCGTGCACGGGGCGACGCCGTACTTCGGGATGCACTTGTCGGTGCAGACGTGGGGGTCGACGATGGCGATGTGCGAGGGCTGATCCTCCCTGTGGATCGTCCCCGAGCGGTGGACGCTCGTGAGCTTGTCCATGATCGTCGAGGGATCGAACCCGTCGGGATCCGCGAGCGGGGCTCCCACCTCGCTCACGGGCACGAAGGCCTTGTAATCCTCCTCGATCGGGGTCCTGCTCTTCGGGCCGCCGCCCGTGAAGCGGTGCATCCCCACGGCGAGAAGCCCCCTGTGCAGCCCCTTCTCGAACGAGACCCTGAAGTTCCGGTCCCGCCACAGCTCTTCCATCGCGTAGGACTTCTTGACGCGCGCTTCGTAGGCAGAGAGGCGGGCCGCCGAGAAGTCGCCCGCCACGAGCGCCTCGAGGATCGTGTCGGCCGCCGCCATGCCGGTCGTCATCGCGTAGTGGATGCCCTTGAGGAGCTTCACGTTGACGAAGCCCGCTGAATCGCCCGCTAGGAGCGCGCCGTCCACGTAGAGCTTCGGGATCGAGAAGTAGCCCCCCTCGGGGATCGTCTTGGCGCCGTAGCTCTCGATCTCGCCGCCCCGGATGAACGACTGGATGAGCGAGTGCTTCTTCCACTGCTGCAGGGCCGCGTGGCAGTCGAAGCGCGGGTCGTGCCAGGCGAGGCTCGCGACGAAGCCGAGCGAGTAATGCTCGTCGTCCAGCTCGTAGAGGAAGCCTCCCCCGAACTGGTCATTGCGCAGCGGGTAGCCCAGCGTGTGAAGGACGAGCCCCTCGCCCACCGTCTTTTTCACCCGGATCACTTCCTTCGTGCCGAGCGAGTAGATCTGGGGGTTGCAGTCCTTCCTGAGATCGAACCTCCCGATGAGGTCCTCGCTCAGCGTGCCGCGCGGCCCCTCCGCGAAGACGGTGACCTTCGCTTGCAGATCCATGCCGGGCTCGAAGTTGGCCTTGCGCCCGCCGCCGCGCTCGAGCCCCTTGTCCCCCGTGCGGACGCCGGCCACCTTGCCGCCCTCGTAGAGGATCTCCACCCCCGTCGTCGCGGGGAAGAGGAAGATGCCCTCCTGCTCGGCGACCTCGGCCAGCCATTTCGTGAGGCGCCCG
Source organism: uncultured Acidobacteriota bacterium (assembly GCA_964568735.1). Lineage (GTDB taxonomy): Bacteria > Acidobacteriota > Polarisedimenticolia > JACPZX01 > JACPZX01 > CAZMRF01. The sequence goes on from CAZMRF010000044.1 coordinate 24,109, forward strand.
AGCGAGATCGTGAAGTAGCCGTGGTTGCTGTTCTCCGGGGGTACGAGGAAGCCTGGGACCTTGATGTAGCCCGAACGGGAGAGCTTGTAGAAGGCGTCCCGGCGGATCTGATTCCCCAGGGGACAACCCTTCTCCTTGAAGTCCGGGATCAGCTCGGAGAGGGCGCGGGGGTTGAGGACGGCGCCGGAGAGTCCGTGCTCTCCGAACTCCCGCGCCTTCTCGATGACGCCGATCTCAGCCGCGACCTCCGGGCCGGGAAGCTCGTCGCTTCGGACCTTCTCGTTGTGGCGGGCCATCTGGCGCGAAAGGCGGATGGCACCAGCCAGGGAGGCGGGGCCTCCTCCCACGAAAAGGACGTCGAGGGGATAGGACTCTCGCTCTTGCGTCACGCGGCTCGCCCTCCAGGGGGGGAAGACTTCATGCTAGCAGACCCAACCCACTCTGGTCGCCCGGGCTACACCCCCAGGACCGGGCGCCAGAGCGCATCGGTCTGCACGCCACCCAGCGGAGGGTCTCACCTCGATGCGGGACGAACACCTGCGGCCGGTCTTCATGCATCGCTCGGTGCGACCCACCGGCGTGCGGTCTGCTTGCGTGGCTCGGAGCCGCGACGGTAGATTTCGGGGACCATGGCTGAGAAAAGACGGCCGACGACGCGGATGCGCGACATCCGGAGGGAGGAGAGTGTCGAGCCGCCCTCACGCGAGCATATCGACTCGCTGCCGCCGCTCGGAGGCGAGTCGCTCACCATGGATTTCTCGGGTCTGTCGCTGGCATTCCGTGGGCTCGACGGTGCACTCGCCCGTGCGGCCCAAAAGCGATTTCAAGCCTACCTCTGCGATGAAGAGGCCCCTACCTCTTCTTCGCCGTCCTCCCCTCCCTCCCGTCGACTTGCTCCCCACGCCTCCAGATCAGCTTCCTCCTCTTTCGCTTCCCGCCTGGAAATCGCAGCTCACGCAGACTCGATCTCCTACTACGTCGAGCCCGACCGGGGGACCAAATCCGAGGGTTACTACCGGCTCCGGATCCTCCACGAGAAGGGGCTCATCCGGCTCGTGACGTACGGGATGGCCGCCTGGCTCGATCCCGGGGCGAGACGCGGCGCCGTCTCCTTCACGAAGGACGAGTGGGACCCGCGCGAGCGGGCCCTCGAGAACCTCTGCCGCGTAGCCATCGCCTGGATGGCGGTCGAGCGGGGCGGCTTCCTGATCCACGGCGCCTCGATCGTACGCAACGGGAGGGCCTACATCTTCTTTGGCCGTTCGGCCTCGGGGAAGTCCACCCTTGCCTCACTCTCGACCGAGGGCCAGGTGATCTCCGACGACCTGAGTCTCGTTTTTCCTTCAGCGAAAGGAATGCTCGTCGCGGGCACTCCCTTCCGTGGAACGTGGGGAGGCGGCGCCCCCGTGAAGGGCACCTTTCCCCTCGCAGCCATGTTCCTCCTCGCTCAGGACACCCGCACCTGGGTGGAGGAGCCCTCCAAGATCCAGGCCGCCGCGGAGTATGTGGCGAACCTCCCTTTCGTCAACGACGCTCTGCACGCCTACCCCGATCTCATGGAGCGTCTCGAGCGTGCTGCCGCCGGGATTCCGGTCAAGATCCTGCACTTCCGTCCCGACCCCACCTTTTGGTTCGCGGTCGACAAGGCACTTCCCTTCGACTGACGGAGTATGCGCGGGCCAGGCAGAGGCTCCCCTGTGAGGAAGTGCGAAACCGAAAGAGAAACCTTGGGATGGCGGGCTTTTCGGATGCATGGCGTCGGCATGTGATCTGGAGCCGTGCGGAGTCGGAGGGCTGGAAAACTCCTTCGACGTTTTCCGGTCTCGGCCCCCCGGGCACGTCGCAGCCGTGGTCGGAGCGCTGAAGCGTCTGGGAGTCGATGGGCTTTTCGGCTCCAATCGCACGGATCAACGCAAGCTGTGTGCGGCGATGATCGCCGCGCGTATCGTGGAGCCCTGCTCGAAGCTGGCGATGGCGCGAGGGTTGGACCCCGATACGCTGCGCAGCACGCTGGGGGAGGTGCTGGGAGTGGAGAGGGCGGACGAAGACGATCTGTACGCAGCGATGGGCTGGCTGCTGCCGAGGCAGGGGCGCATCGAGGAGGCGCCGGCGAACAGGCACCTCGGAGAGGGGACGCTCGTGCACTACGATGTGAGCTCGACGTACTTCGAGGGCAGGCGGCCTCCCCTGGCGCGGCTGGGGCACTCCCGCGACGGGAAGAAGGGCAAGCTCCAGGTCGTTTTCGGAGTCCTGACGAACGCCGAGGGGTGTCCGGTCGCGGTGGAGGTGTTCGAGGGCAACACAGGGGATCCGAAGACCGTGGCCTCGCAGGTGCACAAGCTTCGCGAGCGGTTCAACACGAAGCGGTTGGTGCTGGTCGGCGACCGCGGGATGCTCACGGCGGCGCGGATCCGCAAGAATCTCAGGCCCGCCGAAGGGATCGAGTGGATCACGGCGCTGCCGGCCCCGGCTATCCGCAAGCCTGTTGAGGGCGGGGCGCCGCAACTATCGCTGTTCGAGGATGAAGACCGGGCCGCTGCACACAGACAACGCGCCTTGGTGGTGGCTCCGGCCCGGCGCAGCGCGAGCCACACCGCCGCGCCGAAGGCGGCGACGACGAGCACGAGGAAGGAGGGGGCCATCGGCCGAGGATCACAGCCTCTCAGCCCGCGGGGTGCACGAGCGCCAACGCGATCATCGTCTCGCAGACGCCGCCGACGCGCCGCCCCCCGCTCCTCACTCCGGAGCTTCCCCCGCGATCCCGACCGGCTCGGGGGGTGGTTCGGCCGCACCCGGAGGGGGAGCGACCTTCTGTGCCGCGACTAGGCCGAATGCCAGGCGCATGTGGGGTGCGACGAAGTTGCTCGCGCCGCTGGCGTTGTAACCTTCGCGCCCATCGCGGATCGTCACGACGCCCAGGTCCACGTCGTCGAAGACGCTATTGCCCCAGTTGAAATAGGGCGTCGGCTGGAACACCCATGAGGAGTTGAGGCTGCTCGGACGCCAGTTCACGATGTAGTCCTGGCCGGCCTCGAAGGTGAAACGGATCGGCAGGTCGTTCCAGGCAAGGCCGATACCGCCGGCGGTCGCCGTCGCCGAGGCCAGAATCGGTCCAGGCGCCGCGGATACGCCTTGGCCCAGGTAGATCACGACGTCAAACGACTGTTCTACGAGGGACATGCGAAGACCGACGGAGGTGATCGCGAAGGCGGCGTCGGCGGTCAGGTATATCGAACGGCCGGTTCCCGGCCCGCCCGTGAAGAGCTGCTCCCCTGTTCCCGGATCGAGGTCGATGATCAGCAGGCTCCTTAGCGTGATGATCCCGGCGTCGGTCACACCACCGGGCACGACCAGTACCTGGCCGGAGCTCCCCGACAGCGGCACACCACCGACCGTCGCCGACGCCTCGACGGTGATGTCGCCCAGGATCGTGGGCACTCCGGGGATCGAGAACGTTCCATCGGCCGCCGTCGTGCTCGCGAGGCCCAGCGTGCTGACCGCCGCGCCCTCGACGGGCATCCCGGCTTCGTTGACGACCAGCCCGACGACCGTGGTCAGCGGATCGGGAATGACGTTGAGGGTCACATCCTGGGCCATGCCAACGTTGTTTCCTCGATCCAGCGCTTGTGCCCCCAGCACCAGTGTTGCGACCCCGACCGGGACGGAGACTGCAAACTCATACGGGGCCGAGCTGTCGGTCGCGGCCACGCTGGCGTTCATCAGCAAATGGACGAGGGTGACGGCCACGTCGTCACTCGCATCCACGGTGACATGGATGGTGCTTCCCTCGATAACCGTGGAGCCCGATGGCGGGGTCAGGATCCGGACCGTTGGAGGAATCCCGGCGTTGTCGGGCAGGTCGAGGTATTGACCGATGTAAAGACGTGAGTTCCCGGTCGATCCGTTCTCCGTGATGGAGAGGTCCGCCGTGAGATAGACGTACGTGCTGTCCACCGCGATCCCCGTGCCGTTGTCGTCGCGGAATTTCCTGAAGTCCAGGATTGCCTTCGGGACGGGGCTTCCCGGGCTGTCGACATTGATGATGGGGACCCCGTTTACGAAGAAGACGTCCGCCCCGAATGCGAAGCTCCCCGCCAGCGCGACGTCCATCAGGAGACCGCCCGTGCTCCTCGGAGTGAACGCCCTGACGACTGGCTGGTTGGGATCGGTGAGAGCTACCGATGTGAAGCTGTTCGAGAAGTCGGCGACGAAGGCGAAGTCTCCCGACAGAGCCACATCCCGAGCATCGCCCGTGACCACCAACCCGCGCGGGCTCGGGCTCGATGGGCTGCTGATGTCCGCAACCTCCACTCCGGTCGTACCCTCGGCGATGACGGCGAGCGGCGATCCGATTTCGACGTCAACGCCCTTCGCCGCTCCTCTTGTCGCCATCGAGGCGACGATCACCGGAGTTGAAGGGTTGCTGATGTCGATGATCTGCAGCCCGGTCGTGCCATCGGCCACGTAGGCTAGTCCGCCGACCACCGACACGTCCTGCGCCGTACCCGGCGTATCGACGGCACTCAGGAAGGCCGGGCTCGCGGGAATCGTGACGTCCAGGAGCCTCAGGCCGGCACTGCCATCGGCGACGAGGACCGTGTTCCCGACCACCTTGACGTCGTTGGCGTTCCCCGGCGTGTCGATGGCCCCAACGATGAGTGGATTGTTGCGGTTCGATACGTCCACGATCTGCAACCCGGTCGCACCGGCCGCGACGTACGCGTAGTCGCCCGCCACATCCACGTTGTTCGCGAATCCCGGTACGCTCACGAACGACAGCGCCGTGGGGGCGAAGGTCCGAACGAGGCCCTCGCTCCGGACTGAGAATCCGCTGTTGGTCACGGTAATCGTGCACGTGCCGTCGAAGCCTGCGAAGACCTCACCGGGCTGGCCGCCGAAGCTGCAGACAGCGAGGTCGCTGGAGGAGTAGTTGGTACCCTTCCCGGTCGGGGTCAGATCGAGATCGAAGCCGTCGACCAGGTGGCCGGTCACGTGAAGCTTCACGGATGCCACCCCGATGATCGTGTTGAGCGTCAGAGCGAATACCTGCGGCGCGACCTCGATCGAGGCGAGCGCCTGGCCCAGGTTGAAGCTGGCCGGGTCGGTGGGATCGCTTCCGGTGGCGACCTCGAGGGCATCACGGATGCCGTCGCCGTCCGTGTCCGCGGCGAGCGGCGAGGTGACGTAGCCGTCCAATCCAGGCACGACCTCCTCTCCGTCACCGATGCCGTCATCGTCCGTATCGGCCTTCCGAAAATCGGTTCCGAAGTCGAGGAGCTCCTGCCTGTTCGTCAGCCCGTCCCTATCCGGGTCCTCGAAGGCGTCCACGGGGTCGTTGGGATTCAGACCGCTGGCGACCTCCACGTCGTCGGGGATCCCGTCCGCGTCGGTGTCCGCGCTTGAGAGCGCGACGATGGCCCTGACGAGACCGGCCGCGCCTTCGTGGGTGGCCTGGATCACGACGGTGCCGCTCGCCACGGCTGTGAGCCTTCCATCAGGGCTCACCGTGACGAGGGCCGAGTTGCTCGTCGTGTAGGTCGTTCCGGAGATGCTCGCGGTGACGTCCCCTTCCGAGCCGTCGGGATAGGCTGCGGTCACGGTCAATTGCAAAGTCTCGCCCGCCGCGGTGAAGGACACGGGCCCGGGGGCGATGCTCAGCGACACGGGGATTTGCGTGACCGGTCCGAGGACGATGTCCGGCAGGTTCACGACGCCGTTGGCGGAAAGCGTGAAGAGGGCCGATTCCCCCGAAGTGGTGATTCCGTTGCGTACGCAGGTGGCTCGCGCGCGAACCTGTCCGAAGTTCGCAGGCACGTTCGGGAGGACCCAGGAGCCGTCTGAGTTTACCTGGACGTTGCGGTTGAGCACGCTGACCGTGCAGTTCTCATCGAGCTGGGCGAGGGCCACCGGGGAGAGGGTGGGCAGGAAGATTGCCAGCAGCGCTCCGAGGATGTAGCGAGATCCAGAGCGTATGCCGATCGCCTCACTGCAGAGCCGCTCACCCAACCTTCCGGCTCGAGCTTCCACGACCTTCAGCGCGAGACGTCTCATGGCGAGAGATCCCCACTGCGATTCTGCGCGACCTGTCGCGGCGGCCATGGTCTTGCATCGTAGTGCTCATCCACGATGAGCTCCCGCGTGCCGGGCGGAAGCACTTGAAGCGTCTTCAGGAACTCCACGATTGAATCCTGCTCCGCCGCCACCAGAGCCTCAAAGGCCTGCCGGGCCTCCTGGGCCTCGCCGTCATGCCCGAGCACCGCCTCGCGCAGGGTCGTGAAAAGTCCGTTGTGGAAGTAAGGGGGCTCATTCGCCGCGCCCCACAGGCGCTTCGTGAGGAATCGGCAGTTGCCGGCCCTGAACTTCTCCGACCACTGGGACTGGTTCATGTCGAGCGACTCGGAGACCACACCGGGGGCGCACATCTCGTGAAGCTTGAAATCCGTGTAGGCCTCGACCCAGACCCTGCCGGAGGCGTCGGGGCGCCGGCGGGGCTGCGGGAGGGCGTCGCTCGAGAGGTCCACGGCGACCTCGGCCGTCTCGCCGCTTCGCAGGTTCCCGGGCGGATTGAAGGGGCTGGGCTCGGTGAAGATCCACCCTCGATTGTCGAGCGGCAGGCGTGGGGTGTGGCACGAGGCGCATCCAACCGTTTCGAAGAGCTGCTCACCCTGGCGGACCGCGCGCTCGACCTCGGGGTCGCGAGGGATCACGCGACCAGGGACCTGGAGCGTCGCCTGATACACGGTCACCGCGGTGACGTCCGCGCGCGTCATCTCGTTCACGAAGCCGTCGCCGTCGGGATCCATGTCCCGGCCGAATCGCTCGGTGGACTGGATGCCATGATGCTGGTTGAAGGCCGTGTTCGTGAAATCCCGGAGCGAGATCACGTTGCTCGCCTGGTGCCAGGGGCGTATGGCGAGCGTGGGGGGATTGTGGGAGTCGGTGGATACGAGGCTGAGCCGCCCCAAGCCCTCCACTTTCGAGGTGTCCCACAGGCCGGAGGAGCCGAGCGTCAGCCGGCCGAAGTGCACCCCCTTCGCGACGAGGTCCCTGGTCTCGCCGCGCCGGATCGTGTCGCGGATCCCCTCCAGCTCCTCGGTCATCTGCCGGGCAATCATCTCGAGATAGCCCGCGCCGAAAAGGCCCGTCGTCGCGCGGAGGTTGGCCATGCCCTGCAACGTCGCCGCCTCTCCGCTCTCATCGAAGGTGCCGGCCGTAGGAAGCGTGTCGTCCGGGTCGAAGGTTGCGAAATCGAATCGGTGTCCCAGCACGAAAACGTTTGTCACGAAATCCCCGCCACCACCCGAGATCCCATGCGGCGCGTTGTGGCAGCCGAAACAGGAGTTCGCATCGGGTCCCGACACGCGGTTGAAGGCGCGAGCCCCCTCGAGCGGTCGCGTGGCATCGGATACGGGACGGCCCGTCCCCTTCGTCAAGGGACGCCCGCCCCCCTCCTGCGCGGTCCAGTTCGCGTTGAAGAGGAGCGCCCCGTGGGCAACCAACTCGCTGAGAGGCATCGAGATTTCAGCCCCGTCCTGAAGGTGGACTGGAACGGCAACTTCACGTCCGATGGGCGACAGTGGCTGCTGCGCGGGCGAGGGCTTCACTGCAGCCAGCACGGCGCCCTGTCCAGCGACCGCGAGAACGAAGATCAGCCCACCGCTGACCCATCCGCTCGCACGCTCGCGGCCCGCCTCACATTCACATGTCTTCAAGCGTCAACTCGTCCTGCGCTGCCTGCCTGGCCTCCGGAGATCCCTCCGTCCAGGGCGTGAAACGGCGCGCGGTCAATAGGGATCGCTCCGGCTGAACTCCATCAGCTCTCCCATGGGATCGATCGTAAAGACCTGGAAGTCCCCCCTCCTCTCCGGGAGGGCATACTCGAAATAGAGATAGAGGCACCGCATCCGCTCAACCCGTACCCTGGAGCTGGGGAAAGCGGCGGGGAGATCCGATCTCGTCTGCCTCTCATTCGCGATGATCGCAGCCAGCTCGGCCTCCGTGAGAACATGCGCAGGGCACTTCATGTGACCCGCAACCTGGGCTCCCTCCGGAACGAGCGGCGGCATGAGGGAGTCGATGCCGTTCATCGCATCGACGATCACGCCATTCTGGTTGAGCTTGAAGATGTTCATCTTGTCAGGGGTCTCGGGAAGACTGAACTCGATGTAAACGTAATGACACCCCTCTCGTCGCACGCTCCATCGAGAATGCGCGAAGGCCGCGGGAAGGTCGGTCCTCGCCGCACGCTCTGTATCGATGATCGCCTTCACCCGCGCGTCATCGAGCGTGGGCGCGACGCACACGGGCTGTGCGTGAACGGGCGTGACGAGCATCCAGAGCATTCCCGCGAGAGTTGCCATGACGCCCAGGCGCGCTTGGTTTCGCATCCCTCCGACTCCTCGCTCGTGGCGTATCATGGGATGCAGCCCGGAACGAAGCTGTTCCCATAGTTCTTTTGGTGGGTGATCCCGGCATCCACCGCAGCCTGGCACGTCGCATCTCCCATGCAATCGGCAGCTCGCAGGCACGCCACCCCAGCTCTGGAAGCATCGCACTCACCCTGGGCCACCTGGCTGGGATCCCTGAATCTGGGCCGGGTGGGAGTGCATTCCGCCGCGCCGGTCGGACAGTCTATCTGTGAAAAGTGCGCCTGCTCGTGGACTTCGGCGCAATGCCTGACGATGTTCTGGCCCGGACTGCCGAAGGGAAAGCCGCTTCCGATGCATACCGTCTTCATGGTGTTGCAGCAGACCACGAACCCTCCGGTGAAGGTATCGATGGCACAGCACTCCGCGTTCGTCTTCGGAGGGACTATCGTTCCATTCTTGCAATCGGCGCATTTCTGCGGAGGCTTGTGGCTGTCGTCTGGAGCACAGACGTTTGCCTTACAACTCTTGCACACAGGGCAGTCGGCCACCGTCCCGTTTGCCGCCGGATCCCCTCCGCAGTGCCAGCCGGCCTTGAGCACACCGACGCCGGGGTCCGAGCGAATGACAAGGCCGTCCTCGCTGACTCGTCCTGTGCCGATCGCGACGAACGAGCCGATGTCATGATCGAAGGAGTACATCTCGGTCACGGCTCTCGGCGCCAATCCGTCGACGTTGGGCAGCGTGATCGGCGCGGGCGGATTGAAGACGGCTCCCGCCGGCTGGATCGTCACGATGAAGCGCGGCTGCTGCCCGAAGCCCGGCACCATCGGTACCTTGTCGCCATGAACGACCGTGACGCTGACACAGCCGCTCTTCGACCCGCCGGGGAAGGTCACCTGTCCCGGGCCGAAGCTCAGGGAGAAGCCCGGTGCTTCGGGGATGGTCAGCGTGCCTCCCCCGCTGGTCTGGGTCACGCAGAGCTTGTTGACGGGATTCAGCGGGAGGAGGTAGATCGGCATGCCGACGGTATTCGTGCGCCCTGAAACCGTCACGACGTCGTACTCGAGCGATGGAAACTCGCCCGGGGCCTGGGCGGTCGTGCCATCCACCAGGAGCTTGACGAAGCCCACGGGCGCTCCAGGGATCAGGAACTGACCCTCCGCGTCCGTCTGCACGGCGGGGACGCTCTGCAACACGCTCATGTTTGCATGCAGAGCGTTCGTCAGCACGGCGCGGATCGTGACCCCCGGGATCGGGACATTGCTGTTGTCGAGCACGACGCCGGAGATCGAGGTCTGCGCCGGGTCGCCTGCCACGCGCCCTGATGCCTTGAAGGCTATCGGGAGCCCCTGGCTCGACGGGAAGCCGGCCTCGACGACGTTGTTGGCCTCGCCTTCCAGCAGCCCCAGCGTTAGCGTCGCCGCGGCGCGGCCGTCGGAGTCGGTATTGACGGTGAAGCTCGGGGCCCCATCGAAGGATCCGCCGCCTTCGACGACCGTGAAGGTCACAGGGACGTCCCCGAGCCGGTTGTTGCCGCCGTCGACGACGACAGCGATCAAGGGCTTGGGAAGAGGCTCGCCGATCACGCCGATCTGGCCATTGCCGGTGTCCACGACGATTCGCCCGGGTGCACCCTGCGTGCCGGAGGCCGTGAAGAGCGCCGTCCCGGCGAAGCCGACCGCGTAGGCCTCAACGGCATTCGCGCCGGCTCCCGCCCGCGCCCCCAGCGTCCACTCCACCTGGGCCTGCCCGAGAGCATTGGTCGTCGTGAGAACCGATGCCGCAGGCGGCCCGCCGGCAGCGACCATTCCGTCGTTCTGGAGGACCTTGAAGATGACCGTCGTGTCCGATATCGGGTCTCCCATCGAATCCTCCAGCACGACGACAAGAGGATTCTGGAGCAGCGAGCCGATCGCGCCTGACTGGTTGTTCCCGGAGAGGATCCGAATCCGGGCCTCCAGGCCCGGCGCCTCCCGCATCACCGTGATCTCCGTCGTGGCGGCGTTTCCGACCCGATCGGTCCCGACCGCCTGGATGACGTTGTCTCCCAGCGCCAGCGGCACATCGCTCGCCAGGAAGGTCCGGTTCGCCACCAGCGCGGCCGAGCCGTTCACCGTCACCTGGGCCTGATGCTCATTCACCGTTCCCACCACGATGTCGTTCACGATGCCAGCGACGCCAATCGTGGTGTCGGTGGTCACGAACTGATCAGGAGGCGACGTGATCGTCACGTGGGGAGGCGTCGTATCCAGAGTGACCTGGATGCTGGCGACACCTGCGACTCCGGACGGAGCCGTAGCGCTCGCGGTCACGACGTTCGGCCCCTCGGCCAGGGGAATCGCCGCGCTGAAGCCGCCGTTCACCACGGCAGCCGGAATCCCATTCACCGCCACCGTTGCTGTCGGGTCGTCCACCGTGCCCGTCACGGTCGTGGGAGTGATGTTGAGGTAGCTCAGGTTGGCCGGGGCCGTGATGGTCACCTTCGGGAGGCGCAGAAAGGTGATCATGAGATCCGACGTCATGGTGTTGTCCGCGAGGTCGACGGCCTCGACGGCGACCGCGTTCTCTCCCTCCTGCAAGCTGACCGGGCAGAGGAATGTCGCAAGAGATACCGACGGGACATCGCCCGGGCAGGTGACGCTCGCGACTCCGGAGAGGGCGTCGGTGACGGTTCCCGTGGCCGTGATCTGTGAGGTATGGAGCGTTATCCCATTGGGTGGCGCGGCGATGGCCACGATGGGAGGTGTCATGTCGATGTCGAGGCTGACCGAGGCGCTCGCCGTGTTCCCCGCCTCATCTATCACGGTTCCCGTAACGACCTGGTCGCGCCCTTCTACGCCGACCAGGACCGGATCCGGGCACGTCACGCGGCTCGTGGCGTCCGAGCACGCGAAGGTCACGAGAACAGGCGTGTTGTTCCAACCGTCCGAGTTCGCCGGCGGAGAGAGGCTCGTGACTATGGATGGGTTGTCGTTGTCGATACCGATGATCTCCACGGTGATCGCCGCACCGGGGGCGCTGCGCAGCTCGATGCTGAAATCGTTGTGCTGTTGTGGGGCTACGGGCTTCTCGATGAACCTGACAGTCTGGTTGAAGTCGCGAGGCCGCACGACCTGGATCCCGTTCAGCGTGATGACGGCGCCGGAGATGAGCTTGAGATCCTGGTGCCCCGGTCCCCCGTTGGCGACTCTGATGAAGTAGGTCGCGTTGGGATTCAGCACGTCGAAGGCTCGGTGCTCGATCTGCGGTGCGGCGGTGGCGCGGACGAACTGCTCCGGGCCGAAGACGGTGAACTCGCCAGCGCGCGAGGAACCGGTCCAGAGGAGTAGAAGGGGAAGAATCAGAACCAGTGAACGGTAGAGGGAGCCGTTGTGCGGTTTTCTGCCGGGACAGGCCCTCCGCTTGTCAGCCGGCGAGGGCCCTTCGGTACAGTCCATCAGGTGCAACTGCGGGCGCGCTGCATTCGGCAATGGGGACCAACCTGGTGAATCGCGTGGAGTACCGCCCCTTATACCAGAGCGGACTCGAGCCTGTCAAGGCTTGGGCGTACTGAACTGCACCAGTTTTCTCGGTGACTCGTTCGCATGAGTCCAGCCGACAGGGCTGGAGTTGTTCGACTGCGATAGCAGACCTGCTCGAGCTCCACCTGCACCCGATTTGCGGCTCGGGAACAGGGAATCTCGTGGTAGAGTCAATCTGGACAACCGTTACGTACCCTCCTGCCGATGACAAAGGAGAAGCATCAATGAGACGAAAGGTCTATCTCGCGATCGCGTCGGTCGCTATCTCGCTCCTCCTCCCAAGCCCGGTCTCCGCAGGCGGGGCTGTCTACCTCGACGGCCACGACCAGGATGACGTGCAGCACTGCGACGAATCATCCTGCGGACAGGCCATGGGCCACATCCTGAGCCAGCTCTACCACGCGTGCGGCGACCTGCCGGCAGGCGAGGGGATCCTCGCGATCGGAGCCAACCGCGACACCGCTCTCACGGCGCTGGTCGGCGGCTTCGAGCCCTTTCAAGGGGTGGAGCGGCTCGGATGGAACCACCCGGACAACGGAGGCCCCAACGCGCCCGTCACGCACTGCAACACGCTGAGCTGCATCGGCACGGTTGACTTCAACGACTATCGCGTTCTTTACGTCGCCTCCTCCCGGGTCGAGACCTTCGGTGGGCTCACACAGCCGCAGCTCGACGCCCTCATCGCCCGGCAGGCGGACATCGCGGACTGGGTCAACAACAGGAACGGCCGCATCTTCGCTATCACCGAGTTCAGGCTGACCGGCCAGTTCGGCTGGTTGCCCAGTCCAGTCATCTCCATCAATTCCCAGGGCGTCCTCACTAACCGCATCTCCGACGGCGCCGGCGGGACGAACATCGAGAACGAGTTCCCCGGAAACGGCGCGACGGACCTCAACATGGACGGCGTGCCCTATCACAACCTCTTTATCGGTCCGGCCGGCTGGAGCGGCCTGGATCTGCTTCTCGAATGCGAGGAGCACACCATCAACGACCCGGACCACCCCGGGTCCCTCAGGCAGGGGGTCAACGCCGTGGGCGGCTGCGGCGTCAAGCTCACGGCTGAGCTTTGCGATGACGGATTCGACAACGACGGCGACGCGCTGGCCGACGCGGACGACTGCGACTGCTGGGTCTGCGGCGACGGGGAGATCGATCCGACGGACGCCGACGGCGACTGCGCCGCCGACGGCGTCGAGCCGTGCGACGACGGGAACAACCTCGCCGGAGACGGCTGCTCGGCAGATTGCGAGCGGGAGTGCCCGGAGAGCCCCTCCCCCGACACTCAAGGGTACTGGCACAGGCAGTGCCTCGGCACGGGTGAGATCCTCACCGGCTCCAGCGGCCGCGGCCCCGTCGGAACGATCGAGCCCGGCTTCGTCCGTTCCCTGCAGCCCTGCGCGGACGCGAGGCTCCTGGCGCTCGGCTTCGCCGGGACCAACACCTGCGAGGGGCTGGACGCCGACCCGCCTCAGAATGCCTGCGAGCGGGCGCTCAAGCAGCTCACGGCGGTGATCCTGAATGTCTGCTCCGGCAGGCTGGGCAATGGGTGCGCCGTGGACCTGGCTTCGGAAGGATGCTCCTCCACGACCGTAGGAGGCCTCGTCGGCGAAGCCGCCTCCCTCATCCTGGGCGGTGATTGCAAGAGGGCGAGCGACTGCGCAGCCGCCGTCAACGAAGGCGACGCCCTCGCGCCGGGCCCCGCGGGAGGCAGCCCCGCCGTTCCGACCTTCACCGCTCCATCGCCCGACCCGCCGGAGCCATCCGGAGTCGAGAGGAGGCGAGACGAGATGAGTCTCCCCACGGCTTTCCACCGGAATGGTTTCGGGGGACTGGGGGCCAGGCTTCTCGAAGAGGAGGGCATCCGGCTCGTGCGGGTGGAAGGCGTGGGGCGCAGCGGGAAATCCTACATGGTTCCCGTGGCTTTCTTCGTCAGGCATGATCTCCCCATTTTCGAGGGAGCCGACTACTACCAGCTCGATCAGCTCCGCCTGCCCCAGCGCTCCGGGCAACCCGCCCGGCGCCTGTCCGAGGAGATCAGAAGTGCGGCCATCGCCGTCCGGCTGGGGTCGGGGGGGCACGGAAAGAAGGTTGATCTCGTCCCCTCGGAATCAATTCTGGAAACCGGGGCCGCCCCCAGGGCAACTCGCTACTTCGTGGTGCCCGAAACCTACAGGGTGGATACACCAGCAACAAAGTAGAGCCCTTTATTCCGGCGCGCCCCAGAGCGATTCAGATCGCGGAGTGCACCACCTTGCCGGCAACCATGACCATCAGCGGCGCACCGTTGAGGGTAATGCCTCCGAAGGGCGTGTTGCGGGAGAGGGAGCGGAACTTCGAAGGGTCGACAGTGACGCTCTTCGAGTCGGAGAAGACGGTGACGTCGGCTTCGGCGCCCACCTCGACGGTGCGCTTGCCGAGGCCCAGGATGCGCGCAGGGCCGACTGAGTAGAGCTCCACGAACCGCTTCAGGCTGATGAGGCCGCTGCCTACGAGGCGGTCGAGGCCGAGGGAGACTGAGGTCTCGAGGCCGATGATGCCGAAGGCGGCGGTGTCGTACTCGACCTCCTTCTCCTCGACGCAGTGGGGGGCGTGGTCGGTGGCGATGGCGTCGATGGTCCCGTCCTTGATGCCTTCGAGGAGGGCCTGCCGATCTTCCTCCGTCCGAAGCGGCGGCTTCATCTTGGTGTTCGTGTCGAACTCGCGGACGGCGTCCTCGGTCAGCGTGAAGTGGTGGGGGGTGGCCTCGGCCGTCACGTTGACTCCGCGCGACTTGCCCTCCCTCACGAGCCGCACCGCCCGAGCCGTGCTGATGTGGGCGATGTGGATGCGGCCGCCCACTGCCTCCGCGAGGCGGATGTCCCGGTAGACCATCGCCTCCTCAGCCACGGCGTGGTGGCCCCTCAGCCCCAGGAGTGTCGAGATGTAGCCCTCGTTCATGACGCCGCCGTTTCCCAGCGAGAGGTCCTCGGCGTGGGAGATGACAGGGATGCCGAACATCCGGGAGTACTCGAGCGCCTTGCGCATGAGGAAGCCCGACTCGACGGGGCGCCCGTCGTCGGAGATGGCCACGCAGCCGCTGCGGACCAGCTCGCCGATCTCGCTCAGCTCCTTGCCTTCGAGCTTCTTGCTGACGGCCCCGACGGGGTAGACCTTCACTGGGGAGTGGCGTCGTGCTTGCGCGAGGATGAAGTCGGTGACGCTCTGGTCGTCGTTGACGGGGCTGGTGTTGGGCATACAGGCCACGGCCGTGAAGCCTCCGGCGGCCGCGGCTTCGCCCCCCGTCTTGATGGTTTCCTTGTCCTCCCGGCCCGGCTCGCGCAGGTGGACGTGCATGTCCACGAAGCCCGGAGCGACAATGGCGCCCGCGAGGTCGTAGACCTGCGCGTCGCCCGTCTTCTCGAGACTTTTTCCGAGGCGGGCGATCTTCCCGTCATCGATCAGAACGTCGAGCTTCTCGTCGACGTCGCGGACGGGATCAATGAGTCGTCCGTTCTTCAGCAGAATCTTCATCCGGGGCGCCTCCGGCCAGGAGGTAGAGCGCGGCCATCCGCACGGCGACTCCGTTGGTGACCTGCTCGAGAATGACCGAGTAGGGCCCGTCCGCGACCTTCGAGGCGATCTCCACGCCGCGGTTGATGGGCCCGGGATGCATGATGATGACGTCGGGCTTGGCGAGCGAGAGCCGCTCCTCGGTGAGGCCGAAGAGCCTGAAGTACTCCCTCACCGAGGGGAAGTAGCCCGTCCCCTGCCGCTCCATCTGGATCCTCAGCATCATGATGACGTCGGCGTCCTTGAGCGCCTCGTCGGCGTTAGTCGTCACGGTGACGCCGAGTCGTTCGATGCCGAGAGGCAGAAGCGTGGAGGGGCCCGCGACGATCACGTCGGCGCCCAGCTTCTTGAGCAGAAACACGTTCGAGCGCACGACCCGGCTGTGCATGATGTCGCCCACGATGGCGATCCGGAGGCCCGCGATCTTCCCCTTCTTCTGGCGGATCGTGTAAGCGTCGAGCAGCGCCTGCGTGGGGTGCTCGTGGGCACCGTCGCCCGCGTTGATGATCGAGGACTTACAGTGGCGCGCGAGGAAGTGGGGCGCGCCGGGCATGGAGTGGCGCATCACGATGAAGTCCGGCGCCATCGCCTCGATGTTGCGGGCCGTGTCGATGAGGCTCTCGCCTTTGGAGAGGCTGGAGCCCGACACCGAGAAATTGAGCGCGTCGGCCGAGAGGCGCTTCTCCGCCAGCTCGAAGGAGGTTCGCGTCCTGGTCGAGGGCTCCATGAAGAGGTTCACGACGGTGCGGCCGCGAAGGGTGGGGACCTTCTTGATCTCGCGCCTCGAGATCTCGGCGAAGGACTCCGCCGTGTCGAGGATCAGCGTGATCTCCTCCGGAGTCAGCGCTTCGATTCCCAGCAGGTGACGGCTCTGTAGCCTCATCTCAGCGCTCCTTCTTGTTCACCCAGGTGCCCTGCACGGTCGTGATCTGCTTCGCCCAGCCCCGCGGGCATGTCAGCGCTCCTTCTTGTTCACCCTCGTGACGGTGTCGTCTCCGTCCTCCTCGGATAGCGAGACCTTGATCTCCTCGTCCAGCGAGGTCGGGACGTTCTTGCCCACGTAGTCGGCCCGGATGGGAAGCTCCCGGTGCCCGCGGTCCACGAGGACCGCGAGCTGGATCTGCCGGGGGCGGCCCAGGTCGATGATCCCGTCCATGGCGGCGCGTATCGTCCGGCCCGTGAAGAGGACGTCGTCCACGAGGACGATCTTCATCCCGTCCACCTTGAAGGGGATCTCGGTCTTGCGCAGAATCGGGTGGTCCGAGATGGTCGTCAGGTCGTCGCGGTAGAGGTTGATGTCGAGGACCCCGACGGGCACTTCGGCGCCCTCGATCTCGTGGATGCGCGCACCCAGCCTGCGGGCGAGCGGCACGCCGCGGGTGCGGATCCCGACGAGGGCCAGCCCCTCGATGCCGCCGTGCTTCTCGAGGATCTCGTGCGCGATCCTCGTGAGGGCCCTCTGAATGGCCGGCCCGTCCATGATGGGTAGGGGTGCGGGTCTGTTCACGCGGAGGGATCTCCCTTGTGTATTGGGGGGATGAGTTCGGGCACAAAAAAGCCCGGCGCGGGATTCATGACTCCCGGACCGGGTCTGCACGGGCTCATGTCCGCCCGCATCTCTGTCTCCTTTCCGCCTCTCAGGGCTTGGATTAAAGGCGCGCGGAGTATAGCACCGTTCCGGTGACGGTCAACAGGAGTGTGGTGCACAGCCAGACGTGTCATTTCTGGCATCGCATCGCCATGCCTGCGCGGGAATTCTCGTTGAACTGACTGGGCCGACCCACTAAGCTGCTGCCCCCATGGATCCCATCGCAGGAACGAGCGTCGGTCACTACACCGTCCTCCGCAAGCTCGGAAGCGGCGGGATGGGCGTGGTCTTCGAGGCGGAAGACACGAAGCTCGGCCGGCGCGTGGCGCTGAAGTTCCTCCCCCAGGAGCTGGAGCACGACGTCCAGTCACTGGAGCGCTTCCAGCGGGAGGCGCGGGCCGCCTCGGCGCTCAACCACCCCAACATCTGCACCGTTTACTCCATCGAGCAGCACGAGCGGCAGCACTTCATCGTGATGGAGCTGCTCGACGGCCAGACGCTCGCCCAGATGATCGGGCGGCAGCCCTTCGACATGGACCGCCTCCTGGCGCTCTCCACGCAGATCGCCGACGCCCTCGAGTCCGCCCATGCGAAGGGGATCGTGCACCGTGACATCAAGCCCGCCAACATCTTCGTCAACGAGCGCGGCCAGGTGAAGATCCTCGATTTCGGCCTCGCCAAGATCGAGGGAATGCGCCGTAGCGGCGCCGGGGGGGCGGGCGGCTCCTTCCTCGAGACGAACGCGGCCCGGAACGACCTCACCGTTCCAGGCACGGCCATGGGGACCGTCTCCTACATGTCGCCCGAGCAGGCACGCGGCCAGCTCACCGACGCGCGGACGGATCTCTTCTCGGTGGGGACGGTCTTCTACCAGATGGCGACGGGGGCGCTCCCCTTCCAGGGAGAGACGTCGGCCGTGGTCTTCGAGGCGATCCTCAATAGGGATCCGGTGCCGGTCAGTCAGGTCAACGCCGCGCTGTCACCGGAGTTCGGGCGTATCCTCGACAAGGCGCTCGAGAAGGACCGGAACCTGCGCTACCAGACCGCCACCGAGCTGAAGACGGACCTCATCCGCCTCAAGCGGGATCTCGAGTCGGGCCGCAAGCGGGCCGCCGAGGTGAGCGACTCGCGCGGCGGATCCGTCAAGGCGCCCGACAGATCGATCGCCGTCCTCTATTTCGAGAACCTCAGCGGCGTGAAGGAAGACGAGTACTTTCGCGACGGGACGACCGAAGACATCATCACGGAGCTTTCCAAGATCAAGGGGCTCAAGATCTTCCCCCGCCCGACCATCCTCCCCTACCGGGACAAGACGGTCACGCCCCAGCAGGTGGGCCGGGAGCTGAAGGCGGCCTACGTGCTGGGCGG
>CAZMRF010000045.1:0-41306 GCA_964568735.1 uncultured Acidobacteriota bacterium
CGCCCTGCGCGCCTGCTCGCGCCGGCCGCCGCGCCGCCCGCGGCGGCGCCTGGCCCGTTGAGCCTCGGTTCCGGCGCCCTCGGCGGGTTCTTCGCCAGTTCCGGCTTCAGGAGCGGCGACGGGCCGGCCCGTGGCGACGGCGGGGGGTGCCTTCGGAACGGGCGGAGCCGTCATGGCTGCCGGTGCGGTGGCTTCCGGAGCCGGAGGCACGACCGGATGATCCTCGTGCCTTCTGGGACCGGTGCGGCGGCGGCGGCGCCTCCGGGGACGCGACGCGGCCTCTTCAGGGTGTGTCGAAGCCGCCACGGCGGCTGGAGACGGCGGCGCGGAGGGATGGTCCTCCTGTTCCAGCTTCTCGGGTAGGGGCTCAGGCCTCGGCGGATCGTGGCGACGACTCTCGCCTCCGCCGCGCAGGGCATCCGCGACGCGCTCGGGCTGGTCCGTCCCGACACCATCTACCCCGATGTCCACGAGCGCCCTGATCGATCTCGTGTCGTTGGCTGAAGTAGGGTAGACGCGGAGCCCGCGCTCGTGGCAGGCATCGACGAGCTCCCGCCGCGTGGCCGTGGCCTCGGGGTGGAGGCTCTTGCATCCGAGGGCCGCCGCTTTTTCGGGATCCTCCGCCGAGGTGCCCGAGGTACGCAGCCCGCGCCTCACCTCCGGGTCGGTCGTGGCCACGCTGGCCAGGATGGCCTCGCTGCGGGACGTGATCAGGCACCGCTCCACGCCGCCGTGGGCTCGCAACACCCCCATGAGGCCGCGGATGTGCTTGGCGTTGACCGGCTCGAGGTCCTTGATCTCCAGGTGGAGGTCGAATCCAGGCGGGACCATGTCCGCCGCCTCCTCCACGGTGATGAGGCGCAGGCCCCGGTACCGGTCGCCGAATTTGAAGCCGACGTCGTAGCCGGCCAGCTCGCGGGCTGTCTGGTTGCGGATGGTGCCCTTCACGCCCGCC
This sequence comes from uncultured Acidobacteriota bacterium, assembly GCA_964568735.1. Taxonomy (GTDB): domain Bacteria; phylum Acidobacteriota; class Polarisedimenticolia; order JACPZX01; family JACPZX01; genus CAZMRF01. Next base: position 956 of record CAZMRF010000045.1, read on the forward strand.
AGCCGCTCGAGCGTTCGCTCGAAGCAGACGATGGGGACGGCGTCCGCCGCGAACTGGACCTCCAACTCCAGCCCGGTGACCCCCGTCCTGAGGGCGGCCTGAATGGCAGCTTCCGTCCCGGAGGGGGCTTGGCCACCTGATCCCCGTTGACCTATAATCTCCAGCCTCGAATCGCTCATTCCGGGCAGCATTCTTCCTGTTGAGGCCTCGGAATGCAACAGAACGGGCGGCTCGGGCTTGACGGCCCGCACACTCGTATGTGAGAGTGGCCGTTCCTAACTTCCTGAGTAACAAAGACTTGGCGGCGGTGCGCCGCTGGGGGGCGGCTCGCTTCGGTCATGAGGAAGTACTTTTCCCGCATCCTCGCCTACTGGATGGCCCTCGGCCATCTGATCGGCCTGGTCATGACGCCCGTCCACATGATGATCGTCTACGTCCTCGCGATCGGCCCCGCGAACGTCGGGGCACGGCTTCTACGCAGGGACCCCCTGGATAGGAAACCGGGGAGCAAGCCAACCTTCTGGAAGAAGAAAGCGCTCGACCCGCCGACGATCGACAACATGCGGCACACCTTCTGAGGTATCGCGGGCAATGAACATCCTCGGGGTCTCGGCCTATTACCACGATTCCGCCGCCTGCCTTTTCCGCGACGGCAAGGTGGTCGCCGCCGCGAGCGAGGAGCGCTTCACCCGCAAGAAGCACGATCACGCCTTCCCCGTGAACGCGGTCCGATACTGCCTGGGAGCGGGCGGCCTCGGCATCGGCGACGTCGACTACCTCGGCTTCTACGACAAGCCGCTGGTCAAGTTCGAGCGGATCCTCCTGACCTATATCGCCACCTTCCCCCGCTCCTTTCCCTCGTTCAACAAGGCCGTGCCGCTCTGGCTGACCCAGAAGCTCAGGATCCCCGGGCTGATCCGGAAGCTCACGGGATACGAAGGCGAGATCCTCTTCGGCGATCACCACATGTCGCATGCGGCCTCTTCCTTCCTCGTCTCGCCTTTCCAGGAGGCGGCGATCCTGACGCTCGATGGCGTGGGTGAGTGGTCGACCGCCACACGCGGCGTCGGCCGGGGAAACCAGATAGACCTCTGGAGCGAGATCCGCTTCCCGCACTCGCTGGGCCTGCTGTACTCGGCCTTCACCTACTACCTGGGCTTCAAGGTCAACTCGGGCGAGTACAAGGTGATGGGCCTCGCACCCTACGGCGAGCCGAAGTACTACGACAGGATCATGAACGAGATCATCCATGTGAAGGAGGACGGCTCGTTCAAGCTCAACATGGAGTACTTCGCCTACGACTACGGGCTGACCATGACCAACGGGAAGTTCTCCCGCCTCTTCGGCATCCCGGTCCGGGAGGGAGAGGGGCCGCTGGACCAGATCCACAAGGACATTGCCGCCTCCGTGCAGAAGGTGACCGAAGAGATCGTCCTGCGCAACGCGAGGTCGCTCCACCAGGAGACGGGCCTGACGAACCTCTGCATGGCGGGGGGAGTGGCGCTCAACTGCGTCGCCAACGGACGGGTCGTCCGGGAGACGCCGTTCAAGAACATCTTCATCCAGCCTGCCGCGGGGGACGCCGGGGGAGCCGTGGGCGTGGCGGCCTTCATCCACCACTCCCTGCTGGGCAACCCGCGAGACTTCACCTGGAAGCACGCCTTCTGGGGCCCCTCGTTCTCCCGCGAGGAAATCCGCGAGTACCTGGTGAAGCACGGGGTCCCCCACCGGGAATGCACCCGCGAGGAGCTGCTCTCGGAGACGGCGCGCCTCATCGGGGAGCAGAACGTGGTCGGCTGGTTCCAGGGCCGGATGGAGTTCGGCCCCCGCGCGCTGGGCAACAGGAGCATCCTCGCCGACGCGAGGAACCCGGCGAACAAGGACGTGGTGAACCTCAAGATCAAGTTCCGGGAGTCGTTCCGCCCCTTCGCCCCCTCCGTCATCGCGGAGCGGTGCTCGGAGTACTTCGACTTGGACTGCGAGACCCCCTACATGCTGCTCGTGGCCCAGGTCCGCCCGGACAAGAGGCAGATCCCCTCCGTGACCCACGTGGACGGCTCGGCGCGGATCCAGTCCGTGACTCGCGACGAGAACCCCCTCTATTACGATCTGATCCGCGAGTTCGACAGGCAGACCGGCTGCCCCGTCATCATCAACACGTCCTTCAACGTGCGCGGGGAGCCCATCGTCTGCACGCCTCATGACGCCTACCTCTGCTTCATGCGCACGAGGATGGACTACCTTGTGATGGATCAATTCCTGCTGGACAAGAAGGGCCAGCCGGATCTCACGGACGACATCGACTGGGAGCGGGAGTTCCCGCTGGACTGAGGCCGGGGCGCCGGCGACGAGGAGACGATCCCATGGCCGCGAAGAAAGCCGCGATGAAGCACAGCCTCATGGGCGAGCTGTGGGCCTTCATGAGGGTCCGGAAGAAGTGGTGGCTCGCGCCCATCCTCATCATCCTGGGTCTTCTCAGCGCCCTGATCATCTTCACCGAAAAGAGCGCCCTCGCCCCCTTCATCTACGCGCTGTTCTAGATCTCAGAACTGGAAGTAAATGAAGGGCCTGATCTGCACGGGCACGAACCCGACGGCGATCGCGAAGAGCGCCCCGTAGGCCACCGAGAACACCGGGACAGGCGCCTTGCGCCACCAGGCGTCGGACGCCCAGGTCGTCGCTATCCAGTGGACGACTGCCAGCAGTGCGAAGAGGGCCAGCAGCCCGGCAGGGAGGCTCTTCGTTCCCGGTGAGCGCAGCAGGACGAAAGCCCAGAGCGTCTCCATCGCCTGCGCAAACGTCTCCGCCCTGAAGAAGATCCAGGTGATGCAGACCCAGTAAAAGGTCAGAGCGGTGCTGAGGGGTGAGACGATCCGCGCCAGCACCGAGCCCTCCGGCACGAGCCTGCGCCACTCCCTTTGCACGGCGAGTGCGCCGCCGTGCAACCCGCCCCAGACGACGAACCTCCAGGCTGCCCCGTGCCAGAGGCCTCCCAGGAGCATGGTGGCCATGAGATTCACGTGGCTCCGGAGGCGCGTGCAACGATTTCCTCCGAGAGGGATGTAGAGATAGTCGCGCAGCCACGTCGAGAGGCTGATGTGCCACCGATGCCAGAAATCGTCGATACCGGAGGCGAGGTAGGGCGACCGGAAGTTGACGGGGAGGTGGTATCCCAGGAGCCCGGCAGTGCCGACGGCCATGTCCGAATAGCCCGAGAAGTCACAGTAGATCTGGACCGCGTAGAGCACGACCGCGATCCAGGCGGCGAGGGCATTGAACTCGTGCGGCGCCGCGAAATAGGCGTCCACGTAGGGCGAGACGTTGTCGGCCACGCATGCCTTCTTCACGAAGCCAATCAGGAAGATCACGAGGCAGGTCCGGACGTCCACCTGGCCGAACTCCCGGGCAGACCGGAGCTGCGGAAGGAAGTCCCGCGCCCGCATGATGGGGCCGGCGACGAGCGCCGGAAAGAACGCGACGAAGAGCGCCACGTCCAGGAAGCTGCGCTCCGCTCTCATCTTCCCGGCGTAGACGTCCAGCGTGTAGCTCATGGTATGGAAGGTGTAGAAGCTGATCCCGACGGGAAGAACGATCGAGAGCGTCGTGAGGGTCAGATGGAAGCCCGCGGCCTCCGCCAGGGAGACCAGGCTCTCCGCGAAGAAGTCGTAGTACTTGAAGAAGCCGAGAACGAAGAGGTTCCCGCCCATGCTCACCAGGATCCACGCGTGGCGGCTCCGCCTCCCGGCGGCCTGTTCGATGCGCATGGAGGCCACGTAGTCCACGCCCGTCGTGATGAAGATCAGGGAGAGGAATCTCCAGTCCCAGGCCCCGTAGAAGAAATAGCTGCAGCAGAGAAGCCAGACCTTGCGCGGCGCGTTCCGGGAGAGCAGCCAGTAGATGCCGAGGGCTGCCGCGAAGAAGATGAAGAACCTGAGCTCTATGAACAGCACTCAGGATCCCTGGGAGTCGACCACGAGCGGCACGAGATCCCGGCCAAGCCGCTCCGAGAAGCGCCTGGCCCCTTCACCCGTGAGGTGCCTGTGGTCGTACCAGAGCGACGGGTCGTAGAGATCGTCATGGCCGCGGATGTAGGAGAGCATCGGAGTCGGGTCGCCCCGCTCCCGGAGGTACTCCTCGAACGAGAGGGGGGCGCTGAGCCAGAGGAACTCGGGCGTGTTGAGGAACACGGGCTGGATCCCCGCGGCGCGCAGCCGCGCGGCCATGCCCCGGATCGCGTCGAAGTGGCAGGGCATGTCGAAGCGCTTGACGCTCTGGAAGCTCCGCCCCTCCTTCATCGTGACTGCGAACCTGTCCAGCCCCAGGAGGAAGTCACTGCGCCACTTGTCGATCTCTTCGTCCTGGATGGCCCCCTGGGGCCAGAACCCGAGCCCCTGCCCTAAGCGCTCGAGGGGCTCGGCCTCCACACCGGTGCCCGGCTGGAGCGACGGGAAAAGGGTTGTCAGACGTCCCACGTTGAGCATGTTGTAGACCGCTGCGAGCGCGGATCGGCCTACGGTGCGACGCATCGAGGGGAGGCTCAGGTTGCACCGGATCTCCAGCGCCGTGTTGCCGAGATTGTGGAAGTAGATCGCGCGCTCGGTGGCGAGGTTCGCGGCCTTCAGGTTCGTCGAGAAGACCGGCTCGAGGAGGACGTACTTCAAGGCTGGCGGCCGTATCCGGAGAATCTCGTCGACGAGCGAGTTCAACTCGATCAGGTTGAGAGCATCGACTCCGATGTTGAAAGAGCGATGCCGGGAGCCCCCGGCCGAGACATACGAGTCCACGATTCGCGGGTCGATGTTTGCCCGCGTGCGGCTGGATCCGAGAAAGAGCACTGAGAATCTGTCGGCCCGCTCCCTGTAGAAGGCTAGCGTGTCGGTGTAGGTAGGGAAGGAGGGTTGCCAAGGGACCACGAGGCGCAGGAGGATCGCGACGAGGAGGAAGCCGAGCGCGCAGAGGACTGCCCTCGCGATCGCCCGCGTCATGCGGGCTTCTCCATGGGCTCGATCAACTGGCTCCCTCGGAAGTTGTGAAGGCTTGAGGCCCGGATGATACGGGGAGAAGGCTTCTGTCCGCAAGGAGGCACCGGCAGGCCGGTGGTAGACTCGGCCCCCTCGCCGGCCTCGCCGGGTGCATTCCGCTTGGCACACGGCAGGGTGGCGGAAACCGACGCGCGGGGGCGATCGTCCGGATCGCCCTCTGAGGGGTCCCCCGTGAATCGAACAGTTGGCACCCTGCTGGCGGTCCTCGCGCTCGCGAGCGGCTTTTCCACGGGCGCGGTGCTCTCGCCCGAAGAGTTCCTGGGGCGGCGGGTCGGGGAGGATCGCTACCTCGCCTCGTACCCCAAGGTCATCGAGTACATGCGCCAATTGGCGAAGGCATCCGATCGGGTCAGCGTCGAGTCGGCGGGTGAATCGACGCTGGGCCAGGAAATGATGGTCGCGATCCTCACTTCCGAGGCGAACCAGGGACGGCTGGATCGGTACCGGGAGATTTCGGCGCGGCTCGCGAGCCCCGACGGCCTCGGCGAGGCCGAGGCGCGGGAGCTCGAGCGCGAGGGGAAGGTCATCGCGCTCGTGACCTGCTCGATCCACTCCACCGAAGTTGGCTCCACGCAGATGGCGATGGAGCTGGCCTGGGAGATGGCCGTCACGAAGGATCCCGCGACCCTCTCGTGGCTGGACGACGTCATCCTCCTGGTGATGCCTTCGATCAATCCCGACGGGCAGATCATGGTCGTGGACTGGTACAACAAGTACCTGGGCACGGAATACGAAGGCGGCCGGATGCCCTGGCTCTACCACCACTACACGGGACACGACAACAACCGCGACTTCTACATGCTCACGCAGAAGGAGTCGCGCGTCGTGAACGACGTCCTCTACCACCGGTGGTTCCCCCAGGTCTTCCTCGACGAGCACCAGATGGGACAGATCGGGCCCAGGATGTTCGTCCCGCCCCAGACGGATCCGCTCGACCTGGACGTTCCCTCGCTGATCTTCCGGCAGGCGGACATGCTGGGGACGGGCATGGCCCTGCGCCTCGAGGAGGCCGGCAAGCGCGGCGTGGGCAGCAACATGATCTTCGACAGCTACTGGCCCGGGGGCACGCGCAACACGGCCTGGTGGAAGAACGTGACGGGCCTCCTCACCGAGGTGGCCAGCGCCTCCATCGCGACGCCCGTCTGGATCGAGCCGGGCGAGCTTCGAGGCGGCGTCAAGGGGCTCCCCGAATACGAGAGGCGCGCGAACTATCCCTCCCCCTGGGAAGGGGGCTGGTGGCGGCTGCGCGACATCATCGACTACGAGCTGATCGCGACGCGGGCCTTCCTCGAGGGGCTGGCGCGCAACAGGGAGGGCATCCTGGGGAACTTCCGGCGCCTGGGCCAGGAGTCGATCAGGAAAGGGGGCAGCGAGCCTCCCTACGCCTTCGTGGTGCCGGCGGAGCAGCATGATCCGGTGGCCGCGGCACGGCTGGTGGATCTCCTGCTTCTCCACGGCGTGCGCGTGCACCGGGCGCGCGAGCCGCTGACGGTAGGCATGGCTCGATATCCCGAGGGCTCCTATGTCATCCCGGCCGCCCAGCCCTACCGGCCCTTCCTCCTGACGATGCTCCTGCCTCAGCGCTACCCGGAGGTGCTGGCCTCGCCGGGCGGCGGAATCGTCGAGCCCTACGACGTGGCTGCATGGTCCCTTCCGCTCGCCATGGGCGTCGATGTCCGCACGGCCGAGCGGCCGGTCGAGGGGAAGCACGACCCGATCACGGCCCCTGCATGGCCTGGAGGCGATCCGGGCGATGGCCCCGGGGGCTACCTCCTCCCTCATTCGTCCGACTCGGCCTTCAGCGCGATCAACCGCCTCCTCGACGACGGCAAGGAGGTCTATTTCCTCACGCAACCTCTTCGGGAGGGGGGGCCGCAGGGCGAGGCGTGGGTGCCCTCCGGGCAGGTCACCAGGCAGGAGATGGCGGCATTGTCGGAGGAGGCGCACGTTACCGTCCAGGGGCTCGAGCAGGCGCCGGGCGGATCGGCGTGGCGCCTCCGAAAGCCGCGCGTCGGCCTCTACAAGCCGTGGGCAGCCAGCATGGACGAGGGGTGGACTCGCTTCCTCCTGGAGCGCTACGGCTTCGAGGTCGTGAGCCTGGAGAACCGCGAGATCCGCAACGGCGAGTTCACGAAGGCCATCGACGTGCTGATCCTCCCCGACGTGAACGAGTCGATCCTGAAGGAGGGTCGCCCCCCGGAGGACGAGCGCCGCTTCTTCGAGCCGCTGCCACCCGAATACGCCGGCGGGATCGAGAACGAGGGTGGCGCGCACATCCGGCGCTGGGTGGAGGAGAGGGGCGGGAGCGTCGTGGCCATGAACGCCTCTACCGAATACCTCATCAAGCTCCTCGATCTTCCCGTCGCCAACGTCCTGTCGAAGGTGAAGAGGGAGGAGTTCAACTGCCCCGGCTCGATGCTGCGCCTCGAGATGGACGCCACCCATCCCCTGGCCTGGGGGATGAGAACCGAGGAGGCGGCCTTCTTCATGGACTCGCCGGCCTTCGAGACGAGGCCCCCCGGCGGCCGGCTCAGCCGGCGGGTCGTGGCCTCATGGCCTCCCGATGCGAAGGACATCCTGATGAGCGGCTACCTCAAGGGAGGAGAGCGCCTCGAGAGGCGCGCGGCCGTGATCGATTTCAAGATAGGAAAGGGACGGGTCGTTCTGATCGGCTTCAAGCCGCAGAACAGGGCGCAGCCCAACCGGACCTTCAAGCTGCTCTTCAACGCGCTCTACCTGGGAGGCCTCGAGGAAGTCCGGCGATAGGGAGCGCGCCCCTCCCCGGTGGGAGCTACTGCGGCGTGAGGGCGCTGTCGGGGACCCACGGCGCGGTGCGGATGCCCAGGTCGCCGTTCACCCTGAAGACGGGGTAGAGCCCCACCTCGGTGTCGAAGAAGGGGGAGCGCTCGTAGAACCACGAGAGCCTGCGGTCGGGGTCGTCACGCATCGCCGGATCCGATAAAAGGGCCGTCCCGTAGTCGGCGCGAACCTGAGGATCTGCGAGCGCCTCGGCGGCCATGGCCTCGAGGACGCTGCTCTCCACGACCATCTTCCTCTCGAGGACACTGTCGAAGTAGTTCCACGCGAGGAGGCCGTCGGGCGATTCGGGCTCGAAGAGAAAGACGGCCACGGGAGCCGACGGCTGATCCAGGGGGATCCACCAGCTCCCGGCAGGGATCCGGCGCCTCTCAATCCGGGTGCTGACCGAGGCCGAGGCGATGTGGTGCCCCTGGAAGGGCTTCTCCGCCCAGGTCATCTCCTTGATCCGGTAGGTTTCGACGTCGAGGCTCCCCTCCTCCACCGTGCGCTCCACCTGCAAGCCGTGCAGCCAGGCCTTCTCCGCCAGATGGCCCCAGGGCCGCCCCAGGATGTATCCGCGCGGAAGCCTGACCTGCTTGGCGGGCTTCAGCTTCGCGTAGAAGGGGATCCGGTGGGTGATGGGAGTCGTGCTCCACACGACCCTCGGGCGGCCCGTCACTTCGCTCGTGACGATGCTGTGCTCCCAGGCCTCGAAATCCACCATCGTCGCCTCGTCGGTGGTCTCCGCGGTGAGGGCGAAGGGCTCGCCCGCCTGCACGCGGCGGATCGTCTCGGCCCCGGCCTTCGCCACCGCCTCGAGCAGCGCGTGCGGGTCGCCCGCCACCTCTTCCAGGATCGAGACCAGCAGGGCATGGGTGGCAGCGACCCGATCGCGGAAAGGCTTGTGCGCATGCGATTCTGCGAGAAGGCTCACGCGGTTGTGGGCCTCGAAGTAGGAACTCGAGAACCTCGGCGTCGGGATCCATGCACGCTGGCCCGCGGCGGGATCGGCCAGGTCGTCGAGGCTGAAGAACGACGAGGAGGGATAACCGGCTTCCCTCACGCCCCGATCGATCGCCGCCTTCATCCGGCCCAGGTAGGCTGCGAGGGAAGGGGGAGTGTTCGGGCTCTCCCCGGCGTAGTGGGTCATCACGTACTGGAAGTCCATCCCATCTGTCACGTGGCAGTCGACGATCAGGTGGGGGCGCCAGCGGCGGAAGAGATTGCCGACCAGAGCGCGCGTTTCCGGGGCCTCCATCTTCATGAAGTCGCGGTTGAGATCCAGCCCCCTGCCGTTCGTGCGGGAGCCCTGGCCCTGCACGGGGCCGTCCTGCGCTATCCGGTTGTATGGGCTGACTCTCTCGTGACCGTCGGCGTTGTAGATGGGGGCCACGAGGAGAATGACCTGATCGAGGAGCGCCGCCCGCTGCCCGGTCGCTATCTCGCGAAGCAGGAGGAGCGAGGCGTCCTTTCCGTCGACCTCGCCGGCATGGATCGCGCCCAGGATCAGGACCACGGGCCTTCCAGAGGCGCGGGCTTTCTCGGGATCGGCGAGGCGGCCCGGCGCGCCGATCACCAGCGGGAGTGGAAAGCCCTCCGTGGAGCTCCCGAACCAGCTTAGGCGCAGGAGCGGCGAGCGCTTCGTCAGGGTACCGATGTAGTCGATGGTCTCGCGGTAGGAAGGAGTGCATTTCCACCCGCAGGCCTCGGCAGGCGTGATCAACTCGTCCGGCGCCGCCTCGGAGGGCGCCGTGAGCATCGCGCCGAGGCAGGCGGCCACGTGCAGGAGCCGCCACGCCGCGCTCGCGCGGCTCGTGCCGACGTGGGGTCGCTTCCCGGGGGATTCCCGCCGCATTGAGTGCGCATCGTAGCCGACCTTGCCGCGGTCGAACAAGCGAGCGCCCCCGTCTCCGGTGAGTCCACGGTGATATCTTGTCCGGCCGTTCCTTGCCGAGAGGAGGATCCGTGACGCCCCGCCTGCCCGCCCTCGCGCTCATCCTCGCCCTGCATCCCCACCCCGTTCCGGCAGCCCCTGAGACGGCTCCGGGCCCGCCGCCCCCGTTGCCAGGCCTGGAATACGCGAAGGCGCTCCTGCCCGGCGTGGACTACGACCCGGCCATCACGGATCCGGAGCGGCTCCTGGGCTTCCCGGTCGGTAGCCGGATGGCCACACCGGAGGAGATCGAGCGCTGCCTTCGGACCTGGGAGGGTCAGAGCCGCCGCGCCTCCCTCTTCGAGTACGCGCGGACCTGGGAAGGCCGGCCGCTGTTCTACGTCGTCGTGACCTCAGAGGCCAACCGTGCCCGTCTTGACGAGATCCGCAAGGGATACGCGGCGCTCGCGGACCCGGAGGGGCTCGACTCCAGGGAAGCGGAGCGGCTCACGGGAAGCCTGCCGGCCGTCGCGTGGCTCGCCTATTCGATTCACGGAGACGAGACCTCCGGCAGCGACGCCTCGCTGGCTGTCCTCTATCACCTGATGGCCTCCCGCGACGCTTCCGTCACTCGCCTCCTGAACGAGGTGGTCGTCATCGTCGATCCGATGATGAACCCCGACGGACGCGCGCGCTGGGCCCGTCAGGTCGCCGAGCACCGGGGCGCCATGCCGAGCGTCGACGACCAGTCGCTCCTCCACGCCGGCTACTGGCCCTGGGGCCGGATGAACCACTACCTCTTCGATCTGAACAGGGACTGGATCCTCGGGGTCCAGCCCGAGACGCGCGGCAGGATCCTCGCGGCGGGATCCTGGCATCCCCTTCTCTTCGTGGATTCCCACGAGATGGGCTCGCAGGACACCTTCCTCTTCTCTCCTGCGAGGTCGCCCCGCAACCCGCACGTCCCGGCCTTCCAGGTTCGATGGAACGATCTGTTCGCCGCGGAGCAGGCAGCGGCCTTCGACCGGGCCGGCTGGACCTACTACATGGGAGAGTGGAACGAGGGCTGGTACCCCGGCTACTCCGACTCCTGGGCATCCTTCCGTGGCGCCGTCGGGATCCTCTACGAGCAGGCGAGCGTCTCCGAGGACGCCGTCCGCAGGCCGCATGGTTCCCTATTGACCTACCCCGAGTCGGTCCACCACCAGCTCACGAGCAGCCTGGCCAACCTCGAGACCCTCCGCGCCAACGCGCGCGAGATTCTCGGGGAGTTCCTCGCTCAGAGGCGTGAAGCTGTGAGCGCTTCCGGTCCCTACGCGGGGCGGACCTTCGCCATCCTGCCTACGGACAACGGGGGGCGCCTCGAGGAGTTCCTCGACCGGATGCACCTGCAGGGAATCCGGGTCTACGAAGTCGTGGAGAGTTTCACCGCGAGCAGCGCCGTGGACCAGGCAGGCCGGGTTTCGAGCCGGGTCACCCTGCCCGCGGGCACGATCCTGGTGCCCAACCGGCAGCCCGAGGCGAACCTGGTGGCCGCGATGCTCGAGTTCGACACGCGCATGAGCCCCGACTACCTGGCTCGTGAGCGCAAGGAGCTACTCGAGAGCGGCCGGTCGACGATCTACGACGTGACGGCGTGGAACCTGACCATGATGTACGGGTTGGAGGCGCTCACGCTGGATGCCGCGCTGCCCTCCGGGGCCCGGCGCATCCTGCCGCCCGAGCGGCCCCACGCGGCCGGGGTGGAGGGGCCCGCGCGCTCAGGTCTCTGGATCTTCGACGGGGCCGACGATCGATCGGTAGGTGTGGCGGCCCGACTCATGCAGGCCGGCCTGGAGGTCCGGGTCGCGGACCGCCCGTTCGAGCTCGAAGGTCGCAAGCACGCCCGGGGCTCCGTCGTGATCATCGCTTCCGAAAACCTGGCCGCCGGTGTCAGCCGGGAGAGGCTCGAGAGCGAGGTGAGGCTGGCCGCCTCGACGTCGGGACTGGCGGCGGCGGGCGCCGTCTCGGGCCTCGGCGAGGGCGATCTTCCGGACATCGGGGGCCGGCACTTCAGGCTCCTCGAGCCTCCGCGGATCGCCGTCCTCGCCAGAGGGGGCGTCAGCGGGTACGACTTCGGCGCGATCTGGCACATGCTCGATCGGCGGATCGGAATCCCGCACACGCATCTGGATGAGGGAGCCTCCGGAAGCCCGGACCTGCGCCGGTACAATCTCATCGTGGCGCCCGACCGGTGGACGGGCGCGCTCCCCGCAGCGCTCCTCGGTGATCTGCGCAAGTGGGTCGAGGCGGGCGGCACGCTCGTCGTGATCGGGGATGCGACGGAGGCCTTCACCGGGAAGGACTCCGAGCACTCCGCGGTTCGGGCGCTGCCGGCCGTGCTCGGCGACCTCGACAGGTTCGAGAGGCAGGTCCAGCGCGAATGGATGGCCGCCCTCTCCTTGATGCCGCCTGAAGAGAGGGTCTGGTCGCAGGTCGTCGCGCCGCCGGGCGATGCGGCCTGGACCCTCCCGCTCCCGGAGACTCGCCCCTCCACGGAAGCGCTGGAGGCCCGGGACGGATGGCTGAAGATCTTCATGCCGAGAGGAGCCTTCGTCGCCGGGCGAGTGAACCAGGAGCACTGGCTCACCTTCGGCACGGGTCCCGAGCTTCCCATCCTCGTCGCCGACATGCCCGTGCTGATGGCGGCAGAGGGTGTCGAGGCCCCGGTGAGGTTCGGCGTTCTCGTGCCGGCTGCGGTGACCGCCCCCGCGCCGAAGCCCCCTTCCGCGGACGACGAGGATGAGCCCGTGAAGCGCGTCGGGTGGGCCGCGCTTCCGGAGGGTCGCGATCTGAGGCTCAGGATGAGCGGCCTGCTCTGGCCCGAGGCCGCCGAGCGGATCGCGAATTCCGCCTGGGTGACCCGGGAAGCCAAGGGCAGCGGGCAGGTGATCCTTTTCGCCTCGCCTCCACTCTTCCGGGGAGCCACGTTGGGCACCGGGAGGATCCTTGCGAATGCCCTCGTCTACGGCCCCGGGCTGGGGGCGAGTCCTCCGATCCGGCCCTGAGGGCCCCTGTCCCGCTTGTCAGGATCGTCGTGCCGCCGGCGGAGCCCGGAGGCCGTTCGACCTGGCACGGGGGCTGGACTAGAATCCGCTGAGAGTCGACCCCGCACCGAGATTGCCCGGACCCGCTTGACCCGGCAGGCGCCGGAATCTGGAGAATGACGATGAGAACCCTCGCGACGCTCGCGCGCCTCTCGCTTGGCGGCGCGGTGGCCCTGGTGGGGCTGCTCACCCTGCAGGGAGCTGCGGGCGCGGAGCCGGACGACGCCAAGACGTCGAAGATCATCGCACGCATCAACGGAGACGACGTCACGAAGACCGAGTACGACGAGTGCATCAACGGAAACAGGCGCTTCTTCGATCTCACGGAGGACTCCGTGCGCAGGCGCCTCGAGGGGAAGCCCTGGACGGAGTTCGTCTTCGACGAGGAGATCCTCAAGGTCCGGGCCTATGCCCAGCGGCACGCCGCCGAGCTTCCCGTGATGAAGGAGGCCATCGAGGCGGCGCAGAAGCGGATCCAGGCCGGCGAGGACTTCGCCGCCGTGGCGAAGGAGGTCTCCCAGGACCCGCCCACCGCTCCGAGCGGAGGATCGCTCGGTGAGGCCAAGGGCTTCTTCGACCTGGTCTATCCCTTCAACCGGGTCGCGCTCTCCCTGAAGCTGGGCGAGGTGAGCGCGCCCGTGCTGACGATATTCGGCTATCACCTGATCAAGGTGGACCGCATCATCCCCGCGATGGAAGGGAAGCCCAAGCGGGTCGAAGTGCGCCACATCCTGATTCCCTTCTCGGGCAACCCGCGCCAGGAAGCGGAGGAGGCGATGGCGCAGGCCAAGGTCGAGATCCTCGTCGCCAAGCCCTACTGCAAGAGCCTCCCCTCCTACTGCCCGGAAGGCTGATGCGACGCTCCCTCCACAGACGGCAGCAGGCCCTCGTGCCCTGGCTTGTCGCTGCCGTCCTGGCGGGGGGGGGCCTGGTCTCCGTGGCGCTCGGGGAGGCGCCCGAAACGGAAGCGGTGGACTACTTCCGCCTGGACATCCCGCTCATCGGGGGAGGAGAGCTGACCGCGGAGGACCTGAGGGGGGAGATCCTCGTCGTGGACGTTTGGGGGACCTGGTGCGGCCCCTGCCGCCGTGTGATCCCTCACCTCATCCAGATCCAGAACGATTTCAGCTCCCGGGGCGTGAGGGTCATCGGTATCAGCGCCGAGCCGGCGGAAAACGAGGAGGTCGCCACCCGCAAGGTCCTCCGCTACGCCGCGGAGATGGGCATCAATTACAGCCTCGGCATCTTCGACTCCGGCCTCTACGACTGGATCCGGACCCTGATGCGGTTCGAGGGTGACGCATTTACGGTTCCCTCGACCTTCGTCGTGGACAGGGACGGCGCCGTGATCGCGCGCTACCCCGGTTATTTCCATGGCCAGGAAGACGAGATCCGGCGCCTCCTCGACGATCGCCTCGGAGAAGCGCAGCCCGCGGGCCAGGGGAGCGCTGCCGGGGCAGCCGCCCCGCGGCGCTGAGCACGGCTCGCCCCGGGTTTTCCCACGGATGGGCAGGGCCGCGTGAGCTCGGGCCTGATCCGTAAGGTCCGGGAATACCTCCGCTCCCGTGGCGTCCCCACCTCGAGCTGGGAGCTTGCCAGCCGCTTCCTCCGCGTCGAAGCCCGGCGCGAAGAGACGCTCGTCGCGTTGCTCTCGCCTCTCCTCGAGCCCGGGGGAATCGCCTACACGCCGGACCTGGGCTGGAGCCTGCTTCCGGGTGCACCGCTGGTTGAAGATGCCGCGCCGCGGCTGCGCCAGGTGGGTTGTGCGGTGGACCATGGTGGCGGAAGGATCCGCTCGTTCGCCCTCGTCGCGGTCGATCCTCTCGAGCCGCGCCGGGTCGATCGCCTCCGGTGGCGTCAGATCTCCCGGCTCCTCGGTGGAGCCGAGGCGATCTTCTGCGATCCCCGACGCGAGCCGCCCCTGCTCCTGGGGGGTCTCGCCGCTCGCGGCCTCGCCGGGCCCGCGAGGGTGATCAGCCTGGCCTCGGCCGTGCGCGGAGCCGTTCGCCTTCCCCGGCGCACGTCGCCCGAGGAGATCGCCCGTGCGCTGGGGTGCTCCTGGCCCGAGGAGCCGGGAACTGCCGCGGTGGCGGAGGCCGTGGCCGCCTGTCTCGAACGCGCGCAGGGGATCCGGGAGGATGCCGGCGGCGGAGGCGCGACCGAGGCGCGCCCGGGGCTGGATCGGAGCCTGATCCGCGAAGCCCCTTCGAAGCCGGGGACCTACCGCTTCTACGACGATCAGGATCGCCTGCTCTACGTGGGGAAGGCCTCGAATCTCAGACGGAGGCTGGGCCGCTACGCGGAGGGGAGGGCGGCTCCCGGCGGCGCGGGACGCGGGATCCTCCGGGAGATCGATCGTGTGCGCCGCGTCGAGTACGAGGTCGCGGGCTCGGAGATCGAAGCGTTGCTGCGCGAGGCGGAGCTCATCGCGTCGCGGTCGCCGGCGAGGAACGTCCAGCGCGGCGTCCACGAGCGGGGCCGGCGCTACGCACCCGGCCGCCTCCGGGCTCTCGTCCTCCCCGCATCCCGGGGCGGAGCCACCTTGATCTTCGTCAGGGACGGCTCCTGCGCCGGCGTCTTCGAGATTGGGCCGAGGGGAGGCGGGCGAGCGGCGGCCACGCGTGCGCTGCGGCGCCTCCTTTCGCCCTCGAGAGGCCGCGGCGGGCGGCGAGGGCTCCATGAGGGATGGACCGAGATCCTGAACTCCTGGCTGGCGCGCCACGCCGATCGCGTCTCCCAGGTCGAGCTCGACGCCTCCTCGGGGCTGGCCGGGGCGGAGAGGCTTCTGGATGCGGCCCTGCGGGATCATGCCCGGGGCGCGGAGGAGGTGACGTGGCACCGTTGAGAGCAAGAGCGTTATCCTGCCCCGGGGCGAGTACTTCCGATCGAGGGCTGAGTCCATCATGACCGACGGCCGAGGAGCGGCGAAGAAGGCGGTTGCCGTCGTCTCCGATCTCTTCTTCCAGTCCAAGATCCGGGAGGCTGCCTCGCTCACCGGCGTCCCTCTCGCTTTCGCCACCACCGAGGAGGCGCTCCGCGAGGCCCTGGTCGCCGGCGGCGTGAGCCTCGTGATCGTGAGCCTCGAAGCACGCTCTCCCGACCCCTTCCGCGTCCTCGCCCTCGCGAGGGCCGAGGGAGGGATCCGGACCGTCGGCTACCTGAATCATGTCTACGAGGACCTGCGGGATCGCGCCCTCGCTGCAGGCTGCGACAAGGTGCTTCCCAAGGGGGCCTTCTCCAAGGGGCTTCCCGGGATCCTCACGGAAGGCACCAGGGCATGAGCTCCCCATGGCCGCCGCCGGCCCGCAGCCCGTCCGGATCGGCCCACGTTCTCCCACCTCGATGCCGCAGCAACGACTCATAGGAGGCGTTTCCGTGAAAAGTCCCTCGATTGCCGTCCGCTCCGTCTGCGTCGCGCTCCTGCTCCCGCTTCTCGCCGCCTTCTCATCGACGGATACCTCGGCGGCGACGCGCCGCGCGGGGCGGAGCGATCTCTTCTTCGGGGTCGGTGCCCTCGACGACGACGAGGCCGAGATCTTCGGCGGCTTCTCGCTGGAGGCCGAGCAGGGGAACACGGTCTCCATCAGGTGGCGCCTCCACTTCAGCGACCAGTTCGCCCTGGAGACGGATCTCACGTACGAGAGCGGGCGGGTGAACATGCTCGATCATGGATCCGAGGTCGACAGCGCCGATGCGGACACGACCTTCTTCCTGATCAACGGCGTCTTCAACCTGACACGAACCCCGGTCTCTCCCTTCGTCTCGCTGGGCTTCGGCTCGTATGACCACGAGGCCAGCGG
Organism: uncultured Acidobacteriota bacterium; assembly: GCA_964568735.1. Lineage (GTDB taxonomy): Bacteria > Acidobacteriota > Polarisedimenticolia > JACPZX01 > JACPZX01 > CAZMRF01. The sequence goes on from CAZMRF010000045.1 coordinate 17,556, forward strand.
GATCCTCCTCCCGGACGGCTCGGGCTCCTTCTTCATCGCGGACATCAAGGAGGACGGCGGCGTGCTCGACGCCGCCGTGGGGGTCGATGGCCGGACCGACGGCGCCCTCATCTGGCTCTTCGAGGTCCGCTACCTCGACTACGACTTCGACGACTTCTCCGAGGACTGGGGCCGCATCCTCTACACCGGCCACATCGGCCTCAGCTTCTAGAGGGGTCACCCAATCGTCATGCGCCCGCAGCAATACGACATCGTCGTGCCGGCCGGTCCAATCCGGAGCACGCCCTCTCCGTCGACCGCCGCCCCGGTGCTGGCCGCGGTGCTGCTCGCCGTCACGGCGGGCGAGTCGCTGGGTGCCTCCCGATCGATCTCCCTCGTTGCGGGGATCGATCTCACGCTCTCCTGCACGCAAACCTCCCCGTCCAACCCGGCTTTTTTCTCGGATGGAGAGACGATCACGCTGGAGTGCCTGATCACGAACCAGGGGACGGACCCGAGCGGTCAGCAGACGACGCTGGCCGCCGTCTTCTCTGATGACGAGATCGTCAACTTGCCGGACAGGGTCCTCCTCAGCAACGCTGCGGTCGCCTCCATCCCCGGCGGAGCCGGCCTGAGCCTGACGCTGTCGGGATCGGTGCAGTACACGATCCCCGGCCCCCTGAAGCTCTGCACGAAAGTCGACGTCCTCCTCAACAACCTGAACAACCAGGCGGGGGCCATCCAGGAGGCGGACGAGGCCAACAACGTCCAGTGCTCGGACGTGGAGGTGCTCGCTCCGCGGAGGGACCTGATCGTGGCTCCCGGTTCGGTGCTCATCACCCCGGACCCCCGGGATCCGAACAGCTTCCGGGCCGGCCTCGAGGTCCAGGTCACCTACGGCAGCCGGAACCAGGGGAACGGCGCCATCCGGGCGAAGTACACGAACGCCATACGGATCGGCACGAGCGGCGCCGGGGCGCTCGCCGATCCGAATTCCATCATCTGCAGCAAGACCCTGCTCGACGTGATGAACCCCTTCCAGCCGGGCGGCTCCACGGTCAGCGTGACCCACGGCTTCAGCGATCCCAATGATCCCAACTCGCTCGCGGCCGTGGATACATGCAAGATTCCATTCAACCTCGCGGCCGGAACCTACGCGCTCGTCGTCCAGCTCGATTCCGACGCCGTTCACAACATCCTCGAGCAGACGCCGACGGGCGCCATCGCTCCCGCGGAGGCGAACAACGCTCTCGCCCTCGGCATCATGGTCGGCGAGCCGTTCCCCCCTCAATTCCGGATCCAGGATGACCCGAACACCCCGGGCGACCTGAGGGTGGAAGTCTTCGGGCCGGGGACGCACGAGATGCTCGTGCGCGTCGCTTCGGCCCGCGATCTGGCCGGCTACAGCTTCAGGCTGACCTGGGCGCCGCCGGGTCTGCTCTCCGTGGGCGATCCGAACGTGCCGGGCGGCGATATCAACCAGGTCGAATTCAGCCACCTCCTCGAGACAGGCGGCCGGGTCCAGGACTGCCAGGTGACTGGCATCGACAACACGGCGGGCCACCTGGACGTCGAGTGCACCACGAGCGGGCCAGGCACCGGCGCGAGCACGGAAACACCTGAGACGCTCCTGACCATCACATGGACGGCCGTCGCGCCGGGGCAGGGAGATCTCACGATTTCGGACATGACGGCGGAGAGCTCGTCGGGGCAGGCCTTCTCCGGGCTAAGGGTCCTCAACGGCATAACCGTCGTGAGCGGGGTCGGGGACATCGCCGTCATCGATGCCTCGGGACCCGCCGAGGCCTATCCGGGCGTCAGCTTCAGCACCTCATGGGATGTCAGGAACAGGGGGTTCGGGACCGCGTTCCCCGTGAGCACGGCGCTCGTGCTCTCGCGCGACGCCATCTACGATGATCCGAGCACCACGCGGCCCGATGTGGTGGCCTGCTCATTCAACGAGCCTGTCCCGATCCCGCCCCTCACGACGGTGGTGAGGGACTTGCCTTCGTGCACCCTCGTGCCGAACGTCCGCCCCGGCCTCTACTCGGCGTTGTTCCAGCCGCTGAACTGGGATCCGAACAACCGGACGGCCGAAATCGTCGCCTTCCCCTCGCGATTCATCGCGCTCCGGACCTCGGGGAAGGAGCGGGTGGCGGAGATCTCTGCGGCACCCGATCAGCTTGGCGGCACCACGGGCGGGCTCATCGCGCGCGAGCGGAAGTACCCCGGAAAGGGTGTCGCCTCCGTGGGATCGGGATCCAGGGATCTCAACTGGATCGTGCGCCTCGTCAGGCCCGGGAAGGGGAAGCAGGTCCTCGAGCTCGTGAGCTTCCCCAAGGCGAGCCCCACGCCACAGGACATCATGACGAGGCTCCGGCTGCCGAAGGAGGACAGGGCCATCCTCGGCGCAGCCGACGTGGACGGAGACGACGAGGACGAGCTGATCCTCCTGCAGGAGTCGAAGAAGGAGGGCCCCATCCTGGACTTCCGGAGGATCGACTTCACCCACAGGAAGCCCGAGGTCTGCCAGACCGCCGCCGTCACGGGCGCCATGGCCGTGCCGATCGTGGCCGCAACGGGAATCCAGTACGACCTCGATCCGGCCGACGAGCTCGCGGTCCTCACGGCCGACGGCGCTTTGAACATCTATGACCTCACCCTCACGGGCTCCCCGCCGCCTCCATCGCCCTGCAGGCCCGTTCCCACGGTGATCCACGAGCTCCCGGCCACGGCCGATCTCACGCTGCGCGCAGGTGACGCCTCCTTCAGCAGCACGGGAGACGAAGTCCTCGCGATCTGCGCGCTCGACTGGCAGCTCGACGGTGTTGAGGAGATCGGAAGCCTGCACGAAGATCCCTCCGGAGCCCAGGCGCTGAGGATCTTCGAGACGCCCGCGGCACCGGGAGGCATGGCGGTCCTCCTCGCGGATGATCCGGCCTTCGGCGGCACGGCGCAACGGGCTCGAGTCCAGGCGATCACCTGCACGCGCTAGGTGGAGCCACGAGACGCCGCCGGTGGCCGTGGATCGCCGCCGCCGCCCTCGCCGGGCTGCTGCTGGCGGCGGAAGGCGGCCTGAGTCTGACCGCCAGGTTCCTGGCGCGTGACGAGCCGCTCGGCGCGCGGGCCTCCGCCGGCGCCCGGATGATCTATTGCATCGGGGATTCCTTCACCTGGGGAATGGGCGTCAGGAGAGAGAAGGCCTGGCCGGCGCTGCTCCAGGGCATGATCAACGAGGCGAGCGCGACGAAGCGCGCCGACGTGAACAACCTCGGCTTTCCCGGCCTGAGCAGCACCAACGCCGTGGCGGCCGTGGCCCGGGCGATCAAGCAGGGGGACGCGGGCGTGATCCTCCTCATGGTGGGTTGGAACGCCAACGACACGGATTTCATCGAGCACGCGCGGGAGAAGTCGGTTCCCGTCCCGCTCACGCAGAGGCTCGAGGATCTCCTGGAGGCGTCGCGCCTCTACCGGGTCCTCAAGCAGGCTGCGACCTACCGGAGCCGCACGGCTCTCCTCGACGACATCGAGATCGTTCCGCAGGCCGAGATGGAGATGTACGACTTCAAGGCCTACCAGGAGATCGGCCGGAAGAACCTCGAGAAGATCGTGCGTCTCTGCCGTGAGTTCGAGGTCTCGCTCGTCCTCCTGAACTACCCCTACCGGGACCTCCCCCCGAACGAGTACTCGAGGAACGAGTACTACCACGTCCTCTACGGGCGCACGAAGGTCCAGCCCTCGGACTACATCGTCTCCGACAGGCTCCCCGGCGAGATCGCGATCCACGCGGTCATCCGGAAGGCCGGCGAGGAGGCAGGTGTCCGCGTCATCGACTTCCAGGAAGCCTTCCTCCGATCGAGCGAGAGCCCCGACCGGCTCTTCCAGCGCGACTATCACCACCCCACGGTCGTGGGCCACTCGGTGATGGCGCGGGCCGTCTTCGATGCGATCGGGGAGGAGCTCGTCAGGCTGGTGGATGCGGATTGAGAGCCCGGAGAGGTAGGAGCGCGCGGACGCAGTGTGGCGTGTATCATGGCGCGGGTCCGGGAGCTGTGCTTCAAGCGGTCCAGGGGGGAGGAAGAGATGTCACAAGATCTCACCACGTGGAAGTGCGCCCGGCGCCCGGCGCCGGGCAGCCGTCCGGCGGGGGATAGCCGCGGCGATGCCGTCTCGACGTCTTTCGCGGCTCTCGCCGCCTGCCTGACCCTGGCCGCGGCGGCCGCGGGGTGCGGCGCCCCTGAGGCACCTCCTCCGCCGGCGCTCCATCTCGTAGATCTCTACGAGCCCGCCTTCGTCTCGGGATCCACGGCGCCTGCCCGCCTGGATCTCCCAAAGACCGAGTGGCGATTCGATGGCGCCCCCTCGGCAGCCGCGCCATCGGCCGCCGGCCTTGCCGGTTGGGAGGCGATCCACGACGTGGCGGGTCTGCGGCTGAGCGAGGGCCGCCTGGCGGGCAGAGCGTCGGGAGTCCTTCCCATCCTGCACGTCGAGAGGACGGAAGGGGTGGAGAACCCCGACGTGCTCCACGCGATCGAGGTGCGCTTGAGGGTCTCCGCCGGCTCCAGGCTCTCCGTCGGGTTCAGCGGGGAGAAGGAGTTCGACCCGGATCAGGCCGTGACCGGGGCGCGCGAGTTCCCCTTCAAGAACACCTCGCCTCTGATCCCCGGCGAGAAGTTCCAGACCTACACCATCACTCCGTGGCGGTCGCTCACCTCACCGGGACTTCGCCACGTGCTGCTGACCCCGACCGATGCGCCCGGGGCCACCTTCGAGATCGAGTCGCTCCGCCTGATCTTCCGGCGGGAGCATCTCGCGCAAGTTCCCTCGGGTGTGAGCTGGCAAGGGCTCGCCGAGAGCTACCGCGAGACGATCGTGAGCCGCTCGCCGGAGACGATCCGCTTCCACGTGAAGGTGCCGCAGGACTCCTGGCTGGATCTGGAGATCGGCTCCCTGGAGGATGGACCGGTCACCTTCCGGGTCCTGGCCGAGGAAACCGACCTTCCTGCTGGCGGCACCCGGGTCCTGATGGAGCGGACTCTCACGCGGCCTCACCGTTGGGAGCCTGCCGCGGTGGAGCTGGCGCCCCTGGCGGGAGCGGAGGTCACGCTGGCGCTCTCTCTCACGGGCGTCAGGGAAGGAGCCCTGGGGCTCTGGGGAGCTCCCGTCGTGCGGCGCCGCGTCACGGCAGGGCTCTCAGGGACGCGCCCAGCCGCCTCCGGTGTCGAGCCGCCCCAGGGGGTCATTCTGATCTGGGCCGACACGCTTCGGCGTGATCACCTCTCCGTCTACGGCTACGAGCGCGAGACGACACCGGTCCTGGCCCGGATGGCGAAGGAGGGAGCGCTCTTCTCCGATTGCCTCGTCAACGGCACCTGGACGAAGGTCTCGACTCCCTCGCTGATGACGTCCCTCTATCCCTCCACGCACGGAGTGCTCGATTTCCTCGATCGTCTCCCTGCCGGCGTCACGACGATGGCCGAGGTCTACCGGCAGGCGGGGTACGCCACGCTGTCGATGTCCTCGATCCTCTTCACGGGAAGGATGACGAACCTGCACCAGGGCTTCGAGGCGCTGCACGAAGACACATCCCTGCCCGATCAGGAATCGAGCAAGACCGCCCGCGAGTACGTGGACCGCCTCCTGCCGTGGATCGAGTCCCACCGCGACGTCCCCTTCTTCGTCTTCCTCCACGTCTCCGACCCGCACGATCCCTACAAGCCCTACCCGCCCTACGACACGATGTGGGCCGATCCCGCGAAGGAGGCGCAGCACGAGAAGGATCTGGAGAGGGCCCGTGCGGGCATCGCCGACCCTCTCCTGCGCCGCTTCGGCATGCCGACCCGCGAGGAGATGGTGAAGGCCGGCGTGGATCCGGATCTCTACGAGGCGCACGACCGCGACTGGTACGACGGATCGATACGCGCCATGGACGCCGAGATCGGCCGGCTGCTCGAGAAGCTGCGGGGGCTCGGGCTGGATGGGCGCACGCTTGTGGTCTTCGCCGGCGACCATGGCGAAGAGTTCCTCGAGCACGGCAGGACGTTCCACGGCCAGAGCGTCTACGGCGAGCTGACCAACGTGCCCCTGATCTTCTGGCGCCCCGGCGCCGTGCCGTCGGGCGCGGTCGTGGGGGAGACGGTGCAGATGATCGACGTGATGCCGACGCTGCTCGAGGCGAGCGGCCTGGCATCGCCGGGGACGATGCAGGGACGGAGCCTCCTGCCGCTCCTCGGCACGAGGGGAGGCGACGGGCTCCATGCCTCCGAGACGGGGGTCACGCCGGCGGCCTTCGTCGAGAAGAACATGACGCAGACGCCCGATGGGGCTCCGCCTCCGCGCGACACCGAGTCCTTCGCCATCGTTCATGAAGGGTGGAAGCTGATCCACAACACGAAGGCCGCCCCCGGCCGGCCGGAGTTCGAGCTCTACGAGGTCAGGCAGGATCCTCTGAACCAGGCCGACGTGGCCTCGAGCCACCCGGAGATCGTGACCCGGCTGGCGGGGACGCTCGCGCAGCACCTGGACCAGGCGCGGGCCGCCCGCCTTCACCCCGACACGGCCGTCGAAGGCTCGCTATCGGCGGAGGAGCTCGAACGCCTCCGCAGCCTGGGTTACGTCCAGTAGCGGGCTTCGAGGACATGTCCTGCAGCGGCCGGGCAGGACGCTACGGGGTGGGGGGCGGGACGGGCGGCGGCTTCGGTGATGCGTGCACGGGGTTGCAGGTGAAGCGCTCTCCGGCCAGGACGCGTCCCCCGGCGTCGCGCACCTCGGCGGCCCAGGCCCCGACGTCGCCGGGCTCCATGATCCGCCGGGTGTAGGCCCGCCAGTGCGGGCCGCCGATCGTGATGTCGACCGAGGCGACGATGGACCCCTCGTGCAGCCAGACATGGCGCACGATCTCTCCTGCGTCCGCGCCGATGAGGCGGGTCCAGAACCAGACCCGGTCACCCACCTGGAATTCACTTAGGCGCGCGACGAGCTCGTGGTCGACGACCCCCGGACCGATGCCCGACTCCCGGACGGAGATGCCCCGATCTGACGGCTCGGCTCCGGCATCCACGGGAGGCGGATCGGCCTCGACGTCTCCGGATCCTTCCTCCGGGATGGGCAGCGCCGCCTCATCGGGCACCGGCGGCAATCCGCTGCTCCCGCGACTCTCGATCACTCCGGGAACCTGGCTGGAGAAGAGCGCGGGTACGCTTTCGATTGGGGTGGGAGCGCCGTTGCCGGCGTCAGGAGGCGATTCCAGGTGCTGCGGGCTCTCGACGACGCCTGGCGGTGCATCCGCGAGCCGCCGGGTCGAGGCGGGCGGCGCCCCAGCGGCCGCCGTCGACGATGTTGCCTCGCGCGGAGGCCACAGGGCGAGCGTCACGGCGGCTGCTGACGATGCCGCCGCCGCGAGCACGAGAGGCCACGCTCTCCAGCGCCTCGTGCCGGCGGGGGAGGGCGCGGCGCCCAGGGGCCGGGAGGCGGCGTTCGGGACTCCCGGCGGCATCGGAGCCCGGCGGCGCTCCTCCTCCTCGTACGCCTCGAGCAGAACCCCGGGATCGCTCCCGATGAATTCCGCGTAGGCGCGCACGAAGCCCCTGTTGTAGACACGACCCGGGAGGTCGCCGAACCGGTTGGACTCCAGCGCCTGGAGGACCCTCGTGCTGATCTTGGTGGACTCCGCGATGGAGCTCAGCTCGATGCCGCGAGCCTCACGCTCCTTGCGAAGTCTCTCTCCGAACGAGGCCATGGGATCCGCGGACGGGCGAACGTCCTCTGTGGGCGGCGTGTTGATCGGTCCTCAGTTGGGGGTGCTCACAGTATAACCATCGCGCCCTCCACGTCATGGGGTACCCGCGGGGAAGGGCGGGAAAAGGTGGGGCCTGCCTCTCCCGGCTCCCGATGCGCACCGAGAGTCCCGACAACCGGATCCGCCCCGGCGCATGCCGCGCCTCCCGCAACCGGGCTCCTGTGATGCAGGCCCTCCGGGGCCTTCCGGGAGGGGCTCGGGCCTATTTCCTGTCGATCAGGCCGCGGAGGCGGGACTCGTCCTGAAGCTCCAGCCTCCCGCGTCCGATCCGGAGGACGCCCTGGCGCTCGAAGTCCTTGAGGAGCCGGCTGATGACCTCGCGGGCCGAGCCCAGCTCGGCGGCGATCTGATCGTGCGTCGCCTGGAGGACGCCGCCCGGGGCCGGCCCCTGGCGGAAGCCGGCCAGGAGAAACTCGGCGAGGCGCAGGTTCAGCTTCCCGAAGGCGACCTCGTCGACGAGCGACATGAGATCGGCGATCCGCTCGGCCATGGATCGGAAGACGAAGAGGCGGAAGGCGGGATCGCGATCCACGAGGGAGCGGAAGGTAGCCACCGGGAGGACGGATGCTTCGACATCCTCCTCGACCAGGGCGTCGGCTGGATAGGGATCCCCGGTGAGCGCTCCGTTCAGCGTCAACAGGCAGGTCTGACCGGGAGACACGTGGTAGAGCGTGATCTCGCGCCCCGTGGGTCCCGTCTTGAAGACGCGGATGTCGCCTTTGCCCAGGAAGGCCACGCCCTTGCAGAGGTCGCCGGCGTGACAGTAGAAGGTCCCGCGGTTGATCGAGACGGTCGAGGCCGTCTTCTCCATCTCCTCGATGATGGAGGTCGGCACGTCGCGGCCGAAGGTGAACCGATCAAGAGCGCTCCTGACGTTCACGGCGTGGGCAATCTATCAGAAGCGGGGGTGAGTCGTGTCATTCGATGCCACCTGGCGCCGGAATCGGATCGATTTCGTGAGGCACGCGTGCGAGCGGTCCCTGCTGTGCGGGTCCGGATGATTGTGACAACCTCACTGACAGCCGCGCGAGGGGAGTGGTATCAAGTCAACGCTCCTTCCACGAACCTCGTCCCACGGGCGGCGTGAGTGGTCCCTCTGTCAGGGAAACAGGGGACCGGGGCATGGCGGCTCCGAGGAGTGCCTCGCCGGCTCCGGCGAGTCGGGGGTACCGGCCGAGGTGAGGCCCTGAGGCCGGTGCCCAACTGAAGCACTGAGCCGCCAGCCCCGGGGTAGTCCACGCCGGCTGGGACCCGTCGAGGCATCGGCACCCGATGCCGGGGACCGGATGTTCCGTCCCCGGCCCGGGTCGCCGGCCATGGGTGCCCCGAGGTGGCACCCGAGGCGCGGGATTCCCGTGGGGAGGGGTTGGCCGGGTCGGCAGAGCATCCGAGTGGGTGAGGCTCGGCCCGTCGGCCGGGTCGGGGATTCGTCTCCGACCCGGCCGGCGCACCCTCCACTCGCGAGCGGGCTCAGCCGGGAGTGGTCGGCCGGGAGCCCGGGGGCCCCGCGTCGCCGGTGAGCCGGCCCCTTCCGGAGAAAACCACGGACCACCGCCGTGCCGAGTCCACGAGAATCACCCCCACGCTTGCCATCATCGAAAGGGTCAGCCCGGCGTTGAGGTAGCCCAGGAAGGGCTGCCCCCCCGTCCTCGCGAGCGGCAGGAAGTTGTCCATCACGCTCCGGTATCCGGCCGTGAGCGTGGTCGTGGCCACGAAGGCCAGCGGGAGCAGCGTGACCCACGCGTAGCGCCCGCGGCCGGAGTTCACGAGCACCGTGGTTCCAACGCACAGCGCCACGGCTGCCAGGAGCTGGTTGGCGATCCCGAACATCGGCCAGATCGTCGAGATGGTGCCCGTCATGATGAAGTAGGCCCAGGCACCGACGACGAGGGCGCTCGAGAGGATCGTTCCCGGCAACCAGTCGGTGCGCGCCATCGGCTTCCAGGCCCTGCCGATGAACTCCTGGACGAGGAACCGGGCCACTCGCGTACCGGTGTCGATCGTCGTCAGGATGAAGAGCGCCTCGAACATGATCGCGAAGTGGTACCAGTAGGACATCAGGCCCCTCATCCCGGGCAGGCCCGTGAAGATCTGCGCCATGCCGAGCGCGAGGCTCACCGCTCCCCCGGTCCGCCCCTGCACGTTCTCGCCCACCTGCGCGGCCAGGTCGGGGAGGTTCACCACTTGCATGCCGAGAGCCTGGAACTTCTCCGGCGCGACGTTCACCGCGAAGTAGTCCGCCGGGTGGAGCGAGCTCGCGGCGATGAGGCTCACGACGCCCACCAGGCCCTCGATGAGCATCGCGCCGTAGCCGATGGGGCGGCAGTGGCTCTCCTTCTGGATCATCTTGGGGGTCGTGCCCGAAGCGATCAGCGAATGGAAGCCCGAGATGGCGCCGCACGCGATGGTGATGAAGACGAAGGGATAGAGCTTTCCCGGGATGATCGGCCCGCCGCCCGAAACGAACTCGCTCACCGGCGGCATCTTCAGCTCGGGCTGGACCAGGAAGACCCCGGCCACGAGGACGCCGATGGTCCCGATCTTCATGAAGGAGGAGAGGTAGTCCCGCGGGCAGAGCAGCATCCAGACCGGGAGGATCGACGCGATGAGCCCGTAGGCGGCCAGGAGCAGCGTGATGCCGGTCTGGTCGAAGGTGAACCAGGGGGCGAGGGCCGAGCCGGGTATCCAGGCACCCCCGATCACGGCCGCGAGCAGGCAGACGACTCCGAAGATCGTGGCCTCCGCGATCTTGCCCGGGCGGATCCGGTACATCCACAGGCCCATGACCAGCGCGACGGGAATCGTCACCGCGATCGTGAAGACCCCCCATGAGCTGTCCTTCAATGCGTTGACGACGGCAAGGCCGAGGCCCGCCAGGGCGATGACGACGATGAAGAGGATCGCCACCGCCGAGGTGATTCCCGAAACGGGGCCGATCTCCTTCCGGGCGATCTCCGCCAGCGAGCAGCCGTCCCTTCTGACGCTGCTGCACAGGATGATGAAGTCGTGGACGGCGCCCCCGAGGCAGACGCCGATCACGATCCAGAGCAGCCCGGGAAGGAAACCGAACTGCGCCGCGAGGACCGGCCCGATGAGGGGGCCCGCCCCGGTGATGGCCGCGAAGTGGTGGCCGAAGAGGACCCACTTGCTCGTGGGGTGGTAGTTCTGACCGTCCTCCAGCCTGTAGGCGGGGGTCACCCTGCTGTCGTCGAGAGCCATGACGCGCGCCGCGAGGAAGGCGGAGTAATAGCGGTAGGCGATGGCCAGGCAGGCGAGAACGCCGATGAGGATGGGCAGAGCGGGCATCGAAGGGCCTTCAGGCCACCCGTGCGGGGAGGGTCTCCTGGACCGATGCGAAGGGGCCGACGGGAGCGCGCCCGCCGCCGGCGTCGGGGATCTCCTCCTCGAAGAAGCGCTCCACCGCCTCGAGGAAGTCCAGAGGCGATCGCAGAGAGCTGATCTTCTGGCGCAGGGATCGTCCGTTCGGGAGGCCGTGCGTGTACCAGCCCGTGAAGGTGCGGATCTTGTGGAGCGCCTGCTTCTCGTGCTCGCCCTCCCGGAGCAGCCCGAAGTGATGCAGGATGAGGGCACGGCGATCCGCGGGGGTCGGAGCCATCGCTTCGGCTTCATCGGGCGACGCTCCGCGCAGCAGCGCCGCCGTTTGTCGAAAGACCCAGGGGTTGGCCAGCGAGGCTCGACCTATCATGACCGCGTCGCAGCCCGTCTCGCGCAGCATCCTGACGGCGCGTTCCGGCGTCGTGACGTCTCCGTTGCCCACGACGGGGATGGAGACGGCCTCCTTGACCTCACGGATCCTCCCCCAGTCGGCCTCGCCGCTGTAGAACTGCTTCGCGGTGCGGGCATGGAGCGTGACGGCGCTGGCTCCCTCGCCCTCGCAGATCCGCGCCAGCTCGATGAAGTTGATCCGCCGATCGTCGATGCCCAGACGGAACTTCACCGTCAGGGGGATGCTCAGCCGTCGCTTCACCTCGCGGACGATCCGGCGGGCGAGATCCAGGTCGCCCATGAGCGCGGCCCCGGAGCATCCCTTGAGGATCTTGTTGGCCGGACAGCCCATGTTGATGTCGCAGACGTCGGCCCCTATCTCCTCGACGATGGAGGCCGCGGCGGACATCCGGTCGTCGTTGGAGCCGTAGATCTGGATTGCCAGGGGGCGCTCCTCCTGGCCGAAGGCGATCATGTTGAGCGCCCGCTCGTTGCCCCGCGTGAGGGACTCGCTGGAGATGAACTCCATCGAGACGAGACCCGCCCCCCCGACCTTCCGGATGATCGAGCGGAACCAGGTGTCGGTGATCCCCGCCATGGGGGCGAGGATCAGGGGGGGGTCGACGGGGACGCTGCCGAATCGAAGCATCGGGTCACTCCGGCGGCCCCGCCTCCGCTGAGAGCGGAACGGGACCCGGGCGGCCATTCTAACGGCCCGGCTGGGCGCGTACAATGCGCGGCGTGAGCTCAGCCCGCGACCCTGCCCGCGCCGCCTCCCGGAGGCTGGCCGCATGGTACCGGCGCCATGCGCGCGACCTGCCTTGGCGGCACATGCCGACTCCCTATCACGTACTGGTCTCGGAGGTCATGCTTCAGCAGACGACCGTCGAGACCGTGATTCCCTACTACGAGCGTTTCGTGGAACGCTTTCCGGACCTCCGCTCACTCGCCGCGGCTCGCGAAGCGGATGTTCTGCGTCTCTGGTCCGGGCTGGGCTACTACCGGAGGGCGCGCGGACTCCTCGCGGCCGCGAAGGAGATCGTCCGCCGCCATGGAGGGGCGATTCCCTCAAACCGCGAAGATCTCCTCGCGCTGCCTGGGGTCGGGCCCTACACGGCCTCGGCCATCCTGGCTCTCGCGCACGGCCGGCCCGAGGTCGCCCTCGACGGCAACCTCAGACGCGTCCTGAGCCGTCTGGCCGCCTACCGGGGGGATCCCGCGGGCGCCCGGGGCACCCGAGAGCTCGAGGCATTCGGAAGGAGGCTCCTCGGCACCGCAGACCCCGCGGTAATCAACCAGGCCCTCATGGATCTCGGAGCGACGCTCTGCTCTCCCCGTGCCCCCCGATGCCTGCTCTGCCCGCTCTCCCCGGACTGCCTCGCGCGAGCGAGGGGAATCGCGGAGCGCATTCCGGCCCCTCGCGCGCGTGCGGGGACCGTCGCTGTCCGCATGGCGGCAGCTGTCGTGAAGCGCTCCGGCCGCGTCCTGCTGCGCCGGCGGAGCGGGCCGTTGATGGACGGCCTCTGGGAGTTTCCGATGGTCGAGATTGCACGAAACAGCCGGAAGGGGCAGGCCGTGCTCGCCGCCTCCGCGGCGGCGGGCGGGGCGGCGATGACGGTTCTGCGACATGAGATCGCCCGCTCCGGGATCCAGCCGATCGTGATGACACCTGCGGGGCGGGTCAGGCACACGATCACGAAACACCGCATCGCCATCGAGGTCTTCGAGGTTCAGGCGGAGGGGGCGCTCCGGCGGGGGGCGGCGGGAAGGAGGATCCCGATCGCCCGCTCCGGGAAAGCGCCGGCGGGGGCGTCGGTCGGTTCGACCTCCCCGGAGAGGCTCACGACCCCCCGCCGTCGCGGGCAGCGAATCACGGATCTCGCCGGGGTCGATAGCGGACCCATCCGATGGGTGCCCGAGGGCGAAATCGGACGCATGGCGCTGGGAGGCATCTCCCGGAAGATCGCCGGCCTGCCCGGGGTCAGGCTCCGAGGTTCAGGAAGGCCCGCATCTGCTCGGTGAGAACCTTCTGGCTGTTCGGGTCGCCCACGTTCAGCTTGTACTCGTTGATGACCTTGATCTGCATGGCGAGCCACTCGCCCCAGCAGCCGGCGCAGATCTTCGCCTGGATTTCCTGGCCGAGCGCGTCGGGCCAGGGGGCCTTCGGCAGAGCCGGTCGATCGTTGGTGCAACGGGCGCATTTCAATGTCTGAGCCATCGGTTCCTCACCTCACCAGGCGGGGTTCAGTGCATTCCCAGCGGGGGATTTCGCCTCCCTCCCGCGCCGGCCTACCAGAGCCCCTGCCTCCGGAAGTAGAAGACCATCGCCACGGCCACGGCTCCCATCACACCGAGGACCGCCACGAAGCCATAGGGGTGGTGGAGCCCCGGCATCCATTCGAAGTTCATCCCATAGAGGCCCGCCATGAATCCGAGCGGCAGGAAGATGGTCGCGAAGAGCGTCAGGCTCTTCATCGCCATGGTCAGCCGGTTCGAGCTGACGGCCATGTAGGCCTCGAACAGCGACGCGACGTGATCCCTGTGGGATTCGAGGCTCTGGTAGATGCGCGTCATGTGATCCAGGACGTCGCGCAGGTAGGGCGCCACGCCCTCCGACACGTAGGGGATGTTGCGCCGGGCCAGGCCCTGGATGAGATCCCTCTGCGGGCCGAGACTTCGTCTCAGCTCCGCCATCCCGCGTCTGAGCCTGAGCGCCTTTTCGAGGACCTCGTCGTCCACGGTCCCCGAGAGGATCGCCTCCTCCAGGTCGTCGAGGGCGTCGTCGTAGGTGTCGAGAAGCCGCATGTGCCGGTCCACGATCCGATCGAGGATCTCGTACAGGATCCTGTCGGGGCCGGATTCCAGGAGCGCAGGTGAGGCCTCGACTCTCGCCATGACCTCGGCGGCGCTCGCCGAGGCCGCGGCGTGCACCGAGACGAGGTACTTTTCCGACAGGAAGATGTCCATTTCCCGGGGGGAGTCGGAGGGGCATTCGAGCTCGGCGGCCGGCCTGTGCACGACGATGTGCGCGTAGCCTTCGTAGACGTCGGCCTTGGGGAGATCGCTCTCCTTGCCGGCATCCTCGACGGCGAGCGGGTGGAACTTGAAGACTTCCGACAGGAGAGCCATCTCCTCGGAAGTGGGCTCCACCAGATCCACCCAGAGGACTCCGGAGGGTGAGGCAAGAAACCCAATGAGTTCGTGACGATCGAGGCCGGCGCGCAGCTTTCCGTCTCGAGCGAGGAACGATCGGATCATGAGAGCAGCTCGAGGGCCGTGGAGCAGCCCCATGGGGTGGTGGTGGGGGACGGAAGGCCGTTGAGCCTTCCGTCCCGGAGAATGCTGGTGCCGAAGGCGGGATTCGAACCCGCACGCTCAAAAGAGCGCCACCCCCTCAAGATGGTGTGTCTGCCAGTTCCACCACTTCGGCAACCGCGTCCGGAGCCGGAGGGGAGGTCCCCCGCGGGCCCGGCTTCGATCGTGATCAATGCCTCAGGGCGATGGCGAGCCGTCATCCGTGGCCGGGGTCTTGTTCGGGTCGGAGGGCGGCTTCTCGCTCCCGGTATCTCCGGCCGGCGAGCCCGGACCCGCCTCACCCGCCGGAGCCGCGGGGGCTGCACCCTCCGGCGCCGGCTGGGATGGGGCCGCAGTGCCCGCAGGAGCCGGCGCCTCCTCGAGGACCGAGGTCGAAGGGCTCGAAGAGACCAGCGCCAGTGTCATCGATGTGAGCATGAAGATCACGGCAGCACCCGTCGTGACCTTGGCCATGAAGGTGGTCGCCCCGCGCGCGCCGAAGGCGGTCTGCGATGACCCGCCGAAAGCGGCTGCGATGTCGGCTCCCTTCCCCGTCTGGAGAAGGACCACCAGGATGAGGATGAGGCAAACGGCAACGTGGACGATCGTCAGCAGTGTGAACAACATCGATAGTCACCTCGGGGACGCAGGAATCTACCACAGGCGGCCGGGCAGGCCAACCCGGCAGCCGTGGCCCCACCTCGCAGAGAGCCGGAACCGCATTCAGGCCCCTGACGCCGAGGCTGCAGCCCGGCAGATGCCGGCGAAGGAGGGGCCGTCGAGCGAGGCCCCTCCGACCAGCGCTCCGTCAATCCCCGGCGCGCCGAGAATCTCCGGCGCGTTGGAAGGCGAGACGCTGCCACCATAGAGCACTCGCATGCCGGCAGCCTCGGCCGGGCCGAAGGTGCCGGCGATCTCCTCGCGGATGAGATGGTGCATCTCCGATGCCTCGGCAGGAGTCGCATTGCGCCCCGTGCCGATGGCCCACACCGGCTCGTAGGCGATGACGAGCTCCCGGCCGGCCGGCACCCTGAGGTTGGCGAGAGCGCGCTTGAGCTGCGCCTCGACGACGCCGGAGGCCCGCCCCGAGGCCCTCTCGTCCACCTTCTCGCCCACGCAGATGATGGGAGTCATGCCCCAGAAGAGGACGGCACGGGCCTTCCTGTTGACCCGCCGGTCGGTCTCACCGAAGTGCTCTCTTCGCTCGGAATGGCCGACGATGACGTACCTGCACCCGGTCTCCTTGAGCATCTTCGGAGAAACCTCACCTGTGAAGGGTCCCTCCTCTTCCCAGTGGGTATCCTGCGCCGCCAGGGCTATTCCGCTGCCTTCGAGGATGCCGCTGGCCTGGCCCAGCACCAGGAACGACGGGGCGATGGCGACGTCGCATCCCCGCGCGGCCTCGGAGAGCCCCGGCAGCATCGAGCGCAGATAGTCCGCGGACTCGGCTGGCGTCTTGTGCATCTTCCAGTTGCCGACGACGAGGAGGCGCCTGCCCATGGGAAGCCTCAGGCGTCGGCGAGCGCGTCGACGCCGGGGAGCCTGCGCCCGGAGAGGAATTCGAGCGAGGCGCCGCCCCCGGTGGAGATGTGCGAGAAGCCCTCCTCCAGGCCCATCTCCTTGATGGCGGCGGCTGAGTCGCCCCCGCCGACGATCGACAGCGCTCCCTGGCGGGTGGCCGCCGCAATCGCGGAAGCCAGCCGGCGTGTGCCGGTGGCATAGCCCTTGACCTCGAAGCGGCCGAGAGGCCCGTTCCAGAGGATGGTGCGCGCCGATCCGACCTCTTCCGCAAAGAGCGCGGCGGTGCGGGGCCCGACATCGAAGGCCGCCCGCCCCTCCTCGACGGCCTCGCCACTGCTGACCCCGAGAGGTGTGCCGCTCTCAGGGTCACCGAGGACGTGGTCGGAGGGCAGGAGAAGGCGCACGCCGGCCCGGGCTGCCTTTCTGATGAGCTCTGCAGCCAGCTCCACCTTGTCCGCTTCGACGCGCGAAGCGCCCGTCGGGACTCCGCGCGCCCGGAGGAATGTGTAGGCCATGGCCCCGCCGATGAGGAGCGCGTCCACCCGGGTGAGGAGGTTCTCGATGAGCTCGATCTTGTCGCTGACCTTGGCGCCCCCCAGGATGGCGACGTAGGGCCGCTCGGCCCCGCCGAGCAGGCGCGAGAGGTAGTCGATCTCCCGCTGCATGAGGAGACCAGCCGCGGGGCGGGCGAAATGGCCGCATATCGCCGCGACGGAGGCGTGTGCCCGGTGCGCGGAGCCGAAGGCGTCGTTGACGTAGAGATCTGCAAGCGCGGCAAGCGAAGCCGCGAAGGCGCCGTCGTTGGACTCCTCGCCCGGGTGGAAGCGGAGGTTCTCGAGAAGGAGGATCTCCCCGGGCCGGAGAGCTCTGGCGAGCGCGGCCACGCTCTCGCCCGTGCAATCGGGAGCCATGACGACCTGCCTGCCGGCCAGGGCCGCGAGCACGGGAGCGCAGGGCGCGAGAGACATCGCCGCAGAGGCCTTCCCACGGGGGCGTCCCAGGTGGGAGGCCGCCAGGATCGACCCCCCGCGGTCGAGGATGCTCCCCAGGGTCGGGAGCGTGGCGCGAATCCGGCGATCATCGGCGACCTTCCCCGAGGCGTCGAGCGGGACGTTGTAGTCCACGCGTACGAAGACGCGCTTTCCTCGCACGTCGAGAGAGGTCACGTCTGCTTTGTTCATCGGCCGGGGTCCATGAGGAGGGGTGGCGGGCCGGGATTATACGGGTCGCCGTCGGGACGAGTCAAAGAAGCGTGTTAGAGTCCCTGCCATGCCAAGGGCCGGTTTCGTGACGCTTCTCTGCCTCGTGGGCGCCTGGGCGCTCGCGGGCGGGGCGGGCTGCCTCGGCTTCTCCGCGGGGAGCGGTACGAGCGAGACGAGGGGGACGATCTACCTGCCGGGCGGCAGGTCCCTGAGCGTCGAGATCGCGGACACACCGGAGAAGCAGGCTCGGGGCTACATGTTCCGAGACTCCGTCGGGGAGGGAGAGGGGATGATCTTCCTCATGGGGGATTTCGACATTCATCCCTTCTGGATGAGGAACTGCCGGGTGCCCCTGGACATCATCTGGATCGACGGGGATTGGAAGGTGATCCAGATCGCCGTGTCGGTCCCTCCCTGCCGGGACGATGGTCCCTGCCCATCCGTGGTCCCGATGCAGAAGAGCCTCTATGTCCTCGAGGTGGCCGGGGGTACGAGCGCGGGCCAGGGCCTTGAGCTCGGCACCACGCTCAGCTACTCTCCGCCTCCCCACAAGGCTCCATGACGGTCGACCGACCCCGCTCACCCTGACCTCAGGTGGGCTTCGGCAGTAGGGGCAGTAGGGTTCCGAATTCTCCCAATACCCACATGGGAATGTGTGCCTGATGGGGCACACCACACCATCTTGTGCGGGTCCTTCGAGGCTCTTGCATTTTGTGCTGACCTGGAATCAGGCCTGTAAGTACCTGAAAACAAAGCGATAGCCCAGGTTTTCTTTCCGGCGGAGCGGCTGCACGGGGCTCTCTTACCTTGCCCGAGCGCCCCCCGTCCGGGATAATGTTGTCGACTCTAACCCGGGGGGGTGAGCAAAAGTGAGACTGGACAACCACGACAGGGGAGTGCTGCGCCGCGCGGCGGTCGCTCTTGTCTTCCTTGCAGCTGCCACTCCCGGGCTTTGCCCGGAAGAGCCCATTCTCCAGACCATCGACGAGGCTCTCCTGAGGCCGTACCTGGAGTCCAGCGAGGACGAGATCGCCGCCCTGCTGGCTCGCCACCGTGCCCGGCGGGCCGAGCCCGACGTCCAGGGCCTGGCGGGAGCCGTCGGGGAGGCCACGAGGCGGAACACCCTTCCTCCCGAGCTGGTCCTCGCCGTCATCGGAGCGGAGAGCGCATTCAGAACTGACGCAGTCTCCGTGAAGGGCGCCGTGGGGCTGATGCAGATCATGCCCTTCACCGCGCGCGAGCTGGCGACCGAGCTCAGGATCGACTGGACGGACGAAGGCCTGCTCACGGATCCGGAGACGAACATCGCGATGGGGTCGCTCTACCTGGGCAAGCTCCTGGCGAGCTTCGACGACCTCGACAACTCGCTGGCGGCCTACAACAGGGGCCCCACGGCCGTGAGGACCGAGGGATGGCCGAGGCACGGAGGGGAGACGGCCGGCTTCGTTCGGCGCGTCAAGGATCTCCTGGCACGCGAAGGGGCTCTGGGCAGCCCGCGCTCCTTCGGAGAGCCCCGCCAGCCCAAGGCGTCCGGAGTGAGCAGCCTGTAACCTCATCCTCAGCGGCACGATCACCTCGACGAGCGCCGCCACCCGGTCACGCAGAACCACGGCTTCTGATCCTGCGATGGAGCTGCGGCTGCAGTCGTTGACACTCCCCCGGCGCTCCGTATAACCTGCCCGCCCGTTTCTGCGTTTGGCCGGTTTCCCGCCCATCCATCCACGAAGCAGCGATGGAAGCCTATATCCCCATCCTTATCTTCCTCTGCGTCGCGGCGGCCTTCCCGCTCGTGACGCTGGTGCTGGCCTGGGTGGTCCGGCCGGGCTCCTACGACGCGGTGAAGATGGCCGCCTACGAGTGCGGCATCGAGACTTCGGGAGAGGCCCGGGCCCGATACTCCATCCGGTATTACGTGATCGCGGTCCTCTTCGTGGTCTTCGACGTCGAGGTGATCTTCTTCTTCCCCTGGGCGGTGCGCTTCAAGGTCCTCGGCCTCTTCGGTTTCATCGAGATGCTGGTCTTCGTGGGCATCCTCGTCCTGGGATTCCTCTACGCCTGGAGGAAGGGCGCCCTGGAGTGGGCATGAGCAGCGCCGTCGATGCGCTCAGGGAGTCCCTGGGGGAGGCCGTCGAGGAGGTCACGAGCCATGTCGGGCAGACCTCCGTCCGGGTCAAGGCCGGGCGGCTCCTCGACGCCTGCCGCTTCCTCCGCGACGATCCGAGGTCACGGATGAACCTCCTTTCGGACCTCTGTGGCGTGGACTACCCCCAGGAGGCGGAGCGATTCGAGATCAACTACCAGCTCTACTCGATCCCACTGAACCAACGGGTGCGAGTAAAGGTCCGGACGCGTGATGGAGATCCCGTCGCCTCCGTTACAGGCCTCTGGCCCACGGCCAACTGGCATGAGCGGGAGGTCTTCGACCTGTTCGGCATCGTCTTCACGGGCCACCCGGATCTGACCCGCATCCTCCTGCCCGATGACTGGAAGGGGCACCCTTTGCGCAAGGAGTATCCCCTCGAGGGCTTCTCCGAGCAGCACCCCAGGTTCCGCTAGAGAGCGGCACCGAGAGGCCGG
The DNA here is from genome assembly GCA_964568735.1 of uncultured Acidobacteriota bacterium. GTDB lineage: Bacteria > Acidobacteriota > Polarisedimenticolia > JACPZX01 > JACPZX01 > CAZMRF01. The sequence continues at coordinate 37,653 of CAZMRF010000045.1, forward strand.
CAAGATGTTCCACACCGAAGTCCTCGAAGTGAACATGGGTCCGCAGCATCCGGCCACGCACGGCGTGCTGCGCGTCATCCTGGGGCTCGACGGGGAGACGGTGGTCGAGTGCAAACCCGTCATCGGGTACCTCCACCGCGGCGTGGAGAAGCTCTCCGAGTACAAGACCTACGTGATGATCCCCCCGCTCTGCGACCGGCTCGACTACGTCGGGTCGGCATCGCAGAACCTCGGTTACATCCAGGCCGTCGAGAAGCTCCTCGGCCTGGAGGTGCCGCCCCGAGGGCAGTACATCAGGGTCATCCTGGCCGAGCTGAACCGGATCTCCTCGCACCTCGTCTGGCTGGGCACGCACGGGCTGGACATCGGGGCCATGACGGTCTTCTTCTACTGCTTCCGCGAGAGGGAGATCATCCTGGACCTCTTCGAGTCGTTCTGCGGGGCGAGGCTCACGACCAACATGTTCCGCATCGGCGGGACGCTCGAGGATTTCCCCGCCGGGTGGACGGACGGCTGCCGGCACTTCATCGACATCCTTCCGTCGAGGATCAAGGAGTACGAGGGGCTTCTCTCGGCCAACAGGATCTGGCTCGAGAGGACGAAGGGCGTCGGGGTCATCTCGGCCGAGGACGCCATTGCATGGGCCGTCACGGGCCCGTGCCTTCGGGGCTCCGGCGTGGCCTACGACCTCCGGAAGGCCGAGCCCTATGCGGCCTACTCCGAGATGGAGTTCGACGTGCCGACCGGGCAGAACTGCGACACCTACGATCGGTACCTGGTCCGCCTCGAGGAGATGCGCCAGAGCGCCAGGATCATCCGCCAGGCCCTCGACCGGCTTCCCGGAGGAGACTTCAGGCACCCGAAGGTGCCCAAGAAGATCAAGCCGCCGGCCGGAGAGGTCTACCACGTCATCGAGGGGCCGAGGGGAGAGCAGGGCTTCTACATCAAGAGCGACGGCAGCGAGCGGCCCTACAGGGTCCGCTTCCGCTCGCCGTCCTTCGTCAATCTGCAGGCGCTCCCGGTCATGACCGTGGGCTCGCTGGTGGCCGACGTCGTGGCCGTCATCGGGACCCTGGACATCGTCCTGGGCGACGTGGACCGCTGACGCATGGACCCCGCGATCCTCATCCCGAATGTCCTGATCCCGGCGATCAAGGTCGCCGTGGTTCTGGGAGTCGCCAGCCTGAGCGTGGCCTATCTCACGCTCATGGAGCGCAAGGTCCTGGGGTTCATCCAGATCCGCCTGGCACCGACGAGGGTCGGGCCCAGGGGGCTGCTCCAGCCCATCGCCGACGGCATCAAGCTCTTCCTGAAGGAAGACCTGATCCCGGACAAGGCGGACAGGATCCTCTTCATCCTGGCGCCGGTCATCTCCATCATCCCGGCCTTCGCCGCGCTCGCCGTGATCCCTTTCTCGGGGACGCCCTTCAGGATCCTGGGGTGGGAGATCCAACCCTGGGTCACGGACGTCAACATCGGCATCCTCTACATCCTCTCGATCACGAGCCTGGGCGTCTACGGGGTCATGCTGGGAGGGTGGGCTTCCAACTCGAAGTACTCGCTGCTCGGAGCCCTGCGGAGCGCCGCCCAGATGGTCTCCTACGAGGTCCCGCTGGGGCTGGCCATCATCGGACCGCTCATGATGGCCGGGACGGCGAGCATGACCGGGATCGTGCGCGCGCAGCAGGATCTGGGCGTCTGGTTCTGCTTCCCCCAGATTGTCGCGCTCGGGATCTACTTCATCAGCGGCGTGGCCGAGACGAACCGCATCCCCTTCGATCTGCCCGAGGCGGAGGCCGAGCTCGTGGCCGGCTACCAGACGGAGTACTCGGGGATGAAGTTCGCCTTCTTCTTCCTCGCCGAGTACACGAACATGATCGTGGTCTCGGCCATCGCCACCACGCTCTGGTTCGGCGGGTGGCTCCGTCCTTTCCCGAACGTGGAAGCGCTGGAGTTCCTCAACTTCCTCGATTTCATCAGCCCCGCGCTCTCCGGGGCCTTCTGGTTCGGCGCCAAAGTCTTCGCCTTCCTGTTCGTCTACATCTGGATCCGGGGCACATTCCCGCGATACAGGTACGATCAGCTCATGACGCTGGGCTGGAAGTGGCTGCTCCCACTCGCCCTGATCAACGTGATCGTCACCGGCATCGTCCTCCTGCTGGCAGGGCAGGGCTGATGGCGACGTGCGCAGGGGCGGGCTCATGAGCTGGCTGGCAGGGTTCTTCAGGCGCTTTCTCCTCCTGGAGCTCTTCGCCGGGATGTGGATCACGCTGAAGAACTTCTTCAGGCCGCACATCACGATCGAGTATCCAAAAGAAAAACCGGACCTGGCCCCGCGGTTCCGCGGCGTGCCCCGGCTGCGCTACAACCCCGACGATGGCGAGGAGCTGTGCATCGGCTGCCTGCTCTGCGAGCAGATCTGCCCGGACGACTGCATCAGCATCGTGGTTCAGCCCCGCCCGACGGGCAAGGGGAAGATGGCCAAGTCCTTCATCATCGACTACGAGCGCTGCTGCTACTGCGGCCTCTGCGTCGACCCCTGCCCGACCACGCCCATCACGGCCATCTACATGTCCCACGATTACGAGTTGAGCGACTACTCCCGGCTGGAGTTCATCATCCCCAAGGAGCAGCTCCTCGACGGCATGCCGATCAAGAGATACGAGAAATGAGCCTCGGCTACGCGGGGATCTTCTTCTACGCGCTGGCGGCGATGGCCCTCGCGGCCTCCCTCATGGTCATCACCCGGAGGAACCCCGTCCACTCGGCGATGTTCCTCGTCTTCGCCTTCTTCTGCGTGGCCGGCGTCTACGTGACGCTCTCCGCGGAGTTCCTCGCGGCCGTCCAGGTCCTGGTCTATGCCGGCGGCATCGTGGTCCTCTTTCTCTTCGTGATCATGCTCGTACCGCTCGACCCGGCGGTGAAGCCCATGCGGATCCGGCAGGGAGCCGCCACGCTGCTGGTCACGGCGATGGTGGCCTCCGCCTTCATCGTCATCTACGGGCAGATCCGCGGCGGGACGCCCGTGTCGGGCGCGGGCGAGGCCCTCAGCGGCACGATCGAGTCGGTCGGCGTGGAGCTCTACACGCGCTACCTGCTGCCCTTCGAGGTGGCGTCGGTCCTGCTCCTGGTCGCCATGGTCGGAGCTGTCGTCCTGGCCCGGAGGCAGATATGACGGTTCCCATCGAGCACGTCATCGTGTTCAGCTTCGCCATGTTCCTCGTCGGCATCATCGGCGCCCTGACCCGCCGCAACGGCATCATCGTCCTCATGTCCATCGAGCTGATGCTCAACGCCGCGAACATCAACTTCATCGCGTTTTCCAGGATGCTGGGCGATCTGGCGGGGCAGGTCTTCTCCGTCTTCGTCATCGTGACCGCCGCGGCCGAAGTCGCCGTGGGCCTCGCCATCATCCTGTCCCTCTTCCGCAACAGTGAATCGGTCAACGTGGACGAGATCCACCTCATGAAAGGCTGATCGGGCCGGCATGACGTTCTCCCTGCTCTGGCTGATCCCGCTGCTGCCTCTGGCGGGCTTCGTGCTCAACGGGCTCTTCGGAGCCCGTGCGGGCAAGAAGTTCGTGACGTGGGTGGGCTGCGGGACGGTGCTCCTGGCCTTCGTCCTCAGCGGGGCGACGGTGTGGGATCTCGCCAC
>CAZMRF010000046.1:0-39600 GCA_964568735.1 uncultured Acidobacteriota bacterium
CCACCAGGATCTGGCTCGGGCCATCGGCTACCCCACCAAGTAGGTCCGTCCAACGCTCGGCGTAAGCCGCGGCGGGCGAAGGCTGCCATGGACCCCAGCACCCAGCTTGCCCGGCCGCCGTCGGCTTCATGCCGTTGTTCGGCGGCTAGGGTGAGACACCTGCGACCTCGGCCAGCTTGCTGAGCACCCGTTGACACGCATCGCTCAAGAGTCCACTGTGGCCGGCTCGAAGACTGGACGCTTCGTGAACCAGGAAGTTCCTGTATTCGACGGCCAGAGTGAATAAGTCCCAGTCGTGCGGCCCGAACAGGTCGCTCGGTGTCGTGCATTGGGCTGGCGCGATGTGGTCGGTTAGGAGGCGCACGGCGTTCAAGAACCGAAGCGAGGGGTATGCAGCCTCAGCCGTGGCCCCCTTCCGGCGCTCGAGATCAAGAGCTACGGATCGGGCAAACCCCTCGACCGCGCCAACTTGCAGGATCAACCGGTTCACCGTGCTCGTAGGGTTCGTCAGCCGGTCGCGTGCGACCTTGTAGCGTTGCGCGGGCGTGGCCCGGAGATAAAGCTGGCGCAACTCGTCGAGGCGAGCACGCATTGCCTGGATCTCGCTCATTTCGGCTCCTCCGTCCGCCGAGCGCTCGGCGTAAGCCGCAGCGAGCGAAACAGGACGTTCTTTGTCCAGGGATCGCGCGGCCGCGGCCACCGTCGCCTGCTTACCGTTGTTCGGCGGGGCCACACTGGGCACTCTGCCCAAGTGTGGATCATGAGGCCGAGGGGATGCGGCGTGAAACGAACTTGGCTGAATAGACTCCTTCATAGAGATAAATCACCCTGTAGCGCTCGCGAGGTGCAATGGGTAGGAAGAATACACTGAACCACCTTCTCGAAACCACGGATCCGCAGGTCGAACAGGTCTGAGGATTCCAGCAACGGCGAAGAGTGGTTCCTATTCCGTTGAAGCTCGTCGTACCTCCGCATGTTTCGTCCGTGCTCTGGGCTACACAGATCCCGCAAAAGACAGGAGGATCGGCCTGGAGAACGCACTTCGAGGAGCAGTACCTCTTGCCGCGGCGATTCACACCCCCGAAGAAGCGAACACCGCAGGCCGGGCATTGCACCATTCAAGCGCCTCCAGTAGGCGTCCGCCGAACGCCCCGCATAACCCGCGGCAGGCGCCGTACTACCTCTCACTCTACCTCGATGCCCACGCGCCTGCCGTCGGGTTGATGCGGTTGTTCGGCACCGTCTTGCGATTGCAGGATGACCGGCAGGCCAGAGAGCCGCGAGATGACCGTTGTTGGTAGGTGAGCGAGCAAGAGACGAAGGTCTCGGGCGGAGGGGAAGCCCTGCCGCTGCCAAGTCTGCCGAAGTCACGACTCTGCCTGCTGACTCGTGCAGAAGTCGAGCGCACCCGCGAGATGCTCGAGAACATCAGGGGGAACGCTCTCTCGCTTGATGATGCCCGAAACGATCGCCTGGGCCACGCCAAACTTCATGAGGTGGCGCTCGTACTTGCGGGAAAGTTCGCGCGCGGGACCCTGATGGAAGGCGTGGATTCGTTCAAGGATGTCGTCGCTCTGGGCCTTGCCCGACTTCCAGGCCTCGAATGCCTCGGCCAGCGGTACCAGAGCACGGCGGAGTTCTTCCTGATAGGCCGTTTCGGCAAGCTCGCGTAGGGCTCGGCTCACCCGTTTCGGTACTTCATTCACGCAACTCCTCCTTCGTGTGCCGAACTGCAAATGGTCAGAACTCCGTATGGGAATACGCGGCGGGAGAGTGCCCGGTAGGCACGCATCACGGTCTCCTCCGAGGTGTGAATCTGGACCAAATGCCCCGCCAAACCTCGGCCTTCATTCTGACACGCCCTGCGTCGTATTGGCATACGCGGCGAGAATCTGTCGCGTATGCCTGAACCGTATCCTGGCCTGCATCCTCGGCCGAGCATCTTCGGCTCCACAGCCTTGGGCCGAGTGGTGCGTCCCGCGTAGCGTAACCTGGCTCGCCGTCGAGCAGCCATCCCTCCGCTTCCGTCATACTTCGAACATCCGATCCGCGGGGCTACGTACGGCGCCCCAGCCCCTGTTCAGGACATGCGTGTAGATCATCGTCGTGGAAACGTCGCTGTGGCCCAGCAGCTCCTGGACTGTCCTGATGTCGTAGCCGTCCTCCAGCAGATGCGTCGCGAAGGAGTGTCTCAGGGTGTGGCATGAGGCCGGCTTGGCCAACCCGGCTCTCTGGACGGCGGACCGGAACGCTCTCTGCAAGACGGATTCGTGAAGGTGGTGGCGCCGCCGCTCGCCGGTCTCTCGATCGATGTACTGGCGCGTCGCAGGGAAGACCCACTGCCAGCCCCACTCGCGCCCTGCACTGGGGTACTTGCGGCTCAGGGCCATGGGCATCTCCACCCAACCGCCGCCCTCTTCGAGATCGCGGCCGTGCTGGCCCCTCGTTCTGTCGAGGTGCCGGCGCAAGTTCAATCGTGTGGATCCCGGAAGCAGCGTCACTCGGTCTTTCTGGCCCTTGCCGGAACGGACGACAATTTGCCGCGATCCTAGATCGAGGTCCTTGACGCGCAGCCTGCAACACTCGAGGAGTCTGAGGCCCGCCCCGTAGAGGAGCGTGGCCATCAGCCTCGGCACGCCCTCCATCCCATTGAGCACGGATCGGACCTCTTCGCGGCTCAGCACAAGCGGGAGCCGTCGGGGCTTCTTCGCGCGTACCAGCTCGCCGAGCCATGGCAGATCCTGTCCGAGGACGTTGCGGTAGAGGAAGACCAGGGCGTTCAACGCCTGGGTCTGCGTCGAGGCGCTCACCTTGCGGGTCACGGCCAGCCAGCTCAGGAAGGCCGTCACCTCCGCGGCCCCCATCAGCGAGGGGTGTTGCTTGTGGTGGAACAGGATGAACCGGCGGATCCATCCCGCGTAGGCCTCCTCGGTGCGCCGGCTGTAGTGGCGGGCCCGGATGGCGCTGTGGACTTCGTCGAGCAGGTGGCCGCGAGCCGGGGCGGCAACCTGACCCGCTGCTCCGGGAAGGGAGGGCGACGTGCTGCCGGCAGGCACGGCACGGCGAGCGAAGGCTCGTTGCCGGTCTGAATCAGTCTCGAGATCCCCGGCGGGATGAGGCGGCTCGGGCTCCGGGAGCGGTGCGGGAGATGAAGGCGGGCGACGGTCCCCTGAGGACATGATGGCCTCGAGCAGCGACCGGGCCGGAGAGATTTCAGCCGGCGCGGCTGCCGCGGAAGTCCTGGCGGGGAGCGATCGATGGTCAGACTACGCCCGCCGCAGCCATACCGTCAAGAGATTTTGCTGGACTGGCGGTGTCCGGCGCCGCAGCGCGACTCCAAGGAAGCGGTGATACCATCGCCCACGGCGTGGCCGGAGCGCCTCGGGCCAGCTCACTCCGGAGCCCCGGCTCGCAGACCCCGAGCGCCGAGAATCCAATGACCGTCTCCCGCGAGTCTGACTCCCTGCCCGCATTCCCCGACCGCTTCAACCTGGCCCGCTGGCTCCTCGATGCCCGCGTGGAGGAGGGGCGCGGCGGCAGGCCGGCGGTCTATGTGGGTGAGGAGTGCTGGAGCTACGCGGAGGTGCAGTCGCTGGCGAACCGCGCCGCCCACGCCCTGCGCGACCTCGACGTGACGCCCGAGAGCCGGGTCCTGCTCGCCCTCCCGGACGGAATCGAATTCGTCGCGGCCTGGTTCGGCACGCTCAAGCTGGGCGCGGTCTTCGCCATGGCCAACACGATCCTCCCCGAGGAGGCCTACGCCTACTACCTCGAGTACACGCGCGCTCCCGTGGCGGTCATCCACGAAGACCTGCTCCCGAAGTTCGCCGGCCTCATGGGAAAGGCGCGCTTCCTCAGTAAGCTGCTCGTCGTGGAAGCGGAGGGCGGAGATCGGAGCGTGGTCGCGCAGAGCCATCACGCAGCCGACGTAGTCGGGGGAATGGGCAAGGCCCGCGATCTTCCCGCGGCGCTCCGGGGCCGCGTCGCTTGGTTCCACGAGACGCTTGCGGGCCGCCCGGACCGCTTCGACACCTTCGATACCCACCGTGACGACGTGGCGGGCTGGCTCTTCACCTCCGGCTCCACGGGCGACCCGAAGGCGGCCGTCCACTCCCACGAGGAGTTCGCCTTCAACGTCGAGACCTACGCGAAGCGCGTGGTCGGCTACCGCGAGTCGGACCTCACGGTCTCGGTCCCGAAGCTCTTCTTCGGCTACGCCACGGGGACGAACCTGATTTTCCCCTTCGCCGCCGGGGGCGCCACGGCGCTCTTTCCGGATCGCTCCACACCCGAGCGGATCTTCGAGATGATCGAGCGCCACCGCCCGACCATCCTCACCTCCGTCCCGACGATGATCAACGCCATGCTCCAGGTGCCGGGAGCCGCCGCGAAAGATCTCTCCTGCCTGCGCGCCTGCCTCTCCGCGGGCGAGGCGCTCCCGGTGGAGCTGTACCACCGCTGGGTCGAGACCTTCGGCGTGGAGGTTCTGGACGGGATCGGCTCGGCGGAGATGTTCCACATCTATATCAGCGGCTCTCCGGGCGAGGTCGTCCCCGGCTCGCTCGGAAGGATCGTCCCGGGCTACGAGGCGCGCCTCGTCGGCCCCGACGGAGCGGACGTGCCTCCGGGCGGCACAGGCACGCTCTGGATCCGCGGCGGCTCGACGGCACGGGGCTACTGGCTCGACCGGGAGAAGTCGCGCCACACCTTCCGCGGCGACTGGTGCGTCACGGGAGATCAGTTCCGCGTCGACGAGCGGGGCTACTTCTGGTACGGCGGCCGCACCGACGACCTTCTCAAGGTCTCGGGGATCTTCGTCACGCCGCTCGAGATCGAGGACTGCCTCTACGGCCACGAGGCGGTCCGCGACGTCTGTGTCGTGGGCGCCGAGGACTCCGAGGGGCTGACGCGCCCGCGAGCCTACGTCACGCTCAAGGAGGGCCACCTGCCGGGCCGCGACCTGGCGCTGCAGCTCAAGGAGCTGGCCAAGGAGAAGCTGGCTCCCTACAAATACCCCCGATGGTTCTGCTTCGTGGAGGAGCTGCCGCGCAACGATCGAGGCAAGGTGCAGCGCAAGCTCATCCGCGAAGGCTTCCCCCTCACCCCGCTCTGCGACGAGATCGACGTTGGATCGAGACGCTGACATGCGGTGCAGGGCGAAGGGTCGCCCGGAGCGTATGTCTGGAGTCCGGGCCAGGTGCTTCATCAAGGTGTCGCGTGACAACGGACGGAAGTAGGAGCGCAGGGCGACGCTTCGCACCGCACAACCCGGAGGCAGCACTGTGATCGCTGACGAAGTCTCCTTCGCACGCATGACCTGGCCCGAGGCCGAGGAGGCCGCCCGGCGCGGCGCCGCGCTCATCCTGCCGGTGGGCTCGGTCGAGCCCCACGGCCCTCACCTGCCCCTCGACACCGACGTCATCATCGCGGAGGCGATGGCCGAACGGGCCGCGCGGATGCTCCGCGCCGGGAGCGGCGAGGCCTGGGTGCTCCCATCGCTTCCCTTCTCCGTGACCGACTTCTCCGCCGGGTTCGGCGGGGCCATCTCGGTCGGCCCCGACGCGGTCTCGACGATCCTCACCGACGCCTGCGCCTCCCTGGCCCGGCAGGGCTTCAGGCGGATAGCGCTCGCGAACGCCCACCTCGAGCCGGGCCACCGGGAGTCCCTCCGCGCGTCCGTGGAGGCGGCGCGCCGCGCCTCGGGAGCCGACGTGGTCTTCCCCGATCTCACCTCGAAGCGCTGGGCGCGGATGCTCACCGAAGAGTTTCGATCTGGCGCCTGCCATGCCGGTCAGTTCGAGACCTCCATCGTCATGGCGAGGCAGCCGGCCGCCGTCCGCGAGGAGATCCGCCGCGGCCTCGCTCCGAACCCCATCAGCCTCTCGCGCAAAATCCGCGACGGCGCCGCCACCTTCCGCGCGGCCGGGGGCCACCAGGCCTACTTCGGCAACCCCGCCGCAGCGACCGCCGAAGAGGGCCGCAGCACCATCGAAACCCTCGCCACCATCCTCGCCACCGCCATCCGGGAGGGCCGCTCCGAATAGTCGCTTGCGAGGGCTGAGGAGTCGACCTACCGATGGTGAAGGGGCGGGAGCTGACAAGGTAGCCCGATGGGCTCCGAGCGCGGCTGGAGGCACCCGAAGTGCCGTCGGCGCGGGACGGAGGGTCGCCCGGAGCGTACGTCTGGAGCCCGGCTGCAACCGCTCATCGTGTCGCAGCGTGGCACCGGGCGAAAGTAGGAGCGCAGGGCGACCCTCCGTCCCGCGCTGAGCATGCCCAACGAGAACGCTGCGCAGGGCGATTGCCCTCCGTCCCGCGCTGGCCTCGGCCCCGCAACCGATGGGGTGCTACAATCCCCGCTCTCCAGGAGGCACCACGACGTGATCGCACCCGACCAGATCCGCCAGAAAATCCTCGGCGCCCTGCCGGGAGCCGACGTCACCGTCCGCGACATGACCGGCACCGCCGATCACTACGAGGTCGTCGTGGTCAGCGGCGCCTTCACTGACAAGAGCCTCATCGAGCGCCACCGCATGGTCTACGCGCCGCTCCAGGATGTCCTGGGCGGGGCGCTTCACGCCCTCTCACTGAAAACCCTTGCCCCGGGCGAGTAACGCCCGCAGGAGTCCATCGATGTCCGATCCCGTCATGGAAGCGATCAAGCAGGAGGTCGAGACGAACCCCGTCGTCATCTATATGAAGGGCACCGCCGACCGGCCCCAGTGCGGCTTCTCCGCCGCCGCGATCCAGGTGCTCCAATCCTACAAGGTCCCCGTCAAGGATGTGAACGTCCTGACGGATCCCACCAAGATGCAGGCCGTGAAGGCCTTCTCGAGCTGGCCGACGATTCCGCAGATCTACATCGGTGGGAAGTTCGTCGGCGGCTGCGACATCCTCCGCGAGATGCACTCGAAGGGAGAGATCCAGCCTCTGCTCGACAAGGCCGGCATCAAGACGACCTGAAGGCCCCCGGCACCGCCTGCTCGAACTCGGGGCCGGGCGGTGAGACGAACTCCAGCTTCCTTCGCGTCACCGGATGCTGGAAGGCGAGCTTCCACGCGTGGAGAAGGAGCCTGCCGGGGCGGGCCGTGGCACGCCCCGTCCGCTCGCCGCTCGTTGCCGGCGCCCCCGCGCCGGCGCGCACCGGACCGGCCGCTCCCTTCGAGCGCGGGGCACTGCCGCGCGCCCCGTAGAGCCTGTCTCCGGCAACCGGGTGGCCCGCCTCCGCGAGATGGACGCGGATCTGATGCTTGCGGCCGCTCTCCAGCTCCACCTCGAGCGCCGATCTTCCCTCCCGCGTGCCCAGGAGCCGGTAGCGCGTCACCGCGAGCTGCGCCTTCGCCCGCCGCTCGGCGCCGTCTCCCGCGCGGAGGCTTCGCACGGGATGCGTGGGCCCCTCCATCTCCACGAGCTTCGATCGCATCTCGCCCTGCTCCGCTTTCGGCCGCCCCTCGACGACCGCGGCGTAGCGCCTGACGATCTTCCGCGCGGCGAGCAGATCCTTCAAGGCCACGCGAGCCCTTTCCGTCCGCGCGAAGATGAGGAGCCCGGAGGCCGGCTGATCCAGCCGGTGGATGAGGTACAGCTCCACGACCGGGCCCCGGCCCGCCCGCGACGCGCGGGCCGCCCGCCCGCCCTTCGCACGTCCGCGAAGGGGTGTAGATCGGTGCTCCCGGAGTCGAGCCGGCGGCTGATCGTCAAGGGAGCCCGCGGGTGGTTTGGATGCCGCGTCTCCCGAAGAGGGGCCGACCCCGCGCGCTTCGAGAATGCGCCGCAGCGTCGACCATGCGGAGGGCTTCGCGAGGTGGCGTGGCGAGACGCTGGGCAGCCCCGCCGGCTTGTCCACGACGATGAGGCTCTGGTCCTCGTAGACGATGCGGAGCCGCGGCTCGGACCCACCCGGGAAGCGCCGCCCCGCAGTCCTCGTTCGAACCGTCACGTCAGCAGGCCGGCGGCTGCGCGATCTCTCCCTGGCAGAGCTCACCGTACCGGCTCGTGTAGCACAGCTGCATCTCCATGTAGCGCCCCTCTTCCTTGAAGTAGACCTCGCAGGTGTCGAAGGGCCTCGAGTAGACGTGCACCGAGATGGCGCGCTCGGCGTACTCCTCCAGGTTGTGGACCGAGTGGATGGGCTCCTCGGGGTCGACCGCAGCGGGATGGCCGGGGTTCAGCTCGTAGGTGATGGAGGAATCGAGCCGGCAGGTGCGGGCGATGGGATCGTGGTCCATGAGCCGGAAGTTGCGCACTTCGAGGCGTCCCAGCGGCACGCCCATCCAGCACTCCTGCCCGCGGTGGTTGTGGATGGGCGCGCACTGCCCCACCTCCCAGCCGATCGAGACGACCTCGAAGAGGTCGCAGCGGTAGATCAGGTTGCGCGTGTAGTGAACCGGGCTGAAGAACATGTACGGCGTCATCGACTCGGGATCGATGCAGGTCCGGCCGATCTCGTCGAGGACCCGCTCGCGGCTGAAGGCCCCGGCCGGTATGGCGCAGAGGCGCTCGCAGAGATCCTTGATGGTGCAGACGTCGAGGCGGCGGCTCTCCCCGGCCTTCATGGCTCCTCCCGATGGCGCGGATGTGCCGGGATCGTAGGCCCCACCCGCCGCGGGCGTCAACTGCGGAGCATGGGAACCCACCGGGGCGGGGGACGGAGGGTCGCCCGAAGCAACCGCGTGGTCCGAGTGGCTGCGAGCGCAACGATGGAACCACGCGACCCCGTTGGCGCGGGACGGAGGGTCGCAAGGAGCGTACGTCTGGAGGCCGGCCGTGACCTGTGATCTTGCCTGGACGCGGTTCCGGCCGGAAGTAGGAGCGCAGGGCGACCCTCCGTCTCGCGCTGAGAGCGCTGTCCTACCAGCGGTGGAAGGCCGGGTGGCCCTCGCCTACGGCCACGAAGGTGCCGCGGCAGGAGGCCGTTACCTTCCCGTCCGCCTCGATCACCGCCTCGACCACGGCGCGGTCCCCAGAGGCCTCGACGACGCGGGCGCGCAGGCGCAGCGGCCGATCCATCGGCGTGGGGCGCTTGAGCGTGACATGAAAGTCCGCCGTGACGGTGCAAGGGAGCGTCTCCTCCCCCGCGGCCTGCATGAGGTGGTGCGCGGCGGCCCAGTTGCTGTGGCAGTCGAGGAGCGCTCCGCAGATCCCGCCATTCATGACGTTGCCGAAGGCCAGGTGGTGGGGCTCGGGCTTCCACGTGGCCACGACCTCGCCCCCCTCGACGAAGCTGCGGATCCGCAGCCCCTTAGCGTTCGCCGGGCCGCACCCGAAGCACTCGTTCCCCGGCGCGTAGGTTTCTTGGAGGCTTTTCGGGTGAGTCATCGCTCCGGGATCTCCGTGGAGGGGTCGTGGCACCCGCTCATGGCGCCGCCTTCAGCCTGACCCGCACGTCCACGGCAGCGGAGCCATCCCGGCTCGCGGTCACGATGAAGGGGTTGATGTCGAGGGACTCGATGTCGGGGTTCTCCGCGATGAGCTGGCTGATCCGCATGAGGATCTCCTCGAGGATCGCGAGGTCCACGGGCTTCTCACCGCGCACCCCGGAGAGGAGCGGGAAGCCCCGGATGCTCCGGATCATCTTCCTCGCGTCCACGTCGGTGAGGGGCAGGATTTTGAAGGCCACGTCCTTCAGCACCTCGACGTAGACGCCCCCGAGGCCGAACATCGCGAGCGGGCCGTAGTGGGCGTCGGTCGTCACGCCGAGGATGACCTCGCGCCCGCCGCGCAGCATCGGCTGAGCCAGGATGCGCCCGCCGGGTCCGAACTGCGCCAGCCGCCGGCTCAGCTCGGTGAAGGCGGCTCCCGCCTCGTCCCCGTTGCGCAGGTCGACCTTCACGCCGCCCGCCTCCGTCTTGTGGCTCACCTCGGGCGCGGCGACCTTGAGCACCACCGGGTAGCCGGCCTCGAGCCCGAAGGCGATGGCCTCGGCCGGCGAGGTCACCTCCTTCGTGCGGACCCCGGGGATGCCGTAAATCTCCAATAGAACCAGGGACTCCCCCAGCGTGAGGTCGCGGCGACCCGCCTCCCGCGCTCCCCGGATGAGCTTCGCGGCCCGGCCGGCGTCCGCCTCGAAGCTCACCGACTGCCCTTCTTCGGCGGTCGCCAGGCGCCGGCACCGATGCAGCGAGGCCAGCGCCTCCGCGGCCACCTCGGGAAAGCGATAGACCGGGACTCCGGCCGCGGCGAGGAGCTTCAACCCCTCCTCCTGACCCACCTTGCCCATGAAGCAGGCCACGGCCGGCTTGGCGCAATTCCGCAGCGACTCGGTGATGGCCACGGCTACCGAGCGTGCATCGATCATGATCGGCGAGACGAAGATGATGAGCAGCGAGTCGACGTTCGGATCCGCCGCCGCGATCCTCACCGCCTCGCGGTAGCGGTCGTCCTGGGCCGACGCGATGAGATCGATCGGGTTGGCCGGCGTCGCCTCGGGGGGGAGGACCTCGCGCAGGGCACGGAGCGACTCAGGCGCCAGAGGGGGCACGGACATCCCGAGGTTCTCCAGCGCGTCGGTGGCGAGGATCCCCGGTCCGCCGCCGTTCGTGACGACGGCCACGCGGTTGCTCGCGGGCATCGGCTGCTTCGTGAGCGCCTGCGCGTAGACGAACATCTCCTCGATCGTGGCCACCCGGAGCACGCCGCACTGCTCGAGGAGCGTCTCGACGGCGACGTCCAGCCCGGCCAGCGCGCCGGTGTGCGTCCCCACGGCCCGTGCCCCCGATGCCGAGCGGCCGGCCTTCACCGCGAGGATGGGCTTGTGGCGCGTGATCCGCCGGGCGATCTCCGTGAAGCGCCTCGGGTTCCCGAACGATTCGAGGTAAAGGAGGATCAGCGAGACGTTCGGGTCGTGCTCCCAGTACTCCAGGAGATCGTTGCCCGAGATGTTGGCCTTGTTGCCGATGCTGGCGAACATCGCGATCCCCAGCCCCAGGTCGCGCGCGTTGGCCAGGATGGCCTCTCCCAGGGCTCCGCTCTGGGAGATGAAGCCCACCGTCCCTCGCGTGGGAACGGCCTTGGCGAAGGTCGCGTTCATGCTGATGCCCGGCTCGGTGTTGATGACGCCCATGCAGTTGGGGCCCACCATCCTCATCCCGTACCGGCGCACCTGCTCACGGATCGTCTCCTCCAGCCTCGCCCCTTCCCCGCCCACTTCCCGGAATCCGGCCGTGATGACGACGAGGCCCCGGACCTCCTTCTTCCCGCACTCGTCGATCACGCCCGGGACGGCTTCGCGCGGGACGACGATGACGGCCAGATCCACCGGGTCCGGGATATCCAGCACGCTCGGGTAGGCCTTCATGGAATGGACCATGGGGGCCTTCGGATTGACGGGGAAGATCGGCCCGTCGAACTCGTTGTCGATCAGGTTGTGGAGGATCTCCCGGCCGATCGAGGTGCGCCCGCGGGAGGCCCCCACGACGGCGATGGAGCGGGGGCGGAAGATGCTGTCGAGCGAGGGTTTCTCGGGATCGGGCATGGGGAGGCAGGCTCCGGGGAAAACCGGCGGGAAGCCAGATGGTAACGGGCCTCCGGGAGTGAGTCAAAACGACCGCCATCCGGCGGGATTTCCCGCTACCCCGGCCGGGTCAGTCCTGCCGGCAGGCCGAAGAGTGGCCTTCCGGCCTGCCGGGGAAGCGTTGGCGGGCACTTTGGGGCAAGACCCGCTGGGGCGCGGGGCCTGGTAGGGATCTTGCTCCCCTCCCGGGCGTGGGCCCCCGCTCCTGCCCTCGCTCGCCGGCTCCCGCGCGTGCGCGTCCATGAGGAGATCTGCCATGAAACTCCAAGAGAAGATCCAGGAGACCTTTCCAGTCATCGGGGCCCGCGCCCGCCGGCTCGTCAGCGAGCATGGCAGTCAGGTCCTCTCGCAGGTCACCGTGTCCCAGCTCTATGGCGGCCTCCGCGGCGTCAAGGGGCTCGTCTGCGACACCTCCTCGGTCGACCCCGACAGGGGGCTGATCATCCGCGGGCGCTCCGTCGCCGAGCTGACGGGAAAGCTCCCCGAGGAGATCTTCTACCTCCTCTGCACGGGGGAGCTTCCCGACGAGGCGGCGCTCCGCGATCTTCAAGCGGACCTGAAGGCGCGCTCCGAGGTGCCCGCGGCGATTTGGGCGGTGTTGCGCGCCATGCCCCGCAACTCACATCCCATGACGATGTTCGACACCGCGGTGCTGGCGATGCAGAACGACTCGCGGTACGCGGCCTCCCGGGACACAACGCTTCGCACGGAGCAGTGGAAGCTCTGCCTCGAGGATGCCCTGACGCTTCTCGGCCGCCTCCCCGCCCTGGCCGCCGGCGTCTACCGCATCCGGTTCGCGAAGGGTGACCTCATCGAGGCCGATCCCCGCCTCGACTGGGCCGGGAGCTATGCGGCCATGATGGGCCTCGAAGATCCCGAGGGCTCCTTCCGGGACCTGATGCGCCTCTACCTGGTCCTGCACAGCGACCACGAGAGCGGAAACGTCTCCGCCCACACGGCCCACCTCGTGGGCTCGGCCGGCTCGGATCTCTTCTACGCGCTCTCGGCCGCGCTGAACGGCCTGGCGGGCCCGCTCCACGGGCTGGCCAACCAGGAGTGCCTGAAGTTCGTGCAGGAGGTTACTGACCGCTTCGACGGCGTTCCCTCAGACGACGAGCTCGCCGCCTTCGTCAACGACTGGCTCGACACGGGCCACGTCGTCCCGGGCTACGGCCATGCGGTGCTGAGGTGCGACGACCCCCGCTACACCGCCTTCATCGAACACGGCAACAGGATGTGCGCGGGCGAGGAGATCTTCGAGACGGTGAAGGCCCTCTATCGCGTCGTGCCCGCCGCCCTCGTCGAGCAGGGCAAGGCGAAAGATCCGCACCCGAACGTGGACGCCGCCTCGGGGGCGCTCCTCTACCACTTCGGGCTCACGGAGTTCTCGTACTACACGGTCCTCTTCGGCCTCTCACGGGCCATGGGGATCGCGGCTCAGTACGTCCTCGACAAGGCCTTCTGCGTCCCGATCGAGCGTCCGAAGTCGGTGACGACGGAGTGGATCGCATCGCAGGTGCAGCCCGTGGAGGTGGCGGCAGGAAAGACCAGCGTCCGCTAGCCGCCGTCTGACAGATCGCCGCGTCGGCGCGGGACGGAGGGTCGCCCGGAGCGTACGTCTGGAGGACGAGTGCCGCGAGCTGGCGCAGCGGCGAGCTACGAGATCCGGCCGCGGCGCATTTCCGCGGCCGGACGGCACATCCAGCGCCACATCCTACGCAGACGTGGGAAAAGCGGGAAGTAGGAGCGCAGGGCGGCCCTCCGTCCCGCGCTGAGCAGCGCATGGCCGATCTGCTCGACCCCGCGCCTTAGGGACGACGCGTGGGGCCGGATATACTCGCGGCCGATGGGCGAAGCCGCGCGCACGATGGAAGGCCTCTGGATCGAGGAGGGGCGCCTTACCCTGCGCCGCGACCTACCCGTGCCGGCGCCTCCCGAGGGTGAGGCCCTCGTTCGGGTTCTCCGCTCAGGGATCTGCGGCACGGACCTCGAGCTGCTCCGCGGGTATCTCCCCCTCATCGGAGTGCCGGGCCACGAGTTCGTCGGGCTCGTCGAGGAGGGCCCGGCCGCTCTTCGTGGACAGCGGGTCGTCGGCGAGATCAACGCCGCCTGCGGCCGCTGCCCCACCTGCCGGGCGGGCCGCCCCCGCCACTGCCCGGGCCGGACGGTCCTCGGGATCGTGGGCCGGAATGGAGCCTTCGCGCGATACCTGACCCTGCCGGCGGGGAACCTCCACATCGTCCCCGCGTCGATCTCGATCGATGCGGCCCTCTTCACCGAGCCCCTCGCGGCCGCCCTGGAGATCCAGGAGCAGATCCCGATCCGCGCGGAGGATCGTGTGCTCGTGGCGGGTGACGGGAGGCTCGGTCAGCTCGTCGCCCGGTGCCTCGCCCTGACCGGCTGCGATCTGCTCGTGACGGGCCGGCACGAGGGCAAGCTCGACCTCCTCTCCGCGTGCGGGATCCGCACGGCCTGGCCCGACGCCGTCACGGAGAGAGCCTTCGACGTCGCTATCGAGTGCACGGGAAACCCCGAGGGCTTCAGCCTGGCGCTGCGAGCCCTCCGTCCTCGCGGCACGCTCGTGATGAAGAGCACCTACGCCTCCAGCCTGACGCTGAACGCGGCCCCGGTCGTCGTCGACGAGATCACCATCGTCGGCTCCCGCTGCGGCCCCTTCGCTCCGGCGCTCGATCTCCTCGCGGACGGCAGGATCGATGTCGAGCCGCTGATCCAAGCCCGCTTCCCCCTCGAAGAGGGCCTCGCCGCCTTCGAGAAGTCGCGCGAGCCCGGCATCCTCAAGGTGGTTCTCGACATGGAGATCCACTGACGGAAGAGAGGCGACTGGCTCGTTGTAGCGATCACGCTCGATGGCGCGGGACGGAGGGTCGCCCGGAGCGTACGTCTGGAGTCCGGTCGAAATGCCTCACCTGGGCTCGATGTGTCTCCGGACGGAAGTAGGAGCGCAGGGCGACCCTCCGTCCCGCGCTGAGCGATGCGCCGCGCTGCGCTACGTCCGCGGCTCGTGGACTGCAGATGTCGGTCTGGGCGCGGCGAAGCTCAGGCGGCGCCACAGGCGCAACGTACCAACAAGTGCGGCGACGGGCGTCGCGCGGTGCGGTACGGAGGCGCGGCCCGGCGCCTCTTCTATCATCGGGCAGGCAACCTGCTGGAGAACGAGACCGGCCCGCCTGGCTCTGGCCAGGATCTCGGGGAGCGCCATGAAGTCGTCCGCCTCGAAGTCGATCTTCTCGAAGACGCTCCGCCGGTACATGCAGATCCAGTTGAAGTCCCGCAGCCACATCCGGAAGGCCACCCGCAGCATCCAGCGCCAGGCCCACGAGCCGAAGCGCCGCCAGGGCCCGTACCCCGGCCTGGCGCTCCTGAAGCCGACCGCGATGTCGCAGGCTCTCCGGCCCGGTAGGTAGGCGAAAGACGCGCTGGGCTCCATCACCTCCAGGAAGGCCCGGATCTGCTCCGCATCGAGCGGCGCGTCCACCGGCGAGCCCACGACGTAGGTCCCCCGCGCCGCGCTGATCCCCGTGCGCAGGGCGGCACCCAGCCCCCTGTGCCTGTCGTGATGGAGGACGCGCACGCGCCGATCGGCTGCGGCGAGCTCGCCGGCGACCCGGCCGGTGCCGTCACGGCTTCCGTCGTCGACGATGAGGATCTCGAAGGGCTCTCCCACCTCCGTGAAGGCGCCCGCGAGGCCGCGGATCATGGGGGCGAGGCCGGACTCCTGGTCGAGGACGGGCACGAGCGCGCTGAAGAGCGGCTCGGCATCGGGGGCCGATGGAGCCGCGACGTAGGGAGCCGCCTCCCGGACTCGCGGCTGCGCGCCTGCCGGCGGCGGCTCAAATCGTACGGGCATGAGACCCGTCGGCACGGAGGGTTGCCGGAAAGGGAGGTCTGGAGTTCGGCCGCCGCGGTCCAGCGCGCCTGGAGATGGCCACGGCGGAAGTTGGAGCGGAGGGCGATTCCCTCCGGTACGGCGGCTGAACGATCTCGTATCGCTGGGTCAACCCGAGGGAGTCCCGTAGAAGCCCGTGATCGCATCGCAGATCCGATCGACGTCCGAGGAGGCAAGCTCCGGGTACATGGGCAGCGACAGGATCTCGCCCGCCAGCCGCTCCGCCACCGGGAAGGATCCGGGCCCGAGGCCCAGGTCGGCGAAGGCTTCCTGAAGGTGGATCGGAGTCGGGTAGTGGATTCCGCAGGCGACGCCCAGATCGGCGAGGTGGCGCATGAGCGCGTCGCGCCTCTCCGCGCGGATGACGTAGAGCTGGTAGACGTGCGTGGACCCCGCAGCCTCCGCGGGTGTCACGAGAGGCAGCCCCGCGAGCCCCTCGGCGTACCGGGCCGCCTGGCGCCGCCGGCTCTCGTTCCATTTCGCGAGGTGGCGCAGCTTCACCCTGAGGACCGCCGCCTGGAAGGCGTCGAGCCTCGAGTTGATCCCCTTGATGACGTGCCGGTTCTTGCCGGACTGGCCGTAGTTGCGCACCAGCCGGAGGTTGCCCGCGAGGTCGTCGCGATCCGTCACGACCATCCCACCATCGCCCAGGGCCCCTAGGTTCTTGCTCGGATAGAAGGAGAAACACCCCGCGTCGCCGAGGGCTCCACAGCGGCCCTCCCCGAGCAGCGCGCCATGCGCCTGGCAGGCGTCCTCGACGAGGAGCAGGCGCTTCTTCGCGGCCAGGGCGCGCAGCGGCGCCATCTCCGCGGGCTGGCCGTACAGGTGGACGGGGATGATGGCCTTCGTCTTCTTCGTGACCGCGGCCGATGCCTTCGCGGGGTCGATCGTGTAGCGGACGGGGTCCACATCGACGAGGACAGGAGTTGCCCCCGCTCCCGTCACAGCCAGCGCGGTCGCGATGAACGTGTTCGCGGGGAGGATCACCTCGTCGCCCCGCTTCAGCCCCAGGCCCGTGAGGGCGAGCCTCAGCGCGTCGAGTCCGCTCGCGACGCCGACCGCGTGCTTCGCGCCGCAGAACTCGGCGAACTCGCGCTCGAAGGCCTCGACCTCCTCCCCGAGGATGAAGCCCGAGGAGTCGACGATCCTCGTCAACGCCTCCCTGAGCGCATTCTCGAGCGATCGGTGCTGGGCAGCGAGGTCCACCATCGGGATGGGTGAGGCCAGGCGCCTGAGCCGGCCCGTCGTGACCGTCGGCGGCGCAGCCGAATCGTGCGCACCCTCGTTCATCGAATGTGTTCCCCCGGAGATTCTGGAGCCAGTCTGGATCGTGGCTCCCCAGCCCGCTGCCTCTGAAGGCAGCGCCACGTTCGGGCTCGACCGGCCCCCATCATATCCCAGGAGCCCCCCCGAGGCGTCGCTCTCTCGTGGCTCTCCCGGGGCTCTCCGGCGCTCATTCCCGCCGGGAGTATCCGGGCCGGTTGCCCCATCCCCGGCTGCTGCCTAGATTTTGACGCCGGGTCTCCGACCCTCTGGAGGAGTTTGCCTTGATCCGGATCGGAAGCGCCGGGTGGTCCTACCCCGACTGGGATGGGGTGGTCTACCCGGAGGGTGCTGGCAAGCGGTTCGATGCGCTCAAGTACCTCGCCTCCTTCGTGGACTGCATCGAGATCAACAGCAGCTTCTACCGCATTCCGCCGCAGCCCACCGCGGCGTCGTGGATCCGGAGGATCGCCGGGCGGGACTCCTTCCGTTTCACCGTGAAGCTCTGGCGCGGCTTCACCCACGACTCCGCGCGGCTCACACCCACCGAGGCGAGAGAGGCCGCCGAAGAGTTCCGCAACTTCCTCGTCCCGATCCACGAAGCGGGAAGGCTGGGCGCCATCCTGGTGCAGCTCCCCTACTCCTTCCATGCGACACCAGAGAATCGAAAGACTCTCCAGGGTCTTCTCGAGCGGTTCGAGGCCTACCCTCTCGTCGTCGAAGTGCGCCACGGCGGGTGGCTCACGGATGACTTCCTCGCCGGACTGCACCGGCGCGGCGTCGGCTTCTGCAACATCGATCAGCCCGCCCTCGGGTCGAACATCCCCCCGACGGCGCATGTCACCTCCGAGATCGCCTACGTCAGGCTCCACGGCCGGAACGCGGACGCCTGGTTCGAAGAGGATGCCGGCCGTGACCGGCGCTACGACTATCTCTACGGCGCCGAGGAGCTGGCGGGGTGGGTGGACAGGATCGCCTCGCTCGCGGCCGGGGCGCGGGACGTCTTCGTCATCGCCAACAACCACTACCGCGGCAAGGGCGTGGTGAACGCCCTGGAGCTGAAGGCCCGCATCGAGGAGGGCCTCGTCGGAGTGCCAGCCGACCTGCTCGAGCTCTACCCGCGCCTCGCGGCCGTGGCGCGGCCCGACGCCGCCGGCCTTGCAGGGCGCCGGCCGAGGCAGGGAGCCCTCCCCCTCTCATGACGCACACCTCCTGCCCGCCCCGCGGAGCGCCGGGACCCGAGACGGATCCATGATGGCCGATCTCCTCAAGGAGGCGCGCCGCGCCGCTCGCAAGCGCGACTACTCCCGGGCCGGAGATCTCTTCGACCTCGCAGGACACCCGGCGGAAGCGATCGAGATCTACCTCCAGGGCCGCCACTACCTGCTCGCCGCCGAGGTGGCCGCACGGATCGGCGATCTCGCCGACGCCGCCGGCTACTTCGCGTCCGGCGGCGACATGATCCAGGCCGCCGAGTACTTCCTGAAGTCGGGCCAGCGCCGCAAGGCCGCGATGATGTACGAGCGCTCGGGCCAGCACCTCAAGGCCGGGGAGCTCGAGGAGCAGATGGGCAACCTCCTCGCCGCCGCCGCGCACTACGAGAGGGCCGATCAGCTCGAGAAGGCGGCCTACCTGTATGCGCAGGTGGGCGACACGCTGACCGCCGCGGCCCTCTACGAGCGGCTCCTCGACTCCTCGAGCCCGCGCAGCTCGACGGCGAGCGGAGCCTTCGCGCTCGAGGAGACGCGCAAGCGGCGCGCCCGATACTCTCGCTTCTCGGGGATCCTTCACTTCAAGGCCGGCAAGTTCGAGGTGGCCGCTCCCAGGCTCGAGGAGGCCGGGCTCTTCGACCAGGCGGTCGAGGCCTACCGGCGCGCGGGCCGCACCGCCCGGGCGGCGGAGCTGCTGGTGCGCCTCGAGAACTACGCGGAGGCCCTCCGCATCGTCGAGGAGGACCCCGAGGCGGCGATCGACGGGAAGCTCCTGGGAGAGCTGCTCCTGCGCAGCGGGCAGTTCGCGCGGGCCGCCGAGACCTTCCTCTCCGAGAAGCTCACCTACAAGGCCGCGGAGTGCTTCGAGAGCGCGGGCGACCTGGCCCGCGCGGCGGAGCTCTTCGCCGCCGAGGGAGAGCACATCCGCGCGGCCGATTTCTTCAAGGCGGTCGGAAGGGACAAGGAGGCCGGGCTCGAGTACGAGGCCGGCAACGAGTTCGCCAACGCCGCCGAGTCGTTCGTGACGGCAGGCATGACGGCGGAGGCCGTCCGCGCCTGGGTCAAGGCGAAGAAGCCGTCGCTCGCGGCGGAGATCCTCATAGGAAGCGGGGCAGAGGACGAGGCGATCCGTTTACTCCAGAAGATCCGCCCCGCCGACCCCGAGCACGGCCGGGCCTCCCTCCTCCTGGGGAAGATCTTCTCGCGGCAGCAGCTCCACTCGCTGGCTCTGGAGAAGTTCGAGATCGCGCTCAAGGCCGCCGCGGACTCGGCGGAGCGGGCGGAGCTCCTCTATCAGATCGGGCTGACCTACGAGGAGATGGGGCGGGCCGACGAGGCCCGGAAGATCTACGAGCGCGTCCTGAGCATCGACTACCACCATGGCGACGTGGCGGAGCGGCTGAAGCAGCTCTCCGGCCGCATCGCCGCCCAGGATGCCGCCGTGCGGGGCGCGGCCGCGGCCGTCACGCCCCGGGCCAGCCCGGCCGTCACCGCCTCCTCTCCCGCGCGCCCCGCTCTCGACTCCACGGGCTCCGCTTCGACGCGCCTCGATCTCATCCGATCCCTCGGGCCGGGGCGGCACGGGGAGGTCTTCGAAGCCTACGACAGGGCCCTGCACCGGCAGGTAGCCGTGCGCAAGTTCCCCCCCACGACCGGCCAGGCGGACATGTTCACCCGGCTGATGCAGGAGGCCGATCGCGCGAAGGAGCTCGTCCACCCCAACATCGTCAACGTCTTCGGCACCATCGAGGACACGGAAGGGCGCTACGTCATCATGGAGCTGGTCGAGGGGCGCTGCCTGCGGGCTCTCCTGAATGAGAGGGTCCGGCTGGACCCGGCGCGCATCCTCAGCTACGCCCAGCAGGCTGCCGAAGTTCTGGAGCACGCGCACCGTAAGGGGCTCCTCCACCGGGACCTCCGCCCCGAGAACGTCTTCATCGTCGGGCAGGAGACGGTGAAGCTGGCGGATTTCGGGATGAAGGCGCGCGCCTACGACGCGCCCGACGTCCCCTCGACGGCGATCTGCTACGCCTCGCCCGAGCAGCTCCGCGGCGAGCGCGTGGACGCGCGCAGCGACGTCTACGCCCTCGGCGTCATCCTCTACGAGATGCTCCTCGGCGAGCCGCCCTTCCCGGTCGAGACCGCCGCCTTCGACCATCTCAACACGCCGCCCGGCTTCCCCCACAAGGTGGACCGCGTCGTCCCCGCCTTCCTCCGCAAGATCATCCAGAAGTGCCTCCAGAAGGACGCCTCCAGGCGCTACCGCTCCGCCTCGCTGCTGGTGGACGACTTCAAGGCTTCGGGTATCGTTCCCGGCGTCATGGTGGCCGACCGCTACGAGGTGATGCGGGAGGTGGGCATCGGCGGCATGGGCCGCGTCTACCAGGCGATCGATCGCGACCTCGACGAAGTCGTCGCGCTGAAGGTGCTGCGCGGCGTCGATGCCGAGGGGAAGCAGGTCGAGAGGTTCCTCCGCGAGATCAAGCTCGCCCGCCGCATCGCCCACCCGAACGTGGTGAAGGTCTTCGACCTGGGATCCTGGCGCGAGCACCGCTACATCAGCATGGAGTACGTGGACGGGGTCAACCTCGAGCAATGGCGCAGGCTCCAGCCCGAGATCGAGACGGCCAAGGCGGTGAGGATGATGTCGCAGGTGGCGCGCGCGCTCGGGACGGCGCACGCCCTGGGCATCGTTCACCGCGACATCAAGCCGCAGAACATCCTCGTGCAGGCCGGCGACGTGCCGAAGATCCTCGACTTCGGGATCGCCCGGGCGGGCTCGGGCGACAGGGATCTCACGACCGCGGGCTTCGTCATGGGCTCCCCGAAGTACATGTCACCCGAGCAGGTTCAGGCCCTGCCCATCGACGCCCGCTCCGACATCTACTCGCTCGGGGTCGTCATGTACTTCCTCTTCACCGGCAGGGAGCCCTTCGTCGGAGAGTCGGCCACCGGCATCGCCCACCGCCAGCTCCACGAGGCGCCCAGGCCCCCGCGAGAGCTCAACGCGGAGCTTCCGACGTGGCTCAACCACGTGATCCTGAAGGCGCTCGAGAAGCGTCCCGAACGGCGCTTCGACTCGATGGAGGAGATGGCCGCCACGCTCGAGGCCGGCCTCGCCGCCCCCGTGACCGCCTGAGCTAGCGGCCCCCCGGCACCGGAGATGGAGGGGCGTCCGCTCGGCGGGGCTTCGACTCGTCCCCCTCGCCCCCTTCGGCCGTGCGTTCGGCCGCGGCAGCCCCCTCCACGACGGCGTCTCTCGCCTCCGCCGCGTAGCGGCTCTCCGGGAACTTCTCGAGGATTCTCTGGAAGTAGATGAGCGCCTCGTCGCGGCGATGGCTCTCCTCGAGGGCGCGGGCCAGCTCGAAGTAGGCCCGGTCCAGCTCGCTGTAGCCCGGATACGCCTCGAGGATGTTGCGGAACCTGGCGATCGCTCCCGGCCAGGCCGATCGCCTCACGTAGAAAAGCCCGACACGCATCTCGGACTCGGCGATCCGCTCGCGGCAGATCTTGAGCTGGCCGGCCGCGGGCTCCACCCATTCGCTGGCCGGATGCTGCTTCTCGACCTCGCGGAAGGCCTCCATGGCCTTGCGCGTCGTGGACTGGTCCTTGTCGGGCCCGAGGGCCTGCTTGAGGTAGCACAATCCGAGCTGGTACTGGACGTAGTCGGCCTTCGGGTGCGATGGATAGAACGTGAGGAACGACGTGTAGCGGCTGAGGGCCTCCGCTAGGTTCAGGATGCCGCCGTCGAGGTAGTAGGCATCCGCGATGAGGAGGTTCACGTCCGCGAGGATCTCCCGCGTCGCGTCCTGGCGCCCGAGCGCCTTCTCCAGGGTGGTCCGCGCGCGGAAGTACTTCCGCCGCTCGAGGAGGAGCTTCCCTCTCTCGAGGAGCTGCACTGTGCTCAGGTCATCGTCCTTCCCCTTGGGTGCGGCCGCCGTGGATGCGTGGTGGCAGCCGGGCAGCGCGGCGATCAGGCCCGCCAGGAGGGCGGTCGTGGCCAGGACGCGCCACAGGCGGGGCGGCATGAGGAGAAACCTCACGACGACTCCTCCTCGGCCGGCCCGGCCCTCTCCGCGGCCGCGAGCAGCGGGAGGAGCGCATCGGCGGGCATCCGGCGGGGAGCCCCGCTCCGATCGGTCGCCACGTGGACGGTCCGGCCCGTCGCCAGCAGGCGCTGGTCGGAGGCCCGGCGGACGCGGTAGGCGAACTCGACCCGGATCCGCGATGCGTGCACGACTCTCGTCTCCACCTCCACCTCGTCGTCGTAGCGCGCGGGCGATCGGTAGCGGCAGGTGGCCTCCGCGACGGGCATGAAGATGCCCTCCGCTTCCAGATCCGCGTAGGCCCTTCCCGCGGCGCGCATCAGCTCGGTCCGTCCCACCTCGAACCAGGTCAGGTAATGGGTGTGGTGCACCACGCCCATGTGATCGGTTTCGGGATAGCGGACACGCAATCGCGCGCGCCCGATGGCGCCTGGAGACTCGTCGGGCCTGGCGGTGCCGGCCGGCTTGCGCGCGCTCAGGACTGCGTCCCCTCCGCGAGCTTGCGCAGGCGCCGGACGGCTCCCGCGGGATCGCCGCCGCCGAAGATCGCCGAACCGGCCACGAGGATCCCGGCCCCGTCGCGGATGAGGTCGGCCGCGTTGCCCTCGTCCACGCCGCCGTCCACCTCGATGACGACGCGGCTGGCGGGCCCGGAGGCCGACTGGATCCGGCTGCGCAGCGCCCGGATCTTCGATCGCACCGCGGGGATGAACTTCTGGCCTCCGAACCCGGGGTTCACGGACATCAGGAGCACGTAGTCCACGTCGTCGAGGATCGCGTCGAGCGCGCTGAGGGGCGTCGCCGGATTGAGGACCACGCCGGCCTTCGCTCCCCGCGTACGGATGGCCTCAACGGTGCGGTGCAGGTGGGGGCAGGCCTCGACGTGAACCGAGACCATGTCGGCCCCGGCATCCACGAAGGTCTCGACCCAGCGATCGGCGTTCTCGATCATCAGGTGCGCGTCGAGGGGGAGATCCGTGACCTTCCGCACCGCGCGCAGGACTGGCGGGCCGATGGTGATGTTGGGGACGAAGTGGCCGTCCATCACGTCCACGTGGATCAGGCCGGCTCCCGCCCCCTCGACGGCGCCAATCTCCTCGCCCAGCCGGGAGAAATCGGCGGAGAGGATCGACGGCGCGAGGGTGGGGAGGGCGAATGATTTGCGAGCCATCAGTTGCTGACCACGATGCTGATCGCGTCTCCCTGTGCCACGGGATGGCCGGCCTCGGGGTACTGCCCCGTGACCCGGCCCGACGCCGTCCAGGGCGCGAGCTCCCGCCGGATCGAGCCGAGGCGCAGCCCCCGCCGCTCGAGCGCCGAGGAGACGACGCCCGCCGGCAGCCCGCGCAGGCTGGGCATCACGAAGACCCTCTCCCGCGGCCCCTTACTCACGAGCAGGCTCACGCCGCCCTGACCCAGGCTCTCCCCCTCAGGGAGAGGATCCTGCGCGAAGACGACCCCGGGCTGGGCGAGGTCGGTGTAGGCGTGGGCGATCCGCCCCTGGCGGAGCCCCTCGGCCTGCAGCGTGATGAGCGCGGAACGCAGGAGGTGTCCCCTCAGGTCGGGAATCTTGAAAACCCTGGGCCCGAGGCTCGTCACGACCTTGACCTTCCTGAACTTCTTGATGGGAGCCCCTGCCGGCGGCTCCTGCGCCAGGATCCGCCCCTCCTCGAGCCGCTCGTCGTGCTTTTCGGCCGCAACCTCGACGAAGAGGCTCATCGGAACGAGCGCCTCCTGTGCCCGGGCGATCGTGAGACCCGAGAGGTCGGGAACGGTCACCCGCCGTCCGACCTGCACCAGGCGCATCGTGAAGTATCCGCTGGCGAGCAGCGTCAGGATGAAGGCCGCGGCCACCCCCGTGAAGGTGCCCACCACTGCCAGGATGCGCCCCAGCCCGCCTCTGCGAGTGCTCGGTTCCATGGTTGCCGTCCCCGGGGCGGACGCGGAATCGTATCACAGGGGCGCGAAGCCACGCCGAGCCCCGGAAGAGGGACTCCCCACCATGTCCGCCCGGGGCGGCCCGCGAGGGGCTCGCCTCCCCCGGGGGGAAGGGGCCCCTGGAGCCCGGGGTTGCAACGCCTGCGTAGGAGTTCATAGAATGGCCCCGGTCCTCGAAGCATCGACCATGTCTCAGGGGCACTCCTACCGCACGCACGAAGAGATTGTGGCGGGCCTCCGCACCCGGAATCCCGGAGCCTTCGACGCCCTCTTCGATCGCCACGCCGATCTTGTCTACGGCTTCGCCTTGAAAGTGACCGGCCAGGATCAGCTCTCGCGCGACATCCTGCGCGAGGCCTTCGTCGGCGCCATGCCCGAGGTTCCCGAAGCCGCCACCGAGCAGGCCGTCAATCGCCTGCTCCTGCGCGAGGCGACCCACCGGATCCTGGCCGCCAGGGGAGGGAGTGACGGCGCCGCGCTTCCGGACGAGATCCCACTCGAGGAGCTGACGCCCGACAGGGTCGGCGGACGCGGAGGCTCGGATCACGACTGGTCGCTGGATCCGGACGAGGAAGCGCGCCGTCCGGAGGAGAAGCAGCTCCTGCGCGAGCTCGTCGTGCAGCTCCCGCCTCATTACCGCATGGTCCTCGTCCTCTTCGACATGGAAGAGATGTCGCATCAAGATGTCGCGGACATCCTCCGGATCTCGGTTCCCGCCGCCAGGTCCCGCCTGCACCGCGGGCGGCTCCTGCTCCGGAAGGAGCTGACGCGGCGGCTCATCGGCCCGACGCAGGACGGGAAGGGCAGGAGATCATGAACTGCCGGCAGGTCATCGAGGCGCTCTCCGACTACATGGACGACAACGTCGATGCCGACCAGGGAGACTCCATCGACATCCACCTGGAGGCGTGCAGGACCTGCAAGAACGTCTTGAATACCTTCCAGCGCACGGTCGATTTCTGCCGGGACACGATCGTGGCGCCGCTGCCCGCGGCCGAGAAAGAGAGCCTCCGCGCCGAGGTCCGCAAGGCCCTCGAGGAGGCGTCCGGGAAGGCCAAGAAGGGCTAGCGACCGTTCCGTTCCCGGGCGCGAGCGCGCCCGCGCACTCCCGCGCGGCGAGCCGCCTTGCGATGCGATGGCCTGAGGGGCGGGGCTGGCTGCTGGGCAGGGAGTCGAACCCCGATAACAAGATCCAGAGTCTTGCGTCCTACCATTGGACGACCCAGCAGCAGCGTCGAAGCGGGAATCCTAGCCACCCCTCCCCCACCCGGTCAAGACAGCTCCGCAGCAATGGCAGGCTGGAAGGAAATACCACATCGAGCGCGCGGGGCTTGCGCGGAGCGGACGTCCGGAGGCCGTGCCCCGACGTGGGATGAGGCTCGATCGTCTACGGCCGTAGCCGGGAGCGGAGCGCGAGCCCCGCGCGCACCGTCACGGGGGACATAGTCGCCGCACGCAGGAGCGCGGGGCGACCCTCCAGCCCGTGAGATCGACCAGTCGGCTGAGGGCGCTGCTGTATACTGCGGCGCCCGCCCCCCCACGAAAACTCATGGCACGCACACGCAGCAGGCCCGTGCCCGCGAAGGCGCGCGAGCTCCGCCCCGAGGAGCTGCGCTGGACCTGCGACCCCGCCCGCTACGCACTGAAGCCGGGGAAGAGGGAAGCCCGCCTCATCGGGATCATCGGGCAGGATCGCGCCATCCGGGCCATGAAGATGGGGATCGAGCTTTACTCGCCCGGGTACAACGTCTTCGTCTGCGGGATCACCGGGACGGGACGGACCACCACGGTCAAGAAGATCCTCGACAACATCAAGTCCTCCTGTCCCCTTCCTCGAGACAGGTGCTACGTCCACAACTTCGTGCAGCCCGACCGCCCTCGCCTCCTGTCGCTTGCACGCGGCGCGGGGGTTCGCTTCCGGAAGGACGTGGAGAGGCTGCGCAAGGAGATCGCCGCGAGGATCCCGCGCGCGCTCGACTCCGAGCGCCACCTCAAGCGGCGGGAGAAGATCGTCAGCCGTTTCGGAGCCGAAGGCGACCGGATCATGGAGCGCTTCGACAGGAAGGTGAGAGCCGAAGGCTTCTCCCTCAAGCGTGTGCGCGAGGGGCCCATCACCCGCCCCGAGCTCTTTCCGGAGATCGACGGACAGCCCGTCAGCATGTCCGACCTGGACGGGATGGTCCGGGACAAGAAGCTGCCGGCCGCACGCGCCGCGCGCATCGTGAAGCGCTACGCGACGCTTCACGCCGAGCTGGACAGCCTGGCCCGGGAGAGCCGCCGGATCCTCGACAGGATGGAGGCGGAGGTCGAGGCCCTCGAGCGCGGCGAGGTCACGGACCTGCTGCGCGAGAGCGCCCAGCACCTCGCCGATCGGTACGACGATCCGGCCATCACCGCCTGGATCGCGGAGGGCATCGCCTACCTGGCCGCGAACATCGACCCCTTCCGCTCCGATCCCGCAGAGGAGGGCGCCGCCGGGCAGGAGGAGTCGTCGTCGCCGGGCCGCGAGGAGCTCCTCGCCCTCTTCGACGTGAATGTCGTCCTGGACAACACGGGGCGCGAGCACTGCCCCGTGGTCATCGAGAGCCTTCCCACCTTCCGGCGCCTCTTCGGCTACTTCGAGAAGGCGATGGATGTCTCGGGCCACTGGAAGACCGACTACACACGGATCCGAGGGGGCTCTCTCCTGCAGGCCGACGGGGGATACCTCGTCCTGATCGCCGACGACGTCGTGCGCTCCGACGGGGTGTGGAGGACTTTGAAGCGGACCCTCGTCAACCGGGCGCTGGAGCTGCACGAGGAGGGAAGCCCGGTGCACATCCCGGTCACGACGATGACTCCCGAGCCGATCCCGCTCAACGTGAAGGTGATCCTCATCGGTGACGACCGCTCCTACTACAAGCTCTACAACCGGGATCGCGAGTTCAGGAAGATCTTCAAGGTCCTGGCCGACTTCGACTACGAGATGGACCTGAACCCCAAGAGCCTCCGCCAGTACGCGGCCTTCGTGGCGAGGATGTGCCGGGACGAGGGCCTCGCGCCCTTCGAGCCCTCCGCCGTGGCCGCCGTCACGGAGTACGGAGCCCGCAAGGCGGGCTCGCAGGGGAAGCTGACCGCGCGCTTCGGCGAAATCTCGGATCTGCTCCGCGAGGCGGACTACTGGCGGGGAAAGGAGGGAGCGAAGTCGGTGACGACCCTCCACGTGAAGGCCGCCATGAGCGCCGCGGAGCAGCGCCACGGGCTCGTGGAGGTGAAGCTCCGAGAGATGATCACGAAGGGGCAGATCCTCCTGGACGTGAAGGGGCGGAAGGTGGGCCAGATCAACGGGCTCGTCGTCCACGACGTCGGGGCCCACGCCTTCGGCCTCCCCGCGAGGATCACGGCCACGGCCGCGCCCGGCTATGCGGGCATCATCAACATCGAGCGCGA
Source organism: uncultured Acidobacteriota bacterium (assembly GCA_964568735.1). Lineage (GTDB taxonomy): Bacteria > Acidobacteriota > Polarisedimenticolia > JACPZX01 > JACPZX01 > CAZMRF01. The sequence goes on from CAZMRF010000046.1 coordinate 27,307, forward strand.
GGCCAAGCTCTCAGGGAGCAGCCACGACAAGGGAGTCCTGATCATCGGAGGCTACTTCCGGGAGACCTTCGGCAGGAACCATCCGGTCCACTTCACGGCCTCCGTGGCCTTCGAGCAGAGCTACGGCGGCATCGACGGGGACTCCGCGTCGGCGACGGAGATCTTCGCCATCCTCTCGGCGCTGAGCGGCGACGCTCTGGACCAGGGGATCGCCGTGACCGGATCGGTGGATCAGAAGGGCGCAATCCAGGCCGTGGGGGGGATCAACCTCAAGATCGAAGGCTTCTACGGCATCTGCGCCGCCCGGGGGCTCACCGGCCGGCAGGGCGTCATCATCCCCCACTCCAACGCCTCCGACCTGATGCTCCGCGAGGAGATCGTGGAGGCCGTGAGGCGGCGGCGCTTCCACGTCTACCCCGTGCGGAACGTCGAGGAGGGCATGACGATCCTCACGGGGAAGCCCGCCGGCGCCCGCCGCAGCGATGGCAGCTTTCCCGAGGGGTCGACCTACGGCGCCGTCAGCAGCCGCCTTGCCCGGATCGCCCGGATCGTCCAGCGCACGCCTCCCCCTCCCCCCGCCCGCCCCACCTGACGCCCCGCGCACGGGGGCGAAGAAGTAGAGCTGGAAGGGGCCCGACTCGAAACGGGCAACGAAGCGGAAGCCCATGCTCTTCGTCAGCGGAGCGAACCGCTCCTCGCGCAGATCCGCCGGGGAGAAGACCCAGAGAAGATCGAAGTCGCCGGCTCCCACCTTGTTCAGGGCGCTCCTCTGAACGAATCGCCATGTTTGCGGAGGACAGTACCCCTGGAAGGCCGCGTTCGTGCCGGCGACGAGCACGTTGCGCGGCTCGGTGACGTAGCCGTAGATCGGATCGCAGATGGCCTGCCAGAGAGGCCACGGTGCCAGGATGCGCTCAGAGGGGTGCTCCGCTTCGAGCCATGCGGCCGACTTGCGAGTCACCTCGATGAAGTCGAGGAAGGAGCGGTTCGACTCCCAGCCCGTCGTGAAGTCCCCCTCGTGGGCCAGGACGAGGGGCGCGATCACGATCGCCGCCGTCAGCGGCAGCCACCGGCCCGTCCGCGCCACGGCCCAGCCGGCCAGGGCGGAGAAGATGGGGAGAGCCGGGAGCAGGTAGCGGGGCAGGAAGATCCCCATCAGGGCCGTGGCCATGCCGATCGGGAGGACCAGCGCGGCCGTCGTGCCCGCGAGGATGAAGGCCGTGCGCTCCGGGCCACGCCACCTGCGGGCGAGGGCGGCCGCGGCGAGCGCCGCCGCGATGGACAGCGTGGCGGCCCACTGGCCGTGTCCGCGCAGGAAGGGGCGCACGGCTCGCGAGTAGACCTCGTAGGGCAGCGAGCGCGCCAGGTCTCCGAGGCCCAGCTTCACCTCGCGGCTGCTGTCGCTGTAGATCCACCAGCCGGTCACCGCCTCGTGCGCGGCGAACCAGGCCGCAAGCGCGATGGCGGGCGCGGCCACGAGGAGGAGCATCCCGCGCCAGGGCGGGCGTTCCTCCGGCTCCTGGAGGAGCCAGGCCGCCGCGGCGAGCACCGGAGGGAAGAGCACCGCGGACTCGCGGATCAGCGCCATCGCGCAGCCGGCCGCCGCCGCGAGCCCCCAGCGCCCGCGCAGGGCCGCGATGAGCGCGAGCAGCACCAGGGCGGTGACGGGGATGTCCCCCGTCACGGTGCCGGAGTGGTAGAAGAAGATCGGGTTCACGGCCAGGAGGAGCGCCGCGAGGAAGCCCGCGCGCGGATTGAAGAGCCGGCGCCCCAGGGCGAAGACGAGGACGAGCGAGGCGGCGGCGCAGGCCAGCACGATGAGGTGGGAGACAGCCACGTGAGGCCCCGCCACCCACCATGCGGCCGCCAGGAGCCAGAAGAAGAGCGGAGGGTGGCCGTTGTCCCAGGGCCCCTGCGTGATGAGCAATCCCGGATGGAGGTAGATGTCCCGCGCGCTGGCCGTGACGTAGTAGAGCGCGTCCCAGTGGTAGGGATCGTCGAGGAACTGGAGCTGGGCTCCGACGAAGAGAGCACAGAGCCCCCCGAGCAGAAGGAGTGTCCAGCGCCTCTCCGCCTTCATCGGCACGGCTCCCCGGGCACCTGTGCTAGGATTTCAAGCCCGCTCGCCCTTCCAGGAATAGGCACCTCAGAGCCGCCGTTCACCTGCCCGAAGGCCCTGCAAGAATGGCCCTCCAGGCCCGAGCGGGTCATTCGCCGGGAACCGATCTCCATGGCCACATCGATCATCATCGAGGCTCGCCGGGTCCAGGCCCGGGCTCTCACGGGGGCGCTTGCCCTCGCCACCCTCATCGCCGCCGCCTCGGGGGCGGGATCGCCCGCCCTGGGTCAGGGGTTCTCTTCGTCGCGGGTATTGAAGGCCCGCGCCGTCGCGTCGGTCGACCGTGTCCATCCGGGCACCTCGTTCCAGATCGCCGTCGTCGCCGACGTTCAGGAAGGCTGGCACATCAACGCCCACCAGCCCTCCTTCGACTACCTGGTTCCCACCGCCGTCAAGATGGAGGGGGCGGCAGGGTACTCCTTCCACGAGCCGGTTTACCCCTCGCACGTCGAGAAGGTCTTCGCCTTCACGAAGGGAGCAACGCTCCGTGTCTACGAGGGCGAGGTTCTCATCGGCCTCGACGTCGCGGCCGGGCTGAATCTCCAGCCCGGCCCTGTGACGCTCAAGGGCGTCTTCTCCGCTCAGGCCTGCAACGACACCTCCTGCCTCGCCCCGGGAAACCTTGCGTTCGAGGTTGCCTTCGCCGTGGCCTCACCGGGCGAGGAGGTCCAGCTCATCAACCAGGAGATCTTCAAGCGGATCAGCTTCATCCAGCCCGCGGCGGCTCAGGACGATGCCGCCGGGAAGATGGGCGCGCTCTTCGAGGAGCGCGGGGTGCTCTTCGCGCTGGGCGTGATCTTCGTGATGGGGCTGGCCCTGAACCTCACCCCGTGCGTCTACCCGCTCATCCCGATCACCATCTCGTATTTCGGAGGGCAGTCCGCGGGAAGCACGGCTCGCACCTTCGGCCTCTCGACGGTCTACGTCATGGGCATGGCCATCACCTACTCGGCGCTCGGCGTTGCGGCCGCCACGACGGGAGGGCTGCTCGGCTCGGCGCTGCAGAGCCCCTGGGTGCTGGGCTTCGTGGCCGCGGTGATGGTGGCGCTGGCGCTCAGCCTCTTCGGCTTCTACGAGTTCGGCCTGCCCGGCTTCATCACCCGGAGGATCCAGGGCCGGCAGGGCTTCGGGGGGGCCCTCTTCATGGGCCTGACGGTCGGTCTCGTGGCCGCGCCGTGCATCGGCCCCTTCGTCCTCAGCCTGCTCGCCTACGTGGGACAGCAGGGCGACCCCTTCACGGGCTTCATCTACTTCTTCGTCCTCTCGCTCGGGCTGGGGCTCCCCTTCCTGGTCCTCGGCACTTTCAGCGGCGCCGTCAGCTCGCTGCCGCGGGCCGGCGCCTGGATGGTCTGGGTCCGCAGCCTCTTCGGATGCCTGCTCCTCGGCGTGGCGCTCTACTTCATCCAGCCGATCCTTCCCGACACCACGGCCAGGATCGCCATGGCGCTCGTCTTCGTCACCTCGGGGATCTTCCTGGGCTTCCTCGAGCGCTCCGACGTCCGCACGGCCGCGTTCAGGACGACGCGTTACGCCACCGCGGTCGTGGCCGTGGCCGGCGCCGCGTGGGTGCTCGCGCCCGCCCGGAGCGCGGCGGAAGGGATCGTCTGGCAGCCCTACGACGCCGCGCTTCTTCAAGAAGCCACGCGCGACGGTCGGCCCGTCCTGATCGATTTCACGGCCGAGTGGTGCATCGCCTGCAAGGAGCTGGAGCTCTACACCTTCACCGACCCCGCGGTCGCCGCCGAGGGGGAGCGCTTTCTCGCCCTGCGCGCCGACCTGACCTCCTTCTCCACTCCGCCTGTCGAGGCCATCAAGGGACGATTCGGTATTCTCGGACTTCCGTGGGTCGTCTTCATCGACGGACGGGGCGTCGAGAGGCCCGATCTCCGCGTGACCGGCTTCGTGAAGGCCGGCGATTTCCTGTCGAGGATGGAGAAGATCCGGTGAAAGGCTCCCGCATCCCCCTTCTGCGAGCCGACCTGCCCTACGACCCTGGCGGCCCTCCCCTCACCAGACGGTCCGAGCGGACCGCCGCCTGAGGCGGCCGGTCCCGGTCCGGAGACTCCGGCCATCATCAGCGGCCCGGGCCACCCACCACATCCAATACAGTCCCCCACCGGGGGACGAAGGGAGAATCGCCAGTGAAAGCCACGCTGCTAAGGAAAGGAATGGTGATCACTCTGGACAAGCGCTTCTACAGGGTCCTCACCAAGCATCACCACACGCCCGGGAATCTTCGCGGTCAGGTGCAGACGAAGCTCAGGGATCTCGCCTCCGGAACCCAGATCGAGCACCGCTTCCGCTCCGACGACGACGTCGAGCGTCCCCACCTCGAGCAGTCGGAGATGGAGTTCCTCTACAGGGACGGGAACGACTTCCATTTCATGAACACCTCGACCTACGAGCAGATCCACATCACCGCGGAGACGCTGGGCGACGCGCTCTTCTACCTCGTCCCGAACGTGAAGCTCCCCATCGAGTTCATCGACGGCAATCCCGTCGGGATCGAGCTGCCCATCACCGTCGACCTCAAAGTCATAGAGACGGAGCCCGAGCTGAAGGGCGCCACCGCGTCGAGCCAGCGCAAGCCGGCGAAGACCGAGACGGGCCTCGTGATCCAGGTACCCCCCTTCGTCAAGACGGGTGAGATGATCCGGGTCTCCACGGAGGACGGCTCCTACCTGGAGCGCGCATGACGGGGCGCGGATTCGGTCGGCATCTGGTCCCCGACGGGTGCCGTCGCGCCCGCGGCTTCTCGTCCTCCGCTCCCGCTCCCGCTCCGGCCGTAGGCGATCGAGGTCCTCTCTCCGGTGCAGGCCGGCCTCGGGACGTCCGCTCCGCCCGAGAGACCACGCGCGCTTGCCAGATGCTCCTGGACTACGAGTCAGCTCCGCCAGCGGTGGGTGAGATGATCCTCGATGATCTGCCGGTGATCGAAGGCGATCTCGGCAGGTAGCTGCTCTGGCGTGAAGATCCGGGCCTCGGCCGCGTCGTCGGCACCCCGGGGCGTGCCCGACGCAGTCGCGAGAAAGACGACGGCGACCGTGTGGCCGCGGGGATCACGCGACGGATCCGAGTAGGTGTGGAGCTGGCGCTGCAGCACGACCTCGAGGCAGGTCTCCTCCCGGGCTTCGCGCACCGCGGCCTCCTCCACGCTCTCTCCCCATTCGACGAAGCCCCCCGGGAGCGCCCAGCCCGCTGGCGGGAACTTCCTCAGGATGAGAACCAATCGGCGGGGATCCCCGTCCATCTGGATGATGATGTCGACGGTGAGCCTTGGAGATCGTCCGGGCATTCCGATGCGTCACCTCCTCCCGAACGACTCTGCCTCCTCGCTCCCCTGGCGTGAAGGCTGAGTGGGCCTGGGAGTCGATCCTCGGACAGGCGTCCAGGTGCTGGCAGGTGTCGGGCTGGCGGAGAGGGAGGGATTCGAACCCTCGAACCGGTTTTACCCGGTTAACCGCTTAGCAGGCGGTTGTGATCGGCCACTCCACCACCTCTCCGCGCGGTTGAGAAACACGGTTTCGCCAGACGGGACGGCAAGGATAGCCATTCCCCCCCGGCAGGTCCAACCTGTCAGCGGAGGTGGCGGCCGGGGCGCCCGGGGGGTCCTTCGGCCCCTCGTGGTCCCTGCGCGGATCGACCACCCTCGGTCCTCACTGGCGCACCCGCTGGGGCACCTTCGAGGCGGCGAAACACTCCTTGCGGAGCGTGGACTCCTTTTTCCCCAAAGGGTAAGTGTCGACGAAACCGAGCCAACTCCACGCCATACCCGAAGGGCGGGGGGTGGCCATCTCGTTGAAGGAAGGACTCGCGTCCTCGGCGTGCTGAAATACGGAGTTCCCAGCGGTTCTGGGCCGTTCCTGCGGCCGGAGTACGGGCCTGTTTCCCGTACCCTTCAGGGCATACCCGCGGTATTATCCCCCAGCCCAGCACAAACCTCGGTCGGTGCCAGCAGGGAGCACCCGTGCACGCGAGGCTCGAAGTAGGGCGAGCGAATGATCTTTGGGCGGGGGACCGTGGATGCCTTGTGGGAGGGGCCATGTGGATACTCGGCCATAGGGTGGTATCGGCAGCAGCACCCGTTGCAATGCTGCGGCACACCTCCCTCCTACCTCTAGAGTTGCACGTACTGGCCCGCTTCCGGACCCTTCCCACTCGAACTCCCACCCTCGGCGTCGAGGCTGCCTTCCTCCCACGGAGGCCGCATGCGTCTGAGCGGTTATTGGGCAAAGGTATCTCCCCCCAATGTTCCCTAGGCGCAATAGCCGGACCTCAATCTGGTGCGGCAGCCCCACCAGATGGGCAGTGATGGCTGTTCGCTACAGACCAGGCTCGGAGATGGCTGTGACCGGACGGTCCCTGCGATGGAATGTGCCGCGAGCGGCTCTCCTGCTCATCTCGTCCCTGCTGCTCGGGACCACGGTCGCGGCTGCAGCCGTCGATTGGGAGTACATGGGTCAAGTACCGCCCGGCCGCTATGGGCATGCCATAGCCTATGACAGTGCCAGGGACCGCATCGTCCTGTTCGGGGGCCTGGGTAACAGCGGCTCACTAGCCGACACGTGGGAGTGGGACGGCACAGGATGGGTGGACGTCACGCCCACGGTGAGCCCGCCCGCCCGCGCCTATCATGCCTTGGCCTATGACAGCGTCCGTAGCCGCGTGGTTCTGTTCGGGGGGAGTGACGGCAGCAATAACCTTGCCGACACGTGGGAGTGGGACGGCACCGCGTGGCTGAGTCTCACGCCCTCGATGAGCCCGCCCGCCCGCTGGGGCCATGCCATGGCCTACGACAGCTCGGCGGGCCGAGTGGTCCTGTTCGGGGGCGTGGCCAGCTTGTACGCTCCCTATTTTGCCGACACTTGGGAGTGGGACGGGGCGGCATGGGTGAACATCACGCCTTCAATGAGCCCGCCCGCCCGCCGCGACCATGCTTTGGCCTACGACAGCGCACGTGACCGAGTGGTCCTGTTCGGGGGCTTGGGTAATGGCGGCTCCCTAGCCGACACCTGGGAGTGGGACGGCGCCGCGTGGGTGAATCGGCCGCCCGCGGTGAGCCCTCCCGCCCGCGCCTATCATGCCTTGGCCTACGACAGTGCGCGGGGCCGGGTGGTCCTGTTCGGGGGCTTGGGTAATGGCGGCTCCTTAGCCGACACATGGGAGTGGGACGGCACCGCGTGGCTGAGCCTTGCGCCATCGATGAGCCCGCCCGCCCGCTACATTCATGCCATGGCCTACGACAGCGCGCGTGGTCGAGTGGTGCTTGTCGAGGGGGGTGACGGAAACAGCAGCCTTGCCGACACTTGGGAGTGGGACGGGGCGGCATGGGTAGATGTCACGCCTTCAATGAGCCCGCCCGCCCGCCGCGACCATGCATTGGCCTACGATAGCGCGAGGGGTCGCGTGGTCCTGTTCGGCGGCCGGAGTGGCAGCACCTACCTTGCGGACACGTGGGAGTGGAACGGCACAGGATGGGTGGAGGTCACGCCAACGGTGAGCCCGCCCGCTCGCGCCTATCATGCCTTGGCCTACGACAGTGCGCGGGGTCGCGTGGTCCTGTTCGGGGGCGACGTCTTCGGCAGCTTGTTCACCGACACGTGGGAGTGGGACGGCACCGCTTGGATGAACCGCATGCCCGCGGCGAGCCCGCCGGCCCGAATGGGGCATGCCCTAGCCTACGACAGCGCGAGGGGCCGCGCGGTCCTTTTCGGGGGCTATGGCTACTCTGGCGGCAACTACCTTGCCGACACGTGGGAGTGGGACGGCAGCGCGTGGGTGAATCGAATACCCGCAGTGAGCCCTCCCGCCCGTAATTCCCATGCGATGGCCTACGACAGCGCGAGGGGCGGCGTGGTCCTGTTCGGGGGCGACGACAACGGGGCAGTACTTACCGACACGTGGGAGTGGGACGGCACCGCGTGGGTGAATCGAATACCCGCGGCGAGCCCTCCCGCCCGAAAGGGGCATGCACTGGCGTACGACAGCGCGCGGAGCTGCGTGGTCCTGTTCGGAGGCTACGGCGGCAGCGGCTCCCTTGCTGATACGTGGGAGTGGGACGGCACTGCGTGGGTGAATCGCGTACCCGCGGTGAACCCTCCGGCCCGTGACTCCCATGCTCTGGCCTACGACAGCGCGAGGGGGCGTGTCGTCCTGTTTGGGGGAACTGGGGGGAGTTCCGACACGTGGGAGTACGGCCCGCTTGAGGAAACCTGTGATGCTCTCGACGACAATGGCAACGGACGCATCGACGAGGGCTGCGACGACGACGTAGACGGATACTGCGACTTGAGCATGACCGTCGTTGGAGTCCCGGAGGTGTGTCCTTTAGGTGGGGCAGACTGCGATGACACCGATCCGATGTCCTATCCGGCCGCTCAGGAACTCTGCGACGGTCGTGACAACGACTGTGACCTCGTCATGGATGACGGGAACCCGGGTGGCGGCCTGTCGTGCAACACATTGCTCCCGGGCGTCTGCGCACCGGGGACGACAATCTGCCAGGCAGGCTCGATCATCTGCCCGTCGAACATCTCGCCGTCATCCGAGGTCTGCGACGCCCTCGACAACGATTGCGACGGCCTGACGGACGACGACGCTCTCGGTCAGGACACCGACGCCGACGGCCGGTTCAACGTCTGTGACAACTGCCCCTTGGCCTACAACCCGAGTCAGGCCGACTCTGATCACGACCGCGTGGGGAATTCCTGCGACAACTGCATCCTCGCTCCGAACCCCTCCCAGACCGACACCGATGCCGACCAGCGCGGCGACCTCTGCGATAACTGCCCGCTGGACTACAACACGCTCCAGGACAACTACGATGGCGACCTCTGGGGCGACGTTTGCGACAACTGCATCCTGGTCCGCAACGACGACCAGGTGGACATGGACAGCGACTTCGAGGGGGATGCCTGCGACCTGAACGACGGGTACATCCTGATGCGGATGGCTACATCCTCCGTGGTCGCGTACCAGCGTGAAGATGCCTACGCCTACTTCAATATCTACCGGGCCTCTATGGCCGAACTGCAAGCCTCAGGCACATACACCCAGGACCCAAACCAGGTCGCTGGCGCCGCGCAGTTCTGCACCCAGTCCTCGGGCTCGGTGTTCGACCCGTACGCTCCTCAGCCGGGAGAGGTGGTGTTCTACTTGGGGACCGGCGTTAGCGGCACGGAGGACACACTGGGCACCGACAGTCAGGGCAACCTTCGACCCAACGATAATCCGTGCCCATAGATCGGGGGGAGGAGAGTGGAAGGTCGCGCGCCCTGGTCAAGGTTGGCTGGGTCTCCTACCCCGGAATACGCAGGGCTTTCGCGGATCCCTTAGCGGGTCCGGCCGTCGGGATCGACTTCAATTGAATTCTTCCGGCCATCGGAGCAGGTTCTCCGCCCGAACTGTTCTGACCTTCTTCCTATCCATAATCCTCGAGGAGAACCGCGCATAAGCCGAACCTACTCAGACATGTTCGGCAGCGAACTCGACGATTCCGCTCATCGCCATGTCGCGTCCTTTTCCGGTCGGGTAGTTGCAATCTTCCTGGCCGAAAATCCATTTGTAGGCCTTCAGGATCAACTCAGGCGCCTCGCCGGGCAGACCATTGCCGAGGCCAGCCATCGTAGCAGCCGCGAGGACATCGTCCGGGTCTTCTCCCTCATGGACGCGCTTGAGGGCACAAACAACGCGCTTTGCCTCTTCCGGGTTGGTCTTGAACTTCGTGGCGATGTCGTCTTTGATCTCTTTGTGGCTGACCCGCCATCGAGACTTTGCTGCCTCATCGTAGATCCACACCATGAAGTCGTGGACTTGCATGCGTCCCCAAGAGCTCTTTCCTCCGGGCTTGGTGATGCAGACGATCCGGCCATCTGGCAACTGATCCACTTCGTAGCCGAGGAAGGGGACTTCTTCGAGCTTCACGCGGAACTCCTCTCTCGCGGCGTTTGGGATCTTGAGGGGAACGAATCTCATCGGTCCCGGGTACTTCCCCGACCGCCTCTTGGCCACGGTCCCTCCCTGCCCTTCCCTACGACGCGATCCCGAGGATACGGGCGACGAGATTGGTCTTGGCATAGAACGCCCTGGTCGTGCTCCCATGCCCCGGACCCTTTGTCCTTGGTTGCACGAAGCGCCCCATCGTGCCCGTCAGCGCCTCGAAGCCTACCGTCCGGATGGTGAGGCGAACGACCTCGTAGTCTTCACGAACGGCCGCTCGAAGAAGGGGGTCCGTCAGGTCAAATGGCTGAACGCTGTGAACCAGCGATCGGCTTTCATCCTGCCCCTCGAAGATGCGCGCGACGAGTACAATCTTCCCGAGCTTGCTAGGCAGGTGACTCCTCTCGAAGTCAGTTCGCTCCACATCGGCAGGGTCGATCATGGTGATTGCCACAGTTTCCTTCGGAACGAGCCTCCCGCCGCTTTCCCGCTTCAGGGAGGTTACCTTCAATTCCCAGTCTCCAAAGTCAGGGTCACGCGATGAGTCCTGAGGTCGTCCGAGGAATCGTTCCACGGTCTGGCCCGCCCACCCTTTGTTAGGCTTCTCTCCCTTGCGAACCGTGACTCGGAACCGATCCGCAAGTAGGCGAAGATCCTGTCCCACCAAGGACCGGAGACGGCGCAGCCCTTCGTCGCGATCCATTCTGGATGTTCTCAGCCTCAGCGAGTTCCGCGAGTCACCTTCGTGGACTCGTACCTCTGCACGGACAGGGCCAGGTAGGACGCGTCAAGGTCGATGCCGACGAATCGCCGGCCGAGCTTCAACGCCGCCAACCCCGTAGTCCCGCTCCCCACGAACGGGTCGACGACAAGGTCACCCTCGTCGCTGGCAGCCAGGATGATTCTTTCAAGAAGTTCAACCGGCTTCTGAGTTGGGTGTTTGCCAAACGCCTTCTCCTTGGCGCTTGGTGGGGCGATCCGCCAGACGGACTTCATCTGCTTGTTGCCGTTCATCGTCCGCATAAGCTGGTAGTTGAACTTGTGCTTGCTCTTCCTGTCCTTCGCAGCCCAGAGGATCGTCTCGGTTGAGTGCGTAAAGTAGCGGCAGCTGAGGTTCGGTGGCGGGTTCGGCTTCTCCCAGGTGATGTCGTTGAGGATCTTCATGCCGAGTTGCTGCATCGCAAACCCGACCGAGTAGATCACATGCCTAGTCCCAGAGACCCAAAGCGAACCGTTCTTCTTCAGTGCCTCCTGGCAGCCGCGAATCCAGCCTGCATTGAATGAGTGCATCGCCTCGATGGAGGGCAGGCGATCCCATTCCCCCTTGTTTACCGAGACCATCTGCCCGGAGTGGCAGGTGATGCCATCATTCGAGAGGAAATACGGTGGGTCGGCGAAGATCAGGTCCACCTCCGAAGTGGTTCCGAGTCGAGGCAGGAGCGCGATAGAGTCCCCACGGTAGAGCAAGAACTTGCCGTCCTTCGAGCGGTAGTAGGGCCGCACGTCAGTATCCGACTCGTCACCCCATCTGGGCGCCGAGAGAGTACCGGACCGTGCGCCGCGTTCTGACGACTTCATGCGTACCTCGCTGTTACCAAGCTACTCGGGACAGGATGGGCTATGCGGCCCTGCAAGCCCTGATGTGCACGCAGTCAGGTGTACGAGATTCTATCACTGGAGCTTCCTGAGCGGGTCCTTCTTGGCGAGATCGCGGTCGGCACCATCGACCGCGACGTACGTCACGGGGCTGTTGGGGTCGGCCGGGTCGAGCTTTTCCCGGCCGTGGCGGCACTCCTGACATGCGACTACATTAGCGCCCTCCACGGAGACGGCTACCGGATCCATGCTCGGCGAACACGTCATTACCATCATCCGCGCCTACGACAACTGGATCGTCCGCGGCTATTGCTGGGGGCGCTTCGGGATCCTCCGCCAGCGCTTTCTCGACGAGATCGGGCAGTACCTTCCCGAACGGGGGCGCGTGCTCGATCTGGGCTGCGGCTTCGGCCTCTTCTCGCTCCACTACGCGAAGACCCGGCCCGGCTTGCGGATCGAAGGAGTCGATCGCAATCCGCGGCGCATCGCCATGGCCCGCGCTGCGGCCGAAAAGCTCGGGCTCGCCAATGTCCAGTACAAGGCCGGCGACGTCATGGACTTCCGTGGCGACGAGGCTTTCGACGCCGCCTACATGCTCGACATCGTCCACCACATCCCCGAGGAGGCGGTGCGCCCGCTGC
>CAZMRF010000047.1:0-39126 GCA_964568735.1 uncultured Acidobacteriota bacterium
CCCCTCGGAGTCGTACCTGAACTACCTCCGCGAGACGATGCCGGCGATGACCGAAACCGGCCCTGACGACACCGGTCCAAAAAAAGACGCTTTTACATGAGCGGCAACAGTGCACTGCCAACTGCAGTGGCACGCAGGGCTTCACGGCCGACATCAGCTGGCCGGCGGTGAGATGGCATCATGATGGCCGCTCCGTCCCGACGAACAACCCGACGCTTGCGACGCGGAATCTCTCCAAGCCGAGGGATGCGACCCGGGCCGCGGGTGTTGGCGTTGTGGATCTCCTGACGAAGTGGGCTGGCCTCGTCCGCTACGACCTCCAGAGAGCCGACGTGACGGGCGCGAATCTGGACCCAAACGGGCAGGTCGTTCATTCGACGCTTCAGTTCTCCGAATTCGTCACGGACGTCCCTCAGCCTCCCCTCGATCCGAACTTTCAGCCCGTGGGAGATCCGGGATTCTCCGGCGTCCAGTTGCAGGGAGCCTTTTGCCTTCGCGTGAGAGTCAAGCTGGGAAAGCAGGCTGAGCCGGTCACGATCGACCAGACCAATTGCCGCGTGGGGAAGTGCGGCGACGAGGGTTTTGTCATCCTGCCCTCGGATCCCAACGCGATCACCTGCTTCCTGGGTGACACGACGACCGATGGCGACGCGGATGGGACGCCCGACACCTTTGACAACTGCGCGGCGCTCTACAACCCCACCCAGGCCGACGGAGACTCGGACGGCTTCGGGGACGCCTGCGACAACTGCGTCCTTCTTTCTAACCCGCTCCAGGTTGACGGCGACCTTGATGGCCGCGGTGATGGGTGTGACAACTGCCCGGCCGTCTCCAACTTCACGCAAGCCGATGGTGATGCCGACACAGTCGGTGACGTCTGCGACAACTGTCCCCTCGCCGCGAACACCTCTCAGGCAGACGGTGATTCGGACGCGGCCGGAAACCCTTGTGACAACTGCCCGGCTGCCTACAACAACACGCAGGCCGACGGCGATTCGGACACTCTCGGTGATGTCTGCGACAACTGCCCGCTGGCCGCGAACACATCCCAGATCGACGGCGATACAGACGGTGTCGGCGACCTCTGTGACAACTGTCCTGTCGCCGCGAACTCTTCCCAGGTCGACGCCGACTCGGATGCCTTCGGCGACACCTGCGACAACTGCCTGGCCGTCTACAATGACACGCAGGCCGACGGTGATCTCGATACGGTCGGTGACGCCTGCGACAATTGTCCGCTTGCCGCGAACACCTCTCAGGTCGACGGCGACGCCGATGGCGTGGGGACCTCCTGCGATAACTGCCCGGCCGTCTCCAACAGCAGCCAGATCGACGGGGACGCCGACACGATCGGTAACGCTTGCGACAACTGCCCGCTGGCCGCGAACACATCCCAGGCCGACGGCGACACGGACAGCGTCGGTGACCTCTGCGACAACTGCCCCGCAGCCTCGAACACCTCCCAGTTGGATGCCGACCTCGACGCGGTGGGGAATGCCTGCGACAACTGTCCCGCCACGTATAACGACACTCAAGTCGATGCCGATGCGGACGGTCTGGGCGATCCCTGCGATGCGTGTGCTCTCGACCCGTTGAACGACTCGGATGCGGACGCCGTCTGCGGAGACGTGGACAACTGCCCTGTGACCTACAACAACAGCCAGGCGGACGGTGATCTCGATACCGTCGGGAACGCCTGCGACAACTGCCCGGCCACCGCGAACCTCTCCCAGGCGGATGACGACCTCGACACCGTCGGGAATCTCTGCGACAACTGCCCGGTCACTGCCAACACCTCCCAGCAGGACGTGGATGGAGACTCGTTCGGGAATGCCTGTGACAACTGCCCCCAGCGCTCCAACGCAGGGCAGGAGGACGGCGACACCGACACGGTCGGCAATGCCTGCGACAATTGTCCCGCCATCTCGAACACGGGCCAGGGCGACTCGGATGGCGATAATGACGGCAACGCCTGCGACAACTGCCCGGCGCAGTACAACCCCTCTCAGGCCGACTTCGACGGGGATGCCCACGGGAACTCATGCGACAACTGCCTGACCATTCCCAACCCGGGCCAGGAGGACCTCGACGGTGATCTGAGGGGGAACGTCTGCGACAACTGCCCCACGGAGTTCAATAGCTTCCAGGACAACACGGACGGTGACCACCTGGGCGATGCCTGCGACAACTGCATCTTCGATGAGAACGACGATCAGGCGGACCTGGACTCGGACTTCGAGGGCGACGAGTGCGATCTCGATGACAACGTGATCCAGGTCGAGATGGCGACCCGTACGGTAGTCGCCTACCAGCTCGAGATCCCCTTCTCGAGCTTCAACATCTACCGCGCGTCCATCCAGGAGCTGCGGGCAAGCGGGCTCTACACGCAGGATCCGGCAATCGTCGCGGACGCCGAGCAATTCTGCACCGAGACCTCCGGAAGCATCTTCGACGCCCACGCGCCGACCATCGGCGGCGTGGTCTTCTACCTGGTAACCGGGTATGGCCCGCCGGAGTCCGACCTGGGCCGCGACTCCGCGGGCCTCGTCCGCCCCAACGCCAATCCCTGCCCTTGACAGGGCAGAGCTCCGGCGCAAGGACATCTGAATCGGTTGACACCACGGCGGACGGGGTGCGAGCCTTCGCAATCTCCCGGGAATCGGCGAGATCCAAGGGGACCGGGAGCGGGGAGGCCGAAATGAAGCGACGTCTTCTGACCGCGCTCTTCTTTCTGAGGGTCTCCACGGGGCTCGCCCTCGTCCTGATCGCGTCGGCGAGTCTCCCACGCGCCGCCGAAGGCACGGACCCGGAAACCTTCCCTCCTCTGCCCGATCCGGCGGCCCTCCAGCCTCGTAGCGCCGCCGAGATCGAGGCAGGCGCCGTCATCCTCGAGCGCGTCGTGCAGCTCTCGGGCAACGTCGCTGTCAAATTCGCCTCGACGAAAGGCTGGGTGCGGCGGCGCAGCCGAGTCCGATACCTCGTGCTGGATGCGAAAGGAGCCGAGAAGCTCACGAGGCACTCGTTCTTCGGCGGGGTGGGCTCCGGAGCCGACGTCCTGGAGATCCGCGGCCGAACGGTGACGGCGGGGGGCGAGGAGTTCCCCCTCGATCCGCAGAAGGACATCCGTGACATGGACATCAAGGATGCGCGAGGCCGCACCAGGAAGGCGGGCCGGACGGCCTTCTTTCCCCACGTGGAGCCGGGCGCGATCCTCGATCTCGCATGGTCGGAGAAATCCGATGAGGTGCCTGCGCTCGAAGTCGTCGGCCTCCAGCAGGAGGTGCCGACGAGAAGCCTGAAGGTGAGCGCGCGGGGCCTGCTCCTCGAGTCCAGCATGGCCAAGTCGATTCTCCTGGGCGGAGCGATGCAGCAGTTCTACTGGGTGCCCTTCTTCGTGGGGCCGGTTCCTCCGCGGTCGCGCGCCACCCTCGACGAAGAGTTCAACCTGGAGCTGGAGAGCACCGACCTCGATCCCGCCCCCGAGGAGCCGGCCGGCCCGCCGGCCATCCGGACGACCTACTCGATCGGCCTGATCCCCCAGGGGTTCGCCCTGACGAAGAAGGGGAGCACGGAAGATTGGCACCGGAACCTCGTCCTGTTCGGCTCGCCCGAGACCCTGAGCGTGGAGAAGACGAAGACGACGATCACCCGCGATCTGGACCCCGGGGAAGGCATGATCCGCCTCGATGATCTCGGGCTCCAGATCTCCCCGGATTGGGGCAAGAACGAGACCCTCATGGCCTTCTTCCAGGGAGGGCTCAAGGGTGACCATGACTACATCGTGACCTTCTTGAAGAAAGCGACGGGCGTGGAGAGCCGAGAGGAGATCGAGGCCATCGCGCCCGCGAGCCTGCCGTGGAAGGAGCGGGCAAGGCGGCTCTACGAGCACGTGCGGGCGAGAGTGCGCCCCGATCCGAACGCTTCGCTCGAAGGGAGCCTAGCGAAGGTCTTGAAGGAGGGGGTGGGGAGCCGGCTGGACGTGAGCCTCTATTTCCTCCACCTCGCCCGGGAGGCCGGTATCCCCGCGAGGGACATCTTCGCCTTTCCCCGATTCGGCATCGCCTTTCAGCCGGTCGTCGATTCCTGGCGGCCATTCGGCCCCTCGAGCTTCATCGAGGTCGGGCCGCCGGGAGAGCCCCCGCTCTACCTCTGCCCGGGAGATCCCTTCGCGAACTTCGACAGCTTCAACGATCGGTACCTGGGTGCGCTCGCCTTCCGCCAGCCCGATGGCAAGGACGATCCCTGGTCTCTCGTCCGGCTGCCGGCGGATCTTCCCATCAGCGAGACGTCGCAGGTGGCTCTCTCCTCGCCGATTCCGCTCGACTCCGAGCCTGTCGACCTCACGCTGCACACGACCTTGAGTGACTCGGCCGCCATGTGGTTCCGCTGGGGGCTCGGCTGGCACGATGACGACAAGAAGGACAAGGACAGGGAGAAGCACGCCGAGGAGCGGAAGAAGGCGGCGAAGTCCGCGCTCGAGGGCTGGCTGGATGCGTGGACGGGCCTCGAGCTCAAGGGCGAGCTTCCCGAGCTGAATCCCATGCAGGATCCGGAGAAGCCCTTCTCCTTCGAGTTGAACACGACCTGGACGCCCGAAATCCAGGACATGAGCGCGCAGCTTCTCGTCCCGGCGCTTCCCAAGGCCAGTCACTTCGTGAACGAGTTCGTCAAGGACGAGCGCGGTCAGCCGATCTGGCTGCCGGGCGGCCGCTTCGAGGTGAGCTTCACGTGGCGGCTTCCTGCCGCCTACGGGCTGCTGCGGACGCCTCCGCGGGCGGAGCGGAGCGGGCCTGGTGGGCTCTCCTACGTCATGGAGGTCACGCAGGGCGCACCCCAGCGCGAGGGGGAGGGAGCCTCGGTCACGACACAGATGCTCCTCACGCTTCCGCGCATGCTCCCGGCGACGGAATACGCGGGTGTGAAGGAGTTCTACCAGGACCTTCAAAAAACTGCGGACACGCGACTCCTGATCTCGAAGGGAGGGGAGTGATGCGAGGCCGGTTCGCCGCCGGCTTCGCGGTCTTCCTCCTTGCGGCCGGCCCCATCCTCGCGGCCAGCCCGGACTGGGCCAAGCCCTTCCTCGCGCTGCCCGTCCCGGAGGGTGGCTACATCTCCGAGAAGGACGAGTGGGTGAGCCTCCGGACGGAGATCCAGGTCGCGGTCTCCGAAGACGGGCACCTGATGCGGACCTTCCGGCAGGTGCTTGCGCCCACCGGGAACGAGGCCCGCGAGCTGACGGTCGCTCTCGAGTACGACGCGGAGGAGCAGGATCTGGTGGAGCCGAGCCTCTGGGTCCCGGGAGCCTTCGGCTACAAGCCGCTCAAGATGCAGAAGGCGAGCGTCGATATCCCGGACCTGGATCTCGAGATGCTCCAGAGCGGCCGGAACCTTTTCATCACCACCAAGGAGATCGAACCGGGAGAGAGGGCGATTCTGACGTGGCAGGTCATCGACAAGCGTTCCTTCCCAGGCGAGGACATCATCTGGCCCTTCGCCGTCTACCCCTGCGCCAGGCTCATCCTCCGAGTCGAGAAAGGGGCGGGTGGGGCGTTACCTCAAGTATTCTACGTGGCGCCCGGGTCGGGCGCGCCTCCGCGGGCGATCGAGGGCGAGCTCGTACTGGAAAACCTCCCGGCCTCCCGACACCTCATCCGGGGCGGAGACCCCTGGCTTCCCACGCCTCTGACCGCCCTTCCCTTCTTCCTCGTGCGGGCCTCCCCGGTGGGAGAGAAGGGGTGGCCGGCACTCTCCTCGAGGGTCGCCGGCCTCTTCGAGGAGTCTCTGGCCGGCGACACGGAGCGTGGTTGGATCGCAACGGCGAAGCAGCTCACCGCCGGAGCCGCGACAGCGGACGAAAAGACGGCGCTCCTCGCGGGATTCGTCCAGTCGCTGACCTACCGCAACGTGCAGTGGGGCATCGGAGCCTACAAGCCCGAGTCCCCATCCGAATCGCTGCGGAGCGGATCGGCCGATTGCAAGGGCAAGGCGCTCCTGCTCCAGGCCCTCCTGGCCGAGGCGGGTGTCGAGTCCGTGCCCGTCCTCTGCCGCATCGGACCCAATTACCAGGACGAGCCCGCGCTGGCCACGGTGCGCGCCTTCAATCACGTTGTCCTGGCGATCAGGCAGCCGGGGATCGGCGCCCGGCCGGCGACGATCAGCGAGGGCCCAGGGGCGGGCTGGCTCCTCTTCGACCCCACGGATCCTGTCTCGACTCTGGGGCAGCCCCCGCAGAATCTCGAGGGGAGCCATGCGCTCTGGCTCGATGCCCGAGCGGGGGATCTCTTCGAGGTGCACACCTCCGAGCCCGGCAGGCGTCTCGTCCATGCCGAGCTCGAGGTGGAGCTCACCAGCGCGGAAAAAGCGTCGTTCCGGCTCACGCTCGAAGGTCCGAGCAGCATCGCCGCAGGTCTGAGCGCGGGCAAGCTCTACCAGGAGGACATGGAGCGCTTCCGGAGCCGCCTCCAGCAGATCCTCGCGACAGCCGCGCCCGGCCTCATCGTCGAAGAGGCGGCATTCCATCCCCCCGATCATCTCGCCGGCGCGCCGCCTCGGGTGGTCGTGCGTGGGTTGATTCCCTCCCCCCTCCAGCCGCTGGGGGGTGAGATGTTCACCCTCGCCTCGCCATCGGCGCTCCTCTCCCTGGTGCTGGACATTCCCGCGCTGGCCGCCCGGCAGGCGGCTGAGGCCGAAGGGGACAAGGTCGAGATACCGCCGGAGTGGAAGCCCGAGAGGTGCTGTCAGGCCTCGGCGGCCAGCCTGGACGCGAAGATCCACCTCACCTTGCCCGCGGGTTGGTCGGTCCAGGCGGGCCCCAGGATCCCCCCTCTGGATGCTCCCTGGCTGAAAGCCCTGGTGGGCACCGATCCGGACTGGACGATCGAAGTCGAGGTGCGCCGAGGGAGGTTCCCGCCGGGCAGCGCGGATCGCCGGAAAGAGGATCTCGCGAAGCTCTCGTCGCTCTTCAGGCAGCCCTTCATCATCGAGACAGGAGGCACGGCGGCCTCGGCCCGCGGATCCGATCTACCGTCCGCACTCGGTCCCACGTAGAATGGTCCCGCTCAGCCCGCACCACAGACAGCGTGCTCTGACGGGGTGACCGCAGGGACACGCCTTTCCGGTCGTCGCCCGCCGAGGAGGGCAGGATGTTCGGCTCCAGAGACAGGGAGTTCTTCGAGACCTTCAGCGCGCTTGCGGGCAAGATCCACGAGGCCGCCACGCTGCTCCTCGAGATGATGCGCCACTACGAGAGGCCGGAGGAGTCGGCGCGCAGGATCAAGGCGCTGGAGCACGAGTGCGACCAGCTCACGCACGGCCTTGTCCGCAAGCTGAACGGCACCTTCATCACTCCCTTCGACCGCGAGGACATCCATGACCTCGCCACGAAGATGGACGACGTCATCGATTTCATCGACAACACGGCGAACCGGATGATCTCGTACCACCTGGCGGCTCCCCCGCCCGAGATGGCGCCCCTTGCCGACGTCCTTCAGCGGCAGACCTCCGTCCTCAAGGAAGCCGTCGCGAACCTGAAGCAGACCGACCACATCCTGGACAAGTGCGTCGAGATCCACAAGCTCGAGAACGAGGGAGACCGCGTCTTCCACGAGGGGATCGCCCGGATCTTCTCGGGGCACGGCGACGCCATCGAGATCATCAAGCACAAGGATCTGCTCGAGGCGATCGAGACGGCCACGGATAAGTGCGAGGACGCGGCCAACGTCCTCGAGGCCATCATGCTGAAGAACGCCTGAAGCGGCCTGCCGGGCTCACCCGAGGTGGCGCAGGGCGAGCGCCACGATGAACCCGATCGCCCCGCAGACCGGGAAGGTCAGGATCCAGGCGGCGACGACCTCCCCCACGACCCCCCATCGGACGGCAGAGAGCCGCCTCGAAGCGCCCACTCCCATGATCGCCGTGTTGATCGTGTGCGTGGTGCTCAGCGGGATGCCGAGCCGTGAGGCCAGCTCGATGGCGAAGCCCGCGCCGGTCTCGGCGGCGAATCCCTGGTGCGGCTCCAGCTTCACCATCCGTATCCCCATCGTGCGGATGATCCGGTAGCCCCCGATCGAGGTCCCGATCCCCATCACGACCGAGCAGAGGAGGATGATCGGGAGCGTCACGGCGAACTCCTGCGTCACGCCTCCGAGCATCAGCGCCAGGGCGAAGACGCCCATGAACTTCTGCCCGTCGTTGCTGCCGTGGCTGAAGGCCATGAAGGCCGCGGACAGAACCTGGAGCCGCCCGAAGAGAGACCTCACGCGTCCCGGGGTGGAGTTCTTGAAGAGCTTGAAGATCCCCATCACGAGGAGGTAACCGCCGAGGAACCCGACGAACGTGGAGAAGAGAAGCCCGATGAGGACCTTCTTCCATCCATCCCAGAGCAGGACCGACGGTCCGGCCGTGGCCAGGGCGGCCCCGGCCAGCCCGGCCACGAGGGCGTGGGACTCGCTCGTCGGAAGGCCGAAGCGCCAGGCGAGGGTGCTCCAGAAGATGATAGCGACCATGGCGGAGCCGACGGTCGTGAGGTTGATGGTCGTGGGCTCGACGATCCCCTTTCCGATCGTGGCCGCCACGGCCGTGCCCGAGACGGCGGCTCCCACCATGTTGAGCAGGGTCGCCATCAGGACGGCCTGGCCCGGCCGCATCACGCGCGTCGAGACGACGGTCGCGATGGCGTTCGGGGCGTCGGTCCAACCGTTGACGAACTCGGCCCCGAGAATGGCCAGGATTACGATGATGAGGCCCGCGGAGAGATCGGGCACGGTGGATCGGCCTCCGTCAGGGGCGGGTCGCGGGCTGCTGCGGGACTGTTCGAGGGCGCAAACTACTACGCCGGCTGCCTGCGTGTCATCGGGGAGGATCCATGGCGCGGCCGGGCGCTCCCCCGGGCTTCTCGGCCGGCAGCTCGCTCATGAAGTGCATGAGCTTGCCCGCGGGATGGCGGGGGATTTCCTCGACGAACTCGAACTCCGCCTTCATCTCGTCCCCGAGGTACTCGCGGGTCTTCTCCTCCAGCATCTTCAGGCTGTCGGTCGTGAACGTGTCGTCCTTGACGATCTGGAAGACGACCGTGTCGAGGCTGCGCTGCCTGACGATGAACTGCCTGACGCCCCCGCGGGACTCGAGGAGCTGGCGCGAAACGTAGTAGAATATGAGGCCGTTCGCGATCCGCCCGCCCGGCGTCCGTACCATGTCGTTCGTGCGCCCCTCGACGATGTCGAGGGTGGGGAGGCTCCTGCCGCACATGCAGGAGGCGGTGCCCCACCGTGCCAGATCTCCGATCCGGTAGCGGATCAGGGGCATCACCCGGTTGTGAAGCTCCGTGACGACCACCTCTCCCGTCTCGCCGGGCCTTGCCGGTTTCCCCCCCTCGTTCAGGATCTCGACGAGGACGTTCTCGGCGGGAACGTGCATCGTTCCTTCCGGGCAGTCGAAGCCGAGGATGCCCGTCTCGCTCGCGCCGTACTCGTTCGCTATCGCGCAGCCGAAGGCGCGCTCCATCGCGCGCCGGTGCCCGGGCAGGAGCACCTCTGACGTGGAGACCACGAGCCTGACCGCGATGCTCTTTTCCCTTTCGAGGAGGTAGCAGGCCAGCCTGTAGAGAGCGGAGGCGTAGCCATACAGGTAGGCCGGCCGGAACGACTCGAATCGGCGGAGGGTCTTCCCGAGGGCTTCGTCGGACATGTCGAAGACGCTGTGGCGGTAGCGGTTCATGAGAGCATCTTTGAGCCTCTCGCGGCCATACCCTCCAAGGTTCATCGGAATCCCGTAGAAGCGCCCCTCCTTGGCCCCGACGGGGACCCCGTGCCATGCGTGGCCACGGTACTTCGCCGCCCGGAAGCTGCTGAGCATCGGAGCATCCACGCGGAATTTGAAGGGGGTCCCTGTCGAGCCGCTCGTGGACTCCTCCCAGCTCCGGTGGCTGCCCGCGGCCAGGAGCTTCTGGTAGTTCTCCCGGATGGTGCCCTTCTCGAGAGTCGGGAGCCCGGTCAGATCTCTGCTCGCGATCATGCGGTCGAGGGCGGCGAGGTGATCGCGAAAGGTGGACTTGTAGAAGGGGACGCTCCCGGAGGCGTAGCGGATCTGCTCGCCGGCCTGTCTCCACGTCAGGTCGTCCAGCCGATCGCGGCCCAGCCTCTCGGACTCGCGGAGCTCACCGAGGCGGCGGAGCACGGGCTCGCCGCGAGTGAGCATCAAGCCGCGGTAGACGACGTTTCTCGCGATCCAGGGGAACATTGCCGGCGCCTCAGGTGATGCAGGGAGGAATCTAACAGGAGCAGGGTGTTGCTTGCCGCCCGAGCAGGGAAGCGGAAAATCCTAACATTCCTGATGACACAGATAGAACGGGAACGGACTCCTCCGGCGCCCTTGATGAATCGGGCGAGCCGGCCCTACAGTTGACTCCGCGTCGCCCCTGACCGATCCGGGCCGGCTCGTGCGGCCCGGGAGAGCAAGGAGGGTCCCATGCACCTGGAGCAGCGTCGTGCAGTCTCGATGAGCTTGAAGGTCGTTGTGATCGGCTACGCTCTTGCAGGCCAGCTCCTCTTCGCCGGCCCTGGTGGCAAGGCTGAAGAGGCGGCTCCCGAGCCCGGCCCCGCGAGCGTCGCGGTCATCCCCTTCGTTCTCGATGGCAGGATCGACGAGGAGCTGCACAGCGAGATGACCGAGGCGAGCGGCTGGACCTCTCAGCGCGCCAAGCGCGAGGCAGGCAAGACCGCCTCCAAGACACTCCTCAAGGATCTCGGCCGCGACTAGCGAGAGCCCTGGGCCGCGTGCCCACCGCGCTCTCCGACCCTAACGCACTCCCTGAACCCATTCTCCAGGAGTGCAAGCCGGGCTCGCACCGGCAGCCTGCGGTCGGCGACTCCGCAGGTGTCGAACGAGGCGGTACTCAGGAAGCCGTCGGCTGCACTTCGACTCTGCGCCCTCAGCGGAAGGGTGGTACGATGTCTTCTGTCCGCCAAATCAACTGTCGTTTCAAGCGTCACGCGTGAATCCTCACGTGTGACATCGGTCTGAATCACACGGAGGTGCCGGATGCGAAGAAGGGTGATTCGGGTGTCGGAGGTCGTGCTCGTGACATTGGGACTCGCCCTGGGCCTGACATGGACCCAGCAGACTCAGCCGGCGCCGGCGAAAGCGCAGGTGGAGGTGACCTACTACTACCTGCCCGGCTGAATGGTGTGCGCAAAGCTGAAGCCCGCCGTGAGCGGGCTCGAGCAGGAATTCCCGGGACAGGTCAAGGCCCAGAACGTGGACGCCTCGACGCCCGAGGCCGTGAAGGCCATCAAGGATCTGGGATTCAAGAGCCACGGTCTGGTCATCCGCTCCGGCGACGGCAAGGTGCTGCACAAGCAACCCGACCACGCCGTCAACATCGAAGCCGCCCGGAAGGCGCTCGCGGAGATCCTGAAGAAATAGGCCCGTTTGGAGGTCACCCATGAGAAGCCCTCTGCCCATTGCGATGGTCTTGAGTCTGAGCATGGGAGGCCTGCTGACGGCAGGCGTGGCGCCGCTTGGCGGGGAGACCCAGGTGAACACGTACACCACGAGCTATCAGCTCTCCCCGGCCCTCGCGATGAGCGGGACCGGCGACTTCGTCGTGGCGTGGAACAGCCAGGGCCAGGACGGCTCGGGCTCCGGTGTCTTCAGCCAGCGGGCCGTCACGAACGGTCCCGCTGTCACGAGCCCTGCACCGGGCGGCACTCTGGACTGCAGCGACCCGGCGCTGAGCCGGCCGACCCTGACCTGGGACATGGGCGACTCCGACCGGTTCAAGGTCTTGATGGGCTCGAGCGGCGACTTCGAGAAGGAAACCGTCGTGAGCAGCGGCGACCAGAAGATCGTCACGGGATCGTGGAGCCCCGGCAAGAAGAAGTGGAAGAGCGCCTGCAACAAGGCCATCACGCAGGCAGCCGACCCCAACAACGCGGTGATGTTCATCGCGGTCGAAGGGCAGGACACCGACCTGCCCAAGAGCGAGCCGCTCCGGAAGCTCCTGAGCTTCCCCGTGCGCACGGAGGTGCAACAGTAGGAATCCCGGATCCGGCGGTCAGGGTCGAACCGACGGCCTGCTGCTTACGACTCCCGTCAGGGGACCAACTCAGGAACACCAGGAGGATCCCCGCCGCACGAGAACGGTGGGATCTCAGCAACCTGGCGCCAGGTACGATGCTCTCGGTCTCTCCGGACGCGGCTGAGTTGGTACCAGGGTGGCAGCAGGATCGCCTGCCGTTGATCGGCCTGCGCTGCGGCCCCTGGATCAGGATGCATCCAGCGTGGCCAGAACCTCGCTCGCGGACTGGAAGCGATTCTCTGGACGCTTGGCCAGGCAGCGAAGAATGACCTCCCGGAGCCGGTCGGGGAGATCGGCTCGGAGCGACCGCGGGTCGGGCGGCGCAACGCGTCGATGTTTTTCCAGGATCTCCGGTACCGTGTCGGCGGTGAAGGGGCGCTGCCCCGTCGCCATCTCGAACAGGACCACACCCAGCGAGTAGAGGTCCGTTCGCGAGTCGGCGGGACGCTTCTCCACCTGCTCGGGTGAGGCGTATGCGGGTGTACCCAGGAAGGCTCCGGGGTGCGTCATCCCCGGAGAGTCGATGAGCCGGGCCAGGCCGAAATCGACGATGTAAGGCTCCCCGCGGCCGTCGAGCAGTATGTTCGCCGGCTTGATGTCCCTGTGGACCACCTGCAGGGCGTGGGCGGCTTGCAGGGCGGAGGTCAGTTTCGAGGCCACGTCGAGGATGACGTCGATGGGGAGGGCCCCCCGCAGGCGGATCAGCGATGCCAGCGTCGGACCGTCGATGAGCTTCATTGACAGGTACATCCTCCCTTCGTGCTCCCCCATGTGGTAGACCTTGAGGATGTTCGGATGGCCGATGTCCCGAGCCAGGAGGATCTCGCGCCGGAACCGCTCCAGAATTTCCGGATCGGAGCAGTACTCCGGCTTCAGGATCTTGAGGGCGATCGTCTCGCCCAGGAGCTGGTCCAGGGCCTTGTAGACCACGCCCATCGCCCCCCGACCGAGCTCCTCGAGGAGCACGTACCGATCCGCGAACGCGGGGCGGCGGCCGGGGAGGGCGGCCGTCGACTCGTCCGACGTTGTGCGATCGCCTGCGGAGAGCGCCTTCACTCCGGAAACTGGTGCGCGGGAGTCGGGCCTCTCCTTGAACCACCTTCGAAAGAAGAAGTTCGTCAGCTCGAACTGCCGCTCCGGGTTGCGGCGAATGTAGCCGAGCTGCTCCATGCTCAGAAGGACGCTGCTCAACTCCCCAGGATCCGTCGAGATGCGTTGAAGGATGGAATCGCTGCTGGCCACGGAGGACTCCGCGACGACTCTAAGGACCTCCCGCTGGACCTTGGACAGCATCTCGAAATCCACTGAGAAAAAGTAGCTGACCATCTGGTCCGCGGCGACCTGCTCGATGGCCTCCTCCAGATCCTCCAGCTCGAGGTAGCGCTTCGCCACCAGCTGCATCAGGTACGGGTGGTTGTCACTCCTGGAGCGGATCGTCTCCACCGCCGACGCTCCGATGGCCGGACGCTTCGAGTCGGGGAGCTTCTCCTGGCGGATGAGCGCGCGCGCGTCCTCGTCGGAGAGTCGGGAGATGGGGATCGGGGGTGCGAATCCGTGAAGGAAGGGAGAGGTGTCCCCGCGCATGTCCGCTAGCGCCCAGAGTCTGATCGTCGAGGCGAGGACGGAGCGGAGCTCGTCTCCGGTCTGGAGGGTACGCCGCAGCTTGCGGAGCAGGGAGGGGTCGTTCCTGTTGATCTGGATCAGCTCTTCCACCTCGTCGCAGAGCAGCAGCGGGGTCAGCGCCCTGGCTCGCAGCGCCCTCTTCAGCAGCCCGAGGCTCTCGAACAGATCCTTCCCTTGCAGGCTGTCCGCCCCCAGCCCGATCTCCTCCAGCCTCTCCTCCGCGTCCCGGAGCCCCTCGCGGAAGGTGCCGTGAAGCTCCTCCGCGCTCGCGGCTCCCTGAAAATCCCAGAAGAGCGGGAAGTACCTTCGCGGATTCGCCTCTGCGGCGACCAGCTCCATCTGGCGCAGCAGGGAGGTCTTTCCGACGCGACGCGTTCCCAGCAGCCAGATCCAGCTCCGAGGTCCTTCCAGGGCCTCCTCGATCTCGGCGGACCGGCCGTAGAAGCGGCTCCCCCGCACCCACTGGCCGACCACGAAGGGGTTCAGCGCCATCGCCGTCAGATCTCCCGAGGCCTGCCGACGGCGGCCACGTCGGCCACCGTGATCCGCCGGCGTCCCTCCTCGTGCAGCCGCCCCACGAGGGAGACGCAGAGCTTCTGGATCAGGTAGGGCTTGCAGTCGGTGAGGGAGATGATCTGGTCGGGAACCCCGTCTTCCAGTGTGAAGATCCCACGGATCGGCTTCTGGATCAGCTCGATGGCGTCCTGCCGCGTGAATGGCTTGACCTCGATCTCCTCGAAGAAGTTGTACCAGGGGCTCCCCTCGCTCTCCCAACGCTTCTTGATGCCGACTCCGGAGACCACGGCGACGAGATCTTCAGCGAAGCTCTTCATGAACAGGCTGCGCAGCCTCTGGTTGATCCGCGGGTCGTAGTTGTTCAGCTCGTCCACCTCGTCGATGAGAAGCACGAGCTTGGCCCTCCTCGACCTCGTGGCCTTGAGCTCCCGGAGGGCTCGGCGGACGTCCGTCACCAGGTCCTCGTAGTCGTAGTCATCGGGCATGGACCGTGAGGCGGCGGCGGAGTCGCTGAAGATCCGAGCGCCGACCTGGAGCCGGATCTCGTGGCCGACCGTGGAGAAAAACTTCTCCTGAGGCGTCCCCTGAAGATCGATGTAGACCGGAAAGAACTCGTACTCGGGATCCTCGAGCTCCTCGAGGCGCTTCTTCAGGTGGTGCTGCAAGGAGGTTTTCCCGATCCGGCGCTCGCCGAAAAGGAGAATGCTGTTGTTATGAATAGTCTGGAGGATTCGCGCGATGAGGGTCTCCCGGCCCATGAACAGATCTTCATTGAGGACGGGCGCACCCGCGACGTATGGATTGAACAGCCTCCGCCGGAGCCGGCGGCGGCGCGTGGCCCTGACCGCGAGGCCGGCGCCCACGACGGTGCCCGCCGACAGGAGCGAGATCGCCCAGAACTCGGGCCTCTTCCACGGCGGCAAGGTGTAGAGGACGGAGTGCAGCGCTTCCGCCGTGAGACCGTCGGAGTCGCTTGCCACCACCCGTATCGTCGAGATTCCGGCGGGAAGGGGCATCGTCTCGAAGAGGCTGTACCGGTAGAAGCTGCCGGCCGGCTCACCGCGCACCGAGAGGGGCCGCCGGGAGACCGGCTCCGGGCGTCCCGGAGTTGTGACGGAGAGGGTGACCTCGAGATCCGGAGAGTCGTCGACGATGACTCCTTCGACGAGGATCTCGGCCCGGTCGGAGCGCTGCGGCTCCAGGGGGGCGTCGCCCTCCTCGCCTGGAGAGGTCTTGTCGTTCCTCCACGCGAGGACGATGACGGGAGGTAGGGTGGGGCGTCCTCCCTCCTTGCCGGGGGTGAGCAGCACCTGGTGCATTCCCGCGAATGCCTGGCTCAGGTAGGTCCTCGCGGCCTGGTTCAGTGCATCGACGGCCAGGACCTTGTTGAAGAGCTCGATGGCTTCCTTGAATTCCCCGGCGTTCAGGTGCTCCACCCCCAGGGCGAGGAAGCCGCCGGTCTCGCGTTCCCGGATCTGCCGGGCCTCCTCCGCCTCGCGGAGCTTCAGGAGCCTCTGCTGCGCCGTCAGGGCTTCGGCGTGCTCCGGCCGGAGCGCCAGCACCGACTGCAGCTCCCGGATCGCGCCGTTGAGGTCTCCCGAGGACTCCATCTTTCCGGCCGACTCCATCCCGTGGCGGATCAGGTCGGCTCGTTCCTTCTCGGAACGCTCCTGCTCCAGACTCTGCCGAAGCCTCTCCTGGGATTCCTCCAGAAGCTGCCTCTCATCGACCAGGTCGGGATCCAGCGCGAGGGCGGTGCGGAATGCCGCCGAGGCTGCCGTCCAGTCGCGGGCGGCCATGAACTCACGTCCCTCCCGGCTCGCGGCCCCGATCCGCTCCGCATCGAGGCGCCGGCGCTCCCTCTCGGCGACCTGGGATCGGAGGCGTTCGAGCGCCGTGCCGAGCTCCGCGTTTGCCGGCTGCAGCGCCAGTCCAGCCCCCAGGGCCATGATCGCTCCATCCGGATCCCCTCGTTGCTCCAGGAGCCGGGCCTCGGCCAGACTCCCCGCCACGATCCCGCGGATCCTCTCCAGGTCGGCCGCCTGCTGGGCGCCCCGGATCCGCTGGCCGGCCAGTTCCTTGAAGGTCTTCATGTTGCTATTATCCGCCGGCGATTCGGAGATGGCGCCAAATCGTTCCTCGGTTTCGAAGGCCTGAACGGCCTCCTCGTACCGGCCCATGTTGAAGTAGGCAATCCCGAGGTTGAAATAAGGATGGTACTTCAGGAACTTCATGCCGTAGGTCCGGACCGAGGCGCCCGGCTCAGGGCGTTGCTGGATCGCCTCGAGGATCTGGGTGGCAGCGAGGTTCCACTCCTGGGCCTTCAAGGCCTCCTCCGCGCGCTCGTAGTGCTCGTACCACCGATCGGCCAGAAGAGCCGTCTGCGCCTGAAGAGACACGATGATGGCTAGCAGGATTCTGCGCGTGAAGCGGGCTGGAGTCCTGTCCCGAAACCTCACGGAGAGTGCGGGGGCCTCGTTCAACATTCCTGGGCGCCTGGCGAGAAAAAGGGCGCTCATGATGCCACAGACGGGCTCCGGACGAGTGGATGCCGGATGACCGCAAGACGCCCCCTCGGCCTGATCCGGGCCCTGGTCCTTCTGATGGCCGGCTTACCCTGGTGGGGCGCGGCGCGAGCGGTGACGGACGAGGAGATTTTCCGCGACTTCCGCTTCAACCTCGACAACCCCGGCGCAAGGTCTCTCGGGCTGGGCAGGGCCTTCATCGCCCTGGCAGATGACGCGACCGCTTCCGTGGCCAATCCGGGCGGATTGACGCAGCTCGTCCGCCCCGAGTTCTCGATCGAGTTGAGGTACTCCGACGTCGATGACTCCCTGACACAGGACGATCCTGGTCCGCTCGTCGTGGAGGCACGCACCGAACCGGACGACCTCCTCTCTCCCTCCTTCCTTTCATACGTCTATCCATGGAAGCGCGCGGCTGTCGGCCTGTCGCGGATGGAGCTGAACCGCGCCAGCAACGTCACCTTCGATCAGGTCGGAGCGGTGGGCTCGATGGGGTCGAGAACCGCGAATGCAGAGGGGCAGATCGACACGGATCTCTCCGTCTGGAACCTGACCGGGGCCCTCCGGCTCGGTGATCGGCTGGCCATTGGGGCTACGATGGCTTTCGGCTCCCTCGAGATTCGGTCCCAGGTCTTCAACACCCTCACAGACACTGCCGGGGTGATCATCCCTCCGGGATCCACCATCGCTTCCGAGCTGTTCACGACACGGATCGACGACCAGGACACGGATATCACCTTCAACGCAGGTATCCACTGGCAGCCGGTGGATTCGCTCTCCTTCGGTGCGGTCTACCGGGGAGGCTTCGAATTCGTCGTGGACGAATCACTGCAGGACGAGCAGGGCCTCGTCCCCTTCAGCACCTTCTTCCTGGGATTCCCTCTCACGATCTCCAACGCGCTTGGGAGCAGCGTCCTGGAGACCAACTTCAACACACCGGCCAGCTACGGAGCGGGCGTGGCGTGGAGGCCCGGGAGCCGACTGACCCTGACCGCCGATTGGGTGCACGTGAACTACGAGGACCTCTTGGACGGGTTCCAGGGCGGGCTGAACGTGCTGACGCTGGGAGATTTCGAAGCTCGGTTCGTCGCCGAGTCAGCCGACAACTACCACCTGGGCGCCGAGTACCTCCTGATGGCGGCGCGCCGCACGCCGATTGCCCTGCGTGCCGGGTACTTCACGGATCGCCCGGGAACCATCTTCGCCGACTTCGACAAGACACGCCTGCCCAACGGGGTCGTTCTCCCCCGGGGGCAGTCCTCCCTCTCCACCAACGACACCTTCCCCGAGCCGGATAGGGAACAGAACTTCACACTCGGTGCGGGCATCGCCCTGGAGGGTCGCTTCCAGATCGACGCCGCAGCGGCACTGGGCACCGAGAAGACCACTCTCGTGGTGTCCGTGATCGTCGGATTCTGAAGATGCACTGAAGGCCTTCGACCGGCAGCTCGCGGCCCGAACTGACGCAGAGGGTCAGCGAGCCGAGGCGAGAAAGCTCTCAAGCGCGGCCAGCCCCTTCGGGAGGTCGGCGCGGCCCAGACCCACCCTCAGGTGGCTGTCGCCGAAGTCGAAGAGGGACGAGGGGACGAGGAGAACCCCCTTCTCCCTCCGGGCCCGATGGGAGAACTCATCGGCGGATCCCTCCTTCAGCCGGACGAACGCCACGGGGCCGGCCTGGGGCTCCCGCCAGCCGAAGTGATCCTCGTGCCGCCTCATGAACTCCGCCGTTCTGGCGAGGTTCTCGGCGATGACCCGGCGGCTCCGATCGAAGAGTTTGCCGGCGACCTTCACGGCGCACCGGGCCAGAAGCTCCCCGGCGGCATTGCTGCAGATGGACGTGTAGTCCTTCGTCCCGATCAGCGCGTCACGGAGCGCGCGGTCCCGCGTGACGAGCCAGCCGATTCGCAGTCCCGGAAGGCCGAAGGACTTGGAGAGCCCCCAGAGGGAGACGGCGTCGTCGAGCAGGTCGGAGGCTGAGGGCAGGCGGGCGGCGTCGGAGCGCTCCACGCCCCGGTACATCTCGTCGGAGAAGACGCGAATCCCACGGCTGGAAGCCATGCCGAGGATCTCCCGCCATGTTGCATCGTCGGCATGAAGACCCGTTGGATTGTGCGGGAAGTTCACGACCAGGAGCTTCGTCTCCGGCGTGAGGAGCGCCTCGAGCCGATCCAGGTCCAGCAGCCAGCCGTCCTGGGTCTCGACGATGTCCCACGTGCGGACGTCGCAGCCCTTGTGGATCGCGAGCTGCTTCAGGGACTGGTAGCAGGGCGCCTGCACGACTACCCGGTCACCTGCCTCGAGGATCGTCTCCATGAGAATGAAGATCGCCTCTTCGGGCGCGTTGGTGACGACCACGTCGGCGGGCTCCACCACCTCGTACATTTCCGCGAGCGCCTCGCGCAGGGCAGGGTGCCCCTGCGACTCGGTGTAGCCCAGGTGCAGCGAGGCGAGATCGGAGAACGGCGTTCCCGACATCTCGAGGAGCGCCCCCACGGAGAGGCTCTCGCAGTCGGAGGCCGAGAGGTTGTGCGGCGTGGTGAACTCGTGGAGCCCGTAAAAGCGCTCGATCCTGAACGGCGCGATGGCCATCATCTCCCTCCGGCGTCCTTTGCCTCCTCGTCGCTGAAGCGTAGCATCGTGCTCCGACGGACCGGACGACGTGGTCTCGAAACGACGCTCGACCGCGGGCAAATCGGAACACCCTTGGAATAACATGGATGGCTTCCGCCGGCCAAGGCAGGAGTAGGATAGCCGCCAGCCACACCGCTCCCGTCCAACTCCGCACACGCCGCAGGGCGCGTCCTTGAGAGGTGAAGCGATGAGAATCCGCACGCTCGGCCTGACACTCCTGTTTGCGCTCGTCCCGTCCACCTCCTTCGCGCTGACCCTCGATCAGGTCGAGGTCCCGCCGGGCGCCATTGAATGCCTCTTCGACCGAAACTGCTCTCCAGTGGCCACGGAGACCACCTCCGACATCGTCCTCCCCGGCGGCGTCGGCGCAGGTCTCATGCGGACCCGCTCCTTCACGGGCACCAAAGGCTCCCGGCTCGAGGGGCTCCACGGCTATCAATACGTCATCGATCTTACGGGTATGGGCGGAAACGCCTGTATCTCCTCCTATGACCTCGCCTTCGACCGGCCGACCCCCGTCGATTACGACGGGAACGGGAACCTCGATCACCTCTACGTCGCTCAGGACGCCACGCGCGGAGGGGTCATGCCTGACGCGGCGCAGATCGCGGGAAAGACGATCACGCTGCTCTTCTACGGCGGCCTCTGTGGCGGGGAGACATCGGCGACGATCGGGTTGACCTCGCCGATACGCGCCGGGAGCGTTCGAGCGCTCCTCACCGAGACGATCTCTGCGGCTCTGGTGGACATCGACATCTACGGCCCCATCATCGATCCGTGCCTCCAGCGCCCGGATCTCAACAGCGACTTCTCGGCCGCGCAGCGCGATGTCCTCGACGACCTGGTTCTCGACTACGTCGACGTCCCGGTCATCAACGATCACTTCACCCCCGGTATCCACTCCACGACCATGCTGCTTCCGTGGCACCGGGACTACGTCGGCGGCCTCGAGGACTTCCTCGTCCTGGAGGGGCACCCGGAGTTCGTTCCCTTCCCCGCGTGGGACGCCGCCAATCCGATCCCGGCCGAGTTCCAGGACGTCGATGCCGATTGCCCGCTCTCCGTCGGCCCCGGGTCGTGCGGGGCCCTGCTGGACACGGATCCGATGATCTCCCGTCCCGCTCACCTCGAGAGGCCGGACCTGTGCGACTACGCGACCCGCGACGAGCTGACCTCCGGGGGAGTCGATGTGAGCCGGCCCGGGCTGAACAACTACCACGGGTCCGTCCACGTCAATGTCAGCGGGGCGATGGGCGCCTTCCGCTCGCCAGCAGCGAACATCTTCTGGGGGCACCACTCGAACATCGACAACATCTGGCTCGAGTGGGAGTGCGACTGCGGCCCGGTCCGCATCCCGCCTTACTTCATCGATCTGCTCCCCTTCGACCTCCTGACACCCTGCCGGCTGAAGCCGTGCTGGTCGGCGTGGTGGAGGATGGAGGACCCCCTGCTCTTCGACCCCCACATGTTCAGGCCAATCGTGCTCAAGGACTCACGGGGGGAGGACAATGCCGGTATACCCGAGGGCAATCCCATGTCCGTCGTTGGGATGGTGGGGAGCGCTCTCGCATTCGACGGCGTCGACGACGCCCTGCGCGTCCCGCATCACCCGGAGCTGGAGGTCGGATCGGACGACTTCGCGATCGACGCGTGGATCCTGACCTCGTCCCGGGGGATGCAGCCGATCCTACAGAAGCGGGATCCGGCGGGGCCGGGCTTCGCCCTCTTCCTGGACCTTGGCTTCCTGTCGTTCGAGATGAGCGACGGCGCTGGAAGCCTCAAGACCGGGGCCGGCTCACCGCCGGTCGCTGACGGCCAGTGGCACCACGTGGCGGTCTCCGTCGATCGAGACGATCCGCTGGGCGGCCGGCTCTACATCGACGGGAAGATCGCCCACACGTTCGACCCGACGGGCATCCAGGGGATGATCCAGTCGCAGGCGGATCTCCTCATCGGGCGCGGCGCCGCGATGGCGCCTGGAGGCCCCCCTTCGCGCTTCATGGGCTCCCTCGACGAGGTGGACCTCTTCCGGAGGGCGCTCAAGCCGGCGGAGGTGAGGGGGATTCACGGCGCCGGGGGGGCGGGGAAGTACGGATCCATTCAGGGGGTCCCGCCCGTCGTCGTGCGGCAGCTCTGCTCATCGCAGGCTTCGGGAGAGCCGGGGACGCGGGTCACGGTGCCGATTGTCCTCGACGACGGCGGGGACGTGGCCGGCTTCCAGCTCGATGTCGGCTTCAACCCCAGCGCCTTGAGTCCCACCGGGGTGCGGCTCGGCTCGGACACGACCGCCGCGGCGGGATGGCGGGTCGATCGCGCGTTGATCGGCGCGGGTGTCGTGCGGGTGATGGGCAGCAGCAACCCGCCGGCGGGACTCGCGGCGGGCCCGCGTGAGGTGGCGCTCCTCGATTTCGCCATCCTCACGAACGCTCCCTTCGGGATCAGCCCGCTGACCCTCGACAACTGCGTACTCGGAGACCACGAAGGCGAGCCGATCCTCTGCCGGCTCTGCGCGCAGCCGGGGGGCGTTGCGGTCCGCAGCGTCGCCGCCTTCAGCTTCGACCCGATCGCGAGCCCCGTGGGGGTGGACGCGTGGGACCCGCTCTCCCTCATGGTCGGCGTGGAGGCCCTGAGCGCCTCCGGCCTCAGGGCGACGGGATACAACGGGGTCGCCGACATGGATGTCATCGAGCCCACGTTCTGCGCAGGCACGCTCGTGCCTTCGATGCTTGGCTTCACGGCGGGCCTCGGCGGCCCGGACACCTTCGAGGTCGCCTGCTGCCTCGATCACCTCCTGCCGGGAACGGACACGACGGTTCGGATCGAGGCGTCGGATGCGACCAACGGAGCTTCGGGGCAGAGTGACGCATTCCTTGGCGTGGCGAAGGGAGACCTCGACGCGAGTGGAATCGTGACCGTCCTCGACGTGACGCGAACCGCTCTGCTGGCCCTTGCCCAGGCGGTCCCGCCGACGCCGCCGGCCACCTTCCAGGCCTGGGCAGCAGAAATGAACGACGAGCACTGCCTCGTCGACGGCAGCGTCAACGTCCTGGACGTCATACGCGTGCGGAACAAGGCGCTCGGCATGCACCCGCTGTGTGATTGCGACGGCCCCTTCTCCGGACACCAGGGACCGGTAGCGGGACCCAGGGGGTTGATGACCGTGGCCCTCGTCGACGACATCCAGGGAGGACGTCTCGTTGTGGTGGATGGGGCCGCAGGCCTGAGCGGAGTTCAGATCGAGCTGAGAGTCCCCAGGAGGAACCTGAGAGTTCAGCCGGGCGATCTCATCGCGAGCTCCGGCTGGGAGATCGCGAAGAGCCTGCGGAGCGGCGGCCGGCTCACTATCGTGGCCTACGCGGGGAGCGGTGAGGGCGTCAGCGGGAGCGGTGCTCTCCTGAAGCTCAAAGGAGGCGGCAAAGTCTCGTTGACTTCCGTCACGGCCGCGGACGCCATGGGAAGGAAGATCCCGGTCGACTGAAGCTGCAGCTCGTGCCCCCGCGTGTCTGTGTTCGGGCGGCCACGCGGGGGAGGCTTGACCGCAGATCGGCACATGCTGAGGGGGGCGAGGGCGCAGCAACGTGAAGTTACCCTTGATCTATTCATATGACCCTTGTATGATCCTCGGTCATGCCCGTCCACGAAGAGGTCTTGCGCGCGGCCCTGCGCATCTGCAGGGAGCGAGGAGGCTGGCGGTTCCGGCCCGTCGAGATCGTGGGCGCCCTTCCGCACCTCCATGCCGCGACGGTCCGGACGCATGTCGTCAGCCGTTGCTGCGTCAACGCGCCGGCGAACCACCCGCACAGGTGGCCCTACTTCGAGCGGGTTTCCCGCGGGACATACGAAATCCGACGCCCCTACAGGCGCCTCCCCGGCGTCGCCCGGAGTGCCGTCGCCGAGCGCCCTGCTGTCTACGGCGCTGCGCGAGCCTCAGCCGGGAGCGACACGATCCACGCCGTGGTTGCCCGTAGTGGAGACTGGTATGTAGCGGAGTGCGTCGAAGTCGCCGTGGTCACGCAGGGACGCACGCTCGACGACGTGGTCTCGAACCTCCAGGAAGCCGTGCAGCTCCATCTGGAGGGTGAGGATGCCGCGGCGTTCGGGCTGACATCTCCGCAGCGGATCGCAGTCCTTTACGAAGTCCCTCCACCCCGGCGGTGATGTCGCCCAGGCTCAGGCGCCTCTCATCGCGCGAAGTCCTGCGAGCGCTCGGCACCTTCGGCTTCGAGGTGGTATCCGTCCGGGGAAGCCACGCGAAGCTCCGCCGGATCGCTTCAGACGGCGGCGCGCAGATTCTCACGATCCCGATCCACAAGGAGCTGGCCCCCGGAACGCTGAGGGCCGTCTTCCGCCAGGCCGTCCGATTCGTCCCCGAGGATGAGCTGAGGCGGCTCTTCTTCGCGTGAGAACCCGGTGGGGGCGATCGCGCATGCCTGTGGAGCCGGCGGTCGAGATCGAACCGACGGCCTGCTCATCCGTCCGCATCCCTTCCACAGTCCTCGGCCGGATCGCGCATTGGGCGCCAACTCCATCTCTGGAGATCTCCAGACGCGCGGGGCGGCTCGCTGCGCTTCAAGCAGGGGAGGGGCGTTGCGGCGCCTGCCCCTGGAACCTAGCTTCATGCCGGCATGGCGGGGGCGGCTGGGCCGGGCTCGATTCACGGAATCAAGGTGAATCATGATGAAGCGTCTGATGATCCCCCTCATGACCCTCGCCCTGTTGCAGATGTCACCGTCGCCGGCATCGGAGAAGGCAGACACCGAGCCGAAGCCCGACGAACGCCCTGCCATGGTCTACGGGAGCATCGCCGGCGTCGCCGGGATGAAGCACGTCTATATCCAGAAGCTCGGAAAGGTCTATGTAGGGAGGATCAATCGCCCCGATACAGAGATCCTCGGGGGCGGCGCCTTCTACTTCGACGACGTGCCTCCGGGTGACTACTACCTCGCCGGCTTCAGCCGCAACGGCGAGCTCTTCTGGTTCAGGTACACCAAGGAGACCGTGAAGGAGGTCCTCTTCCCTGTCGAGCCGGGCGGCCTTCACTTCATGGGCTCCTACCAGGTGAAGGACGTCTCGAAGAAGGGGCTCCTTTCGGGGCGCGGCAACTTCGACATCGAGGTCGTGGACTCACCGGCCGAGACGGAGATCCTGAAGCTCGTCGCGCCCGAGGTGAAGGGGACGGAGTGGGCCTCCCGGGTCGAGGCTCGGCTGCAGAAGGTCTCGGCGGCGAGCACGGAGTAGGGGCGGGATCCGGGGGGCGCTGCCTCACAAGCTGCGCGAGACTTCCCCTGCCAGTCAGCGCCCTGTCTCATCCCGACACCTCGCCATCCCGCAGGGCGCCTCCGCGCGGAGGCGATCCTGGGGCTGTGGAATTGTCTCGCCGCCTGCGGCACTCTCTCGGCCACCGGGGGCCGCCGCGTGATAGGCAGGAAGCTCAGGCACTACGTCATCGAGGAGAAGCTCGGCAAGGGCGGGATGGGCGAGGTGTACCGCGCCCGCGACTCCCGTCTCAACCGCTCGGTGGCCATCAAGATCCTCCCGCCCGAGGTGGTGCAGGACGCCCATCGCCGGCGCCGCTTCATGCAGGAGGCGCGCGCCGCCTCGGCGGTCAACCACCCGGCGATTGCCCAGGTGTACGAGATCGAGGAGGAAGGCGATCTCGTCTATATCGTCATGGAGTTCGTGGACGGCTCCACCGTCCGCAAGCTCGTCGCGGGCGGCGAGCTGGACATCGCCTCCGCGCTCGAGGTCGGAATCCAGGTGGGCGACGCCCTGGCCCGTGCCCACGCGGCCGGCATCGTCCATCGCGACATCAAGTCCGACAACATCATGGTGAGCCGCGACGGCCACCCGAAGATCCTGGATTTCGGCCTCGCCAAGCTGTCCGATCCCGTCACGCAGACCCCGGGCGACGCCAGCATGATGGAGACGCTGGCGAAGACGCAGGCCGGCATGATCGTCGGAACGCTCGCGTACATGAGCCCGGAGCAGGCGCGCGGGCTTCCCGCCGACGCGCGCTCGGACATCTTCTCCTTTGGTGTCGTTCTCTACGAGATGGCGGCCGGACGTCCCCCGTTCGGCGGCGCGAACGCCCTGGACACGCTGCACGCGATCGCCTCGGCGCAGCCGCCGCCTCTATCCACGTTGCGTGCGGGGCTGCCCTTCTCGCTGCAGCACATCATCGACCGATGCATGAAGAAGCGGCCCGAGGACCGCTTCCAGGACATGTCGGAGGTGGTCTCGGGGCTCCGCGGCGTGAAGAAGGAGATCGACACGGGCGTTTCCGCGTCCGTTCCCGTCATGGCCCGCGTCCGGCGCTGGGTGGACGATCTGAAAACCAGGGGCGCGGCGTGGCCGTTCGCCGCGGGACTGTTGACTGGCGTCGCGTTGATGTCTCTCATCCTGGGCGGAAGCGGCGAGAATCTCAAGCTCGTCTTCGCCCTCGTCCTCGCGAGCGCCGTCGTATACCGGTTCTTCCGCAACCGGGGGCAGCGATCCATCCGCAATTTCTCCCGGAAGGCGTCGAGCCTTCGCGAAGTCCGCCTCGTCACGTTCGGCAGAGGGCAGTTCACCGTCGTCGTCGAAGAGCCGACGGCCAAGACCTACCTGAAGCTCAACGCCCTCCTCACGACGGCGAACGAGCGCCTCTTCCACGGCGAGCCGATGTCGATGGTCGTGCGCGACGACGTCGAGGCAGACGAGATCAGGAAGATCCTCACGAATCCCGGCGTACTGTACGTCCGGGACGACGTCAAGCTCCGCCCATCCAAGTCATGACGGCGGCACCCGAGAAGCAGAGATACCGGCAGTGGCAGAGCTCAGAGGCACCAGGACGATCTCAGCAGCACGAGAGATCTGAGATTCAGGCAAGTTGGCCCTGAGTTCGATGGTCTTGGTATCGATAGAAGAGGACACGACTTGTGCGATTCTGTGGTAGGGTGGGCCGCTCACGAGCAAGGAATCCGCGGGCCCTCTGCGAGGCCTGCTCCTGTCTTGATTTGTCCTTGCTGTCCGCAGCGAACGGCAGAGAGAGCCAGGAATGTCCCCGAGTGGGTGCCCTGACGCCAGTTGCACTCTTTCCCTGCCGTGCCGCAGCTCTGTCCCAGGGTGTCTGACCCGCCGTCCCGCGTATCTCGCCAACTCCTCGCGAGCGGTGGTTCGCTCGTCAACGCGCCGTCCGCCGGCGCTCTCGACCTGCGTCTTCGGCCT
Source organism: uncultured Acidobacteriota bacterium (assembly GCA_964568735.1). Classification (GTDB taxonomy): domain Bacteria; phylum Acidobacteriota; class Polarisedimenticolia; order JACPZX01; family JACPZX01; genus CAZMRF01. The sequence goes on from CAZMRF010000047.1 coordinate 26,578, forward strand.
GCAGGGAGCCAAAGTATGAGAAGGGTTCTGCCGATCTCCATGGTTCTGAGCCTGATCCTGGGGGGTCTGATGAGAGCTGGAGTGGCACCGAACGGCCCGGAGTTCAAGGTCAATACGTATACCACCAACTATCAGCGCCACGCGGCAGTCGGCATGAACTCGGCGGGTCACTTCGTGGTGGCGTGGGAGAGCTACCTGCAGGACGGATCCTACGAGGGCGTCTTCGGGCAGATGTTCGACAGCGGAGGCAGCCCCATCGGCACGGAGTTCCAGGTCAATACGTACACGACCTACTCCCAGATTCGTCCGGCGGTCGGCATGAACGCTGCCGGTGCCTTCGTGGTGGCGTGGGAAAGCCTCGGGCAGGACGGCTCCTCCTGGGGCGTCTTCGGGCAGATGTTCGACAGCGGAGGCAGCCCCATCGGCACGGAGTTCCAGGTCAGCACGTACACCACCGACTATCAGGTCGGGCCGGCCGTCGGCATGAACGCCACGGGTGAGTTCGTGCTGACGTGGGAGAGCAAGTCGCAGGACGGCTCCTCCTTTGGCATCTTCGGACAGATGTTCGACAGCGGAGGCAGCCCCATCGGCGCGGAGTTCCAGGTCAACACGTACACCACGAACGACCAGTATCACCATGCAGTCGGTATCAACGCTGCCGGTGACTTCGTGGTGGCGTGGCAGAGCTACATGCAGGACGGCTCCTACGAGGGCGTCTTCGGGCAGATGTTCGACAGCGGAGGCAGCCCCATCGGCACGGAGTTCCAGGTCAATACGTACACGACCTACTCCCAGAATCGTCCGGCAGTCGGCATGAACGCTGCCGGTGACTTCGTGGTGGCGTGGGGGGGCCCCCACGACGGCTCCGGCTACGGCATCTTCGGGCAGATGTTCGACAGCACCGGCACTCCCTTGGCTGCGGAGTTCCAGGTCAATACCTACACTAGCTCGTCCCAGAAGACTCCGGCAGTCGGCATGAACGCGGCCGGTGACTTCGTGGTGGCGTGGGGGAGCCCCCAGGACGGCTCAGGCGACGGCGTGTTCGGGCAGATGTTCGATAGCGGAGGCAGCTCCGCAGGCGTGGAGTTCCAGGTCAATACGTACACGACCTACTCCCAGAGTCGTCCGGCAGTCGGCGTGAACGCGGCCGGTGACTTCGTGGTGGCGTGGGAGAGCTTCACCCAGGACGGCAGCGATTGGGGAGCCTTCGCCCAGCGTTTCGTCGCCCACTCCGTCGTCATCACGGCGCCGCTGAGCAGCGTGGATTGCAGCGACCCGAAGCTCAGCCAGCCCACGATCGTGTGGGATGCGGACACCTACGACGTGTTCAAGGTGTACATGGGCTCGAGCCCCGGATTCGAGAAGGGGACGAGCGTCACGAGCGGCGACAAGGCGATCAAGATTGCGTCGTGGGCGCCGAGCGGCAAGAAGTGGACGAGTGCCTGCAACAAGGCGGTGACGCAGGCCGCCGATCCCAACAGCCCCGTGATGTACATCGCGGTCTTCGGCACGGACAAGGATCTGTCCAAGAATGACCCGGCGCGGAAGCGGTTGAGCCCCGTCGTCGCGCTCCCGCTCACGCCGTAGGGGGGGCAGGGCCCTCCTCAACGGGACCGCCAGCGAGCCGCCGACTCCAAGTGCTGAGTTCAGCGGAGGTGCGGAGACTCCACGCCCGCGACGCGATGCAGGGCCCTGCCGAGACGCGGGTGGGCCGCCTGCAGGCGCGCCGCCCGGGCCTCCGAGGAGGCGTCCTTGGCGCGCAGGAATCCGGCCAGCAGCGATTTCTCCCTCCTGCTCCATTCCTGAACGTCCGGAATCATGCACATCAACGGTGCCAGCTCCCGGAAGGACCGACCGGGCGCGGAGACACCGAGGATGCGCCGGAGCCGCTCGGTGCAGCGTTGCTGCGCCCGCCCGCGATCACCATTGAATTCTGATCCGATGAAGCGACTCTGGGCCATGCCGAGCCGGCCGAGATCCAGCGGGCGCAGCCTCCCTCCGGAGAGATCGAGGTAGGCCTCGGTGTGCGAAAGCCGGCGGAGTGTTCCGAGATCGGAGCGGTAGGAAGGACGTGAGGCCATCCGGGCCTCCTCCTCACGCGCCAGCGCCTCCACCGCCGGGTTGGTGGGCCTGAACCCGAGCTTGCGGTAGAACCAGAATGCGCCGCTGCGCAGCGCCTCCGTATTGTTCTCACCCATGCCGTACCGCGTCAGAAAGAAGTGCTCCACGCCCAGGACGTGGTGGAGCGCCTGCATGAACCGGGCGTAGATAAGCCGGGTCTCGCCGCCCCGAAACTCGGGGAAGAGGTTGATCCCCATTTCGCAGCAGCCGAGGAGGGCCCGGGCCGGTCCGTAGGCGATGGGGATCCCGTTCTTCAGAATCAGAACGAAATAGAGAGCATCCAACGCTCCGCGCCAGTCCGGCTGAACGCCTGCGAGGACAACCTGGATGCCCCGGCTTCCGCTCACCAGGACGACGGCCGACGGGTCGGCGTAGGAGAGCGGATAGATCTCGAGCTTGCGGGCGCAGAGCGCCTGGAGCGAGAGGTCGATGATCTCCTGCCCGCCCCGGGAGACGCGTCGCGGCGGCGTGCGTATGAGGCTCGGAAGAGGAAAAGGTGTCCGGTCGACGTCGCGTTTCTGGTAGCAGGTCCTCAGGCCGCTTAGAGCGAGCCGGGCGAGTCCCGGCCCGTGGTAGCGAACGGGCACCTGGGCGTTGTCCAGCAGGAAAGCCCGCAGCTGGGGTGAGTAGGTCGACTTGCCGAGGAGATCGAGCAGGAACTCGATGTCGGTCAGACCGGGCCGGGGCTTGCTGCCCTCGATCCACTCCTGGAGTGAGACTCCGATGTCCTCGAGCCCCTGGCTCTCGGCGAGAGAGACCAGGAGGTAGAGGGCCTCCGTGAGAGCGTCGTGGCTCTCGAGATCGTCCCACTCGATCTCCAGGCTCCCGGGTCGGAGCCGCACGAGCCGCTGCAGCACGCCATAGGAGTACGGGTGAACGTTCACGGTGTCGGGAAGGCGCGTGGAGAGATCCCGGGCGAGGGCGAGGACTCGAGAGTTGTCCGGGTAGGCGAAAATGAACTGGACGGCGCGCGCAAGGAGCCGCTGCTCGCTCCTGGAGAGCCTCCGGGCCCCGCGAATCTCCATCATCAGCCGCGCTTTGCCGGCAGCCGCCCCTGCACCGAACGCGTGGGAGAGATCGCTCAGCTCCTGGACGTGACCCATGGGTGCATCCTACCCGGGATGATCACTCTGAGCCATCCGGGGCGGTTCTCACCTGGAATGGTCCAGTTCTCGGGGGACAGGTCACCCGTGCTTGCCACCGAGCTCGTTCGTGAGGAACCAGCCGTGCCAGCTGTCTGCCTCGATGACACGCGCACGGGATCCGGCGGCCGGGTCGGACCAACGGTCTCCCCGGGGCTTGATCTATATGCACGAATTGTGCATACTATGGCATATGCGTACGACACTCAACATCAACGACGAGCTGATGCGGAAAGCCCAGCGCCTGAGCGGACTCAAGGAAAAGACCGAGGTCGTTCACGCCGGCCTTGCGGCGCTGATCAGCCTGGAGAGCGCGCGCCGGCTCGCCGCCCTCGGTTCGAGTGAAAAGCAGCTCAAGCCCATCCGACGTCGCAGGACTCGTAGGGCGTCCTGATGCTGGTCGACACCTCGGTCTGGGTTGATCACCTGCGCCGGGGCAACGCCAGGTTCGCTCGCCACCTCGAAGCCGGAGAGGTCTGGTGTCATCCTTTCGTGATCGGTGAGCTTGCCTGCGGCCGCATCAGGAACAGGCGGGAGATTCTCACGCTCCTGGGCGTCCTCCCCCAGGCGCCGCTCGCCCTCCACGAGGAGGTGCTCGAGTTCATCGAGGCCAACCACATCGCCGGCTCGGGGGTGGGCTGGATAGATGCTCACCTGCTGGCTTCTTCGAGGCTCGGCAGGCTATCCATCTGGACGATGGACAGGAAGCTCGCATCCGTCGCCCGAGACCTAGGCGCATCCGCAGAGCTGTAGCGGAACTCTGGAGCCGGCGGTCGGGATCGAACCGACGGCCTGCTGATTACGAATCCCATCAGGGGGCAAACTCAGAAGCACGAGGAGGATCTCAGCCGCACAAGATCGTCGAGATCTCAGCGACTTCTCCCTGAGTTCGATGGTCTGGGTATCTCCTGATGCGGCTGAGTTGGCAGGGTGGTAGCAAGCAAGTGGGCGCAACCAGCCCACGAGGGACCAGGTCGGACTCCTTTCGGGTTGCGCGGAGTTGCCCCGCTTCGTGAATTCCGCTCTCCCGGGATTGTCAGGTGTCTGCGAAGCCAAGGTGGCTCCAACCCGGGGTGATCCGGAGGATCCTGCAGAGCCCGCCGCGGCCCGAGACGACGAGATCCTCGTCCCACAGGACATTCGGCGTGTGCGTCTGGAGAGCGAGAAGATCGGGGGGCCGCTCGCGCATCGCCTCGAGGATGCGCCCCGTGATCCGGTAACGCTTCTTCAGCGGCACGTACGGATCGGTCACGCTGCTCATGTAGATCCGCATTGCCGGCGCGGATGATCTCCGGCGCGTAGTCGGGCAGGCCGCAGAGGGTCTTTCCGTAGGAGCAACCGTGGTACCGGTTGACGATGGTGCGGCAGGATGCGATCTCCTGGACGTTCATCGACGGGAGCCCCGGGGGAGCATGCGCTCCTGCATCCTACTCATCGCTGCCGCCGGCCGCGAATATCGGCGTTGACATCGCGGACACTCGGGGATAGCGTTCCGCGCATCCTCCGAATTGAAGTTAGCCGATTCACGTCGCGAAGCGGGAGTTGACGACCATGCTGATCTATGCCGCCATCGGGGCGTTCGGCCTGCTGTTCCTCCTCATCATGCTCTTCGTGGGCGAGGTCTTCGGCGACCACGAGGTTCATGCCGAAGGGGCGATTGGCGGCCACGAAGCGCTGGAGCATGGCCCAGGTCCCAGCATCTTGAGCGCCCGCGTGATGGCCGCCTTCCTGACGGCCTTCGGCGGGGGCGGCGTCATCTCACGCTACTATCACCTCTCCCACCCGGCTTCCTCGGGCGTGGGGATCGTCTCCGGGGTGGTTCTCGCGGGACTCGTCTACCAGTTCGCCAAAGTCCTTTACTCCCAGCAGGCGAGCAGCGAGGTGCGGATGTCCGACCTCATCGGGAAGTCGGCCGAGGTGACCGTCGGGATCCCGAAGAACGGTCTCGGACAGATCACAGTGGCCTCCGGGGGCGAGAGATCGACGCAGATCGCCCGTTCCGCCGACGGCAGCGCGATCCCGAACGGCGCCGTAGTGGTCATCACGGAGTTGCGCGGGGATTCACTCGTCGTGGCGCGCCCCGGCGCGTCGAAGCCTGGAGGACGTCCATGAGCCTTTTTGGATTTGAGATCACCGCCATCACCGTCGCCCTGACTATTCTCCTCACCTTCGTCGGCATCATCGCCGCGATGGCGCTCTTCGCGCGCAACTACATCAAGGTCCCGCCCTCCGAGGTCGCGATTTTCTACGGTCGCAAGCACACGCTGATTGACGCCGCGGGGCGGAAGTCGGTCGTCGGTTTCCGCGTCGTGCGCGGCGGGGCGGCGCTGCTGATCCCCGTCCTCGAAAAGGTCGACTATCTCTCGCTCAACGTCATCTCGATCCCACTCAAGATCCAGCGCGCCTACACGAAGGAGGGCGCCCCCGTCACGGTTGAAGCGGTGGCGAACGTCAAGATCGCCAGCGAGGACATGGCCCTGAGGGCCGCCGCGGAGCGCTTCCTCGGCATGAGCCCGGAGCAGATCAAGGGCGTGATCTTCCAGACCTTGGAAGGGCACCTGCGGGCGATCCTGGGCACGCTCACCGTCGAGGAGATCAACGCCGACCGGCAGGCCTTCGCCCAGAAGATGACCGACGAGGCAGCCGTCGATCTCCGGAAAATGGGCGTCAATATCGATGTCCTGACGATTCAGCAGATCAGCGACGAGCAGGGTTACCTCGACGCCCTCGGCAAGAAGCGGACCGCAGAGGTGAAGCGCGACGCCGTCGTCGGCGAGGCGCTCGCCCAGCGCGACGCGATGATCCAGTCCGCGAACGCCGACAAGGAGGGCAAGACCAAGCGTTACGAGGCCGACGTGCTGATCGCCCAGTCGCTCCGGGACAAGCAGACGAAGCAGGCCGAGTTCGACGCCGCGGTGCAGGCGAAGCAGGCCGAGGCGGCCCAGGCCGGCCCCCTCGCGACGGCGACCTTCAAGCAGCGCGTCACGGAGCAGGAGACCCGGATCGATCAGGTCCGCAAGCAGCAGGAGGTCCTCGTCCAGGGGCAGGAGGCGCTCCGGAAGGAGAAGGAACTTGATGCGACGGTCATCCGTCCCGCCGAGGCCGAGAGGCAGGCGACGATTCTGAAGGCCGAGGGCGCGAAGCAGGCGATGATCATCACGGCCGAGGCCGTGCAGAGGCAGCTCCAGTTGGAAGGGGCCGGCGAGGCGGCAAAGATCGAGAGCATCGGCCGCGCCGAGGCGGCGAAGGTCCTCGCCGTCGGCGAGGCGGAGGCCGAGGTCATCAAGAAGAAGCTCCTCGCCGAGGCCGAGGGGCTCCAGAAGAAGGCCGAGGCGTGGAAGAACTTCAACGAGGCCGCCGTCCTCAACATGATCGTCGACAAGATGCCGGAGCTGGCCCAGGCCTTCGCGACACAGCTCGCCGGCATCGACAAGATCAACATCATCGAGATGGGCAATGGGGGCGGGGGTGGAGGCGGCATCTCCAAGGTCATGTCGACCGTCGGCGGCGGAATGACCGCGATGCTCTCGATGCTCAAGGATCAGTTCGGCATCGACGTCACGCGGCTCGTGCAGGCCAAGACCGAAGCCTCGACCGCCGAAGCCGAGCAGAAGATCGACAGGAAGCCCGGGAAGGGCTGATAGCCTGATGCCCGAAGCTCCGGCGTTCGAAAGTCCCGTGCCGTGGGAGCCCATCCGTCCGGCCACGACGGTCATCATGTGCGTCGACGGGCGGTGGCGGCCCCACGTCCTCGATTTCGCGACACGGCACCTGAAGGCCGAGCCCCACTACGACATTCTTGCCGTGCCGGGCGGGATCGAGCCGCTGACACTGTTCGACTTCGTCCCGAAGGACTTCTCGTTTCTGCGCCGCCGTCTCGAAAGCCTCGTCCTGGCGCACGGGACGGAGCGAATCGTTGCCGTCGCGCACCAGGATTGCGCCTGGTACAGGATGAAGAAGTTCGGTTCGGCAGAGATCGACATGAAGGTGCGGCAGGTCGCAGATCTAAGGCGTGCGGCGCTCTGGCTGCGCGAGACGTTCCCCGAGATCTGCGTCGAGACCTACTACGCCCGGCTGACAGGCGATCCGCCCGCGCGCGTGTGCTTCGACTCCGTCACCTGATCCGTCCATACCAGGAGCCTGCGTCGCCGGTTTGTAGGGAGCCTACGTATGAGAAGAGTTCTGTCGATCTCCATGGTTCTGAGCTTGAACCTGGGAGGCCTGATCACGGCGGGCGTGGCACCGAACGGACCGGAGTTCCAGGTGAACACGTACACGCCCGATGATCAGCGCTACCCTGCCATTGCGACGGGTGCCACCGGCGACTACGTGGTGGCGTGGAGGAGCACACAGTTGTTCGGTTTGGGTGTGGACATCTTCGCCCAGAGATTCGACTCTGGTGGAAACCCGCAGGGCGGGGAGTTTCAGGTAAACACCAACACCCTCGCCGAACTCAACAATTACATTTTCGGCATTTCCAAGTCCCCTGCGGTGGGTATGGATGGTTCAGGTAACTTCGTAGTGACTTGGCAGTCGAGGGGGCAGGGTACTTCCTACAACGTGTTCGGTCAGCGATTCGACTCCATGTCGAATCCTCAGGGTGGCGAGTACCAGGTCAACAGCTACACGGGAACTGCGAGTTTCCCCGACGTCGGTATGTCTGAAGCGGGCGGGTTCGTGGTCGTGTGGGAGGATTCCTCCCGTGACACATCACTCCAGGGCATCCTAGGCCGACGGTTCGACTCTCTCGGAAGCCCTCAAGGCGCCGAGTTCCAGGTCAACACCTATACCACTGGTTCCCAGGCTTCTCCCGCGATCAGCATGGCTGATTCGGGTAGCTTCACGGTTGTTTGGCAGAGCTATGACCAGGACGGCTCATCCTACGGCGTCTTTGGCCAACGATTCGATTCTCTAGCAAGCCCTCAAGGCGGTGAGTTCCAGATCAACACTCATACAAGCGGTGATGTCCCATCCTCCGTTGAACGCCGACAGCGGTCACGTTTGAGATCCTATGCCACCTGCTTCTTCGAGTTCTCCGCCAGGCGGGCCGGTACGTTGGCCTCCAGGGCCGCGATGAGCTGAGGCATCTGTCCGTGACCCTTCAAGCGGCGGAACTTCCCCTCTGCGTCCTGCAGGATCGCCGCCGCCCAGCGCAGCACCATCGTCCCGCCTCTCCAACGCTTGACGTTGCGCGAGAGCTTCTCCAGGGCCCCCTGGAGGTTCTCGATGGCGTTGGTCGAGTAGAGACTCTTCCTCAGCCACCCGTCCACTCCCAGCGCGATCAGCGTGAGCGTCTCCTCCAGTCCCTCCCGGATCGACGACGCCGCTCCGGGGTGATCGGCCTCGAGCTGCTCGGCGAGCTCCATCAGCTTGCCCCGAGCCTTCGGCACCGTCTCCTGGCCCCACCCCTTCCGCATCGCCGCCTTCACCCACGCCCTCTTCCTCTCCGGCAGGTGCTCGGCGACGTTGCGGACCTTGTGGATCTGGCAGCGCTGCACCAGCGCCCACCCGGCGAACGTCTCTCGGATCGCCTTGCGGACCCCCTTGCCCCCGTCGATGACGAACAGCCGGGCGCGCTCGACCACCAGGCCCCTGTCGATCAACTCCCGCAGCAGCCGGCGTCCCACCGCCTCGCTCTCGGTTGTCCCCTCGACCACCCCCAGCACGTGCTTGCGCCCCGTCGCATCCACCCCGAGGGCCGTCACCAGCACGTGCTCGCCGAAGTTCTTCCCGTCGATGAGGATCACAGGCAGGTCCAGATCCCCGAGCGGCCTGGACAGGAACTCCTTGACCTGCCGGCCCGTGCGGGCCACCAGTGCCCGCGAGAAGCTCGACCGGCTCGTCGTCCGCGTCGGCAGATCCTCTCCCAGCCCCTCCAGGCTCCGATCGTACGAGCGGCTGCTCACTCCGGCGAGCATCTGCTCAAGGGCTCTGTCTTCGAGAGGGTCCTCTTCCTGCGCTCGGCCCCAGCAGGCAAGCTCCACCTCCTTGCCCTCGACGCTTCGGACCCTGGGCTTGCTCACCACGACCTTGCGCCCGCCCAGAACGACTCGGCCGACGTCGCTGCCGTAGCGATAGGCCCTCCTCCCTGTCTGCGGCCGGCTCTTGGGACCGCACAGCGTCGTTCGATCCTCCTCGAGCATCTCAGCGAAGCTCCGCATCCCGAAGCCCACCATGACCTCCTTCAGGGCGATGCGGGCGTCCAGGAACGCCTCTCGAAGACCCGATCGGCTCATCGAGGCCAGCCTCTTGGCCGCAACTCGGGCTTTCCGTGGGCTCCACTTCGTGACATCCTTGCTCATGACGGTGGTCCTCCTTTCTTTTGGCAACCCCATGATCCCATGGGGCTGAGGACCGCCGTCAACTTTCAACGCTCAGTGGGACATTCCCCATACAAGCCTCTCCCAGGGTTATCCCGCCATCGGCATCGATGGCTCCGGTGAGTTCGTGGTGTCCTGGACCAGCCAGAACCAGGACGGCGAAAACGGCGGGATCTTCGGTCAAGGGTTCGATTCTCTCGGCAGCCGTCAAGGCGCTGAGTTTCAGGTCAACACCTATACCACTGGTTTCCAGGGTTCGTACGCCATTGGCATGGCTGATTCTGGCAGCTTCACGGTTGTTTGGCACAGCCATGACCAGGATGGCTCATACTTGGACGTCTTCGGACAACGCTTCCACTCTCCAGAGAGCCCTCGAGGCAATGAGTTCCGGGTGAACACGTATACAAGCCTCTTCCAGAGTTTCCCTGCCATCAGCATGGATCTTTCGGGCAGCTTCACGGTTGTATGGCACAGCGACGGCCAGGACGGATGGTATCGCGGCATCTTCGGCCAGCGACTCGTCTCTAACGGTCCGGCCCTGATCAGCCCCACCCTCGGTGACACGGTGGACTGCAGCGACCCGGGGCTGAGCCGACCGACCATCACATGGGACCTGGGCGACTACGACCGGTTCAAGGTCATGATGGGATCGAGCCACGGGTTCGAGAAGGGAACCCTGGTGACGAGCGGTGACCAGAAGATTGTCACGGGCTCGTGGAGCCCCAGCAAGAAGAAGTGGAAGAGCGCCTGCAACAAGGCCATCACCCAGGCGGCCGACCCCAACAACCCCGTGATGTACATCGCGGTCGAAGGGCGGGACACCGACCTGCCCAAGAGCGATCCTCTCCGGAAGCTCCTGAGCTTTCCTGTGCGCTCGGTGGTGCAGCCTTAGGGATTCTGGAGCCGGCGGTCGGGATTGAGCCGACGACCTGCTGAGTACGAAGCAGACTCAGCGCGCGAAAGAGACCGCCGCCCTGCCTACAAGCCCCGAGACCTCAGCAGGATTCGCGCCCGTGAGGTATTCTGGGGAGCTTCCCAAAGCCGGGGGAGGGGGGGAACGCACCCTGTGAGACCAGCGCGGCGCGAGTTCCACGAGCATCTCGGCCCTTGTGGAGTCATCCGTCGTTGAGTTTGCCTGATTCGCCGAGTCGCCTCCCAACCTCAAGGCGCTTTCAGGTGGCACTCTCGCGATCCGGCACCGACCTGCCCGGAGGTGTCACATGAGAAGGTCGTTGTCGATAGCCATGGTCCTGAGCCTGGGAGGCGTGGCAACAGCAGGTGTGGCCCCGGTGGGTCGTGTACGGTGGGTCGTGAGTTCCAGGTCAATACCTACACCACCGGTGGTCAGTACCGTCCAGCAGTTGCGATGGACGCGGGCGGTGACTTCGTAGTGGTGTGGATAGGCTCTGGCCAGTACGGCTCCGGCCTGGATGTGTTCGGGCAGTTGTTCAATAGCGGAGGGATCTCCATCGGCGCCGAGTTCCAGGTCAACACGTACACCAGCGATACGCAGTTCTACCCGACAGTTGCAATGAACGGGGGCGGCGGTTTCGTAGTGGTGTGGAGCAGTCGGGAGCAGGACGGCCCCGGCTCGGGCGTGTTCGGGCAGATGTTCAATCGCGCAGGCAACCCCATCGGCGCGGAATTCCAGGTAAACACGTACACCACGGGCTATCAATATCTCCCGGCAGTCGCGAGGAGCGTGGCCGGTGAGTTTGTGGTGGTCTGGGACGGTAGCTATGGCAAGGACGGCTCCTCATTCGGCGTGTTCGGGCAGATGTTCAATAGCGGAGGCAGTCCCGTCGGCGCGGAATTCCAGGTCAACACGTACACCACGGGCTATCAGTATCGCGCAGCAGTCGCGACGAACGCGGACGGTGACTTCGTCGTAGTGTGGACGAGCCTCGGGCAGGACCGCTCCGGCGATCTCAAGTGTCAAGGCCAACTACCCGCTTCGCACCTATGCCGAAGTACTCAATGCCTTGTTTCTGCATACGATCTGGCCAACGGGTCCTCTCAAGAGCGGTCTGGAGGCCCGGCATTGGTCTTGCTGGGGGTCGCCGCGCGGAATCCGCGCTCGGTTCGTGAGAACCCGGCGGCTAGGGTTTGAGCGGACGGATCCTCGCATCATGACCCGGGAGGGGGATCGGCCCCGATGAAGGTCACCGGGAGCTTCGCTCTGAAGGTCCGGCGCGATCCCATCGGCGATCCGATGCTCATCGACGATGACGTCGCGGTGGGCCTCCTCTGGATCGGAATCTCCTGCATCCCCGTGTTCTTTGGCGTTATCTTCATAGATTGGGATCTTTTGAAGACGAGGCTGGCTGACGCGAGCGGCATCATGATGGTGATGTTCTTCGTTCTTCTGCCGTTCCTCGGCATCCTCGGGGGCCTCCACTTGGTGCTCTGCGAAACCTGCCTCGTCTTCAGAAGATCCCGGCAACAACTCATCGTACGGAAGAAGCGCCTGGGTCTGGTTGACGAGAAGGTCCATGCCTACATGGACGTTGACCTTGTAGTGATTGCGACCTCAAGGGACAGACTTTCCTACGTCCTGGGCTCGGTGGACTACGAAGCCACGATTTACTATCCCTCCGGAAACCTCAAGCTGGCTCAGGGCGACTCTCGCTTGGAGATGGAAGCCTTCAGGCAAGATCTCCTCAGGATCACCGGCCTCGAACACTCCGAGGCGCGGAGTTCCAGGTCAATACGTACATCACCAGCCATCAGTACCGCTCGGAAGTCGCCATGAACGAGGCCGGTGACTTCGTGGTGGCGTGGCAAAGTCTCGGGCAGGACGGCTCCGATTCCGGAGCCTTCGCCCAGCGTTTCGTCGCCCACTCCGTCGTCATCACGGCGCCGCTGAGCAGCGTGGATTGCAGCGACCCGAAGCTCAGCCAGCCCACGATCGTGTGGGATGCGGACACCTACGACGTGTTCAAGGTGTACATGGGCTCGAGCCCCGG
>CAZMRF010000048.1:0-38812 GCA_964568735.1 uncultured Acidobacteriota bacterium
TCAAGTATCACACAGGCAACTCATGGTGTCAGTTATTTTCTCGCGAGCCCTTAGCCTCATCCATAGCCACCGTTGGGCCGACGACCCCTCGCCAGAGAATCAGGCAGATCTCGAGCGCAGCCTGGCAGCCTTGGACGCGGCTGATCCGGACAACCCTTACGCACCGTTGCTTCGGGCCTTTCACGATCGTGACAGGAATCCTCAGTCTGCCACTGCGTCGCTCACGAGACTGCTCGATCGGAGGGACCTCTCGCCGCGCCTGCGCGCTTGGGTTCTCCGGTTCAGACAAATCTCCCGGTCCAACTTGGCTGATCACGACGGTGCGCTTTCGGATGCGCGCGATAGCATCGCGCTCGATCCCGCCAACGGGGCTTCGTACAACGCCCTCTCCAGGGCATTGGGTAGTGTCGGCCGGCATGGAGAGAGCGAAACCGCTGCCCGGCAATCTCTAGCTCTAGTACCAGCAGCTGCGGATTTCTGGCAGAGGCTCGGTCTGGCTTGTTACTACCAGGGAAAGATCCAAGAGTCCATCGGGGCGTATCAGAAAGCGTGCGAATTCGCCCACAATCAGTCAATGTGTGGGACCCTGGCCATATCAATGGAGAAGAGCGGCCGCCACGAAGAGGCTCGCGCCTGGGCAGAGCGGGCAGCGGCGATGACGGACAGCACTTATGGGGCTTACAACCTTGCCTGCTACCACGCGGTGGCAGGCCATCGCCAGGAGGCGCTCCATCGGCTACGTCGCTCGATTGATCTCGGCTTTGGGAGCGCATGGATCACCAAGGACACCGACCTCGACTCTCTTCGAGGCGACCCGGAGTTCGAGGCGATGCTCACCGAAGTGATGCGCAAGATCGGGAAGGAATGAACTGCTGCTGCCGGGCCTGGCGCCTGATCGCCCATAGCCCATACGCTGGCACGACAGAGTGATTCCTAGCCTTCATGTGTCTCGGCGCGGCGCAAGAGCGCACCGGCCTTGAGCGGGCAGAAGAGATCGACCCCGCGGAAGTCCCCTGTGACGTAGGGGCCCGGCACGCACTCGGGATAGGCAGGGCAGTGGCACATGCCTTCCGCCCGGCCGGCTCTCGTCGCCAGAGCCCGTACGCGTCCGCCAGCCGGCTCGGGAACCCCGGTCCTGGCGCCCCAAAGACACAGCAGCTCGACTCCTGTCCCCGGGATCGTGTGAGCCGTCGTACCGGGGAGCTGCGCGAAACCCAGCGGCAGGTAGAGCCTGCGATGTGATGGCTTGCACGTCAGGATCGCGTGATCGAGCAAGAAGAAGAAGAAGAAGAAGCCTGTCGCTGCCTCTGCCATGAAGGCAGCCACCCCGGCGCGGCGGACCACCGGGTCGACGGCGAGGCGGCCCGGCTCGGCGACGCTCTCTCCTCGCTGCTTCGCCTCCAGATACCGCTCGCGCACGGCAGCCGCATCGGGCCAGTACGAGAGAAGTGGAAAGCAAGCCCCCTCAGGGATCGATAGTCGTTCGAGGAAGCCCGGGTGCCTCTCGGCGATGCGGCGTATGGCCTCATGCCAGGGGACCAGGCTGTCCCGGACGACGCGGAGGTTGCCGACCAGCTCCAGCCCGCCACCACTCTCGAGAAAGAGCCCGAAGTGATGGGCCTGCAGGTCCCATCCGTCCAGGTTGATCTCATCGGGTGTCGGCGGGCAGAACTCACGGAGCACGCTTTGCCTGTAGATCTGGTACCGCTTCCGCATGAGGGACTCAATCTCGGCCTCTGTCCGCACCTCCTTGATGACCAGGTAGCTGCTCATGCCTGAGTCACGGAGACAACCCGCGAGCGCCTCGGCGACGGAGCCCCGAAGCTCTGAGGGATCCCAGGGCTTCTCGATGTAGCGGTTCACTCCAGCCTCGTTCTTCGCCTCGATGGCCGAGTCGAGGCCGGCGTAGCCTGTGAGGATGATCGCCTTGAATGGGTCCTTGACGACTTCACGCAGCCGCCGGATCAGCTCCACTCCCGTAATTGCGGGCATCTTCTGATCCACGATGGCCAGTGCCAGGACGCGCCCCTCCTGCTTCCACCCATCCATGGCGGCCAGAACGTCGTCGGGGCGATCGAAGAACTCCAGGCGGCTGATCTCGGAGAGCTCCGGCCCGAGGAGCGCCTCGAGCGCCTCGAGCACAGCGCGGTCGTCATCTACCAGAAGGACGAGGGGTTTCTTCATGGGCGCCTGCCGCCGGCAGACCCGTCGGGCGGGCCCGTCAGCCTGGATGCGACCGTCTCTGATCCGCAGGGGATCACTCGCGACGGTCCTCCACTCGAAGGAAGCGCACCGTCACCCTGAGGCCCACGGGGAGTGTCGCCGGGCCTGGCTCAAGATCGATGATCACTTCCTGAACGTCCCGGTCGCTTTTCTCCGCCGGATCTCCCGTACGAATGCGCTTGCGCCCCATGAGAGGCTCGATCCGCGAGACGCGCCCCTTCAGACTCCCGCCGCCGATCGCTTCGGCCGTGACGAGAGCTTCCTGTCCTACCGAGATCTTCCCGACGTCTCGCTCGTCCACCTCGGCCCGGACCCGGTAGCTCGACGTGTCGGCAAGCGTCACGACGGCGCGGGGAAGCGCGAGGCTGACCTGCTCTCCTGCCTTCAGATGGCAGCGGAGCACGGTGCCGGCGGACGGAGCCCGGATCGAGCATTTCTCGACGCGGGAGGCTGCCTCCCGCGTGGTACGCTCGGCCGCCTCCACGTCTGCGTTCGCCCGCGCGATCTCCTCGGGGAGGGGACCTGCCTTGACCAGCGCCTCGCGCTCCGCAGCCGCCGTGAGAGCCGCTTCGGCCACGTCCAGATCCCTCCGGGCCCTGTCGAGATCGTCGCGGGAGACGATCAAGTCCGTCTGGAAGAGGCGCTCGACGCGCTCGTACCGGCGGCGGGCCTGGTCGCGTTCTGCCTCGCCCGCCACACGACGAGCCTCGGCCTCGCGCCGCTCCTCGTCGCGGCTGCCACGCAGGAGCCGCGTCCTTGTCTGCTTGGCCGCCTCGGCCCGGGCCCTGGCCGCTGCCTCGGCGGATTCCAAATCGTCACAGACAAGTGCCACCAGCGTGTCACCTGCCTGGACTCGCTGCCCTTCGGTGACGAGGAGCGCTTTGATGATCCCGTCCATCGGGGCACCCACCTCGACGGACTCCGATGCGCCTTCGATGCGGCCGGGGGCGGCGACGATCACCTCCTCGGCGGTGCCCGCCTCCTGGTCACCTGCCAGAGGCTGCATCGGCGCCTGGGAGCAGGCGGGGAGCGCGGCGAATGCAGACAAGCAGAAGAGCAAGATGGGTCGCTTCGGCCCTGACCGGAAACGGGGCTTCATGAGCGGACCTCGTCCTCGACGATCCGCCCGTCTTCCATCCGGACAGTCCGGTGCGCATGGGGCACGAGCCGAGGGTCGTGACTGACGACCACGATGAGTCTTCTCTCCTCCTCGGCCAGCCGCTTCAGAATATCGACCACCTGCATCCCCGTCTTGCCGTCGAGCGAGGCCGTGGGCTCGTCGGCGAGGATCACCGCCGGGTCGTGGACCAGGGCGCGCGCGATCGCCACGCGCTGCTTCTCCCCGCCGCTCAGCTCGTCGGGTCTGCGGTGGATCTTGCCTGAGAGCCCGACGGAGTCGAGGACGGCGGTGGCACGGTCCGCTGCGGCCTGCCCGCGATGGCCGTCGATCTCGAGGGAGAGCATGACGTTCTCCAGAGCCGTCAGCGCGCGGAAGAGGCGGAAGGCCTGGAAGACGAAGCCCACGCTGCGGCGGCGCAGCCGGGCCCGCTCCGGCTCGGGCAGGGCGGAGATCTCCCGGCCGGCGAGATGGATCTCGCCTGAGTCGGGTGTGAGGAGGCCGCCGAGCAGCGTCAAGAGTGTCGTCTTCCCGCTGCCCGAAGGGCCCATCAGGAGGTGGAGGCGGGCCGGCTCGAAATCGAGGGAGACTTCATCGAGCGCGCGCACGGCCGCCGCTCCGGCGCCGTAGGTGTGCGAGACGCCACGCGCGGCGAGGGACGCTTCAGGCACGGAAGACCCTCGCGGGCTCGACGGAGATGGCCTTGCGGATCGA
This sequence comes from uncultured Acidobacteriota bacterium, assembly GCA_964568735.1. Taxonomy (GTDB): domain Bacteria; phylum Acidobacteriota; class Polarisedimenticolia; order JACPZX01; family JACPZX01; genus CAZMRF01. Next base: position 4,055 of record CAZMRF010000048.1, read on the forward strand.
GACGAGAGAGGCGAGGCCGCACATGAGCATGCTGACCAGGAACATCCCGGCGGGCAGCCAGGGAGGCGTCGTCACCCAGGGAATCCCGCCCCTGAGGAAAGCAAGGGCCGGAAGGCACACGCCGACCCCGAGGAGATAGCCCAGAAGTCCGCTTCCCGCCCCTTGCGCGAGGACGACGCGGCTGATGAAGCCTCGGCTCGCCCCCATGGCCCTCAGGGTCGCGTACTCCTCGATGTTCTCCATGGTCATGGCGTAGATGGTCTGCGAGACGATTACCACGCCGACGACGAAGCCCAGGAAGCCTGCCGTCATGATCGCCCCGCCCGCTCCGGTCTGGAGAACCCAGTAGCGTCGCGAGCGGGTGGAGAATTCATCGCGGGTCCGGACGTCGGTTTCCGGGAGTCGGGATTGAAGAGCGCCGCGGACTTCTTCTACGTCGTAGCCGGGAGCGATGCGGACGACGAGAAAAGTCGTCTCCTCCGGCCCGAGGCCCGCATACCGGACCGCTTCGGAGTAGGTGGTGAAAACGTAGGGGCTTCCTAGGAACGAGGCGAAGCCCGTGGTGGCCTCGATCACCCTGCTGCGGTGGCTTCCGATCTGGACGCTGGCGGGGACGGTGTCGAGGCCGAGGGCGGAGAGATCGCTCGCGTCGATGACGACCGCCTCGGGGCTGTCGGGGCCGGAGGCTCCTATGAGCCGGGGCCGGGGGAGCCCCGCCCCGACACCGGGGTCTGCTCCAATGATGATCACCATCTGGCGGCCGCCGCCCGGCTTCTGCCAGGAAGACATCCCTGTGGCGATGCGGTGAACCTCGGCGACCCCTGGAACCGCCATCGCGAGGTTGCGGAACCGCTCGGGCAGAGGAGAGGGGAAATCGAAGCAGGGAACGTCGCGTGCGGTGACCCAGAGATCGCCTTCCACCGAATCGATGACTTCCGAAGAGGCCTCCAGGAATCCCGCGAGGAGGCTTCCCTCGAAGATCATCAAGAAGACCGCGAAGGCGATCCCGACGACGGTGACGGCAAGCCGAGTCCGGTCGTGCAGGAGATTCCGCCAGGCGAGCCTCATGGCGTCGCGCACTCTTCGAGACGGAGGGGCCGCCCTCCCACTCCCATCCCGCCCTCGCCGATCTTCTCGACGAGCCGGTAGTGCGACAGCGTCTGGCCTGAGGCGAGGGGCATCGTGTGCGGGTTCCGGGGCTCCTAGCGCAGGCGGGGAGTATATCCAGAGGCGAATGAGCCGGATAGGCCTCCATCTGAAGGGAGGGTCCGGGGCCGTGTGATCGGGCTCCCGGCTGGGCTTGACTGGAGAATCGAGATTATTATAATCGTAAAACTCTTGCGAGGTGACCCGTGTTCGTGGATCGCAGGGCCGAGCTGAAGCTCCTCGGGAGCCTGGCGCGCCATCCCGGCGCAAGTCTCCTCGTTCTGTATGGCCGGAGACGTGTCGGCAAGACGGAGCTGCTCAGGGAGTTCTGCAAGTCCCGGCGGTCGATTCTCTTCGTCGCCGACCAGCGTCCGGCCTCCGACCAGCTCAGGGATCTTTCCGCCCGCATCTGGGAGCTGTCTCGCGAACAGCCTCCGGGTCTGCCCGCCTTTCCCGGCTGGGGCGAGGCACTCTCCTATGCCGGCCGCCTCGCGCGCCATCGGAGCCTGACGCTCGTCATCGACGAGTTCCCCTACCTGGCCCTCGCGGAGCCTGGTCTGACCTCCGTGCTGCAGCGGGTCTGGGACGAGGAGCTTTCACGAACGAGGCTCTTCCTCGTGCTTTGCGGCTCGTCGGTCTCGTACATGGAAAGCGAGGTGCTCGGCCAGCGCAGCCCCTTGTTCGGCAGGCGCTCGGCACAGCTCCACCTCGAGCCGCTCGGGCTTCCGGAGGCCGCCGGCCTCTGGCGGGGATACTCCCCGGACGACATGGTCAGGACCTTCGCCGTCGTCGGGGGAGTGCCGGCTTATGCTGCGCGGATCGATCCTGCCCGGTCCTTGGAGCGAAACGTCCAGGAGCTGATCCTGGACAAGAACGCCTATCTCTATGAAGAAGTCCCCTTCCTCCTCATGCAGGAGCTGCGCGAGCCAAGGGTCTACATGTCCCTGATGCAGGCCATCGCTGCGGGCAAGACAAAGTCGAACGAGATTGCCGATGCAGCAGGGCTCCCGGCAACGCAGGCGGGTCCCTACCTCCGCACGCTGGCGGACCTCCGGCTCGTGCAGAGGGTCGTCCCCGTCGACGAGCCCCAGCCGCACCGCAGCCGCAAGGGGCGCTACCGCCTGCAGGATCCCTACTTCCGCTTCTGGTTCCGGTTCGTCTTCCCCAACAGGTCACGGCTCGACCAGGGGCTGGCCCACCATGTCTGGGCTTCGGGGATCGCGCCCCGCCTCGATGAGTTCGTCTCGATTGTCTTCGAGGACCTTGCCGAGCAGCATCTCTGGGCGCTCGCGCGCAGCAAGCGGCTTCCGTTCGTGCCGGAGCGGATGGGGCGGTGGTACGCCCCGGCTGAAGAAGTGGACTGTGTGGCTCTCTCCCGGAAGACGGGAGAGGCGCTCGTGGTGGAGTGCAAGTGGAGTAACCGCCCTGTGGGGCTGCAGGAGATCGAGAAGCTGCGGCGCCGTGCCGAGGCCATCGGCCGCCAGATGCGGCTGAAGCGCGTCTACCTGGGGCTTTTCAGCCGCTCGGGCTTCGAACCTGTTGTGAAACGTCTCGGGGCCAAGGAGGGGCTTCTGCTCGTGACGCCTCGCGAGATGGTCCGGCCCATACGGTGATGCCACAGACCCTGCGGTCAGTCCAGTTGCCCTCGGGTCGCGTGGCTGCCGGCCCCGGGTCGGCTCACCGGAGACGCGGGCGCTCAATTCATCAAAACACGAAGGGAAGGAGCCGCCAGGTTCGCAGCCTGTACTCCTCGTAGGGCCGCCCAAGGTTGCTTCGCAAGGTCCGCTCCTCCACGGCGATTCGATACAGATAGGCCGGAACGGCGAGGACGATTGTCAGCACGCCGCCCAGAGGACTTGCCATGGCGAGAGCCACCCCCAGGCTCACGCCGAGGGCTCCCGTGTAGGAGGGGTGGCGCAGCAGGCGGTAAGGGCCTGACTGAACGACCGTCTGCCCCTCCTGGGTCATGACTCTGGACGTGAAGAACAGCCCGAGTGTTCGGATCGCCCAAAGTCGGAATCCGAGCGATGCAAGGACCAGGGAGAGTCCTCCCAGCGTGAATCCTGAAGCGGCTTCGGGCTTGAACTCCGCTCTGTATCCGAATTCGAGGAGTGCGCCCACCTGGCTTGTAATCATTCCGATGTAGATGCCCAGGGCCGAGAATCGGTCGGGCGCGTCCGTGACCATCTCTCTTGTCGAGATGTGAGGTTGGGACAGGAGAGTGACGACCGCGGCGAGAAAGCCGATCCAGGGGCCCGGATGGAGAATCCGCTCTGGCGCCCCCGCAAGCGGAACGAAGAAGATCGCGGCGGAGGTCAGGATCGCTCCCGCGTACCGTCTCAGCATCATGAACACCCGGCTAACCGGTCGAGTGTCTCCGTTTTTCCATCGTCGGATGGTTCTTACGGCAGGTCCGGCTTCTCGAGGCGGCCGGGGCACTCCAGGGACTTGAGAAACGCGACGAGGTCGGCCTTCTCGGCCGCCGTGAGCTTGCGGTCGGCCAGCTTCTCGCGATCCAGCCAGGGGTTGTCGATCCCGCCGGCGGCCATGATGTCGACCGCCTCCTCCAGTGTCTTCGCGCTGCCGTCGTGGAAGTAGGGGGCGGTCCGGGTGACGTCTCTCAGCGTCGGCGTCTTGAAGGCGCCATTCTCCTTCTCGTTCTTGGTGATCTTGCCGCGGCCCAGGTCGGGCTCGGCGGCCTTCATTCCGATTCCGACGTTGTGGTAGAGCGTGTCGGAGAGCAGCCCCCCGACGTGGCAGTTCGTGCAGGCGGCCTTGCCCTTGAAGATCTCGTGGCCGCGCTTCTCGACTTCACTCAGCGCCTTCTTGTCTCCCGCCTCGTGGCGGTCGAAGCGGGTGTCGGCGCAGAAGATGGTTCTCATGTAGGCGGCGACGGCCTTGGCCACGTTCTCCTCCGTGGCGGGGGCGCCGAAGACCTTCTGGAAGCGCGAGGTGTAGTCGGGGATGGCGTTGAGCTTGGCCACGATCTCGTCGGTCTTGGCCCCCATGTTGCCGCCCGTCCACGCCCCGACGACCTGCTTCTCCATCGTAGGGGTGCGGCCATCCCAGTAGAACTCGCGTTGCCATCCGATGTTCCAGAGCGTGGGACTGCTCCGGGGCAGCTTCTTCTCGTAGGCGCCGATCGCCGTGGGCAGGCCGTCCGTCAGCCCCTTCTCATTGAGATGGCATGAATAGCAGGACCTCGTCCCGTCGCCGCTGAGCCGCTCGTCGAAGAAGAGCCTCCAGCCGAGGTCCACCTTGTCGGGCGTGGTGGGGTTGTCCGGCGGCACCTGCATCGCATCGAAGATCGCGGGAGTCTCCGGCAGCGGGCGGGCGGTTGCGCGCGCGGGGCGTGTCGAAGGCTGCGTCGTCGGTTGCGCGAGGAGGCTGCCTGCCAGGAGGGCCGCCAGGCCGATGGATGCCGTCACGACGCTGACGAGGACGATGGGATGGATGGGAGTGCGTGAGCGATCAGTCATGGCATCTCTCCCTCGGGAGAATCAAGCCGCATGCGACCGGGCCGGGAGCCGGCATGGCCACCGAGGCCCGTCCCGGCGCCTGCTTCGAGCGCCGCGCGGCTCGGGGGCGAAGGCCTCCGGACGCGAGCACCCATCCTAGACCTCCGCGATCGGGGCTGTCCATGCTCCCAAGGGGCCCGGTATAGTTCTGGCTTCGAGGCCGGTCCTTGGACTCGTTCTTCCTGGCGATCGACCATGATGGAACGACGGGGGCCGCAAATCCGCTCCCGGAGATCCCCCCCTCCGCGCCGCCGCTCGTGTAGGATCGAAGCGCCCGATCATCCAAGGCCACCCCATGTTCGAAACTGCCGAAGTAGGTAACCGCGTTTCCAGGAAGGACTTCGATGAGGCGTCGTCCCGCCTGCGCCAGGATCTCCTGGCGGCGCAGCACGAGCTGGCGTCGAGCGGAAAGGCCGCCGTGGTCATCGTGGGCGGCGTCGAGGGAGCGGGCAAGGCCGAGACGGTCAATCTCCTCCTCGAGTGGATGGACAGCCGCGGCATCGAGACCCATGCCCTCGCGGATCCTACGGACGAGGAGCGCGAGCGGCCTCGCATGTGGAGGTTCTGGAGGCTCCTTCCGCCGCGGGGCCGGATGGGGATCTTCCTGGGCTCCTGGTATACCGAGCCGATCGTCGAGCGGGTCTTCCGCCGCCTCAAGGACGCGGAGTTCGAGCGCCGCCTCGATCGGATCGCTGCCTTCGAGGAGATGCTCGCCGATGACGGAACGATCGTCATCAAGCTCTGGCTGCACCTCTCGAAGAGGCTGCAGCGGGAGCGCTTCGAGGATCTCGAGAAGAGCCGGCTGACCCGGTGGAGGGTCACGAAGCAGGACTGGAAGTTCCATGGCCGGTACGACGCCTTCAGGGAGATCTGCGAGCGAGCGATCCGCAAGACCTCCACCGGGGCGGCCCCCTGGGAGATCATCGAGGCCACCGACTCCAGATATCGCAACCTCGCCGTCGGACGCCATCTCATCGCCGCCCTCAGCGCAGGGCTGCGATCACCGGGACAGCGACTGGCGGGTCAGGGGGCAGAAGGCCCGGAGGCGAAGCAGAGCGCGGTCCCCGGGAGGAAAGCCCCGAGCGCGGCCGGCCCGGCCCCCCCAGGCGAGGTCACGCTCCTGAGCCGGCTCGATCTCACGGTCAAGTCGTCGAAGCAGGCCTACGAGAAGGAGCTCGTGAGGCTCCAGGGGAGACTCAACGGCCTGGCCCGTCGCCTCTACGACGAAAGGCGATCGCTCATCCTCGTCTTCGAGGGGCCCGACGCCGCCGGGAAGGGGGGAGCGATCCGCCGTCTCACGGAGTCGATGGACGCGCGCCAGTACCGTGTCACGTCGATCGCCGCCCCCACGGAAGAGGAGGCCGCCCACCCATGGCTCTGGCGCTTCTGGCGAGCCCTGCCGCGGCACGGCAGGGCGGCCATCTACGACCGGTCGTGGTACGGCAGGGTGCTCGTCGAGCGGCTCGAGGGCTTCGCCACGGACACCGAGTGGCAGAGGGCCTATTCGGAGATCAACTCCTTCGAGGAGCAGGTGGCCGAGTCGGGGACCATCGTCCTGAAGCTCTGGCTCGCGATCAGCCGCGAGGAGCAGCTCCGGCGCTTCAAGGATCGCCAGAAGACTCCCTACAAGCAGTACAAGATCACGGAGGAGGACTGGCGGAACCGCGCGAAGTGGGAGGCCTACGAGATCGCCGCCGAGGAGATGATCGAGAAGACGAGCACCTCACCCGCGCCGTGGTTCCTCGTGGAGGGTGAGGACAAGCGGTGGGCCCGCATCCGCGTCCTCCGCGAAGTCTGCCGGGCGATCAAGTCGGCCCTGTAGCGGGTGGCGGGCGGCGCAGAGATCCTCGACTTTCAATCTCCTAGCAGCTCGCCTATGGGCTTCAGCTCCTCGATACGATCGCTGATGGACTTGATGATCACCATCATCGGCACGGCGAGCAGCAGACCCCAGACCCCCCACATCCACCCCCAGAACATCAGTCCCAGGAAGAGAGCTACCCCGTTCATGCGCACCGCCCGCATCGTAAGCCACGGCGTCAGGAGGAATGATTCCAGGCTCATGATGATGCAGGACAAACCCACAAGGTAAAGGCCCATCAGGATCGTGCCGAATTGGAGGAGGCCGATCGTGAAGAGGCCTGCCACGGTGATCGCGGGACCGAAGTAAGGAATCGTGTTGAGCAGCCCTACCGCGATGCCCCAGATGGATGCTTGCTCGAGACCGATCCACCAGAACACGATGCCTGATACCACGCCCACGAGGACTGACGTCAACAGGTTGATGAGCATGTACCGCGCGACCTGAGTGTCGATCTCGTCGAGAATCTGTGCCGTGATCTCTCGGCGCAGCACAGACGGCCCAGCGAGTTTCATCATTTTCCTTGTAAAGAGATCACCCTTCACCAGCATGAAATAGACAAGGAACAGGACCAGGATGGACGCGCTGCCCACCGAGATGAGCTTCGTGCCCCCCCGCCAGAGATAGTCACCCACGTTGATTGGTTTCTCCTCCACCTGCACACGTGTAACGCCCTTGCGGATCGCGTCGGGTCCGACCGCATCCGTGGTGGATTGCTCAATCTCGGTGGCGGCCTTCTGCATCTTCTGCATCAGACCCTGCTTATCGCCCCGAATCTCTTTCGCGGCTTCAGCGAGCTTCTTCGTTGCCGCCGGGAGTTTCTCGACGACGGCCACGGCATCGTCGAATAGCACGAAGACGCCGAGACCGGCGCTGGCTATCATCGCGGTGAGCAGGACAGCCGCCCCGACGGCCCGAGGGATCGACCACTTCTTGAGCCAGGAGACGATCGGCTCGAGCGCGTAGCTGATCAATACGCCGACGACGAGAGGGACGACAACCTCCTGGGCGAACCGCAGGAACAGGACGATGCCGATAACAGCAAGCACCGCCAGAGAGGCGGACTTGATGTCGACAGGAGCCCTCGACACCGGTAAGGGCTCGGGGGGCAGGAGGGTGTTGTCCGCGGTGGGATTCGGCAGGGGTGACGTGCGGGCAGCGGGATCCCCTGCCCTCACGTCACCACCGGATCGAGGATCAGCGTCTTCTTGCATTGCTTTGTGGAGGTCACCACCCGGCGGCGTTCAGAGCTGGCATCCTCAGCTTGCAGGGACTCGCGAGCCCGGACTCCCGTGGAGGCGTCAGGTGCACGGTTCGGGCCCGCGTGATGCGGACGCGTCCGGCACCCAGGCGGCTCGCTGTTACTTGAAGACTCCCAGTGCGCGCAGGATTGCGATGAGGATTGCTGCGCCCACAATTGCGATGACGTAACTCATCGCGCGGCCGCCACCGATGCCGAGGACGCCTGCCAGCCAGCCTCCGATGGCCGCTCCGACGACGCCCACGGTCACGTTGGCGACCATGCCCATCTGGGCATTCGTCTTGATCAAGATGCTGGCGAGCCAGCCGATGATACCACCCACGACGAGCCAGACGATGAGGTCCATGGCCTCTCCTAGAGCTTCGCGGTGCGGACCCAGGTGATGCCCGGTGAGCGGCGGATCTCGTCGAGGACGGGTTCGGGCACCTCGGAGTCGAGGTTCAGGATGGCGATCGCCTGCCCCCCGGAATGGTCCCGCCCGACGTTCATGTAGGCGATGTTGATGCCGCTGCGGCCCATCGTGGTCCCCACGAGGCCGATGATCCCGGGCCGGTCGTCGTTCGAGACGAAGAGGAGGTGCCCTTCGGGCAGGGCGTCGAAGTGGTAGCCGTCGAGGCGGACGATGCGGGGAATGTTGCGGCCGAAGAGGGTCCCCGAGATGCGACGCGACCCCGCGGATGACTCCACCGTGACCGTGATGAGGTTTGCATAGTCCACGGCGTCGGCCGATCGGATCTCGCGCAGCCTCACTCCCCGTTCCTTCGCCACGAGCGAGGCGTTGACGGCGTTGACGGGCTCCGTCATGTGCCGCTCAAGGAATCCGCGCAGGACCGCGACCGAGAGAGGCCCCGTGGATTCGGGGGGCACGTCCCCGCCGTACTCCACCACGATCTCCCGGGGCTGCCCCTCCATGAGCTGGGCCTGGAGGCTCCCGAGCTTGAGAGCCAGGCCGAGGAAGGGCGCGGCCTTCTCCTGCGTGCGGGCGTCGAGCGTGGTCAGGTTGACGGCGTTGCGGGCCACCCCGTCCCGCAGGTAGTCGCATATCTGCTCGGCGATCTCCACCGCCACGCGCTCCTGCGCCTCTTCGGTGGAGGCGGCCAGGTGAGGGGTGCAGATCACGTCGGGATGGTCGCGGAAGGGAAGGTCCCGTGGAGGCTCCTCTTCGTAGACGTCGAAGGCCGCGCCTCCCATCCGCTTGGCATCCAGGGCGGCGGCCACCGCCTGCTCGTCCACGATGCCGCCGCGCGCGCAGTTGACGATCCTCACGGTCGGCTTGCAGGTGGCCAGCTCCCTCGCGCCGATCATGTGCTTCGTTTCGGGAGTCAGGGGCGTGTGGACGGTGATGAAATCACATCGACGAAAGATCTCCTCGAGGGGGACGAGCCGGATCCCGACCTTGTCGATCATCTCCTCGGGCAGGAAGGGGTCGTAGCCGATCACCTCCATGGAGAAGGCCATCGCCCGTCGCGCCACCTCGCGGCCGATCCTCCCGACTCCGAGGATGCCGAGCGTCTTCCCGTACAGCTCGGTGCCGAGGAACTTGTTCCTCTCCCAGCGCCCCTCGGCGACCGAGCGCGCCGCTCCCGGGATCTTCCGCGCCAGGGCGAGCATGAGGGAAAAGGTGTGCTCCGCCGCGGAGAAGGTATTGCCCCCCGGCACGTTCATCACGACGACGCCGGCGCGGGTGGCCGCCGCGACGTCCACGTTGTCCACGCCCGTGCCGGCACGGCCGATGGCGCGAAGGCTCCGGCCGGCCGAGATGATCTCGGCCGTCACCTGCGTCTGGCTGCGGACGACGAGCGCCGTGCACTCGGCGGCGGCCGCCAGGAGATCCGCGCCAGCGATCCCAGGCCGGTAGTCGACCTCCAGTCCCTTCTCGGCGCGGAAACGCTCGACCGCCTTGTCGGAGACCTTGTCGGTGATGAGGACGCGGGGCGTGATGGGAGGGGGGGTCATGGCCTCGCCGAGAGGACGTCGTCGAGCTGCCCGAGCATTTCGTCCAGCTCCTCCATCCTCCGTTCGCCCATGTGGGCGATCCGGAAAACCTCGCCCTTGAGCTTGCCGTAGCCGCTGCCGAGCTGGTAGCCGCGGCGCTTCATCTCCGCGAGGACGGCTCCCAGCTCCACGCCCCGCGTGTTCCTCACGCAGGTCACCGTGTCGGAGGCCGCGCTCTCCTCGGCGTAGAGGGCGAATCGCTCCTTCGCCCATGCGCGCGTGCGCTCGGCGAGCTTCCTGTGCCGTGCCCAGCGGGCGTCGAGCCCTTCCTCGAGGATCACCTCGAACTGGCGCTCCATGGCGAACATGTGGGGGAGCGAGGGGGTGATGGTTGCCTGTCCCGTCGCGGCCTTCTCGGCCATCAGGGAGAGATCGAAGTACCAGCCCTTGTTCTTCGCCCTGCGCGAGCGCTCCAGCATCTTCGGGGAGAGCGAGCAGATCGAGAAGCCCGGCGGCAGCGCGAGGCACTTCTGCACGCTGGCCAGGCAGAGATCAATGCCCAACCGATCCACCTCGATCGGTACGCCGCCGAGGCTCGAGACCGTGTCCACCATGAAGGCCACGTCGGGGAACCGCCCCATGACCGCCGCGATCTCCCCCAGCGGGTTCTGCACGGCGGTGGAGGTCTCGTTGTGGACGAGGGTCACGGCGTCGTAACGGCCGCTGCGGAGGCGCTCCTCGAGGGCGGCGGGGTCCGTGGCCCGCCCCCACTCCACCACGAGGCGGTCGCTCTCCACGCCGTTGGCCGTGGCGATCTCGTTCCAGCGATCGCCGAAGGCGCCGCAGACGAGGCTCAGCAGGCGACGCTCCACGCCGTTGCGCACCGCCGCCTCCATGAGCCCCGTGGCCGACGACGTCGAGAGCACGACGGCGTGGCCGGTCCTCATGATCTTCCGGGCGCGCTCCGTCACGGTGCGGGTCAACGCGACGGCCTGCTCGCCGCGATGGCTGATGGGAGGGCGGGCCATCGCGCGGAGGACGTCCTCGCGCACGTCGGTGGGGCCTGGGATGAACAGCTTCATGGCGGATCGCCGGCCCGTCAATCCTCGAGGGTCGACGTGTCTCCTTCGGGCAGCCCCAGCTCACGGGCCTTCAGGAGCCGCCGCATGATCTTCCCGCTGCGCGTCTTCGGGAGCGTCGAGAGGAACTCTATCTCGCGGGGGTAGGCGTGCGCCGCCAGCCGCTCCCGGACGAACACCTTGATCTCCTCCTTGAGCTGCTCAGAGGGCTCATAGCCGTCCTTGAGCGAGATGAAGGCCTTGATGATCTCCATCCGCTCCTCGTCCGGCTTGCCGATCACTCCGGCCTCCGCGACGGCCGGATGCTCGATGAGGGCGGATTCCACCTCGAAGGGGCCGACCAGGTGGCCGGCGGTGTTGATGACGTCGTCCGATCGGCCCACGAACCAGTAGTACCCGTCGGTGTCCCTGCGGGCCCGATCGCCCGTGATGTACCACCCGTTGCGGAATCGCGACTCGTAGAGGTCTTTCTTGTTCCAGTAGGTGCGGAACATGGAGGGCCACCCGGGCTTCAGGACGAGATCTCCCTCTTCGCCGTCGGGCACTTCGCGGCCCATGTGATCGACCACGGCGGCGGTCACTCCCGGGAAGGGGCGCCCCATCGATCCCGGACGTATGGGCATCACGGGGTAGTTTGCGATCTGGATGCAGCCCGTCTCCGTCTGCCACCAGTTGTCGTGGATGGGGAGGCCGAAGGCCTTCTGCCCCCAGACGATCGCTTCGGGGTTGAGCGGCTCACCCACGGAGCAGATGTAGCGGAGGCTCGACAGGTCGAAGCGGCGGGGCACCTCCACGCCTGATTTCATGAGCATCCGGACGGCGGTCGGAGCGGTGTACCAGACGGTGATCCGGTAGGCCTCGATGAGGCGGTACCAGGCTTCGGCGCCGAAGCCTCCCTGATAGATGATGCTCGTCACTCCGTTGGACCACGGCCCGAACATCCCGTAGGAGGTCCCGGTGACCCAGCCGGGGTCGGCGGTGCACCAGTAGAGGTCCTCCTCGTGGAGGTCCAGGACGTAGCGGCCCGTCGCCCAGTGGCCCTGGATCGCCTGATGAACGTGGGCCGCGCCTTTCGGCTTTCCCGTCGTTCCCGAGGTGTAATGCATGATCGCGAAGTCCTCGGGGCCGGTCCGGACGCCTTCGAATCGGCCCGTCGTCTGGCCGATGGCCTTATCCCAGGCGACTTCTCCCTTCCCCGTGGGCCCCCATCGGGCGCCCTCCCTGTCGACGACGAGGATCGTCTCGAGGGCCTGCAGGGATCGCCGTATCGTCTTCAGGCGGGGAAGAAGCGACGGGCTCGTCACCAGGAGCCGGGCCGCGGAGTCCTCCAGCCGGTCACGGATCGCATCAGGGCCGAAGGCGGAGAAGAGGGGGCCGACCACCGCACCGGCCTGCAGCGCGCCGAAGACCGCGAAATAGAGCTCGGGGATCCTCTCGAGGAAGACGAAAACGCGGTCACCCTTCTTCACGCCGAGCGAGACGAGGATCTCGGAGGCGCGGTTGGCCTGCTCCTTCATCTCGCGGAAGGTGTAGCGCTCGACCTCTCCGCCCTTGCCGATCCAGACCATCGCGGTCCTGTCGCCCTTGCCGGCCCTGATGTGTCGATCGAGGCATTCCCAGGCGATGTTGAGACCGCCTCCCGGGAGGCCCTCGATGCCCGAGGCCGCGGCGCTCCAGTCCCAGGACTGGCGCATCTCCTCGTAGTCGGCAAGGTTCGGCCGGAGAGGAAAGTCCTCAGGCCGGGGCTTTGGAATCGGCTCGTAGGCCATGGTTTTTCCGGGGGGTATCCAGCAAGCTCGGGGCGCTTCGCGGTCGGGTCGCCATATTAGGCGGGTCGCGCTCGGAGTGTCAACGCAAGGGGAGTGGCGAGCTGCGGAAAGCGCGCGCGCGACTCATCTCAGTCTTGCAAGCGCGGGGGCGGCAGGCTCCGCAGCAGCTCGAGCGCCTCGTCCCTGGTGTGGATCCTGCGCTCCGTCCTGAGCCGGTCGATCCAGCGCAGGATCGATCCGACGCGGGGGCCCGGCTCGAGCCCGAGGAGGTCCATCACCTCCCTGCCGTCGAGGAGGGGAGGGGACTGGGCGATCTCAGCGACCTCGGCGCGCAGGGCCAGCGCGCGGCGCCCGATGGCCGTCAGCGCCGCCTCGCGCGCGATTGGATCTTCGCCCCCGGCCGCTCGACGGTCTGCGAGGGCGAGGAGGACGAGCAGGGGGAGCTGGTCGCCCGCGAGGCGGGCGAGGCGCAGGATGGGCCGATCCCCTGCGTTCGAGGAGGCCAGGGCACCCGGCCTCAGGTGCCAGCGGATGAGCGCGGTCACGGGCTCCAGGACTCGCGTGGGGATCCGGAGCCTCCGGAGCGCCTGCTCGGAGAGCGAGGCCGAGATCTCCTCATGGCCATGGAATCGGGGCGTGCCCTTCTCGTCGCGCGTCGCCGAAGCGGGCTTGCCAACATCGTGGAGAAGCGCCGCCCATTTGAGAATGACGCCTCCTTCCCGATCCAGGGGGGCGAGATCGAAGGGAGCGCCGCCGGCGGCGAGGGCCTCCGCCTCCTCGAGGGCGCGGAGCGTGTGCTCCCGAGCGTCGTGATCGTGATAGCGGGGCGGCTGCTCCAGGTTCCGCAGCGGGATCAGCTCCGGCAGCAGGAGGTCCAGGAGGCCGAGGTCGTCCAGGAGGCGGAAGGCACTCCCGGCCCGCGCCGCCTCGAGGACGAGCGTCAGCTCCGCGCCCAGCCTCTCAGCGGCGGCCTCGGTGACGCGCCGGGCCAGCGCGCGGATCCTCGCCGGCAGGCTCTCCTCCAGCCTGAAGCCGTCCAGCGTGGTGGCCAGACGAACGGCCCGGAGCATGCGGAGGGGATCCTCCTCGAGCGCCCTCCTCGAGGACTCTCGCAGCAGCTTCGAAGCGATGTCCGACTGGCCGCCGAGGGGATCGATGAGCGAGCGCCGCAGCGCGGCCGCGGTCGACGGATCCGCCGCCGCTCCGGGGCGGGGCGCGCTCTCGAGGGCGCCGGCTCGCGCCAGGACCGCCCCGATGGATCCCAGGGGCGCCGCCATCGCATTGATGGTGAAGTCCCTGCGGCGCAACGCGGTGGCCACGCCGTCGGGGGCGCAGCCGCTCATGTCGACGATGACGCCATTCAGCACGACGCGCCACGTGGCGGGCTCGCGCCGATCGAAGAGGACCGGCTTCATCCCCGAGAGCGCCTCGAGAGATTCGAGAGCGAAGCGCTGCGCGCCCGCGTCTCCTTCGACGAGGAGATCCACGTCCCGAGGAGGTCGGCCTAACAACATGTCACGGAGGGCACCCCCGGTGAGGTAGGGGGTGCCGGGGCCGGGGAGCAGCCGCGCCGCCAGCGCCTCGATCACCCCACCGACGCTCACCGGGTGCATGGGGCGAATCTAGAGCTTTTTGCTCCCATCCGGGGGCGGAGGCTTCGCGGGAGGCGTGGCCAGGCGCCCCGCCTCCCGGAGCTTCGTGCGAAGCAGGTACTCGATCTGGCCGTTGAGGCTGCGAAGATCATCTCCCGCCCAGCGCTGGAGCGCCTCGAGGACGGCCGGGTCGATCCTCAACAGAAAGGGCTTGCGCGCCATTTCGCCGGGCCCCGTCAGGGGTAGAGAGTTCCGGCGTTCACAACGGGTTGCGTCGACCGGTCGCTGCAAAGCACGACGAGGAGGTTGCTGACCATCGAGGCCTTCCGCTCCTCGTCGAGCTCCACGATGTGGTTCTTCGCGAGAGCGGCCAGCGCCATCTCGACCATGCCCACGGCGCCCTCGACGATCTTCTGCCGGGCCGCGATGATGGCGGAGGCCTGCTGGCGCTGGAGCATGGCATGCGCGATCTCCTGCGCGTAGGCCAGGTGGCTGATGCGGGCCTCGAGGACCTTCACGCCCGCCTGATCCAGCCGCTGCTGGACCTCGTCACGGAGGTGATCGGCGATCGCCGCCGTGCTGCCCCGGAGCGACTGCTGATCGTCGTGCGAATCGTAGGGGTACCGCGTGGCGAGGTTTCTCAGGGCCGCCTCGGTCTGTACGTGGATGAAGTCCTCGAAGTTGTCCACCTCGAAGAGCGCCTCGGCGGTGTCCACGACCCTCCACACGACGACGGCCGCGATCTCGATGGGATTGCCGTCGAGGTCGTTCACCTTCAGCTTGTCGCTGTCGAAGTTCCGGATGCGGGTCGAGATGCGCCGCTTCGTGAGCAGGGGGTTCGCCCAGCGGAAGCCCTGGGCCCTCACGGTGCCCACGTACCGGCCGAAGAGTTGCAGGACGCGGGCCTCGTTGGGGTTCACCATGAAGAGCCCGCCGAGCAGGAAGATCGACAGGAGCACGATCAGTCCCGACGCAACGCCCAGGGCGACGCTCACTCTCGATACGGCCTGTACGATTCCGAGTACGCCGGCGGCGATCACGGCCAGAAGCGCTATCAGCACGGGACCGCCGCTGAAGGCTGAGATCTCTTTCTCACGGTTCATGGCTCATCCTCCTCGAATGGTTGCGAAGTGATATCACACTGAAATCGCACCTTCAAGGGAATTCTCCGAAGCGGGGCGCGCGTGGGAGGGGCTCGGGCCCCGAAGGTGCGTGAGCCTCCGCAGTGAATGCGGGAGAGGCCGCAACTGCGCGAGGGCCAGCGCCTCCAGGGAAGCGAGGGATCTCCGCCGGCGAATAGGCCTTTCGAGGCTCCACAGCGAGGAGCGTGGCTTCGCGCTCGTGAGGCCGGCCGCCCATGGTGCGCTTCTTGCTGATCGGGCCAGCATGCGCGGGGGAGTCCCCGTCCGGGATCCACGCTGAGCTCCTCCGCGGGAGGCCAAGGATGACCGCACTGGAGCCCCGATCTCCGGCCGCCTTCGAGTTCCGTGACATCCTCTACGAGAAGGGTGCGGGTGTGGCGCGAGTCACGCTCAATCGCCCCGATGCCTTCAACGCCTACTCCACGCGGGGGCTTCAAGAACTGAGCGCGGCCTTCCGCGACGCTTCCTTCGACGACAGGGTCGGCGTCGTGGTCTACACAGGAGCCGGAGAGAAGGCCTTCTGCACGGGAGGAGATGTCAAGGAATACGAGGAGCTCTACCTCGAGAAACCCCGTGACTACTGGAAGTACATGGCGCTCTTCCGGGGCTATCTCGAGAGCATCCTCGACTGCGGCAAGCCTGTCATCGCGCGCATCAACGGCATGGCCGTGGGAGGCGGCAACGAATCCCAGCTCGCCTGCGACCTCTCGGTTGCGGCCGAGCACGCCTACCTGAAGCAGGTCGGTGTTCACGTGGGGAGCGTGGCCGCCGGAGGGGCCACGCAGTGGCTTCCCCTCGCCATCGGCGACAGGCGCGCCCGCCGGATGCTGATGCTGGGCGAGAAGGTGCCCGCGCGACTCGCCCTGGATTGGGGGCTCGTCAGCGACGTGGTCCCTTCGGTGACTCGTGGTGGCAAGTTCATCGAGGGCGCCACCGAAGATCAGGTCCGGCTCGCGCAGGCGGGGAAGGAAGGCTATGGCATCGACCTCTCGATGCTCGACGAGCGCGTCGCGGCGCTCTGCGCGAGGCTTCAAGAGACGTTCCCGGAGTGCATGCGCTACACGAAGCGGCAGGTGAACTTCCTGAAGGACTTCACCTGGCACGAGACCATCGGCCACGCGCAGGACTGGCTGTCGCTTCACTTCGCCTGCCACGAGCCGCTGGAGGGAATGCGCGCCTTCGTCGAGAAGCGCACCCCCCGCTACGGTGACCTGCGCCGGGAGGCCGCGGAGGGGAGGTCCCCGGAGTTTCCCTGGGGTGCCTACCGGCGGGCCTGCGCGGCGTGCGGTGCCGTCTCGCTTCCCTCCCGCTTCGCCTTCTGCGGCTCGTGTGGTTCGGCGCTCGAGAGATGAGCGACGGCAGCGCGATCGTCACGGGCGGCTCGGGTGCCATCGGCGGTGCCATCGCGCGGCGGCTCGCCGGCATGGGGTGGCACATCGGCCTCGTGGATACGGCGATGCCGAGGGGACCGCTTCTCGACGACATCCTCGCCACCGGCCGGCGCCATTGCTTCATCGAGGCCGACGTGCGGAGCTTCAGCGACGCCGAGCGGGCAGTCGAAGCCGTCTCGAAGGATCTCGGCCCGGTGTCGGTCCTCGTGGCGGCCGCCGGCATCAGCCGCGACCACGCCTCGTGGAAGATGCCCGAAGCGGACTGGCATGACGTCCTCGACGTGAATCTCACCGGAGCCTTCACCTTCGCCCGCGCGGTGGCTCCCGGGATGAGGGAGCGCGGGGAGGGCCGGATCGTCTTCATCTCGTCCATCAACGGGCTTCGCGGCAAGTTCGGACTCGCGAACTACTCCGCCTCGAAGGCCGGGCTCTCGGGGCTGGCGCGCACGCTGGCGCGCGAGCTGGGGCCGAGAGCCATCACCGTGAACGCCGTCGCCCCGGGCTTCATCCGGACTCCCATGACGGCGAAGCTCTCCGAGGAGATCCTCGAGGCCGCACGGCGGGAGAGCGCCCTCGGCAGGCTGGGCACACCCGAAGACGTGGCAGGGCTCGTGGCCTGGCTCTGCTCCCCGGAGGCCTCGTGGGTCACGGGGCAGATCATCCGAGTGGACGGAGGGCAGATCTCATGACGTCCACGAAGAAGATGGTCCAGTTCGTCCTGACGGCGCCCGGAGAAAGTCTCGCGCGCGTGGAGAGGGATTTCCCCGAGCCCGCCCCCGGCGAGGCGCTCATCGAGGTGGCCGGCTGCGGCGTCTGCCATACCGACCTGGGCTTCTACTCGGGCGCCGTCCGCACGAAGCGCCCTCTCCCCCTGACTCTCGGGCACGAAATCAGCGGCACGGTCGCGGCGGTGGCTCCGGGAGACCCGGCCGGCCGGGGCTGGTTGGGCCGGGCCGTAATCGTCCCTGCCGTCGTGCCCTGCGGCGACTGTCCCTCCTGCTCCCGCGGCCGGGCGTCGATCTGCCCGCGCCAGATCTTCTTCGGCAACGACCTGGACGGAGGCTTCGCGACGCACGTGATGGCGCCGCTGCGGGGGCTCTGCCCCGTGCCCGGCTGGGAGCCCGGGCGCCCCGTCGGGCGCTCGGGCGTCGGGCTGCCCGAGCTCGCGGTGATGGCGGACGCGGTGACGACGGCCTACCAGAGCGTGATCCGCAGCCATCTGAAGGAGGGCGATCTCGCCGTCGTCGTGGGAGCGGGGGGCGTCGGCGGCTTCGCCGTGCAGATCGCGGCCGCTCTCGGCGCGACGGTGGCCGCGCTCGACATCGATGCGCAACGTCTCGAGCCTCTCCGGGATCACGGGGCGGCCCTCACGATCAACGTGAGAGGAAAGAGCGCGGACGACGTCCGGCAGGAGATCCGGAGCTTCGCAAGGGAGCGCCTCCTGCCCTCACGGGAATGGAAGCTCTTCGAAACCTCGGGCACCACGGATGGCCAGGCGCTCGCGTTCCGCCTTCTCAACCACGGCGCGCGCCTCACCATCGTCGGCTTCGTTCCGGCCGAGGTGAGCGTGCGGCTCAGCAACCTCATGGCGCTCGACGCCACCGCGGCGGGAAACTGGGGGTGCCTCCCCGAGCGCTATCCCGAGGCGCTGAAGCTCGTGCTCGAGGGGCGGGTCGCCATCGGCCCCTTCGCCGAGCGGCGTCCACTACGGGATGTCCAGGAGGTCCTCGAGGCGCTGCAGGCGGGCCGCCTCGTGCGGCGCGCCGTGCTCGTTCCCGAGGAAGGCGCCTGATGCAGGAGATCCTGGCCCGCGCGGCGGCCGCCGCCTGGGACATCGACCTCGAAAGCGTTCGCCGCTGGAAGGGAGAGGGCCCTGAGCGCCGCGCGATCGGATACATGCCCATCTGGGCTCCGCGCGAGATCATCCGCGCCGCCGGGATGCGCCCGGTCGGACTCCTGGGCGGGGGAGACCGCCTGGAGATCATCCGCGGCGACGCCTACTTCCAGTCCTACATCTGCCACATCCCTCGAAGCACGATCGAGCTGGGAGTCTCAGGCCGGCTCGACGTCCTCGACGGCGTGATCTTTCCCTCGATCTGCGACGTGATCAGGAATCTGTCGGGGATGTGGAAGATCCTCTTCACGAACAGGTACGTCCACTATTTCGACTTCCCCCAGGCCTCCGACCCCGCCATCGCCGAGCGCCATTGCCGCCGCGAGCTGCAGGCGATTCGCGCGGGGCTCGAACGCCTCGGCTCGCAGCCGATCACGGACGAGCGCCTCGGGGAGTCCATCGCCGCCTACAACGAGAACGGCCGTCTCGTCCGCCTGCTCTACGACCTGCGCGCCGCGCAGCCCTGGCGTACGCCGGCATCGGAAGCCTACGAGGTGATTCGCGCCGGCTGCCTGCTCGATGTCGAGGAGCACAGCCGCCTCCTCCGCGACTACATCGCCGCCGTCTCCGCCGCCGACAGGCCGAAGCTGGACAACATCCGCGTGATCCTCACAGGGTCGTTCTGCGAGCAGCCCCCCATCGGCCTCCTCCGCACGCTCGAGAGGGCCGGCTGCGACCTGGTCGACGACGATCTGATCCTCGGGAGCCGCTACATCCGCGAGGACGTGCCGCTCGGGGGCGATCCCCTCTCCGCGCTCGCGCGGGCCTTCGTCCACTCGGGGACGCCCACCGCCAGCCGCTACGCGCCCACGGAGCAGAAGGGCGCCTGGCTGGTGCAGAAGGTCCGGAGCCTCCGGGCCGACGGAGTCGTCTTCGCCGCCGCGAGCTTCTGCGATCCCGCTCTCCTGGAGGAACCGATGCTCAAGGACGCGCTGGACCGGGAGGGGATTCCGCACACTTCGTTCAAGTTCTCGGAGGACACGGGCCAGTTCCAGGCCGTGAGAGAGCAGACGGGTACCTTCGCCGACTCGATCCGGCTCTGGAGCGAGGCATGAGCGGGGCACGACCTTCCGGCGGGGACGGGGCCGTGAGCAAGGAGCCCAGCATGGATCTCCAGAAGGAGATGATCGCGGGCCACTACAAGCGCCTGGCCGCCGCGAATGCCGCGAAACAACCGGTCGTCTACACCTTCGTGCCGGGCAACCTCACCGAGCTCATCGGCGCTTTCAGCTGCCTGCCCGTGCTGCCCGAGATCAACGCCCTTCAGTCAGCCATGCGGAAGAAGTCCGCGGGCTACATCGCCATCGCGGAGAAGGCGGGCCACTCCGAGGACGTCTGCACCTACGTCAAGTGCGACATCGGCATGCTGCGCTCCGGCAACGTCGGCCCGACGGGGGAGGTGCTGCCGAAGCCCGACCTGCTCCTGCTCTCCTACACGGGGTGCTTCACCTTCATGAAGTGGTTCGAGCTGCTGCGCGAGGAATACGGCTGCCCTGTCGCGATGCTCCACGTCCCCTACCAGGGAGACGGGGAAATCACGGATGAGATGGTCGCCTACGTCGAGGAGCAGCTCCGCGAGACGGTCATCCCCGCCTTCGAGTCGGTGACGGGCCGGAAGCTCGACGAAGCCGAGCTGTCGAGGCGCCTCGCTCTCTCGGCGCAGGCGGAAGATGACTTCGTCTGGACGCTCGAGTCGGCCCGGGCGCGGCCGTCGCCCATCGACGCCTACTTCGGGGGCGTCTACTACATCGGCCCGATTTTCAGCTCCTTCAGGGGGACGCCCGAGGCCCTCGGCTATTACCGAAGCCTGCGTCACGAGGTCGAAGGACGCCTCGAGCGCGGGGAGGGCCCGGTCACGCCCGAAGGCCCCATGGGCGAGCAGCGCTTCCGTCTCGTCATCGAGGGCCCCCCGAACTGGACCTCCTTCCGCGAGTTCTGGGGGATGTTCGCGTCGGAGGGAGCGGTCTCCGTGGCCTCCACCTACACGAGGGTGGGAGGGCTCTACGATCGCGGCTTCAGGCACGATCCGGAGCGGCCCCTGGAGTCCATGGCCCGCTACTGCCTCGGCTGCTACACGAACCTGAACCTCCCCGGTCGCATCGACCTCATCGAGGAGTACGTCCGCCGGTACGAGGCCGACGGCTTCCTCATCCACTCGGTGAAGAGCTGCAACTCGTTCTCGGCGGGGCAGCTCCTCATGCTGCGCGAGCTCGAGAGGCGCACGGGCCTCGCGGGCGGCTTCATCGAGTCCGACCTGGTGGACCCCCGGTACTTCTCCGCAGCGAACGTGAAGAACCGGATCGAGAGCTATCTCCAGATGATCGAGCAGAAGCGCTCCCGGCCTGCGGGGGCCGCATGAAGTGCTGGGTAGGCATCGACCTCGGATCCACCACCACCAAGGCGGTGATACTGGACGAAGGGGGAGCGCTCCTCGGCCGCGGGATCACGAACAGTAGAAACAACTACGACGCCGCCTGCGCCATCGCCCGGACCGAGGCCTTCGTAGACGCCCGCTTCGCTCTCGTGCGCCGCGGCCTGCACGAGCCGGTGGGAAACGGCGGCCCGGCGGACTCTCCTCGCGGAGGCTCTCCCGCCGGGCTGGTCTCGATCCGGCCCTTGCGGGAGCCCTTCGTGAGCCGGCTCGCGCGCGCCTTCCGCCTCGAGCAGTACAGGCTCCAGCTCGGCCTGCTTCGCTCCGAGGCGCTCCTCGAGGCGGATGCCCGCGCGGATCGCGGCGGGAGCGAAGGCCTGGTCGGCGCCGTCTCCCTCATCTTCGACGCCATGGAGATGGCGGCGACGCGCCTCTTCGCGCCGGGCGCCCCCAGGGGCTCGGACTTCTTCAAGGACATCTCCGGCAGCCAGTACCTCGCCCTCGCGGAGCGCTCCGGCGCCGATGATGGGATTCCCTTCGAGAGCCTGGCCGGGATCTTCGACAAGTCGATCCTGAAGGTCGAGAACAGCCTCCTCGATCTCTCCTTCGAAGCTCATGCCGGAGCGGCCGTGGAGCAGGCGCTCGCGGGTGACACGTCGCTCACGCCGGAGGAGAGGCATCGCCTCAGGGAGAGGGTGGATGCCGCCGCGGCGCTCCCCCTCGAGGAGGCGAGCAGCGTCGGAACCGGCTACGGGAGGGCCCGGCTGCCCTTCCCCAGGGAGAGAATCCGGTCGGAGATCCTCTGTCACGGCCTTGGCGCCCACGCGCTCTTCCCCTCCACCGCGACGGTCCTCGACATCGGAGGCCAGGACACGAAGGCGATCCAGGTGGACGAGCAGGGCATCGTCACCTCGTTCCAGATGAACGATCGCTGCGCGGCCGGCTGCGGCCGCTACCTCGGCTACATCGCCGACGAGATGAGCCTGGGTCTCCACGAGCTGGGGCCGCTCGCGGAAACGTCGAAGGTGCCGGTGAAGATCAGCAGCACCTGCACCGTCTTCGCCGGGGCGGAGATCCGCGACCGCCTCTCGGTCGGGCAGAAGCGGGAGGACATCCTCGCCGGCCTTCACCGCGCCATCATCCTGCGCGCCATGGCCCTGCTGGCCCGCTCGGGAGGGATCCGCGACGAATTCACGTTCACAGGTGGCGTCGCGAAGAACCCTGCGGCCGTGGCCGCCCTCGATCGGCTCGTCCGCGAGAACTACGGCGAGCGGAGGCTCAACATCTCGGCGGACTCGATCTACACCGGCGCGCTGGGCGCCGCGCTCTTCGCCATGAAGGGCGCGACCTCCACGCCGGTCGACGGCGAGATCCGTGACTCGCGTGGGACGGGCCTGCCGCAGGGGAGCGCCGCGTGACCCTCGGGGCGGGCATCGACGTGGGAAGCAGCAGCGTGAAGTGCGCCGTCGTCCGCGGCGGCGGAGGCGGGGAGGAGCTTCTCGGGAGAGCGGCGGGGCGCATCCGCAGGCGCGAGCCCCGCTCGGTCATCCGCATGGCGTGGGAGGAGGCGCTCGCTGCCTCGGGCATCGAAGCGGACCAGGTCGACTATGTCGCGACGACGGGCGAGGGAGAGCTCGTCGAATTCCGGCGTGGGCACTTCTACGGGATGACCGCGCACGCGCGAGGGGCCCTCTTCCTCGATCCTTCGGCCCGCGCCGCCCTGGATGTGGGGGCCCTCCACGCCCGGGCCATACGGATGGACTCCAGGGGGAAGGTCCTCGGCTACCGGATGACCAGCCAGTGCGCGAGCGGCTCGGGGCAATTTCTAGAAAGTATCGCACGCTATCTGGGCGTGACGCTCGACGAAGTGGGAGCCCTTTCCCGCAAGGCGGAGAAGCCCGAGAAGGTCAGCGGCGTCTGCGCCGTGCTCGCGGAGACCGACGTCATCAACATGGCTTCGCGGGGCATCTCCACCGCGGACATCCTGAAGGGCATCCATCTCTCCATGGCGGGACGCTTCGCGAAGCTCGTCGCGGCGGCGGGAGTCACCGGCCCGATGATGGTCACGGGCGGGCTGGCGGCCGATGAGGGCCTGCTGGATGCGCTGAGGGAGGAGATCGCGGCGCAGAAGCTCGACGTGGAGGTCCGCACGCACGAGCTCTCCGCCTGGGCGGGGGCCGTCGGGGCCGCCATCTGGGCAGCCTTCAGGCACGAGCGGTTGAGCCGGACAGGATTCGAGGAGGCACGGGTATGAGCAGGCACAGGGAGCATCCGGCCGGCGTCGCGAGCGATGAAACGTCGCCGGGAGTGCTGGACGTCGACTCGGTCGTCGTCAGGAGCCTCCGGGCCGCGGACCTCGACGCCATCGTCAGGATCGACGAGAGGATCGGAGGCCGCACGCGCCGCAAGTACCTGGAGGTCAAGGTGGCGGCCGCGCTCGAGCAGAGCGGCGTACGCATCTCGCTCGTGGCGGAGATCGAAGGAGCGGTCGCGGGATTCCTCCTCGGCTCGGTCTTCTACGGGGAATTCGGCCGGCCGGAGCCGGCGGCGACCGTCGACACCCTCGGGGTGGATCCGGCCTTCAGGGGACGGAAAGTCGGCAAGGCGCTCGTGCGGCAGCTCGAGATGAACATGAAGGCGCTCGGGATCGAGCACCTCGAGACGCAGGTCGCCTGGAACCAGTGGGATCTGCTCGGATTCCTCGAAGCCCAGGGCTTCGAGCCCGCGCCTGCGATCTGCCTGAGGCGCCGACTCGGCTGACGCCTCGTCAGGTCTCCCGGGGCGCGCTCACCTCCAGCCCCGCCAGGAGCGCCTCGCGCACGCTGGCCATGACCTCCTGGAGGGGAGGCGCGTCGTCCGTCCCCGGCGGGACGGGGTCACTCACGACCACATCGATCGTCCCGGGGCGGATCCTGAGGCTGCCCCGGGCGAGCACCTCGCGGCCCCCGCGGATGCTGACAGGGACGATGGGGGCGCCGGCCTGGCGAGCCAGGTGGAAGCCGCCCTTCTTGAGCGGTTGGAGCCTCCCGTCGGGGCTGCGCGTCCCCTCGGCGAAGATCACGATCGACCGCCCCTTCCGCACCGCCAGGGCCGCCCTGTGGATTCCCGCGATCGCCTTCTCGCGATTCGCGCGATCCAGGGGAACGAGACCGGCCAGCCACAGGGCCCATCCGAAGACCGGGATCCGGAAGAGCTCGCGCTTCGCGAGGATCCCGTACTGCACAGGAAGGGCGAGGATCAGGGCGATGATGTCGAAGTGGCTCTGGTGATTGCAGATGAAGACGCACGCCCGATCGCGCGGGATCTTCTCGAGCCCCGAGGCGACCACCCGCGTGCCGCACGTCTTCGCGATCAGCCACGCCCAGGGACGCGCGAACCACAGGAGCGGCCTGCCGTTGGGGACGAGCAGGCAGAAGAGCATCGCCGGGACTCCCATGAGGAGCGTGTAGAAGGCGATCAGCAAAGCGTGAAGGGCGACGCGGACCATGGGGGGGCGCGAGTATAATCAGCGCTCCTCCACGGCGTCATCCATGCGAATCGGCATCGACACAGGCGGCACCTTCACCGACGTCGTCATCGAGAGCCAAGGCGCCCTCACGACCTTCAAGGTTCCCTCGACGCCGGGCGATCCAGCCTCGGCGATCCTGAAGGCACTCTCGGAGGCCGGGCTCGCTCCCTCCGCTGGCGGGGGCTTCGAGGGGGAGATCGTCCACGGGTCCACCGTGGCCACGAACGCGCTCCTCGAGGGGAGGACATCTCCCGTGGCTCTCGTCACGACCGAGGGCTTCGAGGACATCCTCGAGATCGGCCGGCAGGCGCGCCCCTCGCTCTACGATATCGAGGTGAGCCGCCCCCGGCCGCTCGTCCCCCGCGAGCTGCGCTTCGGCGTGCCCGAGCGCGTCCTCGCATCGGGCGAAGTCCGCACCCCGCTCGACGCCGGAGCCGTGCTGCGGGCCGGCCAGGCCGCGGAGCGGGCCGGGGCAGCTTCCCTCGTGGTGGCCTTCGTCCACTCCTGGCGCCTCCCCTTCCACGAGGAGGAGGCCGGGCGCATCCTCGCGGGGGTCTTCCACGGGCCCGTGACGCTTTCGTCGAGGATCGTGAGGGAGTTTCGTGAGTACGAGCGGTTCAGCACCGCCGCGGTGAACGCGGCGGTGGCTCCCGTGATGGGGGCCTACCTCGGAAGGCTCGGAGAGGTTCTTCCGGGGAGGCTTCTCAGGATCATGTGCAGCAACGGGGGGTCGGCATCTCCGGCCCGGGCTTCGGAAGAGGCCGTGACGACGGTCTTATCGGGTCCTGCCGCCGGCGTCGTCGCCGCGAGGGCCACGTGCAAGGCCGCCGGGATCGAGCAGGTCATCTCCTTCGACATGGGCGGCACGTCGACGGACGTATCGCTCATCCCTGGAGAGATCCGCCTGACCGGCGAGTCCGAGGTGGCAGGCCATCCGATCCGCATTCCCGCCATCGACATTCATACCGTGGGGGCCGGCGGGGGATCGATTGCGTGGGTGGATGCGGGAGGCGCGTTGAAGGTCGGCCCCGCCAGCGCAGGAGCCGACCCGGGCCCCGCATGCTACGGGCGCGGGGGGCCGGCCACCGTGACCGATGCCAACCTCTTTCTCGGGAGGATCCGGCCGGAGAGGTTCCTTGGTGGTCGGATGGTGCTCGACCCGGGCGCGTCCGCCCGTGCTCTGGGGGAGCTGGCCTCGGCGGTGGGCCTGTCGGCCGAAGGGGCCGCCTCTGGCATCCTCGAGGTGGCGAACGTGAGAATGGCCCGGGCGATCCGCCAGGTCTCGCTCTTCCGCGGGCACGACCCCGCGGCCTTCACGCTCTGCGCCTTCGGCGGCGCGGGAGGGCTCCACGCAGCGGAGCTCGCGCGTGCCGCCGGCATCGAGCGCGTCCTCGTCCCGGCCGCGCCGGGCGTCTTCTCGGCCTGGGGCCTCCTGGCGGGCGACCTCGTCGTGGCCCGGACGGCCACGGTTCTCCAGGCGGAGTCCTCGCTCGGAGCGGAGCGACTCGACGCGCTCTTCGCTCCGGTCGAGAGGGAGGCTCGGGAGAGGCTCGCGGCGGAGACGCGTGCCGCGCCCGGCGAGATCCAGGCGGAGCGGACCATCGAGGCTCGGTACCCGGGACAGTCCCACGAGATCGAGGTCCCGGCGGAGGGCTGGGTGGAGGCCTTCCACGATCTCCACGAGAGGCGGTACGGCTTCGTGCGGCGGGATGAAGAGGTCGTGGCCGTGACGTTGAAGGTGATGGTGCGCGCGCCTGTTGCCGAACCGCCGCTCCCCGTGCCGTGGGAGGGATCTTCTCCGCGCACGCGCGAGAAGGTGCGCGCCTGGGACGGCGGGGGCTGGAGCGAGGCGGCCCTGCACGATCGAGCGGCCCTCCGGCCCGGCGACTCCATCGTGGGGCCGGCCGTCATCGCCGAAGCGGGGGCGACGACCTGGGTCCCGGGAGGCGCGAGCGCGCTCGTCACGAGCGGGGGTCATCTCGAGATGAAGGTCTCGCCGTGAAGGACGCGGTTCGCCTGGAAGTTTTCCGGAACCTCTTCGCTTCGGTCTGCGACGAGATGGGCGCCGCCCTCCAGCGGGCGGCCTACTCGCCGAACATCACGGAGCGCCGGGATTTCTCCTGCGCGCTCTTCGACGCCTCGGGGCGGCTCGTCGCGCAGGGCGACCACATGCCCGTTCATCTCGGGTCCATGCCCGCGTCGGTCCAGGCCGTTCTCGGCGCGCTCGCCCTCGGCCCCCGCGACGTCGCGGCCCTGAACGACCCCTTTCACGGCGGGACTCACCTTCCGGACCTGACGCTCGTGGCGCCCTTCGTTCCGCAAGGAGGCTCGGGCGTTGCGCTCTTCCACGTGGCGGCCCGCGCGCATCATGCGGACATCGGCGGCATCTCTCCCGGCTCGATGCCCCTCTCCACGGAGATCTACCAGGAGGGGCTGAGGATCCCGCCCATCCGGCTCGTGCGGCAGGGCGCCTACGATCGGGACATCCTCTCGCTGGTGCTCGCGAACGTGAGGACGCCCGAGGAGCGGATCGGCGACCTCCGAGCGCAGAGGGCCTCCCTGGAGGTGGGTCAGAGGAGGCTCGCGGAGATGTGCGGGCGTTACGGGGCCGCGGAGGTGGCCGGCCAGGCCTCCGCGCTCATCGACTACGCCGAGCGGGGGACGCGAGCGCTCATCCTGGGAATCCCCGACGGAGAGTGGTCCTTCGAGGATCAGATCGAGGATGACGGCCAGGGAAGCGGGCCGCTTCCCATCCGCGTGAAGATCGCCGTACGGGGGGAGGAGGCGGTCGTCGACTTCACGGGCACCGCGCCTCAGGTCCGCGGGCCCGTGAATGCGGTCGAGGCCATCACGCGCTCCGCGGTGCTCTACGTCCTGCGCTGCCTGCTGCCCTCCGAGGTCCCGGCCAACGAAGGCTGCTGGGGGCCCCTCCGGATCATCGCCCCCCCGGGGAGCCTCGTGAATGCTAGGCCGCCGGCCGCCGTCGCCGCGGGGAACGTGGAGACCTCCCAGAGGATCACCGACGTCCTCTTCGGGGCTCTGGCGGCCGCGCTGCCGGATCGTATCCCAGCGGCCAGCAGCGGCACGATGAACAACGTCACCTTCGGCGGCACCGATCCGCGCACCGGACGAGCTTTCGCCTACTACGAGACACTCGCGGGAGGGATGGGAGGCCGGCCGCGCGCCGCCGGGCTCTCAGGCGTGCACACCCACATGACCAACTCCCTGAACACGCCCATCGAAGCGATCGAGCACGATATGCCCGTCGTGATCCGCCGGTACGCCCTGCGGCGCGGTTCGGGAGGCGCCGGGCTGCACGAGGGCGGGGAGGGGCTCATCCGCGAGTACGAGTTTCTCGCGGAGGCGGAGGTGACGCTCCTCGCCGAGCGCCGCAAGTGCGCGCCCTGGGGGCTGCAGGGAGGCGGCGACGGGCGACCCGGAGAAGATCGTATCCTCCGCGCCGGCGGCCGCGAGGAGAAGATGCCGGCCAAATTCCGGACGCGAGTCCATCCTGGCGACATCCTGACGATCTCCACCCCCGGTGGAGGCGGCTGGGGCCGCCCACGATGATCGCCCGCCCCCTCAACTGGCCCGGGACGGAGGGCGCCGCCCGGAGCGTACGTCTGGAGGCCGGACGGGAAGACACGTCTGAAATCGATGTGACTCCGGCCGGAAGTAGGAGCGCAGGGCGGTGCCCTCCGTCCCGGGCTGAGATCGCTGTGGCCGATTGACGCTGATGGAGAGCAGAGTCGCATGAACGTGCTCGTGACCGGCGGCGCCGGCTACATCGGGTCTTTCATCGTGAGCGCCCTTCGCAGCCGCGGGGACCGGGTGATCGTCCTCGACAATCTCGGCGAAGGGCACCGCCGCGCCGTCGAGGGGCGTGACCTCGTGGCCGGCGACATCGTGGACACCGACGCCGTCGACCGCGCGCTCGAGATGGCCGATATCGAGGCCGTGATCCACATGGCAGCGTCGGCCCAGGTGGGGGAATCCATGCGTGACCCCGCCGGCTACTACGAGAACAACGTCGTCAAATCGGTCGCCTTCCTCAACGTGCTGCGGGCCCGCGGCATCGACAGGATGGTCTTCTCCTCGACGGCGGCCGTCTACGGCGAGCCGATCTCCGTGCCCATCACGGAGGCTCACCCGCTGGAGCCGACGAACCCCTACGGCGAGACGAAGCTGGCCTTTGAGCGGCTCCTGGGATGGTACGGGAGGGCCTACGGGTTCCGGGCCATCTCGCTCCGGTACTTCAACGCCGCGGGGGGAGGGCTGCCCGCCGGCTCGCTCGGCGAGGACCATGAGCCGGAGACGCACCTCGTCCCGAATGTCGTCCGGGCCGCGCTGGGCCAGGCCCCGCACGTGAGCCTCTTCGGAACGGACTATCCCACCGAAGACGGCACCTGCGTCCGCGACTACGTCCACGTCATGGACCTCGCCGAGGCCCACATCCTCGCCCTCGAAGCGCTCCCGGGCCTCGACCGTGAGCGCCCGTTCCGGGCCTACAACCTCGGCGCCGACCACGCCGTCAGCGTGCGCGAGGTCATCAAGACAGCCGAGGAGGTGGCGGGCTCGTCGATCCGCGTCGTCGAGGAGCGCCGCCGGCCCGGCGATCCGGCCGTCCTCATCGCTTCGTCCCGTCTCATCAAGAGGGACCTGGGGTGGAACCCGCGCTTCAGCGACCTGAGGACGATCGTCGAGACGGCGCTCGCGTGGCACCGCGCGCATCCCCGGGGATACGGGGACGAATCTTGACCCCCCCGCTCACAGCATTCAACCGGATGGGCGAATCGCTCCAAATTGGGTTCCGCCACGTCGGGGCGATCGCGATCCTCTTCCGGGACACCCTGAAGCACCTGTTCAGCCGCCCCTTCGAAGGGGAGGCGATCATGGTGCAGCTCCACCGGATCGGGGTCCGCTCGCTGACGATCGCGACGATCACCGGGGTCTTCAGCGGCATGGTCCTGGCGCTGGAGGCCGCCTACACCCTGGCCGTCTACGGCGCCCGCCTCCTCACGGGCAAGGCGGTCGCCCTCTCCGTCGTCCAGGAGCTGGGGCCCGTGCTGACCGGCCTGGTCGTGGCGGGGCGCGTCGGCGCGGGGATCACGGCGGAGCTGGGGACGATGGCGGTTACCGAGCAGATCGACGCCATCCGCGCGCTCGGGGCGGATCCGATCAAGAAGCTGGTCGTCCCCCGCGTGGTCGCGACCTTCATCATGCTTCCGGCGCTGACCATCCTGGCGGACTTCCTCGGAATCCTCGGAGGGCTCGTGATCAGCGTCTTCGAGCTGGACCAGACGACCTCCTTCTACATGAACCAGGTCGTGGCCTCTCTGCACTTCCGGGAGGTCTTCACCGGAACCGGGAAGACGCCCTTCTTCGCCCTGATCATCGCCCTGGTCGCCTGCTACAACGGGATGCGGGCCTCCGGAGGCGCCGACGGAGTCGGCCGGGCGACGACGCAGACGGTCGTCACGGCGTCCATCCTCATCCTGATCTCCAACTTCTTCCTCACGAAGTTCTTCTACGTCATCCTCTGAGGCCGGGCTTGGACACTACCTTTATCAGGTTCGAGGAGATCCACAAGGCCTTCGGCCCGAAGAAGGTTCTCCAGGGGGTCAATCTGGACATCCTCAGGGGCGAAACCGTCGTGGTCATCGGCGGCAGCGGTACGGGGAAGAGCGTGCTGCTGCGCCACGTCATCGGCCTGCACCGGCCCGACGCGGGGCGTATTCTGGTGCGCGGCGTGGACGTCACGGACCTGGACGAGGGCGGGTTCATGCCGGTCAGGCGGAAGATCTCCATGGTCTTCCAGGCCGGCGCGCTCTTCGACTCCATGAGCGTCCACGAGAACATCGCCTTCGGACTGCGCGAGATCGGCGAGCTGGACGAGGAGCAGATCGCGGGGAGGGTCCGCGAGAAGCTCGCGATGGTCGAGCTCGAGGGGGTCGAGGAGCTGATGCCCCAGGATCTCTCGGGGGGCATGCGCAAGCGGGTGGCCCTCGCGAGGGCCATCGCGATGGAGCCCGACGGGCTCCTCTACGACGAGCCCACGACGGGGCTCGATCCGATAACGGCCAACGCGATCAACAGGCTGATACGCTCCATCCAGCGCGCGCTCGGAGTGACTTCCATCGTGGTCACGCACGACATCGCGAGCGCCTTCCACGTGGGCGACAGGCTGGCCTACCTCTATGATGGCCGGTTGGTCTTCGTCGGATCCATGGAAGAGGCCAGATCCAGCGGCGATCCCCGGCTCAGGGCGTTCCTGTCGGGGGATTCACTCGAAGGAGGCGGATGATGAAGCGAGGCACCGAAAGGGCGAGGGATGCCGCGGTAGGGATCGTCGTGACGCTCGCCGCCGTGATCTTCGCTGCGGGGATCTTCTCTATCGGGGGCGAATCGAAGCTCTGGGCGAGGAAGGTCACCTACAAGCTCAGTCTGCCCAACACCGGCGGGCTCAACGTGGGCTCGCCCGTGACGCTGGCGGGGGTCCAGGTGGGCACCGTGACGGGCGTCGAGCTGCCCTCCGATCCCAACCTGCTGGCGATTGACGTCGAGTTCTCCGTGGACAGCGCGGTGCAGGGGAGAATCCGCGAGGACACGGAGGCTTCGCTGAAGATCCTGAGCATGCTCGGCGGCGACAAGTTCCTGGAGCTGACTCCGGGCACCCCCTCGCTGCCCGCCCTCGAGCCCGGCTCGTACGTGAAGGTGCCCCAGGCTCTGGGATTCGAGGAGATGCAGGCGCTCGGAGCCACCATCGCCGAGGACTTGAAGGATGTCACCGCCTCCCTGGCCGTCGTGCTCAAGCAGCTCCAGGACCCGAACACCCTCATGGGGCAGGCCCTCTTCGATCCGAACTTCGGCAAGCACAGCCTGGCCAACGTTCGGGAGAGCATCGAGAGCACGAAGGAGGTCATCGAGCGGGTCGAGCAGGGGCGGGGCCTCGTAGGAAGGCTTCTCACCGACGAGGATTTCGCCACGCAGATGGTCTCCCGGATGGAGGGGACCATGGGGCGCATGGAGGCCCTCCTCGAGCGCCTGGGGGCCGAAGATGGCGCCCTGATGCGCGCGCTGGACCCGAACGGGCCGATGTCCGACATTCTCGCGAACCTCGAGTCCAGCGCGGCCGGCCTCGCCCGGATCACGGGGGACATGGAAGCTGGGGAGGGACTTGCGGGACGCCTCCTCGGGGACGATCCATATGCCGAGGAGCTTCTCGAGAACATGCGGCAGGCCACACGGGACCTCCGGGACATCTCGGGCAAGCTGAACCGTGGTGAGGGGACGGCGGGTGCCTTCATCAACGATCCTGCCATCTACGAGGAGCTCAGGAACGTGCTGCGCGGGGTGAGGGAGAGCCGGGTCATGTCCTGGCTGATCCAGCACTACCGGGAGAAAGGCGAGAAGGCGCGGAGTCACGAGATGGAAGAGCAGGAGAAGCAGATGCACGAGGGAAAGGAGAAGGACGCGTGAGCGACGAATCAGGGCGTGCCGCCTCGACGGCAAGGCTCCGGGCGAAGATCCGGGATCGACGGGCCCGGATCGGCATCATCGGCCTCGGATACGTGGGACTTCCGCTCGCCCTCGAGTTCACGCGGGCGGGCTTCAAGGTCTCGGGGATCGACGTGGACGCGGGCAAGGTGGAAGCCCTGGGCGCGGGCCGCTCCTACGTGGAGGACGTGCCGGCGGAGCGGGTCAGGGAGGCGACGCGGAAGGGACTCTTCACCGCGACGGCCGAGTTCGGCGTCGTGGAGGAGCTGGATGCGGTGATCGTCTGCGTCCCCACGCCGCTGAGGAAGACCCGTGACCCTGACATTTCCTACATCGTCTCGGCCCTGGATCAGGTGGCTCCCCGCATCCACCGGGGAATGCTCGTGGTGCTCGAGTCGACGTCCTACCCGGGCACGACGGAGGAGATCCTGCTGCCCCGCCTCGAGGAGTCCGGGCTCAAGGCGGGACGGGATTTCTTCCTGGCCTTCTCGCCCGAGCGCGTGGATCCGGGCAACAAGAAGTTCGGGATCCGCAACACGCCCAAGGTGGTCGGGGGGATCACGCCGGCCTGCGGGAAGATGGCGGCGGAGCTCTACGCGCAGGCCGTCGACACGATCGTGCCGGTCTCCTCGGCCCGGGCGGCCGAGATGATCAAGCTCCTGGAGAACACGTTCCGGTCGGTCAACATCGCGCTCGTGAACGAGATCGCCCTCATCTGCGATCGGCTCAGGCTCGACGTCTGGGAGGTCATCGACGCGGCGGGCACGAAGCCCTTCGGCTTCATGAGGTTCTATCCGGGGCCGGGTCTCGGCGGCCACTGCATCCCGATTGATCCTCACTACCTCTCGTGGAAGCTCCGCACGCTGGACTACCAGGCGAGGTTCATCGAGCTCGCCGCGGAGATCAACGGCCAGATGCCGCACCACGTGATGGGCCGCGTGGTGGACGCCCTGAACCAGCGCCGCAAGGCTCTCATGGGCTCGAAGATCCTCATCATGGGGGTCGCCTACAAGAAGGACACCAGCGACATCAGGGAGTCGCCCGCCCTCGACCTGATGCGTTTGCTGGTGGAGCGGGGCGCGAAGGTCCGGTACCACGATCCCTTCGTTCCCCTCCTTCCGGCGGGCGCGCACGGCCCCGGGGGCCGCTCCATCCCGCTGACGGCAGCAGCGCTGCGCTCCTTCGACTGCGCTGTCGTGGTCACGAACCATTCGGAGATCGACTACCAGAAGCTCGTCGACCGCAGCCGGATCGTGGTGGACACTCGCGCGGCCACCCGCGGCATCCGGCGCGGCCGTTCCAAGGTGATCAGCCTGTGAGGATCCAGCGGGGCTGCTCGTGAGCAGCATCCTCCTGACGGGCGGGGCGGGCTTCATCGGCTCGCACCTCGCCGAGAGGCTCATTGATCGAGGCGACCGGGTCGTCTGTCTCGACAACCTGGACGGTTTCTACGACCCGCGGCTCAAGAGGGAGAACCTCTCGATCTCCCTGCGACGCGCTTCTTTCGCGTTCGTGGAGGGCGACATCCGGGATGACGCAATCCTGGAAGAGGTCCTCGCTTCGGAGCGGTTCGACGCCGTGGTCCACCTCGCGGCGCGGGCGGGGGTGCGCCCCTCCATCGTGGACCCGATCCTCTACACCGACGTGAACCTCAACGGGACGTCACGGCTCCTCGAAGCCTGCCGCCGCCACGGGGTCACACGGTTCGTCTTCGGCTCCTCCTCCTCCGTCTACGGCAACAGCAATCGCGTACCGTTCTCGGAGGACCAGCCCGTGGCCCAGCCCGTATCGCCCTACGCGGCAACGAAGGCCGCGGGGGAGCTCCTCTGCCACGCCTGCCACGTCATCCACGGGTTCGACGTGACCTGCCTGCGGTTCTTCACGGTCTACGGGCCGCGGCAGCGGCCGGAGATGGCCATCCACAAATTCGGCCGGATGATCCTCGAGGGCAGGGCACTCCCCCGTTTCGGGGACGGGACCTCCGAGCGCGACTACACCTACGTGAGCGACATCATCGACGGGGTCGTGAAGGCGCTCGACAGGATGGGGGGATTCCGCATCTACAACCTCGGAGAATCCCGGAGGATCACCCTCGCCATGCTCATCCAGCTCCTCGAGCGCGAGCTGGGCGTCCCGGCCCGGGTCGAGCCGCTCGCCGACCAGCCGGGAGATGTCCATACGACATGGGCGGACATCACGCGGGCGCGCAGCGAGCTGGGCTACGATCCGCAAGTCCCGATCGAGGAGGGAATCCGCCGCTTCGCGGCCTGGCTGAAGGGCCGGGGCGGGGCCGGGGAGGCGGCGTGAGGGTCACCGTGGTGATGCCCGTCTTCAACGAGGCCGCCACGATCCGGGAGATCGTCAGACGGGTCCTCGCCACGGAGCAGGTCACGGAGCTGGTCGTCGTGGACGACGGGTCGACGGACGGGACTCGTGAGGAGCTGGGCAAGCTCGCGGATCCCCGTATCCGGGTGAAGCTCCATGATCGGAATCGCGGCAAGGGAGCGGCGCTTCGCACCGGCTTCGAGCTCGTCAGCGGGGATTTCGTGATCGTGCAGGACGCCGATCTCGAGTACAGCCCCGAGGACTACCCGGTTCTCCTCCGGCCCCTGCGGGAGGGGGTGGCGGACGTCGTCTACGGCTCCCGGTTCCTCGCCGGATCGCACAGGGTCCACCTCTTCTGGCATTATGTCGGCAACCGCTTGCTGACCCTCCTCAGCAATATGCTCTCGAACCTGAACCTCACCGACATGGAGACCTGCTACAAGGCCTTCCGCCGCGAGGTCCTGGCCGG